>NZ_NKHF01000096.1 GCF_002744175.1 Pseudoalteromonas piscicida
ATCTTTTGATTACTCAGACAAGCCTTTGACTGTGTTTGTGAGATTTTCCGCACCTTGCTTTATTTCTGTCATGACTTGATTGACCTCGTCAATTTGCGCCACTCCTCGCTCTGTGCTTTCAGATACGGTATGCATCAAGTCCGTAGCTTCTTTGGTTAGCACTTCGTTTTGCTTTACCACTTCATTGATTTCGTTGGTAGACTGTGACGTGCGGGCAGCGAGGTTACGTACTTCATCCGCAACAACAGCAAAGCCTCTCCCTTGCTCACCTGCTCTTGCAGCTTCTATCGCGGCATTAAGGGCTAATAAATTGGTTTGCTCGGCAATTGCACTAATGGTCGAAACTATTGCAGATATCCCTTTTGACTGCTCATTAAGCTGAGCTATGGCCGACATAGCACTTTGAACCTGATTTGAAATAAGGCCAGAAGTACTGACCGATTCTTGCAATAAAAGACCTGCTCGCGCGGCGATCTGCTCAGTTTGCTCAGAAGTCACCTGCGCAACTTCTGCAGCTTGTGCAACACGTTGGGCTTTTTGTACCCTCGCAGTAATGTTAGTAGCAAATTTTATCACTTTGGTGACTTTGCCATGTTCATCTACGATTGGATTGTAGGTCGCTTCAATCCAAATATCTTGACCTTGTTTACCTAAGCGATGAAATCGGCCACTTTTATGCTGCCCTTTCGCCAACTCTTGCCAAAAGTGGGGGTGTGCTTGATAAAAATTATCATCGCAAAAAATACGATGATGCTGACCTTAGATCTCGCTGAGTTTATAGCCCATGGTATCGGTAAAGTTCTTATTTGCATCTAAAATAACCCCATCGGGTGTGAAGGTTATCGTTGCCATTGATTTATCGAGCGCTTGTGCAACCGCTTCTTGGGCTTTTATGGTCTGCTTTTCTTCGGTGATATCATTGGCTATCTTTACAATACGGGTGACGATACCATTTTCTTCTACAGGAAAATACGTCGCGTCTAGCCACACTACATCACCATTTTTAGCAATGCGTTCAAAATTACCGAACTGTGCTTTGCCACGCTGAAGACTTTGCCAAAAGCCCTTATATTCCTGCGATTTAATATAATCTCCATGGCAAAACATACGGTGATGCTTACCAATCACTTCAGACTCGGTGTAACCTACCACAGCTAAAAAGTGCTTATTAACAGCAATAACATGGCCATCGGGTGTGAACTCTATCTTTGCCACGGCCTCGTCAATGGCCAAGAGTAACGCTCTTGTCCGATTTAGCTCTGCGGTTAAATTGTCAATTTCTTGATTTGGCCTGCGAAAAAAGTTCATAACCTATTCCATAGCAACGAGTATTATATACCGCATTATTACCACATTTTTGATAACAAAGTATGAATTATAGATGAGAAATCATAGATTTGTGCATTTTTACTGCAAAGAGAGAGCGCCACTTGAGTTGCTACCTTCGCAATGTAAGGTACTTTCCAAGTGGCGCAGTTTTGTACCGAGTGTATTATCTAGTTATTTTTGAATAGTTAAGCGATAATCACCAGCCCCGCTGTATGAGTAAACCAAGATACGGTAATAACCTGAACCAGCTGAGTAATTGATTGTTTCTTGAGATGTTGGCGTTTCTGAGATTGCAACTTGTTGCCAAGCGCCCCCCTGCCACGCTTCAAGTTTTAAATCAAAATCCGCATTTGTAGGTCCTTCCAAGCTCAGTGCGATAGTCCCTCCGTCATATTGGAACCAATTACCATCTGGTTGAATTGCTTGCTGCTTATCTGACAGGTAACCCGTGTACACATTTGGGAGTGGCGGTGGTGGCGTAGTTGTGTCTACCGTAAATTGAATTTCTGCTGCCGGATCAGAAACATCGATAATGGCAAGTCCCGAATCGCTGCCGTTCCACCACAGCGCATTGGTTCCTTTATTAGCAAGCGCATTAGGTAATGTCGCACTAAACTCTCCTGCAACATCAAACAAGTCACTGCCGTCGCCTCGGTTTCGACCATTTTCAGGGTCGCGATTAGCGTCTCCATGTTCCATCTGAATGTACGGATACCACTCGTTTGAGTTATTACCTGCAGGATCTACATGCCAAATCGCTAGGCCGGAATCGAGTTGCTCTGAGTTTTGTCCCGATTGATGGATAGCTTCAATATAAAATGCTTCGTCGGTATTGTTTGGGTTCGTCCATTTATAGGAAGTATTTGAGCCTGAAACATGACTCAGCCTACCTGTTGGCGCATTAGCATTCACTGCGGGGTTGAGTTCAGTAACAGTGTCCCACCCTGCTATTGCCCTAAAATGTGCAACAGGAGGAGTCGGTTTAAAACGGTTCGACGCCCCTATGGCACCAAATCCCATTACCCCAAAGCTGGCAACAGAACCCTCTGAGCTACCATCGTAGTCATATAAGTCTGGCCAATTTGTGATTAGGTGACCAGACTCATGCACAAAAGTGCCAATGGCTAAACTGTTTCCCATGTCAGTGATTTGGTAGCGATCGGTACACACACCATCGGCGCAAAAGCGAGGACTTAAGCGCGCCATATGTGGCCATAGACCTTTTGACCAAGCGCTGTCAGAGCTCCCAGCGTAAAAGATATTCAAGCCGCGTATTTGGCCACTGCTATTGGTAGTTAGTGAGCTAAAATCAAAACCTTGCTGAAATTCAAGCCAGTTTAACGCCTCTTTTATTAGCTCCTGTGAACGCACCGTAGAACTCAATGAACTATCAGCGTAATAGGCTTTGTTTTTCTTGGCGGTATAATACGTGGTCACGGTGTTAGTATAATCTAACTTACCACCTGAAACTGAGGAAAAATAACCCCTAACTGACTGAGCATTCCCAAACTCTGAATAATTCGTATCATTTAAAAAGCGTTCCACTTGCGCTTTGGTGATCGTGCCACGTTCATCAGGGAAATCGATAATAATGGTCAACCCTTTGACCTGCCCACTAATTTCTTCATTAAGCACCGAAACACTGTCACTTCGACTAAATTGATGCGAATGCATTAAATCTAATTCAGTACCGTCCCCTAACATTGCTTGTTGCGCCGCTTTTACTTTTCTAGCAATCGCATCAACTGATAGCCTTTGCTGCTGAGGCTCCACAGCCCGTATACTTGCCTCAGGCTGAATTTGGTTAGAAACCAGTTTAGCCGAGGAAATTAATTGCTCTCCATCAGCTGATATTCGCGCGTATGTCATTCCTTTTAGGGCTTTGTCATACATAACAAGCTCACCGCGCTGGGTACGTTGCTCTGCAAAATATGTGTTACCGTTGAGTGTTATGGTGATCACTTCTCCATTTGGCTGAGTAAATTGATACTGCTCGTTTTTATATGGAATGGCTGCATTAACAGCGACGCTAGTCGCTAATAATGTGGTTGCCACCAAGGCTGAAGTAAATTTCATTTTTAATTTCCTAGATTACATGTTGTACAATTCATTAACATACAGAACGAGTACAAAATTGCAACATCTACTTGGCTACATTGGGTACAAAAGCAACCAAAGACATAAATAACAAATGGTTACAAAGGTATCAAGGTACTATGCTCCAAAGAAGTAACGTTGAATATTGAGCAAAAAAAGTTCGTTTAAACTATTTTTTTCAATTTTTAGTTTACAACTACTAAACATTACATTAGCATTGGTCTCGTTCCTTTGGGGCTGCGTCTTTTACCTGCGTATTCAGGCGTACCTAAAGTCACAATTGAACTCCCGAGAAGTAGAGCTTGCCGACTAGGACGTTGGCATTATTGGGATTTCCTTGGCACAGCTTGTTGCTATTGGAGTTTTTTATGCAGGCCAGTATGGCCTGCTTTTTTTTGCTAACTGCAAACTTGTCATTATTTTTTTGGTTGCCCACGGTTATTCATCTAGATACACTCGTCCCATCAGTTTTTGATTTGAAGTGAAGCATGTCGACATTACGTCAACCCATTTCAGTCTTGGTGGTCATATATAACGAGCACAATGAATTTTTGTTATTACAAAGAGCGGACGACCCTTCCTTTTGGCAGTCGGTGACTGGAGGAATAGATGTGGGGGAATCACCACTTGAAACCGCTTACCGAGAATTAAAGGAAGAAACGGGTATCGATGCAAAAGCTTTAGGGCTCACCATTCATACTCATAACAAAACAAATCAATACCCTATTCGACCACAATGGCTGCATCGTTATGAGCCTGACGTAACTATAAATACAGAGTATGTTTTTAGCATCCAAGTACCATCAGATATTCCCGTATTACTTGCCAAAGACGAACACATCAGCTTTGTTTGGCTGGACAAGCCAAGGGCTTGCGAGCAGGTTTGGTCACCAAGTAATCGAAAGGAAATTGAATTAATAGGAGTAGCTTGAATTATGTATAACGGACTACAAACACTGCAAACGCCCTGTTTGCTCCTTGATAAGATCACCTTTTTACACAACGTATCGCGAATGGAGCAGCACTTAGCTCACTTTAACATCCCGCTTAGACCCCATTTAAAAACAGTTAAGTCTCTTACTGCTGCAAGTTATTTATTAGCTAACAAGCAAGCTGGATGTACGGTTTCAACATTGAAAGAAGCCGAGACTTTCGCAGCCGAAGGGTATACCAATATTACCTATGCCGTTGGTATCACCGAAGATAAATTACAGCGCGTATTGGCACTGATAAATCAGGGCGTTGAACTCACCATCCTACTAGACAGCATGGAACAAGCCATGTTTGTTTCACGGTTTTGCACTGAGTATGACTGCCAAATAGACTGTTTGATAGAATTAGATTGTGATGGCCATAGAGCGGGCCTTACTCCCAAAAACAAAGAAATTGTCACTATAGCCACCATCTTAGATAATCAAGGACTGTATAAAGGGTTACTGACACACGCAGGGGGAGCTTATACCTGTAATACCCAGGCCCAACTCATCCAATTTGCAGAAAAAGAACGCTTAGCAGTAATAACCGCAGCGTCATTACTAGAAGAAGCAGGACTCAGCACACAAGTACTGAGTATCGGTTCAACCCCAACGGCACTTTCGACCCAAAATTTAGCAGGGATTACGGAAGTCAGAGCCGGTGTTTATCCATTTTTCGACCTCGTGATGGCAGGCATTGGTGTATGCGATATCGAGGATATTGCCTTGACAGTGCTGACCCGTGTCACTGGAGTCAAACGAAGCGAAAATAAACTATTTATCGATGCTGGATGGATGGCGCTTTCCCGCGATAGAGGCACACACAATCAGACCTTAGACTGTGGATATGGGCTTGTCTGCGATCAGCATGGCACACTAATTCCGGGCTTATCTGTAACTAAAACAAACCAAGAGCATGGAATTATTGAGTGCGAGCCAGGCTTTGCTTTACCAGATCTAAAGCACGGTGACTTGCTGCGTATTTTGCCGAATCACGCATGCGCAACCGCAGCACAACACAGTGGCTATCATGTACTTAGTCATGATGACATTGAATTTTGGCCAAGGTTTAGTGGTTGGTAAACGCCTATCAACTACTAGATAGCTAACTTGATAATGTGGCTGAAAGCGCGGTATTAGTGGGTTGAATTTAGCAATAGTAATTCACTAAGAGTTCATCTATATTAGGAACTTGCTTTAATGCGAACCGTTATTATGTCGTGGGAGTACTAACATGGATCCAGTCACACTTATTTTTGAATACCTTTTTACCATTCAAGCGTTTTTACTCATTTTCGTTATTGTGGTACTCAAAGGTAGCATCAAATTTGTGCCGCAAAACAGAGCGTGGATTATCGAGCGATTTGGTAAGTACCAGTCTACCAAAGAAGCCGGTCTTAACTTTATTGTCCCATTTATTGATAGAGTTGCCGCTGACAGAAGCTTAAAAGAACAAGCAGTTGATGTCCCTTCTCAATCCGCCATTACTAAAGATAATATTTCGTTGATTGTTGACGGTGTACTTTATTTTAGAGTACTCGATCCGTACAAAGCCACATATGGCGTTGATGATTATATCTTTGCGGTCACGCAGCTTGCACAAACTACGATGCGGAGCGAGCTTGGTAAAATGGAGTTAGATAAAACGTTTGAAGAGCGAGATCTGCTCAACACAAATATCGTTGCGGCAATTAACTCGGCCTCTGATCCGTGGGGCATTCAAGTACTGCGTTATGAAATTAAAGACATTGTGCCGCCAAACTCCGTTATGGAGGCCATGGAAGCCCAAATGAAGGCGGAGCGTGTAAAGCGTGCACAAATCTTAGAGTCTGAAGGGGATCGCCAAGCTGCAATAAACGTCGCAGAGGGTAAAAAGCAAGCGCAAGTACTTGCTGCTGAAGCCGAAAAGGCAGAACAAATCCTCAGAGCCGAAGGTGAAGCCAAAGCTATTATTGCTGTTGCTGATGCGCAAGCTGAAGCACTAAGAAAAGTCGGTGAAGCAGCGAATACAGATGAAGGTCAAAAAGCCATTCAACTTGACTTGGCAACCAAAGCGATTGCAGCAAAAGAAGCTATTGCCAAAGAGTCTTCTGTGGTTCTACTGCCAGACAGTGGCACAGACGCCAGTTCGCTTGTTGCCCAAGGCATGTCTATTATTAACACATTGAACAAAAAGCAAGGGTAACGCCGATGGCCTTTTTACTGGAGCATTTAGCACAAACTCTTGTAGTACTGGGAATTGCTTGCTTAATTGTTGAGGTTGCCGTACTGGGCTTTGCTACCTTTGTGCTGTTTTTTTTAGGCCTGTCGTTGGTGATCAGCGGCGGCTTAATGTATGCAGGTATGCTAGACCAAACTTGGCTTACTGCACTTTGGTTTAACGCCTTAGTCACAACATTGCTTGCTGTGTTTTTATGGAAGCCACTAAAACGTATGCAAGAGGTGACCGATAAAAAAGAGGTCAACAGTGACTTTGCAGAGCTTACCTTTACGCTAGAAAAAGACTTAAATGCAGATAGCCGCATTTTCCATAACTACTCAGGTATTGCGTGGCAACTAAAAAGCAAAACTCCGTTACCCGCAGGCACTGAAGTCAAAGTGGTTAAAAAAGAGGTTGGTGCATTTTGGGTTGAAGCGATTTAACCCCGTGCAACCTACTCTGGTGCTCAGCGCTAACCGGCACTAAGCACCTTTTTGCTTTTTCGACATTGCGTCTTATGCTGTTATTACAATGATTTACATTATTCTCTTAGCCCATCTCTGTTCTATTTACTCTTTAAAAAACAATAGGTACTATCAAGAAAAGGTACAAATTTTACCAGTCACTGCATGCGAATAACGCTTCAATTTATACCAATTCGCTTAATTAAGTGGTCTATTTGAGGCAAGGAAATGTTGTCGGTAACTAGGCAACAAACTTGCTATTTAGTTGCTCTAAATAAGAAATTTTTAACGCCGTTAGCGTCAAATTTACTCCCTCAAATTGAGCCGGTATAAATACGGATTGGTATTAGAGCGCCTTGGTATAAAAATAGTCGAGGAAAATAACCTTTCATGATTAAGGTCGAAAATTTAAGCCGAGTATACGGCAGCGGGGAAACACAGGTTCATGCCTTAAAGTCTGTTTCGCTCGAAATAAAAGAAGGAGAGTTTGTGGCCGTTATGGGTTCATCAGGCTCAGGGAAGTCGACGCTAATGAATATTTTAGGATGTTTAGACTCACCAACGTCCGGCTCGTACTATCTTGCCGAGCAGGAGATCCAAGTGGTTGAGGATGAAGCGTTATCACAAATTCGCAATCAAAAAATAGGGTTTATTTTTCAGACATTCCATTTACTTACTCGGCTCACGGCGCTTGAAAATGTTATCTTGCCGCTAAGATACAGTAATGCTCCCCCAGCAGAAGCAAAAGCCCGCGGTGAAGCCATGCTTAAAAAAGTCGGCCTAGATACAAGAGCACATCACAAACCTTTTGAAATGTCTGGCGGACAACGCCAACGGGTTGCCATCGCGCGGGCCCTTATCAATGAGCCAAAAGTCATTTTTGCCGACGAACCAACCGGTAACTTAGATAGTAAAACTTCACACGAAATCATGGAGCTACTGTGTCAGCTACATCAACAAGGTCATACCATAGTGATGGTTACGCACGAAGATGACATTGCACACTATGCTCAACGTATTGTTCATATGAAAGACGGCGAAAAGGTGGAGGATAGCGTATGCGCATTGGTATCTTAAGTACCTTTTTATTTATATCACTGTCATGCCTAGCGCACCCCAAGTTAATCTCTGGGGTGGTCAAGGCTGGCGAAACACAAGTATTCCATGCCCCCATGACAGATGCATGGCGAGCTCAAATCCAATGGATGCTTCCAGAAGGTGAAGTCGCCCAAGCTGAGGATGTGGTGGTAGTGTATGACTCAGGCTCTATTGCAACCTCCATTGATCAAGATAAAGTCGCGCTGGATGCAGCTAAAGACGAATATAAACGCTTAGTACAAGACGGTGCACAACGAGTGCTAGAAGCACAATTTCAGCTTAAACGAGCAATGCTTCTGGTAGAGCGAGCGCAGATTGATGCAAGTGTACCAAAAGCTAACATCAGTACTTATGACTACGAGCAATATCAGCTCACACTAGAAAAAGCCATTATCGAGAAACACAAAGCGCAAACTAGCTTAAATCAAGCTGAGACAGAAGCCAAAGCCAATGCACAAAAACAACAAATCGAAATAAATCGACTCGAAGCCAGTTTATCGCATAACCAAGCCCTGTTAGATGAAATGAGCCTAAAAGCGATAAACTCTGGTCCCATACTGTATGCCGATCACCCTTGGAAGGGTTTTAAGCTCTTTGCTGGCGCGACGGTACAACCGGGCTGGAAAGTAGCAGAAATCCCCTCCTCCAACGGACTCTATTTGGAAGCTTGGATCCATGAGGTGGATGCCAAAGGTATCACAGCAGGACAAACTGCCGAGCTAAAATTTGATGCTTTTCACTCCCACCCTATTTCGAGTCAGTTGGCGGAGCTTGCAACCCAACCTGAAAAACGTCAAGACTGGGGGCAAGGCATGTATTATCGCGCTAAATTCACCTTTGCACAGAGTAACTTACCATTATTACCAGGAATGAGTGGTAGCGTCACACTCAAAGGAGTGCATGATGAAAAATAAGTTAAAAGTCATTTTCGCCTGTGCTCTGCTATCTGGATGTGGCGAAAATGCCGACCACACACATTTGGTGTCCCCACAGTCAGTCACTATTTCGGTTGCAGCCAACGGAGAGTTAGAGTCGAAAAGTCGAACTCTGATCGCCCCCCCGTCCATCAAACGAATGTGGCAATACAAAATAAAGCAACTAGTACCAGAAAACACCCAAGCGAAGAAAGGCCAAGTATTGGTTTCGTTTGACGATCAAACCGTAAGGGAACGCTTGATGGACTATCGCGCCAAGTTAGCTCAGGCTGAAAAAGAGCTCGAAAACAAGCAAGCTGAGGTGATTAAACAAGAAGAAGAGCTAAAGCTAGCGCTTGCAGAAGCACAAATGAACTTTGACAAGGCCAAAAGACGAGCAGAAATCATAGACAACTCACGCTCGGATAACGACCGTAAAAAAGCACAAATTGATTTCACTATCGCTCAAAATGACTTACAACTCGCTAAAAGCAAACTGGCATTCCATAAAAATAACAAAGAGTTAAGTATTCAGTTAGCCAAGAGTAAAGTGGCTCGCATGGATGCTGAAGTAAAAGAGCTACAGCGAGATATTGCCCGTTTAAAAGTCAAAGCCCCGATGGATGGCATCGTTGCATACAGAGCGAATCGTGAGGGAGAAAAGCCCAGCACCGACGAATCAGTACAATTTGGGGAGCCGGTTATCGAGCTTTCTGTCCTTGAGCAAATGCAGGTTAAAGCGCAAATTAATGAATCTGATTTTGGCCGAATAGCCATAGGTCAACAAGCTAAAGTAACTATCGACAGTGCCAATAGCCTTGTGGTTACAGGTACATTGGTTGAGATAGGTAAAGCCTTCCGTGAAAAGTCGTATCAAGATAGAAGCCGCATTGTAGATGCAATTATTCAATTGGATGAGGTGGATACCGAAAGACTCCGCCCAGGGCTAACAGCACGTGTCGAAATTACTACCGCCAAAGTTGATAATGCCCTGACGGTTCCGCTGAGCGCAATTAGACAGCGCGATAACCGATACTTGGTGACCACCACAGAGGGTGAGCAAGAAGTTGAAGTGTCGCACACAACCGCTACGCTTGCCGTCATTTCATCCGGTTTAAGCAACGGTGCTGAGGTTAAGCTATGATAAAAAAACTCCTCCCCCTGTGTATTGCTTCCTTACTGATTGGTTGTCAAGAGCAAGTTGAAGCGCCTTCGGCTCTGGTATACACAGTTAAGACCCAGCCATTCTCTATTAAAGTGCAGGCCCATGGCGCATTAGAAGCCTCAAGTGAAACGGTGATATCCGCTCCAACCTCTGCCAGAGGTCCACAGATTTTAGCTTGGCTGCTGCCCGAATATACGCAAGTCAAAAAAGGCGATGTAATTGCCCGCTTTGATGGCAGTCATATGGAAAGAAGAAAGCGTTTTAGTGAATTTGATAAAAACAAAGTAGCGCAAGATATTAGGGTTACAGATAGCGATTTAACCACGCGCAAGTCACATTTAACTCAAGACAGAATCATGGTAAGCGAGGAAAAGCAGTTCGCTGAAACCTTTTCAATTGATGATGAACGGATCCGTTCAAAGTTGGATATATTAGACCAAATGCAAAATGTCGAATATCTCAACGCGAAGGACGATTATTACGGTTGGCAAAGTGAGCAGTTTGCATCTACGGCACTGGGTGAAATGGAACTATTAAAGCTTCAGTCTCAGCAATATGAAAGCAAAATAGCCATGTACAATGCCAACCTTGAAGGTCTTGAGGTCATCGCCCCCCATGATGGCCTGCTGACGCTCAGCAGCGATTGGCGTGGAGATAAACCAAAACCTGGACAAACCCTATGGCCTGGCCAAAAAATTGCCGGACTACCAGATATCTCCTCTTTGCAGGCTAAACTCTTTGTTCACGAGAAAGAAGCGTTAGGGCTGGCAGCCAATCAAAGGGTTGAATTTACGCTGCTTTCCAACAGCGAGGCTACTTTTCAGGGGAAGGTGACGAGCGTCGCCCCTTATCCTCAATCCATTCGTCGCGGCGATCCGCAAAAATATTATGAGGTTATCGCCAGTCTTGATGAAACCCCTGACTATTTTAAACCCGGTAACAAAGTCACTGCGACCATCGTTGTGCAAGAGAATAGGCCTGCATTACTAGTACCTAAACACAGTGTACTCAATGATAACAACGCTTACTTTGTCACAGTAAAAATAGGGAACGAATTTAAACAAGTTCCGGTAGAGATAGGCCAAAGTAATTTAAGCCACACTGAAATCTTAGCGGGCTTAAAACCTAAGCAACAAATTACATTTGTGGCAAACAAGGAGCTGTAATGAAACATTTAGCGTTATTTAGCGATGCCATTGTGCAACTCAAACAGCATAAACTACGAACCTTACTGACATTGCTTGGAATGATTTTTGGTGTAGGTGCCGTTATTGCCATGCTCAATATTGGCGAAGGTGCTGAGCGTGAGGCGCTCAAGATGATCGACTCAATGGGCATCAATAATGTTATTGTCAGTGCCAAGAACATTGAAGAAAACGACCTCATAGAACAACGCAAGCATTCCCAAGGGCTGAACTTAGTAGATGGTCAAGTGATCGTTGATGCCCTGCCCTTTGTAAACGATTTTTCAGCCGAGAGACTGGTAGACACCTATCAAATATTCAGTGAGTTTGCCAGTTTTGAAGGAGAAGCCGCAGGCGTGACTGCCAACTACTTTTCGCTGGCACATTACGAACTTGCAGCGGGCCGCTTACTCAACGAGGCAGACAGTAAAGCGTACCGTCAAGTCGCCCTGCTCGGTGCCAATACTGCCAAAACCCTGTTCCCACTTGGTAGTGCGGTAGGTCAGCAGGTCAAAATCAATCACCTCTGGTTCGAAGTTGTTGGCATACTGCAATCACCCCACCTAAACAAAAAGGAGTTTCAAGGCGTGGCATTAGGTGGCGAGCAAAGCCGTATTTTTGTTCCTTTGACCACAGCCGTACACCGCTTTAATCGAGGTTTACTCGAGCCTGAAGTAACAGAAATAAAGCTAGCTATCGATAAATCTCAAAGTCCCATCTTGGCGTCAAAAGCAATTACCAATATTCTGGCCAATCGCCATAGTGATATTGATGATTACCGACTCACGATCCCTGCAGCCTTACTTGCTCAGCAAAAGCAAACTCAGGCCATTTTCAATATGGTCATGTCTTGCGTTGCAGGTATATCACTCCTTGTTGGCGGTATTGGTATTATGAATATTATGCTTGCAACGGTACTAGAGCGGACCAAAGAAATAGGTTTGTTGCGCGCAATAGGCGCCACTCGGAAAAATATTCAAGTTCAGTTTATTACAGAGAGTTTTACCATCTCGATATTGGGTGGGCTGCTAGGGGTAGTGTTTGGTATTTTGCTTTCAGAGATAATTGCGTTTTATTCAAATTGGGCGGTGTCTTGGTCGCTCAGCGCTATTATTCTCTCTTTCAGTATCTGTGCCTTAGTGGGCTTAACCTTTGGTGTATACCCTGCTATTAAAGCTTCCAAGCTTGATCCCATAGAGGCGTTACAAAGCGACTAACCTCCGGTATAAGAACCATATTCGCATACTATCCAATGTCTAAAACCATTAAATGGTATGCTTTTTATTGGACTTTTTTTCGCCACAAGGTAAACTTTTGTGCGATTTTTATCAAAAAACAGGAAGCATTAATTGAGCAATGGTTGCTCTTACTATCTGCTGTTTGTTGTTATTTCTGCTAAGTCATTTATAAGAAAAAGCACCTAACACAGAGTAAAAATGCTGCTGCGAATGGAACTTCAAGGACAAATAATGAAAAAAATAACGCTTATCGCGCTCTCTCTGGCCTCTCTAACTGCTTGTAAAAGTAACGATATCAATCGTGTTGTAAATGACGGTGTTGACGGTGCTATCAATGGTATTTTTGGCAGCTCAGGGACCGTAGTGTCTGCAAGCTCAAGCGGCTCTAGCAATGACTACTCAGTCAAAAAAGAAAAAGTCTGGACTCACCAAGCAACCAAAACATCTCGAGATTATGGCTCATTGGCATTTGTAAAAACGGCAAAAAACCCAAGTGGTAAAACCAGGCTGAAATTTAACGAATGTAGCCACCCTAGGATCGGTAAAATAAAGTGTGAAGGCAGTTTATACGAAGTTTCACCAGAAGGCTGGTTGGTTAAAGGCGATCCAATCCGCTTTGGCACACATTATTACACTGATATCGTCATTCCCGCAGGGCAGTACTATATTAAGCTCGAAGGTAAAGACGTGAGCAAAGAAGTGTATGCAACAGGCACCATCGAAATCGCTCCATTCGTAACCAATTACATTAACGTAACCGTACAATAAACGAACAAAAGGTACCTAGTTCACCCTACCTAGGTACTTTCTTATTAGTACATATTAACACCGCTTTATGTAGCTAAATAACTCCGTTTCAAAGATGGGCATTTGCATATCTTTGAAACGGAGTTGAAGGCTATAAAGGCTTAGTTACTACGACTAAATCAAAGCTGGTTAACCTACCATAAATGAATATTATTTAGCGCAATCACATAAATAGACGAACAACAATCAGCACAAGAGTGAGGCTACGGAGCTTCTTCATTTATTTTAAGTATAAAAATAGAAACAATCATTCAATTCAGATAAAATTACCGACTATCAAAATTATTCAGTGAATCAAAATAAGATATCAAGATGATTAAAAGCGCTCTATACAAGGGAATCGTTACCATTTTTCTTACCTCAACGCTTGCAGCATGTGGTGGAGGTGACAAAAATGATAAGCCAGATATAAACACTAATAAAGCGCCGGTCATTACTGAGCCCACGCCAGTATACGCAATGGAACGTGACACAGTCACTGTTTCGGCTAATGTATTAGATGAAAATGGCACGGTTGAAACGCTACTTTGGGAACAAACAGCGGGAACCAAGGTTGAGTTGAAAAATACTGATGAGGATACACTAACCTTCCGTGCACCAGATATTGATGAAACAACCACGTTAACATTTAAGCTGACTGCAACAGATAACGCAGGCAATTCGAGCTCTCAGGAATTTACTGTAACCTTGGCTGCATATGCACCTATTTCAAGTCTAAGCATATCCGATAATGCATTAGCAAAATGTATATCAGACACACAAAAAGATAGTGGTATATCAATATTAGATTGTGCTAACTACCCAATAGAAACCTTGGCTGGCTTATCCGACATAACCAACTTAACGAGTATTTCAATTACCAATGCTTATCTAATTGATGTAGCTGAGCTCACTCAACTTCCTAACTTGACCTCGCTGAAGCTAGATTCGGCATTTGATGAACCTAAAAGTTACAGCCAAAGTGAAGAACGCATAAAACAAATTAATACGTTGTCAAGTCTTAAGTTTCTGTCAATTAATGAAGAACATCAATTCCACAGGATAAAATCATTACCACTTCAGAAACTTGATCTATCAGAATTCAAGCAGCTGCATACATTGGAACTACTTAATTCTCCTAGCATAGAAGGTCCAGAAACAATTAGCCTCTCAAAAACTGGGAGTAGTCATCTAAAACATTTAAAACTCAGAGAAGTATACATAGACGACCCCAACGCCGCTATGATGCAATTTAGTGAGCTTCAAAGCTTATCTTTAGAGTCTATGCGTGAATTAGACTCAACACTCTCCTTTCTGAGTTCAATACCTCATCTTAAAGAATTAGTGCTGGAAAATGTCAAAATATCTGACAGTAAAATTATCGAAACAAAAACGGAATTAGAAACTCTGATTCTTAGAAACACGAAGATTCCCGACTTCCAGTTTTTGTCAAAGCTAAAGGATTTAACCACATTAAGGTTAACTGAAACAAACTCGCTTGATCTCAATGACATTGGCAACAAAATGATGTTGAAGTCTCTATCACTTAGAGGTTTGACAATTGGCAACAGCAGCGAACTATCAAACTTTACTAACCTTCAATCTCTACACTTATCAGATCTGGATATTCCCTCTCTAAGTTTCCTACAGTCAATGCCTGAGTTAAACGTTTTAGCCTTAAACTCTCTAAGTTACACCACTGACCTTAGCTGGTTAAGTTATACTCCCAAACTAACCTCACTAATGCTCACGAACTTGGACAGTACAATAGATTTAACTCCATTATCTGACCTTAAAAACCTTAGAGAACTCGATATTTATGACATGAACATGGAGTTCAACTATAGCATTTTGAGTAAAATGCAACTTTTAGAAACTTTTGACTTCAGGGTTCATACTTTTATCGCTTCAGATGGTGTTAAATTGCCAAACTTAAAGTCACTAGAGGTCTATGCCTATGAATATTCAGGCTTGGTTGATCTTTCTAGCTTTTCTGCAATCGATTCAGTGGCTTTTCTTAGGGAACAAGATAATCCAAGTGAAGGGAGAGTTACTTCGCTTGATGCTTTAGGTTCAAACCCTACCCTCAGAAGTTTATATATTTCAGGGTTTCCGGGAATAGAAAATATTAACCAAGTCTCTCAATTTGAGAATTTAGAGCAATTAACCTTATACGATGCAAAAGCAAGTGATATTTACCCAATTTTATCACTAAGCAACTTGAGAAAGCTTAGGTTATTAGGGTTTGTTAGTCCTTTTAGGGCTGATATGCTAGCTGATTTACAAAGCCTAGAGAAGTTACAGATCCATGACAGTGCTATTTTTTGTCAGGATCAGGAGCTACTCAAATCTCTTGATGATGTTGTAGTCTGGATCTATAACCCTGAATGTATTGAATAACCTGCTGATATGAGCTGAATGATAAACGAGGCGTTTAAGCAGTTTTCTTAAAAACGGGCTAAGTAGGTCTATGGTACGCGAAGCTCCGTACTTCTATATTTCAAGTTTTTATGATTAAGACCTAAGGTTTCAAATAAAACAAACATAGTCGCTGTTAGCGGCTATGTTTGCCTTGCATTTTATTATTTCATCCACAACATTCAGAAAATTCTTCTCAATACATAATAAAAAAGCCGTTATAATAGCGCAAAATTATTCAAGACAATGACTATGGCGCTAAAATCCACCATTATTAAAGCACAGCTGTCACTCAGTGACATGGACAGGCATGTATATCAAGATATCAATTTAACACTGGCTCAGCACCCTTCTGAAAACGAACAACGATTAATGATCCGCCTTCTTGCATATGCACTCAACGCCTGTGAGGGTTTAGAATTTACCAAAGGCTTATGCGCTGACGATGAGCCTGAGCTTTGGGTTAAGAACTATAGCGAAGAAATTGAGCTGTGGATTGAGCTGGGGCTACCTGATGAGAAACGCCTCAAAAAAGCATGTAATAAGTCAAAGCAAGTGATCCTCTATACTTATGGCGAAAATAATCAGGCAATTTGGTGGCAAAAGCAGCAACCTAAATTATATGACTTTAAAAACCTAAACATATTCAGCTTAGACTATAGCGCAACACAGGCTTTAGCTCAGCTCGCAGATCGTAATATAAAACTGACTATCACGATTCAAGATGGCGAAGTCTGGGTTAGTTCCGACAGCACCAATGTTGAAATCAAACCACAGCAGTTAATGTAATATTTGCTAAAGTGATGGCTATTGTAGCCAACCAAAGGTGGCTACAAACGCTCTCCTGACAGTTTCAATGCGGCATCATTTAGCAAATCGGCATAAGATGAATCTTCACCTATCCTTTTTGCTTCTGCTCGTAAGTCACGGCTCATTCTTGCTCGGGCAAATTCATCAGTTAATAATTCATTCAGCCGATAAGGTGAGCGACTTATCAAAATCGCCTGCTCAACTGGGCTTTTAGCTGCATTGATCTGCTGTGTATATAGGCTTTCGCTTGACTGTTGGGCTGATGCACTCAATTTGGCCATCGCGATTGACAAATCTGAGTAAAGTTTTACCGCATCGTAATCAAACTCTGTGTTGTCAATGTCAATAGTTGGAAGATCTCGTGCCAAAAACGCATTCACCGTTTGCTTAAACTCATACGGCGCTTCATTCATGAATTTATCAATTCTAATAATATTGAAGAGATCTTGTCTTAGCGACTCACGCTCTACCGTTTGTGACGGTTCATGATTAAGCGCTTGAATATATTGTGGTAGAAATTCAGCTCTCGATTGTGGGTTGGCTAACGCTAGGCGATTATATATTCCTGCTTTTGTTGCTCTAACAGCATCATTTGATACGTTATTAGACTTATTTTCAGCCATTATAAACTGGTCATCTATTAATAGCTTAGCTTTTTCAAAAGGAAGATGACCAACGATAGCCTCAAGTATTGAAAACCCCAAAGCAGGGTCTTCTACATTAACCAGCTGACCACTGATTGCATCAAGTAATTGCTGTTTTACTGCTGATAAATGCGTAGCAGAAACTTTTGCCTCATCTCCACTCACCAGTAAGATAGTTTCAAGTACATTTAGTAAGCCAAATTTCGAGGGCTCCGATGCCGTTTCAAATAGTGAAATTAACTCATTAGACAGTTCAATAGGCGCCAAGGAACTCAGATACTCAAGCACATATAAACCTTGCTTTGACTCCACCCCCAACTGCAGCACCATATTCCACAATAAACTTATTTTATCTTTTCTTGATATATTCGGATCTTTTAATAGTTCTATTAGCTCAGCTTCAAAATCAAGCATGGCTTTTGTGCCAAAAACACTTTTTAATTTTAACGAAAGTGCATCTGCTTGCAGTGATATTGTATTATCTATATCTTTTTTTAATTTAACATCCATATCATAAAAATCTGGAAGCGTAGTAACGAGCTCAGACTGACTAATAAAAGGAACAGCCTCACTGTGGTTTATAGGCTTTTCAACTTTCTTTTCTGTTGTGGATACAAAATAAATGACAACAACAAAAACAGCTATTAAAGATAATATTAAATATTTTGCAACTAATTTCATATCCACCTCCAATTATCTAGTACTTGGAAAGCTATTATAAAGATTTCTTGGAGTAAAAATGGTCACTAGATTGTCGCCAGTGATCTTTTTGTATGAATAGTTTACGAAAGTATCACAACGAAACCTTGCCTTCACTTTCACCAGGCTACCATTTTTATATACCCACTTGCCTTCTGTATATTGTGCGGTAATTGTATATTCAGGATCAAAGCTGCGTTGTGCCCAACCAGCTTCAACTATCTCTCCATGCCTCGTGCCACGGCCATACTTTGCGCCCCAATATGAGGAAGCCCGTTTAAAGCTACTCAGCGTATTTTTGTGAATGACAGTGCTATCATTCAACACTTCAAGTACTTTTGAACCATCCCAGATCCCAACATGGCCAGCCCAACCTAGGCCTGAAATCGATAGATCTCGAGCAACAACATCACCAACACTCGTTGGATTGCCAGCAAAAGCGCTAGTACTTATAGCAAATAATAATGCACCTACAGATAAAGACTTCATAAAATCTCCTTTTAATTAAAAAACCACCAAAACAATAACACCAAAAACAAAAAGTTCAAATAAAAAACAAAAAATAAAATAACTTCAACATTCAAATAAAAACATCAATATAAAAGATTTAATAAACAAAAAATCACAACAAAAAAGAAGGAATATAGAAGGGGCAACAAGCTCTAAATAAAGCCTGCAAAAACCATTTAAGAAATAGCAATTGAAAATAGAGTTAAAATCGACATCGAGACTCTTGTAATGGAGAATAAAGTCACTGGCAATGATCCCTACCAGTGACTTGTTGGAGGCGCTTTAAATCACAGTTTGCGCCATACTGAGTTACTGTCTGGTTGCTGGCCACGAGTCCACCAACGTGCTTGGTAAGTCTCTCCAGAGAAAGTGACTTTATCACCACCGGTATATACTAAGTCACTACGCCATGCTCGGACTGTACCGTCGTCTGGAATAATTTCTTGCCATACACCCCCTTTACTTGGCAACGCTCCTCGTGTCCACCAACGCGCTTTGTATTTCACACCCTGATACCAAACCACATTACCGCCAACATAGACTGCATTTGCATCCCATGTAGTTTTACCCGGCTCAGTAGGTGGCTCAACAGGATCAGTCGAAGTTGTGCTATTGACTGTAACGCTAAAGGTACGTGTTACATCATTTACACCATCGCTGACAATCACTTTACCTGTACTTTGTTGTGTCTTGTTAACTTGAGATGCCGTGAGTGTGATGCTAGCTCCTGTACCAGTCACAGTGTGGCCGGGAACATACCAAGCATATGTGAGTGCTCTACCCTCAGGGTCACTGGCAATTACATTTAGGGTTATCTGTTGACCCTCGTCTAGTGTCACATCAGCGATATCTGCAACTTCTGGGGCTTTATTCTCGACAACCGCTGCTTTAACATTCACTTTTAACGGACGATTAACCGTATGCTTGCCGTCAGTTACTGCAAGCGTTACAGTGAACACCGCATCTTGCGTCACGTTAGGTGTAGCAATAATGACGCGATTGTGTTGTGTCGTTAACGATAAGGCCGCATCTCCTGACCATGTATAAGAAAGCGCTTTACCTTCAGGATCGGTTGCTGTTGCAACCACTTGTAAAGACTCGCCCGCGTCAATGCTTACTTCGCTTGCGAGTGTCACTAGCGGCGCTTTATTCACAGGTGGGGGAGGCATATTTCCAGCTAACCCTTCATGCATGGCGTTAAGAATATCGCCATTATCGGCATCAATTTCCCAAGCAAATATGCCACCAAGGTTGTGCTGAAGAATATACTGACCTTTGGCACGAACCGAGCGCGGACTATCATACGTAACCAGTGTCCCTTTGCTCTTATTCCAAACGTACGCGGCCTGTGCTTGCTCATCATAACCGACTTCAAATCCATTAACGCCTTGCTCGCTATCGCCAATCATATACTTTTTCAAGCCTTTATAATCGATAACACCCGCTTCCCACACTCCTTGTGCCGTTGTGCCTGTCAGCTTGCCACTAGCAGGTGCTGTCATCGGGTTGCCAGCAATGGCCGCATTTTGTGGATAAACACCTTCCCAGCCACGACCATACATTGCCGCGCCAACTACTAGCTTTTTACTGGGGACACCTTGAGCTAATAAAAGCTGGATAGCATTGTCCATCGTATAAGCTGGACCTTTACGTGGCTCACCGTTTTCATCAATACCTGTGCCGATGCATGTTTCATTACTTAAATGCGAACCACAATAAATACCGGTTTGATGGCCTGTTACATTATTCCAGCCACCATGAAAGTCGTACGTCATGGCAAAAATATAATCCATGTGCTCAGCAGCACGTTGATAATCAACATCTTCGATTTTATCCCAGCCAGTGCCGATCGCTGAGGTCAGCTCATACTCTCGGCCTGTTTGCGCCTCAAGCTCATCTAACATGGCGCGGAGCTCTTTCATCAAGATGACATAAACTTCACCATCGTTGGCTGAACCGCGGTTTGGACTTGCACCGTCTCCACCAGGGAACTCCCAATCGATATCAATACCGTCGTAAAACTTCCACGTGGTAAGAAATTCACGCATTGAATTTACAAAAGTGTCGCGATTAGCTTTGTTATCAAAATCAAAGAAAGGGTCCGATAACGTCCAACCACCCACAGACGGTAAAATTTTCAACTCTGGATTTCGCTGTTTCAGTGCCATTAATTGTGCATAGGTTCCTCTAATAGGATCTTTGCTATCCACTCCAGGCAGCGCTTTTTGTACCGCCGCCCATGGATCGTGGATCACCACTTCATAATCATTAGAATCACCGCACGCTAACTGAAGAGCACGCAGACTATTGCCATTCTCGATTTCGCCCAGTGATTCATTCGGCCCACAAATTGGAATAAAGCCATACAACAGGTGAGTGAGGTTATCAGCTGGAATTTGAGTAACATCGAATTGACGACCATAAATGCCCCACTCAACAAAATAAGCGCCAACAACTTTATCTGGATCGGTATTAA
This sequence comes from Pseudoalteromonas piscicida, assembly GCF_002744175.1. GTDB lineage: Bacteria > Pseudomonadota > Gammaproteobacteria > Enterobacterales > Alteromonadaceae > Pseudoalteromonas > Pseudoalteromonas piscicida_B. The sequence continues at coordinate 21,007 of NZ_NKHF01000096.1, forward strand.
ACTGCTTATTGTTTGGATTTACGTTGAGTTGTAGTGGTGCTAAATGACCACCGTCAGTATCCGCGATTACAATGGGCTTTGCCGCAGACGTAGCACAACCTGTGGCATCACAGAGTTGGATAGTTAACTGATGACGACCTGAGCGATGATAAGGAAAACGGATCACTCCCGATTTAGTGCCAGCGGCAAGCGCCCCTTCGTTAACCAAACTATCATCAAAAAAAACCTTGTAGTGATCGCCACCTTTGCCAGACCATGCGTTCCATTCAATCTCTATATCAACGGCATCTTTAGCTTGAACTAACTGTTTGTATGAGCCCCGGCCATAGATATTTACATCAACAAATGAATAGCTCTGTGGCTTCCAAGTGATGCTCGGTGTTGAAGGTGCAGCTTGCACGGTACTTGATGCAATTGCCGCAGCAACAGCTAAAGATGATGAGAGTAATTTAAACATGGATTCTTCCTCGCTTTATTATAATTGTTTCCACACTGAATGCTTGCTTGGCTGCTGACCTTTAGTCCACCAACGAGCTTGATATTCAACGCCTTGATAACTCACTCTATCTCCGCCGGTATACGCTTTATTGGCATTCCATTCGTTACTTGCATCAGACTTATCAACCAACTCCCAAGCGTCGCTTTGATCCGGTTGCTGACCTTTTACCCACCATTTAGCTCGATAGCTTTTGCCTTGATACACTGCCGTATCGCCTGCTGTATATACTCGGTCGGCACGCCACGTATCACCGCTAGGTGGTGTTGTTTGGTTAGTAACTGTGATAGTAAAGCTAACGGTTTTTTCAAACCTTCCATCTGAAACCGTTACTTGTCCTTGATAGTCCGTGTTTTGCTGAACCTCAGGCGCAGTCAGCGTAATAGTTGCGCCGCTGCCGCTATAGCTCAGTGGCGAAGGGAGTTGCCATCTGAAAGTGAGCGGATCTTTGTCATCATCAAAAGCATGAACATGAAGTGATGTGCTTGAGTTTTCCTTTAGCGTGAGATCAGCAGGAGTATGCACCACTGGCGCTCGGTTTTGTGGTTTAGCTAAAACGGAAAGGTTAAAGGTGTGTTGTGTATCACTGACAAATAGTTGATTGCTAGCTAACTGCACCGCGTCAAATACAATATTACCGTCACTTTGCACTACACCAATCCGTAATGTATTGGCATAGTTGCTATTCAATGTATTGGCAAACTCTTTAACCCAGCTAGTAACATTGCCTTTGGTTATCAATAACTTTTCTGTACGAGTTCTTGACCATTAGCATCAAAGACGCGAAGCCAAACTGTATCCCCTGGATTTGCTTGTTGACCTGGTTTGACAAAAAAACCAGCAGCAGTCCAATTTACCGGCTCGGTGGGTGTAGTATCTCTTACTATGGTGATATCACTACAGTTATAAAAGCCTTCGCCAACAACGTCATCACGCTGCCAACGGGTATACAAGATAGCGTCTCCGCTAAATTTGCTTGGTATTGCTATCTGCATTTCGTAATAACGTTTACCATCAGGCGCAACAAAGAAGTCAAGATTGCCATGCTCTTGGATCAGCTCCAAATCGCTCCATGCCAACGGCTTTGACTCGAAGTCGGCTTCGGGCTTGGTGAGATAAAACTGCCAAAAACTCGGGTTGTGTGGTGTGGTTGCTCGGAACCTCACTTTAATTTGGTTTTGAGAGTCCGGTGTTACTAGTGTTTTTTGCCAATCGCTCGAGGCAATATTCATCCCCGCCTTGTTTCTATCGCCACCCCCACAAAGTTGACCATCAGGGATAGCAGCTTGTACCGCTTGCTGATTAAAATAATCAGGCACATTCGCAGCAAATTCATGTTGTTGTACAAACTGAACATGACCGGAGTTCAAATACGCGGCTCGGCACGCTTTATTTGGGATGTTGCTGCCATCTTTGGGCCACCAAAAACCCCCTTGAGCTTCACAAATGGCTTGTCTAGCCTTTGGGCTATCCATATAACCATGAGCAAATGCATTCGATGCAGCCATGCCAAGTGCGATGGCAATACTGACTGGTAACATAGAGTTTTTCATTTTCTTCTACTCATATTAGAGAAATGGCCGCAGCCACTTCGATTAAGATTAGAATGAGCGAATGTTGCCTACCGATACTTCCCACTAGAAAGTTAACCCTGTCCTGCGAACTTCAATGCTATAAACATCACCTCGCAATGCTAGCTTCACAGCACGCAAGCAAAAAACAACGCTGTCATTTTAGCAACCGATAGACTGTTGCACGTCCATGGCACACTCGCCTTCATCTTTGTGTAATAAAAAAGTATCCAGGTTAATTCAATTGTGAACAAAACTCTGAATTCGGGTAGTTTTACCCAAATGAAAAACAATAACAATAGATGAGATTATTAATTATATTCAATACTTTATAACTAATTAAAAAATATCTCTAGTTGCAATGATGGCGCTAATTATTTGATTACTATAACTATTACAATAAACTAAATAATTGAAATACTTTATTCTCTAATAATTAACAACCAGAAAGACTAAGCCATTGTAAAGTTTGATCTACATAAAGCACTAAATTACATTCAGTAAAAATACTTTTATCTAATAACAAATAAAAAAATTACGACTTTTTAATTAACTTCAGCCTGTAGCTAAACATCGCTGTTTGACTATACTTGGGGTTTACTATTCGTTTGGAGATGACTTTGCGAACACTTTTTACTCTACTATTGCTCATTGTGGTGTTTATCACAGGTTTTGTTGCCGGTGTGTATACCTTACCGATATTGACGCAACCTCCAGCTGCCAGCCACGCAGAAATTCAGGCAGTTAGTAAAGCCGCAACTCATAGAGGCCAATTTGTAAAAGCACTTAAAGACTCTGATGCGCTGCACTATGCCAACGGTGAAATATATTTCTCAGACAAGCATATTGCGTTTGTGGGTGAAATAGCCCCCGGTCCAGATTATCGCCTTTACCTTGCCAAGACTTTTATTGAATCTGAAGCAGACTTTAAAGCGCAAAAGCACACGATGGTAGAAGTTGCAAGAATAAATCAGTTTTCACAGTTCGTACTCCCAAGGTATCTGCAAACAGACTTAACAAAGTTCCACAGCGCTATTATTTGGTGTGAACATTTTGAACAGTTTATTTCGGCTGCACCGTTAAATTCCCCTAACTAAAGCAGTAACCTACTCTTTTTTATACTTATATCTAGCAATTTTTGTGGCAACTGAACTGCACTAAATCGTAATAAAGCCCACCCATAACAGTTCATATCGCACCGATTACATTACCCATACGGCTAAAATCACCACATTAAAAAGTTAACCGATGCTACTTAAATGTAAAAATAAACTTGATAAATTATTTCATTTCGTCGCATATATGTTGTATTAATTTTAATACAACAGTATTATGACAGCCTACTTTATCGAGCGGTTCGTGTTCTTGGTCGGCCATTGTTAGCTCACTTTTCAGATAAAATAAGCAATACAATTTGTTTACATAATAAAGCGATACAAACTATAAAAAAGGTATGATCCTAGATCTGTTACCCATCAATAAAGTAGATGCTGGAAGTCGTTTTCAAAGAAGGAGTTAATAGATGAATACGGTAGCCGCAAATTCGTCTGACAACGCGATGGAGTTAAATAAAGGATTCATTTTTTATCATGGTGAGGATTATATTCTCTCTGAAAACCAAGAAGTAGTTAAACTTGAGCCTTTAGCATCCAAAGCTTTGCTTTATTTAATAGAACATTCAGAGCGCGCAGTATCAGTCGAAGAGTTGTTGGTCAAAGTTTGGGGAAGTAAATTTAAATCGATGAAAGTCGTAAACCGCTGTGTGTGTTTAGCACGAAAAGCGTTAGCTGATGACATGCGTAATCCTAAATTTATAAAAACAATCCCAAAACGTGGGTATAAATTTGTTGGACACTGCATGATTAAAAATCATTATTTAGAACTAACTGCCCATTAATACCAATTTTTCTTAATACTTGCTCAATTTTAAGGAGTAAACCTGACCCTAACTGCGTTAAAAATTGCTTATTTAGAACAACTAAGTAGCAAGATTTTTGCCTTGCCGATATGGTCGCTAGTCCCTTAGCGTGAGCAGGATGTGGTAGTGGTGTTATTAATAAGGTTTTCTTGCTTAAAAATAGAACACTTAATTAAGCAAATTGATATAACAAGCAATAGATAAGGAGACACGATGCTAAACACAATAGAAACGTATACGGTACTCATTAATGCTGAAAAGCAATATTCAGTCTGGTCCGCAACCAAAGCGATACCGCAGGGGTGGAGCCAAATTGATATTCAAGGCAGCCTAGAAGAGTGTAACGCATATATTAACGAGCATTGGAAAGACATGCGTCCAGAAAGCCTACGACAGGCAATGGCAAATAGTTAATAGCAAACCACTCAAAAGTATAAGTTACCATTAATAATAACCAACTTAACCATATAACCCCATGTTGGCAGGTTAACTACTAAAGCAAAAAGCAGAATATCAACATTTTGCTTTTTGCTTTTTATTATTTCGCTCCTAGAATTGCATATTTACTTGCAACAATGGCACACTGCCACCATGTTCTAGCTCAGCTATTCCAGCAATAACATTTATCCAATAATGAACAGCAACGGATTGTTCTAGGTCATAGTTATTACGTTGATGTAGCCAGCCCAAATATCCACCGATCGCCGTCGCAGCACCAAAACTTGCTTGGTTACCACTGCCGCTGTGCAAAGCGCCAAATAAAAGGGATGACACAACTAGGCCTGAGCGTTGTCCTAGTTGATGGTTTAGTTCGGTGTTGAGATAACCACGGAAAAACGCTTCTTCACCCACTGCGGTAAACATGTTTCCAGCGAGATTTGCACTGTGTGCCTCAAACAAACTAACACTATCGTCTCTTTCTATGGCATAGACGTTATCGCGTGAAGAAACATAAGCCGCAACCAATAACAGTGGAATATAGGTACTTGGTTTGGATAGATTTTCCCACTTGAATGGGGCTTTCCATAGCTGTGATACTGGCGTGGTTGACATAGTGACGCCATGGTCAAATTGACGGTATTTGGCTCTACTTTGGTACGCATCGTAAGATGACATAAACATGCTATTTAATGCCACATTTGCGGCAAAATCAGTTTTTAGCGTGGTGGCATTTAAATACTCAATTTCTAATACATCGTTATCTCGATCATCATCATCAATGTAATCATCTTGATCAGAGTAGTGGCCATATCCCGCAAAACCGACCAAAGTCGACGTGGCATACCAAGCGGTCTTTTCATACTGCCCATCCAAGCCTTGGATCACTCCCGGAAGCACAAACCCTGATAGCGCCCCTAAATTAGGACTATCACTTAATATGCTCGGCTTAAAATCAAAATCATAGGGGTTGTCGTCAGAGACTTCAGCATTTGCTGTATAAGAAAATAGCCATAACGCGATGACCCCACCAATGGTTGAAAACTTCATACTCTTACTCCTTTAAAATTAACCATTTGCGTCACTTAATTGGTGATAATATCAATCCGATTAATTAAGCGAATTGGTATAAAACCACGTAAGTGACGCTGCTACCAATGCTACTTTTAGGTAGATTGGCAGTACCTCTTGACTACCTAAGAGACATAATTGAGGTAGCCTTTGTACAATCGGAAAAACACCCGCTCAGGTAACAGCTTCATCAACCTTAATAAACATAAAAAGTTGTAATAAAAGTTGGTCACTGGTATGCCCTCGTATAGCGCTTTAACACCACGCCACGCGCTATGTTGATTATGAAAATCAATATTAAAAGACACGCAGGTATCCATAGAGCGAACATGATGCAAAGTACCGCTTGGCATAAACAAAATATCACCGGCTTCCACGTCGACGACTACCGCTTTGTCCTTATCGTACTGAGCATATTGCTGTAGATCAGGTTGCTCGGGGTCAAGTTTGAACCAACGCCAGCCATATCTGCCACAATGACGACTATCTTCATATGGCAGTAGCGTAAAGCGTTTAGTCCCCTTTATTTGGAAGAACAAATTGTGCGTCAGTAAGCAGTCAAAATGTAGCGGTGTGACACTTTGCGAGGGGCCAAGAAAAAACTGGCAATATTTCCACCAATTACTATAAGCAATTGGCATAAAATTACTAGGAAAATCATTTATTTCCTGTTTCAATTCCGGTAAGGCATGAAATATTGGAATATCGTGACAATAAGCTGGGAATTCCCCTTCACCTCGCTCATAAGCATCTAATTGGTCGCAATAATCTCCAAGCGGCATTGCCTCTTTAATAATATTGCCTTTTTCAAACCGCTTTACTGGTACTTGCTGATCTGGAAAATGCTGCTTGAAATAGCGGGTTCCCCACCCTTGGGTTGCTTGCCAATGTTTGATGGCTCCCTTAATCAGTACAGGGCGGCCTGGTTTTAAATAATTGCGCTTAAACTCAGAAGCTGTCAGCGAATCTACAATGTCAACTTTATACTTATCCATGAATTTTCCTTATTAACCCAAGTCAAAATTTGCAGCAGCGATAGTCGATTTATTGTGTTTTACTGCCGCGCTTTTTAGTAGTACAGGCAACATAAATAATGTTGCAAAAGAACTGGCTATCACCCCAAATGCTAAAGACACCGCCATTGGGATCACCATGTGTGCTTGTAAATCTGTCTCAAACATTAACGGCAATAGGCCGATAAATGTCGTCAACGACGTTAAGGTAATGGCCATAAAACGCTGACTAGCCACTTGCACAATGCGACTACCCGGTTTTGAATGGGCCACCAACAAAATCAAGGCGTCATTGACCGCAACACCAAGTGCTGCAATCACGCCAAATAGCGACATCACGCTCATACCTAGTCCCATTATCCAATGCCCAAATACGGCACCAACGAAGCAAAATGGCAGGACACTCAAAATCAATAGGGGTTTTTTATAGGAGCGCAGTGGAATGGCCAATAATGCGTAAATACCAAAAAGCGATAATAGGAATAGCACCGCTTGACGAGACATTCTGCCTTGTTGCTCTTTGAGCTCACCGTTTAGGTTAAATGTCAGTCCCGGAAACTCAGCTGATAGCTCAGCGAGAATGCTCTGCTCTAACAAATCAGAGATATCATCTGGATCCGCTAGCAGCGGGTCCACTGAGGCCATTAAGACAACATTTTGCCTGCCGTTATCGGAGCGAATTTCAGTGGGCGCCTGGATCAACTGATAGTTGGCTACGTCCGTAAACAACAATTCAGTCCCATCATCTAGGTGAATGTATATGTTATCGAGCTGGTGTAGTTGAGCACGATAGTCTTGCGGATACTTGAGCATCACCTTAACTTCAAAGCTATCTCTTAGTACTCGCTGTACCTCAATACCATAAATTGCAGTGGTAACCTGAGACATCAACATCTCTGGTGTGAGACCTAGGTTCTGTCCCATTTCATTTAATGCTAACCGAACCTCTATATCCATGTTGCTTTGACTGTTTGTCACATCATAAACCGCAGACAAGGCGTTTAGCTTATGCTCTAGTTGCTTAGCGGCAGCATCGACTTGCAAAGGGGCTTCCCCCACTACATTGATCTGAATATCTCGCGATTCAGGGTCGCCATCTAGTGTTTCTTGGATCCGGTACTCTTTTAACCCTGGCATATTGGGAAGCGCTTGCCTCCAAAGCTTTGCCAATGCAAAAGTGTCTAATTTTCTCGCCTCATCATCTACCAACTTAACGTATAACTCCGCATTTTGCGGACCATCAAGGATCACCGCAGTGTGGGCCACCATACCTTGGCCATATTGTGAAGCCAGCGACTTATCAACATCTAACACGGTTTGTTCAAAAGCTCGTATCGCCTCTACCGTCATGGCTTCGGAGGCTGTACTTTCCATCCGAAGTTGAATTGAAGGGAAATCATGAGGAACTCGGGCATCTCCAATCCACTTTACATGACCACCTGAGAGCATACCCATTGCAACCATAAATAACGCCAAAAACGCACTGACCACAGGCCAACGTTTTGGTAGCAAAGCTCGCAAAACCGGTTCGTATACGCCACGAATAAACGATTGCATACCAACCGCAATGGTGTGGCGTAATTTATCGATCACAGGAGTCACCCGCTTTTTTGGACCTATCGCAGCAAGGTGAGCCGGTAAGATCAATTTAGATTCGATGATTGAAAACAACATAGCGAACACCACAACGAACCCAATACTGCGAAACAACTCTCTTGATTCTCCTTCTACAAACAGCAGCGGTAAAAATGCAGTAACGGTGGTGAGTACGCCAAATACCGTCGCGACCGACACTTTTTCAACTCCTTTTATTACGCTGGCGTGTTGATAGCCTGCGCTCTCACATTCGTGATAGACACTTTCAGACACCACGATGGCGTCGTCTACTACGATCCCCAACACCAAAATAAAGCCAAACATGCTCATTAAATTAAGCGTTACCGATACACTTTCCATGGGCAGCAGCATCATAGTGCCAAGATAGCTAATGGGGATCCCAGCCATTACCCACATGGCAATACGAGGACGTAAAAATAAACTCAAGACCACAAAAACTAACAAGGCACCGGCAAGCAGGTTTTCCATCATCATGTCCAAGCGACCTTCAACATAGTAATTAAAGTCGAGCCAAGCGGTCGCCGTTAAGCCAGCTTCTAATGACGCTGAATGCGTAGCTAGATAGCGTTTAACCGCCTCTGATACGACCGCGATATCTTGCTCTGGGGCGGCACTGATTTGGAAAATACGAGCCGGTTTACCATCAAAGCTTGCAAAAAAAGCCCCATCCGCCAAGGTGTCGTTTACAGTGGCAACTTCTCCAAGCAGCACCGTGGCACCGCTGGGTAAAGTAAGTACTGGGATCGTCGCAAATTCACCTGAGCGGTATGCCTGATTCTCCATTCGCACTGTGATTTCACCCTGTTCATTGCGGATAAAACCACCCGTTTGATTTATTGAATAAGCATTGATCCGTTCGCTCAATTGCGTCATGGTTAGGCCGTAACGCCTTAGTGCATCAGGGTCTACTTCAATACTGACCTCAAAATCGCGACCACTGTCATGATCAACATATTGCACCTCAGGTAACAGCAAGAGTTCCCGTTGTAGCTTGGCTGCCGCCATTTTGAGATTTTTTTGATCTGCACTGCCGTACAAGGCTAAAAACATAACAGTATGGCGCGGCGGTATATATTCAATCACAGGACGTTCAATGCCGCTGGGGAGTGTTGATAACGCGTCAATTTCACGCTTCACACGGGCTAACAATTGTTGCGCATCACTATCGTCACTCAAGGTCAAACGAACTCGGGCCAACTCTTTGTTGCTGAGCCCCACCATTCGGCGTACCTCAGGTAACCCTTGCAGTGCATTCTCTATTTTTTCGGTCACCCCAATTTTTACTTCAGCTGCCGATGCTCCTGGATACTCAACGATGATCTCAATTTGCTGATTGGGCTCAAGTGGCAATAACTGCTTATTAATAGACAAAAACGATAACGCGCCGCCAATCAATAAAAACAACATCAGTAAATTGACGGCGATAGGGTTTTTAATAAACCAAGCAATCACGTTGCGAAGCATCACTGCATCTCCTTGTTCGGTGTAGCCGTCTGCACCCACTGATCACCTGATGAGGTTTGTCTGACTTCAACTTGCATCCCAACAACTGGGTTTTGCAATGGAGTCACTATCAAGCGATCACCCGCTTCCAACCCAGCCGAAATTAATGCCTGATCTTCATAGAAGTTTTTAACGGTTAATTGCCTTTGATGTAAACGGCCTTCGCCATCTACAACCCACGCACTGCCTTGACGTAAAAATCGAGCTGGGATCGCTGTGTGACGGACGCTCTGCTCAAGCTCTATCTTTGCTATTACATAATCACCAAATCGCAGCGCATCTAGGTCTGAATGTAAGGCTAACGGATCCATAACACGTACCACCACGTGATTTACCGCATGTTCGCCCGTGGTGTTTTCAATACGTACAATTTCGCCATAGCGTTTTTTACTCAGCGATGAAGTAAGTTCAACTCGCTTTCCAATGAGCGATGGTGCACGCTTTAGCTGAGCAACGCTTAGCGGTAGTCGGATCTGTGCGATATCTGTGCTCATTAACTGCCCTAACACGTCTCCTTGTTCGACATATTGACCCAGCCCCACCGAGCGCGTGGCAACAACGGCATTAAATGGTGCTCTAATCACCGTTTTGTTTAAGTCTCTTTGGGCAATCAGCAAGTCTGCCTTAGCAGCTTCAATGTTTGCCAGCTCTCTGGCTAGTTGCGGCTTATAAAGCGCTAGATCGGAAGGTGTTTGACCTGTGACACCTCGCCACTCTTGCTCTGCGACCTTGGCTTGCGCTTCGATCAAAGTGTACTCAGCTTGAGTGCGGCTCAGTTCAGCTTTTGCTTTTAACAGTGCGGCATGATAACTGTGCTGTTCAATACTGAGCAACGCGCCTTGATTGCTGACCAAGTCGCCGTCGTTAAACTCGGCAGCCACTTCTTCGATCCGACCACTCACCTCCGCCGCCAGCTGAGTGTGATACAAAGGTTCAACTCGACCTCGAGTCGTTAGGGTGATCGGTGCTTCCACTTCTTGCACTGTGATGGCACTTACGACGGGCAGCTGTTGCTGTGGTTCAACGACATCCGGCTCATCTTGGGCGCTTAGTCCAACGAAAGCGACCACACCAAAAACCAAAATTGCACCTGACAAGGCAACCGTTTTCAGCTTATTCATGGTGCGCCTCCAGCAGTAATACCGACAGCGCTTGTAATTGATTAAGTAACGCAGGGATCCGCGCGCGAGCCTCGTGAACTGAACCAAGTACGGTGTCGGAACCTTGCTCCGAACGACCACAGACATACTCTTGGTGACGCCATAAAAGATATAACTGACGTAAGAACGCCTCAGCATAAAACGCAGCTTTTGGTACATGCTGGGTGATGCAGGTTTGCAAAAACCCTTCCCCTAATGGCGCTAAGTTCGCGACCCAAGCTTGCTCATCCTGCTGTGTCATGTTGTCGCCTAGAAGGAGCGGCCAAAAGTATGCACAGTTAAGCCAAAAGTGCGCTAAAAACCGCAGTCCTGAATCGATAGACACTTGCGGGTCCATTACCGCAAGTTGTCCATTGTGCTGTAACACCAAATTTTCTGGATGAATATCTTCATTTACCAACGTCAGTGGCCATTCATGTAACGCTTGCAGCTCATAACTCAGCGTTAGCGCTTCAATTAATGCCGCCGCTTCTGCTTCTACGCTTATTTCTTTAATAAGATTGATAAAGCGTTGTTTTTCAAATTGATACTGAAGCTGCTGTGCGGTTTCATTTTGGCCCTGTAAACCGCCTTCAGTGGTCAAAAGTAACTTGCCCATACCGTCACAAGGCGCTGGCTTTTTATAAGCGCTGAGTAAAGCTCGCGCCAACGTACAACCTGCCTGATGAGCTTGCTCAGAAGTAAAATCGGCAAAGGCCACAGCCTGTTCTAATTTTGACTCTATAACCCAAAATTGACCGTCTAACTGGCCACTTTGATAGCACTGAGGAACTGCCAACTCACTACCTGCAAGCGCTTGATAAAACAATTGCGTGCCTTTATATTCTCCGGCAATCAACGACGCTGAATGGCTCTCTACTTCGCCATATGGAAACCGCTTTCTAAACTTAACCACCATTGCGGGCTGTTGTGGCCATGTCACTTCATAAGCAACGTGAATGTCCCCGTTTCCAAGCTCTTGGTACTGCATTCCTTCATGGCTTGCAAACTGAGCAGCAATGAGGTGATTAAGCTGAGTTTGACGACGTGCTGATAACATTAGATACCTCCTGCTTTAACGGCTTTATCCAATGCGGGATAGCTAGTTTTTAAAAAGTCACTCGCTTGTTCGGCTTCCAAGCGCATAAAGGTTTTAAAATGCGGCAATAAATACAGGCAAGGTGCAACCACTAATGCAACAGCTCCTAACGCCAATAATGTGGTTGAAAAGCCCACTTGATCCACACTTATCCCGACCGCAGACATGCTGACAGGCTCAATCCCTTTACCCATAAATCCAAGTGTTGCGCCGATTCTTGAGCGCAGAATATCTGGCACGGAAGCCATCACTTGCGAAGACAGAACCACGTTTGCCCATACAGTCGCCAAACCAATTAGCGTCAATGAAACAAGTACTTGGTAAATGTGAATGTTAAATGCCATGGAGCCGATACACACACCTAGGAGTAAAAATGCAAATAGCATAATGCGGTCTAACGACACTTTTTGGGCAATAAAACCGAACAACACCACACCTAAAATACTGCCGACTGCCAGTCCTGACTCAAGCAAGCCCACGTACCAAGCTGGCAATTGCTCCACTTCTTTCACTAGGTAAGGAACCAGTACTTCCAATGGCGCAACGGTGAAATTGATAAACATGACAATCAATGACAAACCAAGCAGTATACGTACTTGAAACACCACTCTGAATCCCTCTAATACTGCATTCCACCAAGTTTTCACTCCCATCACACCACTGCTCTCGCTGGCTTTTGTGTTAGCGCGGATCAGCAGTGAGCAAATCATCGCCACCAAGAAAGTCGCCGTATTGACCCAAAACGCCACCATCACACCAAACACAGATACTAATGCGCCGCCGAGCAGGCCACCAACGATCCCCGCCATCGCGTTGATACCCTCTGTTTTATTGATGGCCTCTTTGAGTAACGCTTTATCGACTAGCTGAGCAACAATACTGCGAGACGAGCTGCTAAAGAGCGCCCCAGCGGTGGTGTTCACAGTGAACAAGGCAACTAGCAGTGCTTTATCAAAGTGATCAAACATCACACAGGCCGCCAAAGCGACAAACACGATCGCGCGAATTATGTCACTCAAGGCAATCACATGCTTACGGCTGTAACGGTCTCCGATGGGACCAAATAGTGGGGTTAGGACAACCCCTATCGCCATAGGAATGGCCAACATAGTGCCCATCACGGCAGCTGATCCGGTTTTTTCTAGGATCCACCAACCTAACGCCAGCATGCCCACGGCATCACCAACCAATGAGAGGCTTTGTCCCAATCGGTAAATCCAAAAGTCTCTACCTAATCCTTGCTTTTTTGTGGTGCTTTTTTGCTCGTCCATTATTCTTCCTCAGTCAGTACTGCTGCACTTTTTTCTTGATTGTTAAGTTCAGTTACACAGGGTAAAAATCCACGTTCCATCAGTCTTTGGATGTAACGGTTTACCGTACCTGCGCTAATTTCTGGTAGGCTGTGATGCTGCTTTTGTAACGTTTCACAGAGCAAGTCGTTATTAAAACGAAGCTGCTTATTGACCTCTGCTTCTTCCTCTTGCGCCTGCAACATACGATATAGCGGACGCTGCTGCGCTTCTGTCAGCATCTGGGTTACCCGTTTCGCCCAAAGTGTGTCATCGAGAATTTGCAGTGGATAACCTAATGCTCTGGCTTGCTCGGCTAGGTCGTGGAAGGTCAATAAATTATGTGGTACTAAGTGATATACCGAGCCTGCAGGTGCATGTTCAGCCAATGCATGAGTGATAGCGCAAGCTTGGTCAACCGGTAACATATCAACATACAATCCTGCCGCTGAACGAGGATAAGCTGACACTTGAATACAACCTTTGACCAATGCCCAAATCGCATCTTTTTCATTGCATTGCCCGCTTTCTTGAGGACCGGTAATGTTACCTGCTCGCAAGACAAGCGTATCAAATCCACGTGCTTTAGCCTGCCAGATCAACTGCTCTGCCGCCCACTTACTGTGCCCATATCCAGAACTAAATTCGCCAGTTAACAGTTCAGGTTGCTCGGTAACTTGGGTTTCGCCCACATAAGCCGTGTTGGAGTAGACTGAAATGGAAGAGGCGAAAATAAGCCGCTTTTTCGGCCCTTGAGCGGCCAATTGCAAGCAAGTTGTTACGCTATCAATATTTGCAGCGCGCAATGACTCAACACCATAGAAATGGTTAACAGAAGCTGCCAGATGGTATATTTTGCTTACCTGTTGGCTTAATGCCTCGAACGCCTCTAACGGCAGACCAAATAAAGGTTCACAGATATCACCGATGATGACCTTGATCCGCGAGCTGGCGATCTGTAGCGGCAATCCATAATGCCTAGCAGTTTGATACAACCTTTGCCTTGCGGCACTTTCGTCTTCCGCTCGAACTAAGCAATATAAAGTGCTATTACTCGAATCTAGCAATTGCTGCAGCAGGTGGATCCCCCAAAACCCAGTACACCCAGTGATAAAAGCAGCGTCAACCTGAACATCGGTATTATTAGGTTGCAGTGTTTCACTCAGAGTGAGCGCGAGTTCAGTTTCATTCTTTTGCTCAGATTGCGTTGTAACAAATTGACTCAATTGACTGGCCGTAGGAGCTTGCAAGAACTGATCGAGTGTTAAGCTGGTACCGAGTTTACTGTTGATGTCTTTCAACACACTCACTAACAGTAGAGAGTCACCACCTAGACTAAAGTAGTCGTCCTCCACGGTAAGGTCATCACGGTCAAAGTAGGATGAAAAGACACTTAGGATCTGTGCTTCAGGGCTGAGTCCATGGGCTTGAGGTTCAGGCTCTGGCGTGACAGAAGCAGCAACTTCCGTATGGCTTAAGCGTTTTTCTCCCCACCAATAGGTTTTACGTTCAAACGGATAGGTTGGCATTACTTGACGTTGATAAGCGCCTTCTCCCAACATGACGTCCCAATTAGGTTCAACTCCGCACGTCCATAGTTGAGCTACCGCTCGCAGCAACGACTGCTGTTCATGACCAAGCTGTTTTGCATTGCCAATGGTTGCCGCACCATAATGATAATCTTGTCGCTTCAATAACTGTGTGAACAGCTGCCCAGGACCTACTTCTACGCAAATATACTGCTGTGATTTAAGCAAGGCTAAACCATCAGCGAACTTCACAGTATGCCTTACATGCTCACTCCAATACTGGGGCGTTGCAGCTGTTGCGAAATCGACCCACTCGCCGCTTCTATTTGAAATCCAAGGCGTACTAGGTTGAGTAAACTTAAGTGTCGTCAAATAACGCTCAAATTCACTTAACATGGGAGCCATTTGTTGACTATGATAAGCATGAGAAGTCTTTAGGCGTTTTGGCGAAAGTCCTTCTTCAGATAGGATTAACTCGGCTTCCTGAATTGCCTCAAAACTGCCCGCTATAACACAGGTGTCGTGACTGTTTTCAACGGCTAACTCAACACCACTTGGCATCAAATCCGCTATACTTTGCCAACTTTTCGAGACACTTAGCATCGCTCCTGTGGGCATGCTATCCATTAATCTCGCCCGTTCAATAACGGCACCAAGGGCATCTTCTAGCGACAATAACCCACTAAGACAAGCCGCGACCCACTCTCCTAGACTATGCCCAAGATAAGCATCAGCCTGAATACCATAATAAGCCAGCAGCTTAGCTAAACTGTATTCCACAGCAAACAATACTGGCTGAGTGTTTTTGGTGATGGCCAGCTGAGCGTCATCACTGTGTAATAGCTGAATAATGTCTACACCGCGATTTAACGCATAGGCTGCGACTTGGTCTAAGTGACGACGATATTCAGGCTCACTGCGATATAACGCCATCCCCATTTGTACAAATTGGGTTCCTTGCCCTGGGAAGATAAACGCCACTTTGGCTTGGTGTTGCGCTTGATGCTCACCAACCTGTCCGTACACTTCGCCTTGATGCAATAACACTGCACGCCTCAGCGGATAACGCTCGCGACCATGTACCATGGTTTTTACGCAATCTCGAGACAGATTGCCTCGGCGCTCAGCTTCCGCCAAAACGGCTTGGTTATAATCGCTCAACGATTTCGTTGATTTTGCGCTCAGTGGTACAAAACTCCACGGATTAAGCTGCGCTGTTGCTTGCGTTTTAGCAGGCATATTCTGCAGCACCACGTGGGCATTGGTGCCACCAATACCAAACGAGCTAACTCCCGCCAATAGCGTTTCTTGCTGATTTAACGCAACCGCTTGCTGGTTTACTCTCAGTGGACTGGTCTGCATTGCAAAGGCAGGATTGGGCTGTTCAAAATGTGGCATCGGTGGAATAACGCCTTTATCCAATACCAGTGCCGCTTTGATGACTCCCGCGATCCCCGCAGCCGCATCCAAGTGGCCATAATTCGTTTTTAGCGACCCCACATAGGTTTGCTGCGCCGTCGCACCAAGCTCTTCATAGGCGCGACTCAACGCATTGAGCTCAATTGGATCCCCCAACTTGGTGGCTGTTCCATGTGCTTCTACAAATTTAACTTGCTCAACAGGTAAGTCAGCGGCAGTCATGGCTTCAATTACCAATTCTGCCTGTGCATTTTCGCTGGGCGCGGTATAACCGACCTTCTCATTGCCATCATTATTTAGGGCTGTGGAACGGATCACCGCAATTATGTTGTCACCATCTTCAAGGGCCTCTTTGGTGCGTTTGAGCACCACCGCAGCAACGCCACTGCCGGTCAAAGTACCTGACGCTTTTTCATCAAATGGCCGGCAAATTCCATCTTGCGAAAAGATAGCGCCTTCTATGTATTGGTAGCCCTTTTCATCTCCTAACTGAAGCGAACTGCCCCCCACCAGCGCCATATCACAATGGAAGCTTTCAAGGTGTTGCACCGCCACAGACAAAGCGGTAAGCGAAGTTGAGCAGGCCGTTGCCAGCGTCATTGCTGGCCCCCGGAGGTTTAAATGCCACGCTACGCGAGTTGCTAGTTGGTCTGGCAAGCTACCAGAAAACAAGCTCATGGCGTTGTGACTGTCGACATGATGGATCACATTTTCAATAAAGTATTGGCTTGGACTGACTCCCGCAAATACGCCAACCTTGCCGTCGACTTGGCTCGGTGCATATCCGGCGTGTTCCATAGCGGTTTGGCACACTTCCAAAAAGCAACGTTGTTGCGGGTCAATCATGGCCGCTTCACGAGCCGACAAATTATATAAATTAGCATCAAAGTCAGCGGCGCCCTCTAAATTCAGTGTTACTGGCACCCAATCCTTTGGCAATTGCGCTTGCTCTTCTGCGCTCAGTTGATGCACTGTCATGCCACTTTGACCTGCACATAAGGTTTGCCAAAAGGCATCGATATTTTCAGCTTTAGGAAAACGTCCAGCCATACCTATGATGGCAATACTGTCTTCCAATTCTTCTGCCAGCTCAGTTATTGTTGTTGGTTCGCTTAGCATGTTTCTTTCCCTCTACGTTGACGTTGACGCGCTTGGCGTCGTTTATTACCAGCTTGACTACCTAGCTTGGGCTTAGCTGCAACTGTCTCATCACTTAACCAGCTGGCTTGTGCCGAAATTGTGGTGTGTTTGAATAAGGCCAATAGTTCAACTTCTTTTTCGAATGCTTGATTTATCGCCGCTTGTAATCGCGTGGCGAGAATCGATTGACCTCCAACATCAAAGAAATTGTCGGTTACTCCAAAGTCGCTATGACCCAAAATCTCCTGCCAGAGTGTCATTAAGGTTTGTTGTACCTGACCACTCGCCTGTTGCCTTGGGCCAGAACTCACTACCTCAGCAGCGGGTAAGGCTGAGCGCTTGATCTTACCGTTGACGTCGGTGGGTAAAGCTGCAAGTTCACACCACAACTGAGGCACCATGTAACTCGGTACTAGTGATTGCAATTGCGCTTTTACTTGTGCGGCTGGAGCTGTGGTTACAATATATGCAGCGAGCGCTGTGACAGTTTCGCCTTCGTATTGCGGCACCACCGCGGCTTGGCTTACTTCGGCTAAGTTGCACAGTACCGCTTCAACTTCTTCAAGCTCAACACGGTGACCACGCAGCTTTATCTGATTATCGGCACGGCCAATAAACACCAAGTTACCGTCGCCGTCATAGCGCACGAGGTCGCCAGAGTTATACAAACGGCCATGGCTTGGATGCGTGGTAAACCGCGCGGCTGTCACGTCTGGCTTGCGCCAATAACCTAACCCCACACATGGACCGCCGATGTATAGCGTACCAACAGCCCCAGGTGGCACTGGTTGTAATTGGTCATCCAATACAAACAACTTACTGCCTGGGCGTGGGACCCCCATGTGCGGTTTGCGATTGCGACTAATATCAAAATCCCCCAATGACACACCTACCCCCGTTTCACTCGGGCCGTAGGCATTAATAATGCGGCGCGTTGGTGCACTCCAAGATTGCAACAGTGCATAGGAAGGCGCTTCACCTGCAGTTAAAATGGTGTGCAGTGCTGGATACGCATGAACAGGAGTATTGGCTAATACCGATGGGAATAGGATGGCAAAATTTACCTGCATGGTTTCAAGGGTTTGGGCCAAAGCAATGCCCGGCATAACAGCCATTTTGTCAGCTAACAGTAAAGTTGCACCATTCATTAACGCCGCCCAAAACTCTAATACGGCAGAGTCGAAGGCGATGGAAGCAAATTGCAACACCCGAGTACCAACTTGAATATCCAGTAAATTATCTGAATTACGGGCAAAGCCCATGACTGCACTATGCTGTAACAATGTGCCTTTAGGACGCCCAGTAGTACCCGAGGTATAGATCACATAAGCCAGTTGGTCGCAACGAACCTTGATTTGAGGATTTGTCCGCTCTACAGACGCGATAATATGCTCAAAGTCATCCAAAAATAAGCATTCCCCTTGCACTGCCTGAGCAGTTTCTTGGGTACACAGCAACAAGTCAGCATCACTGTCTGATAAAATATAATCTCTACGTTCGGCTGGTAACTCAGGGTCTAACCCAATGTAAGCAGCACCCGCTTTCAACACAGCAAGGGCAGCAATCACACTGAGTTCATTACGCGGCAAGCACAGCGCCACCCTCGAACCTACTTGCACGCCTCTAGCTAATAGAACACGTGCTAAGCCATTGGCTTTTTCGTCGAGCATGCGATATGTCAGCGAGGTGCCATTTAACACCTCAACAGCAACGGCATCGGGATAAGCTTCTGCGCGGCGTTCAAACTCTCCGTGTAAGGTAGCGGTTTGCGGCCACTGACCATCAACTTGACTCCAATGACTAAGTTTTTGCTGTTGCTTAGGAGAAACTACACTTAGCTCATTGATAGGCATTGCTAACCAACTCGACAGTTGCGTTAATGCATATTCATAACTACCAATTAAGCTATCAATCAGTCCGGCTTCAAACAAATCAACATCATACTCAAGTTGGATCACCATGCCGTCGTCGCTATGCTGAACAAACCAGCATAAGTCGAGTTTTACACTCTCAGGTTCACTTTCAACTGGAGTGATAGTTAACCCGTCTAATGTGACCGAATCCGAAGGCAAGTTGTGCAACGAGAAAGTGATCTGAAACAGTGGATTCATCCCAGCTAAGCGGTCGGGTGCAACAGCTTCAACAATTTGGCTCAGTGGTATGGTTTGATGATCTAGCGCATCAAATGCACTGTCACGCACCTGTGACAAGAATTGCTGGAGCGTCTGCTGAGGATCCAACTGACCGCGCAGTGGTAACGTATTCACAAACAAACCAACCGTGCGTTCAAACGCCACGTCATCTCGTCCTGACACAGGGAAACCTGTCACTAAGTCCGTTTCTCCGGTGAATTTATGCTGTACCAACTGCCAAGCTGCAAGCAGTAACATAAAGCTAGACATGCCTTGAGATTGTGCCAGTTGGGTCAAATCGTCAGTGACATCCTGAGTTAATACCACCTCTCGTCTTGCGCCTTGTTGACGGCTCAACTCTCGCTCCATTTGTAGCGGCAATTGGTGACTTTGCGGTGCAGCAGCCAAATGACCTCGCCACCAGTCTAAGCCTTCTTCAAGCTGCGTTTGCGGCAATGCCTGATACTGCCAGTAGTCTGAGCCACTGATCATGGTTGTGTTTTTGGCTTGGTATAAAGCCATAAACTCTTCAGCTAAAATGGTCAGTGACCAACCATCGGCGATTAAATGCGAGACCACAAATTGTAAGCACGCCTGCGCACCTTTGGTCAGCAATACCACTTTAAATAACGTATCTCCATCAAAGCTGAAGGGTTCTGCACCAAGTTGTTGCGCATGTTCGATTAGTGATTCATCTGGCCCTAAATTGATGACTTCAAAGGGCACAGGCGCGGTCGCTTCACGAGCATGCTGCCAAAGACCTTGGGTGTCTTGTTTTAGATACACACGTAAGGCTTTGTGACCCTGCCAAAGCGCAGTAACCGCGTGCTCGATACGAGCAAGGTCATAGGTTCCCTCAATCAATAACGCCAGCGGCATGTTGTAAGCACTCTTATCACCTAGCAAGCTCTGTGCAATCCAAAAGCTTTGCTGCATCAAAGTCGCGGCTTGACGTTCCACCTGAGGTAACTCTGCCAACTCGGTTTTTTCTTGCGTAAGCGGTTCGTCAGGGCCAACCAAAGCAGCCAGTTCGCGAACGGTTGCCATTTGGAAAAAGTCACGCATGGCAATTTTGTAATTGAACTGCTTTTGTAAGCGCGATATGACACGAGTTGCTAACAGTGAGTGTCCACCAATTTCAAAGAAGTTGTCGTCTCGGTAAACCACTTCTAAGTCGAGTAATTCAGCAAATACTTGGGCGACAAACTGCTCAGAGTTGGTTTGTGGCAATTCGCCCTCTCGAGCTTGCAATGCAGCCTTAGGTTCAGGCAATGCACGGCGGTCGACCTTGCCGTTGGCAGTCAGAGGGAAAGCTTCCATCATCACAAAATAAGCAGGCACCATATATTCAGGAAGACGCTGTTGTAACGCGGCTCGAAGTTGCTGTTCACTCGCGCGACCTTGACTGTCCATGATATACGCCACCAAAGCGGTATCTCCCTGAGGCTCTTTGTGCGCCATGACCAGCGCTTCATCGACGCTTGACATGTCACTTAGCAAGGCCTCGATTTCACCAAGCTCAATTCTAAAACCACGAATTTTTACTTGGTTATCGCAACGGCCGAGGTATTCCAAGTCGCCATCAACCGTTACCCGTGCCAAATCACCCGAGCGGTAGAGGCGATCTCCATTGACAGTGATAAAGCGATCTGCGGTTTGCTCTGGGAGGTTGAGATACCCACGAGCCAGACCAGCACCTGCAACATAGATCTCTCCTGCTACGCCCACAGGCACTAAGTGTTGATGTTCATCTAAAATCAAAATATCAAGATCGGCTATACCATCACCAATTAAGCTGGCAGTGGCTGTCTGCTCAAGCACATCACTAGCTTGAATGCGACGATGGGTTGCATGTACTGTGATCTCGGTGATCCCATACATATTGATAATTTCAATGTCATCTTGATAACGCTCAAACCAGCCTCGAAGCGCCGTAAAATCGATTTCCTCCCCCCCAAGTACCACGCGGCGCACTGGCAGTTGCTGACTACTTTGTAGGTTTTCTCGAACCACTTGTAAAAATGCCGATGGAGTTTGGCTTAACTGAGTGACGCCTTGCTCACACAATAGTTGATGGAACGCTTCGCTGTTGCGTGTTGTTTCATAAGGCACCACCACCAATTTGCCACCATGTAATAATGCCCCCCAGATCTCCCATACCGAGAAATCAAAAGTGCATGATGAGAACAGACTCCACACATCGTTTTCAGTAATTGGGATCCGTGTAGCGGTTGCATCAAACAGACGCACCACATTGCGGTGCTCTAGTAGCACGCCCTTAGGCGTCCCGGTAGAACCTGAGGTATAAATTACATAGGTTAAATCCTCAGGTTGACAACGCACCGGCGGGTTGTCGCTGTTGTGGCTAGACATCATGGTCATCGCCGTATCGAGATACTCGACCGTGCTAAATTGCCCGCTGTACTGGACATCACCAATAACCAACGTAAGGTCAGCATCATTAACAATATAATCAATACGCTGCTGCGGATGTGTTGGGTCTAGCGGCACATAAGCACCACCGGCCTTCATTACACCTAAGATAGCAATCAACATATTGATTGAGCGATCTACACAGACACCCACTAAACTCCCCGCTGTAACGCCTCGTTCAATTAACTGCCAAGCAATACGGTTAGCTTGTTGATTGAGCATTTGATAGCGGATTGATTGTCCTTCACACACAATCGCA
The DNA here is from genome assembly GCF_002744175.1 of Pseudoalteromonas piscicida. Taxonomy (GTDB): domain Bacteria; phylum Pseudomonadota; class Gammaproteobacteria; order Enterobacterales; family Alteromonadaceae; genus Pseudoalteromonas; species Pseudoalteromonas piscicida_B. The sequence goes on from NZ_NKHF01000096.1 coordinate 43,073, forward strand.
ATGTGTTGCGGATATTGCGCAGCGATCCGTTCGAATCGGGCATGGGTCGTTTCATCGCACATAAAGTCCTGACGTGGTCGCTGGTAAAGCTCACACACCTTACTCGCCACCTCATCACTAAGTAGTGGTAAGCTATCAAGCTGTGCCGTTGGCTGCGCCAACATGCGCGTTAATATCGCGGTAAAGTTAGACATCATGTCAGCAATTGTGCTTTCATCGAATAAGGCACTGCTATATTCCATTGTCAGCCATGTCCCCTCAGATTGAGGCGTAACATTGAGCAGCAAGTCGTACTTAGCTACGTCCAATTGTGGGTCGATGGCGCTTACCTCAAGACCATCAAGCTCCAAGCCGTCATAGGCTAAGTCTTGATAGGACAGTACCGCTTGGAATACAGGCGTGCGGCTAGTATCTCTAACCTTTACGACCTCTTGCACAATGCGCTCAAATGGAACTTGTTGATTCGCCATCGCCGCTGCCAATTGACGTTGTACAAGAACCAGCAGTTGCTCGAAGCTCTGCTGCGCATCGAATTGCAACCGCAGTGGCAGCATATTGACGAAGAAACCCACTAATTGCTCAAGTTGCGTCGTCGCTCGGCCCGCCACTGGAGTACCAATAACAATGTCGTCTTGGCCGGAATAACGTCTTAACACAGTGGCAAAGGTCGCCATCATCACCATAAAGCCGGAATAACCTTGGCGTTCATAGCTATTCAATGTTGTCACCAGCGATTGCGGCAATAAGCAGCTATACGTCGCTCCAGCTTCACTGCGGGTCTGCGTGCGAGGTCTGTCGGTATATAATTGCAGATCGGGAGCATCGGCCAATGTATCACGCCAGTAATCCAGTTGTGCGGTAAACGCATGATCATCAAAATGTGATCTTTGCCACTGAGCAAAATCACCATACTGACAGCTTAGTACCGGCAACTCTGGTGTTTGCTGGTCACAATAAGCACGATAGGCCTGTCGTAATTCATCAGCAATAATGGCCAAAGACCAGCCATCCGCCATGGCGTGATGTACATTGATAAGTAGTGCTACATCCTCGCTATCTAGCATAAAGACATCAGCACGAAATACTGGTCCTTGGCGTAAATCAAATGGCATCGCGGATACCTTAGCCATCATAGCTTCAAGCTCATCCTCAGCGCAGTAGTGCAGATTAAAAGGCACTTTGGCGCTGGGATCGGCTTGCTGGTAGGCTTGCTCATTATCTAAAACAACACGGCTTTTTAGCACCACATGACGATTAGCAACCAATTCAATGGCTTTACTTAATGCGTCTAGCCTTACCTTACCGCGCATTCGGTAAGCAAGAGGGAGGTGGTACGCTAAGCTTTCTGGTTCCATATCGTGTAAGAACCACAGTCTTTCTTGAGCAAACGATAAGGGGTGTATCGCGTCAATAGCAGCGGCTTGGATGCGTTCTTGTTGCCCTGCCGCGCCATCGTTTTGAGCTTGTTGTAGCAGCGCTAGCTGATCCCCTAACCGCTGTTTTAGGAACACTTCAGCAATGGGCAGTTCGATATCAAATTCATCTTTTACTCGGTTTACAAGCTGCATAGCAAGTAACGAGTTACCACCTAAGGTAAAGAAACTATCTTGTAGCGAGGGCTGTTTACCTAAAAGCTCTTGCCAGATATCAGCAAGCTGTGCAGCTTGACCTTTCAAGGCACCGCTACTTGCTAATTGTCCCCAATCTTCTGCACTTGGCGTTGGCAATACTTTGCTGTCTATCTTGCCGTTTGCATTCAACTTAAAGCGCTCAACAAAGGTAATCGTCGACGGCAACAAATAGTGCGCCACTTTATCTGTGAGCCACTGCTGAAGAGATTGGCGAGTTAACGCATGACCTGGTTTTAGCTGCACATAAGCGGCTAAATAAACCTGCTCTTCGTCTTGACGAACTTGAACATAGCTAAGCTCTACGGCGTCATGTTGGTTCACCCGAACTTGCAGTTCTTCAGGTTCGATGCGGTGACCACGAATTTTCACCTGATTATCAGTACGACCAATAAAGTGCAGTACACCATCGCTATCTTGACTCACTCTATCTCCAGAACGATAGAGTTTTTCTTCACTGTATGGGGTGAAAACAAACGCCTGCTCAGTTAAGTCTGGACGGTTTAAGTAGCCGTGGGCGACACCAGCCCCACCGAGATAAAGCTCACCAGGTACACCCAATGGTAACAGGCTACCGTGGTCATCCATTACTAAGTGATAACTCCAAGCACAGGCACGGCCAAGTGGCACATCTTGACCAGCAAGAACACTTGGTGTCAGCGCAAATGTGGTTGAGAAAATCGTATTCTCTGTCGGTCCATAGGCACTACACAATTGCCCCTGATAGCCACTAGCTAGTAAGTCACGGCAATAGCGGATTGGGATCACTTCACCGCCAGTCCAAAGTACCCGATAGTGATGTAATATTGTCGGGTCGGTTTGCACATATTGATTAAACAATGCCACCGTCATAAAGCCATAGTCAACGCCATAATCCGCTAAAGCCTGCCCAAAGTCAGCGGGCGACAATACTTGCGAATGGGAGATCACGGCTAAACATGCGCCACTTAGGAGCGCAGACCAAATTTCGAAGCTTGCGCCATCAAAAGCAGGGTTATTCATAAAGCTAACCACATTATTTTGGGTTAACTCACCTTGCTCTGGGTTAAGCACCAAGCGGCTGATCCCACGATGAGGAGTGATCACGCCTTTCGGCTTTCCGGTAGAGCCTGAGGTATAAATAACATGGGCAACGGTCTCTGGTGAGACACTCTTAAACGGCGCAAGGGTAGAATAATGAGTGAGCGCTAAGTCCCTACTATCAATTGAGGTTAACTGGTTACTACTGAGCGTTGCTTTACTGTGCTTATCAACAAATACCAACTGCATTGCTGCTTGCTCGGCCACAAAATCTATTCGCTCTTGCGGCCAAGCTGGGTCTAACGGCACATAACCTGCGCCAGCTTTGATGATAGCCAAGGCATTGATAATCCAGTCTACCGAGCGAGACATCGCGATTGCAACCAGCGTATTTTGTTGTACACCTTGCTCAATAAGATAGTGGGCCAGCTGGTTAGCCTGCTCGTCTAATTGTCGGTAACTCAGTGCGCTATCTTGTTGTTTTACCGCTATGCGCTCGCCGTGCTCGGCAACCACATGCGCAAAACCAGAGACGAGATCACTAGGTTCAGCCTGCGCCTCAAAATCGGCTTGCCCCAGCGCCATTAATTGCTCAGCTTGCGCTGCGGACACCAAAGAAAGTGATGCAATGGGTGCCGATTGCGCTAAAACAAGCTCTCCAACAAAATGGATAAAGCCATTAACTAATTGGTCGCCTAGCGCTTTAGGGAAGACATCCAGTGCAAATTCAAATTCACCAAACACCTGTCCTTCACGTTCAGCCATCGCGAGTAAGAGATCGAATTTAGCGGTGTCATGACTCATTTCAAGCTCGGAAAATTGCACCGTCTCTAGCTCAGCTCCCCCTCCTTGTTGGTCAAGCGTAAACAAAGTCTGTACTAAGGGGTTAACACCAGCGATCCGCTCTTGCTCAAGCGCGTCTACTAAATGTTCAAATGGCACATCTTGATGTGCAAGCACTCCTAACCACTGCGATTTGATCTGGGCAAGATAGTCTGTGAACGCAGCTTGATGCTGACACTGACTACGCAGAGGTAACGTGTTAACAAATAACCCAACTACCCGTTCAAGTTCTGAATGTTCACGACCAGAAACAGGCACTCCAACTATCAGATCTTGTTGCCCAGTTAAACGCGATAAATAGGCATTATATGCAGCTAACAAGACCATAAATAATGATGCATCTTGCTGCTGGGCGAGCTTACTTAACCCAAGGCTAGTAGCATCATCCAAAGTAAATGCAATACTATAGCCAACAAACGAGCGCTGTTGTGGACGGCGATGTGGGGTTGGCAAGCTTAGCACCGTTGTCGCATCACCCAGCGTTTCTTGCCACCAATTGAGCTGCTCGGCAAGCTGTTGCTGATAACTATCACTCATTTGCCAGTGGACAACATCACTGAAGGTGATTGCGTTTGGGTTTTGCACGGCTTCACCGCTTAACAGCCCCCGTAAGTCATCAAGTAGTAACTGGCTGGACCATGCATCCGTGATCACATGGTGCATCATCAGCATCAGCACTTGCTCACCTTGCTTTGAACGCAACAAGTAAGGTGCAAACAAACTAGCAGCAAAGTCAAAGCTTTGTTCCGCTCGCTCGCGACACCAAGCCATGAGTGCCGCATCGGTATCAAATGTTTTAAGTTCAAGTGCTTGAATATCATCGCTGATATACTGTTGTTGCTGTGCCAGTTGCACCCTTGCTCTTAACATCGGATGTTGCTGCTGCAACTGCTCCATCGCGAGGTTGAGCTGTGCCTCATCCAAGTGTCCATGCACGCGCCACAACGTTGGCATATTGTACAGTGGCGTGCCCGGCTGTAAGGTCTCAAACCACACCATTTGCTGTTGTATCGCACTGAGTGGGAAATGCTGCAGTGGCATGAGTTCATGATGACTGATCTGCGTACGCGCCTCGGGCTGTAATTGAGTGATATATTGTGCCAATGCCTGTGGACTGGGCTGTTCAAATAGGTCTTTAACGGTAAGCGCATTACCTACCTCCAATGCACGGCGTAATGTTGAGATCAGGCGCATTGCAAGTAGTGAGTGTCCTCCTAATTGGAAGAAGTCAGACTGCCTACCGATCCGATCGACATCAATTTTTAGTAAGGTCGCCATATGCGCCGCAAGTTCAGACTCCAGTCCTGGTTGCGGCGCTTCACCACGCTCGTCAATTCCCGCCTCCGCTAAATTGGGGAGAGATTTGCGATCCACTTTACCGTTGGCAGTAACAGGGATCTGAGCCATCAAGATATAATGGGTTGGCACCATAAAGTCCGGTAACCAAGCGGCAGCATGACGTTTTAATTCAGCCAATTCAGCGCGGCTTTCTAAATAAGCAATGAGTACCCCGTTTTCGACACTGACGACACAACGTTTTGTCTCTGGAGCTTGTTCCATCACAGATTCAATTTCGCCCATCTCAATCCGCATTCCTCGGATCTTAATCTGGAAGTCGCGGCGCCCCAGGAACTCAAGCTCGCCAAGATGGTTATAGCGTCCTAAATCTCCTGTTTTATAGAGTCGGCTGCCCGGTTCTCCAAATGGATTGGCAACAAATGCATTGGCGGTTAATGATGGTGCATTTAAATAGCCTCGACCTAATACCACCTCACCTGCAACACAGATCTCCCCTACCGCGCCTTGCGGAACAGGTAGCAGATCGGCATCGAGTAAATAGATGGCCGACTGATACACGGGCTTGCCAATAGGAAGTTGCGCGTAGAACGCTGCCGGTGTTTCTTTCATCACATGCAACGTCACATCATCACTACATTCCGCAGGGCCATAGGCATTCATCATTGGAATATGGGGATAACGCTTAAACCACCTTCTTGCCATTTCTGGCGGCAGTGCTTCACCGGTAGGAATAAGATGGCGCAAATCACCTAAGCTGTCATAGGCGCCTGCAGCAACTTCGTCCATCAGTTGCTGAAGCTGAACTGGCACTGTTTGTAATACCGATACTTGATGACGTGTTAGGGCCTGTAAAAACAGCAATGGATCAAGCACAGTTTCATCACTGAAAATTGCCACGCAGCCCCCTTTCATCAATGCGCCTAGGTACTGCCAAACACTGATATCAAACGACAATGCTGCGGTCTGTGCAAAGGTATCGACAGCGCTAAATTTAAGGGTATCTAGCGCCGCCCAATTATGGTTTACCATGCCCTGATGGGTGGTCATCGCCCCTTTAGGTTTGCCCGTTGTACCTGAGGTGAATAACACATAGGCAAGCTGCTCTGGATGTCGCACTACAGCACTAAGATCAACGTGTTGCGTCGCTCGGTCATTTGGGTGTACCACACAAACGTCATCAAATGGGCCAGCTCTATCTGTGATCACTTGTTTTATATGATGCTCGTCTAACAACATGCGAATTCGCTCGGTTGGTAAACGCGTATCCAGCGGTAGATAACATCCACCAGCTTTAAATATTGCCAACATCGCAATCATCACATGGCAACTACGAGTGAGGTGAACTGCAATCGGATGATCCGCCACAGCACCTTGTTGTAATAACACACCAGCCAGTCGATTGGCTTCGTTGTTTAGCTCTCGGTAGGTCAGGCTACGCTGGCCATCATCAACAGCAATTTTATCGCCATATTGTGCGACGACTTCATCGAAGACATCCAAGTAATGTGCATTACGATGTTGAGTCGCGGGCAACGTTGCAAAGTCGTGCCAAATGCTGTTGTCGCCTTGATCAAGTAGCTCAAATTCTGCAATCACCTGTTCTGGCTTAGCACTCGCTTGCTGCAATAGCGTTAGGTACTTGTGTGCAAATCGGGCGATGGTTTCGGGTTCGTATAAGGTAGCGTCATATTCAAAGCGCAAACGTGTACCTTGCGGTAACGACTCAAGCACCACAGTCATGTCAAATTGTGGCTGATCCGCAGGCAAATCGAGTAATGTCAGTGGCTGTCCAGCTAACTGAAGAGAATCACTTGAGAAACTATTTTGCAGATCGAACATCACATTAAATAGCGGTGACTGTCCGCCACGAGAGAGCGCACTCATTACCTCATCATAAGGCAACATTTGGTTTGCCATCATGGCACCAAATTCATGACCCGATTGCTTGATAAGGTCAACAAAGCGCATTTGTGGTGAGTAACGTTGCCGATAAGAAAGCGTATTGACGAACATCCCTAATGTTTGCTCAAAGCCACTTTGCGTGCGACCAGCTGATACGGTGCCAATCACCAAATCTCGCTCACCGCTTGCATGGCTGAGCGCCAAACTAAAGGCACACAAATACAGGTTAAATGGTGTAACAGCATATCGACTAGCCAGTTGCTCAATTTGAGCCACGACACTCGCTTCCAGATTAATATCATAATAAGCAGCGACAGGGTTACTCTCCGGACGCTTTTGGTGGTCAACCGGTAAGCTAACCCCTTCATTGGCTTGCTCTAAATATGCTTGCCAAAAGGCGCGTTGCGCTTGTGCTTCGGCGCTTTGCATCCAGTTCGTTTGTTGATAGCAATAGTCGTTATAATCCAATGCAAATGGTTCTGCTACAGCAAGTTCACCACCTTCATACGCTACAGCTAAATCGTTGAATAACTTGTTTAGTGACCATCCATCCAAGGCAATGTGGTGTGCACTCAACGCTATAAAGTGTCGAGATTGGCTGTTGATTAACGTAACACGTAAAGGACAGTCGCAGGCCAAATCAAAGGCTTTGTTAACACATTGCGCTGCATATCGCTCGACCTCATGTTGATCATCACTATCAAGCTCAACCACTTCAAGCTGGCATGGGTTTCCTGCAATGCGTTGGATCACACCCGCTTGCTCTTCAAACCGTTGACATAGCACCGGATGCATATCGCTCAGCACTATCAAGGCTTGCTGTAGTTGCTTCGCGTCAAGCGCTGCACATTCAGCCACAAGATTGATGTTGTAAGCCGTACTTGTGGGCTCCAACTGCTGCATAAAATACATACGAGTTTGTGCAGGACTTGCTTGTGAGAATGATTCAGGTGTGGATATTGCAGCGACTTGAGACCGTTCAGCTTGCGTAAGTAACTCGGCTTGCTCTTCGAGCGTTTGCGCCATAAACAACTCAGCAATGCTTAGGTCTGTTGCTAATGCCATTTTCACTTCACTGACCAATTGCATCAGCAAAATAGAGTTACCACCAAGCGCAAAGAAGTTGTCTTTTGCGGTGGGTGTCACCTTTAATAGTTTATGCCAAATGGTGGCTAGTTTTTGCTGCTGTTGGGTCAGTGGCATGTCATCTATCACTTTGCCCCAATCAGCTTCAGTTGGCTCAGGTAAGGCCCGCGCGTCAACTTTGCCATTGTGCGTAAGCGTAAATTGCTCAACTAGAGTAACAGTAGATGGAAGCAAATAATGGGCGACACGGGATTTCAGCCAAGTTAGCACTGATCCACGGTTTATCTGCGCTTGAGGTGCTACTTTGATATACGCAGCCAAATACGCCAGCTCACCGCGTTGTTTCACAACGACAACGCTATTTTCAATGTCAGGGTGCTGATCTAACTGATTTTTTAGCTCTTCAGGTTCTATTCGATGACCACGGATCTTAACCTGATTATCGATGCGCCCAAGGAAATGTATAGTGCCATCAGCTGCCATATACACCTGATCTCCTGAGCGATACAAGTTCCCTTCACCATAAGGGTTTTGAATAAATGCTTGAGCCGTTAGTTCAGGACGAGCAAGATAACCGTGCGCCAATCCTTCACCGGCTAAACATAGCTCACCCGGCGTGCCCAATGGCACTAATTGTCCTGCGGCGTTTAGTATAAGGTGACTACCCCAAGCACAAGCATGCCCAAGTGGCACATCTGTCCCTTGCACCATCGCTAAGGTGATCTCACAGGTTACTGAGAAAATCGTATTTTCCGTAGGGCCATAACCATTACACAATTTGCCATTAAAACCACTTTCAAGCAGTGCCTTACAGCTCGGAGAAGACACCGCTTCACCGCCAATCCAAAGACGTCGATAGCTGTGTAGCATACGCGGATCGGTTTTCACATATTGATTGAATAACGCAACGGTCATAAAGCCATAGTTAATTCCCGTTTGTTCAACCACTTTGGCAAATTCAGTTGGCGCAAGCACTTGCTGCTCTGTCACCACAGCCAAGCAACCGCCGCTTAGCAGCGCCGACCAAATTTCAAATGTCGCGCCATCAAACGCTGGGTTATTCATAAAACTGACCACACAGTGTGAATCTAACCCACCTTCTGCTGGGTTCAGTACCAGCCTGGTGATCCCACGGTGTGGCGTCAAAACCCCTTTAGGTTGACCCGTTGACCCTGAGGTATAAATAATATTGGCAACACTGTCGGCAGTTACGCTCTTAATTGGCGCTGTGATTGCATAGTCACTTAACTGAGGAAGCAAAGTGGGCAAAGAAAGTGACGAGACTTGCTCAGACAACGACTGCTCAGCAAATGCAATATTGATATTGGCCTGTTGTAAAACAAAGTGAATGCGCTCTTGCGGCCAGCGCGGATCAATAGGCACATAAGCCGCACCTGTTTTGATTATGGCTACTGCTGCAAGGATCCAATCCATTGAACGAGGCATAACAATAGCAACATGACCTCCCGCCTGAACCCCACTTTCAATCAAGTAATGAGCTAATTGGTTAGTCACTCGATCAAGCGCTTGATAACTTAGAGTTTTATCTCCTTCACGCACGGCAATTCGCTGTGGATACGCGGCGGCGCTGGACATAAAACTGCTGATAAGATCGCTTGAAGTATGCTGAGGAGATACCAAAGACTGACCAAGCTCAAGCACTTGCTGTTGCTGCGCCGTATCAATAAGGGGTATCGCCGCTAATGGTTTGTCTGCATCTTGAACCACTTGCTCAACAAAATAAGCAAAGCCCTTAACAAGTGCCTGTGCTTGAGCGTCATGGTAAAGATCGCTAGGAAGCTCAAAGCTCCCCCGACACAGCTGACCATCATAAGACATCGATAACAGACAATCGAATTTGGCGGTATCGTGATCTGTGACTATTTCAGTGCAAGTCAATCCACCAAAAGTTTGCGATGCGCCACCTTGTTCAAAGTTGAACATCAGCTGCACAAGTGGGTTAATACCCGCGCTTCGCTCAACACCCAAACCATCAATAATAGCTTCCAGTGGGGCTTGTTGATGCGCAAGTATCTCTAACCATTGTTGCTGTGTTTTTGCCAAGTATGCTGTAAAACTGAGCTCAGGCTGGCACTGGGCTTTGAATGGCAGCGTATTCACAAACAAGCCAACTACCTCATCAAATTCAGTGCGGTCACGGCCTGCAACAGGCACCCCAGTTATTAATTGTTCAGCCCCCGTCAACAGCGACATATAAGCCGTATAACAGCTTAGCAATAAGGTAAATAAGCTAACTTCAGCATCCTGCGCCAACTCAGCAACCGCGCTAGATGCCTCAGAAGACAGACTAAAACTCCACGTTTGGCCTTGGAACGTACGTTGCGGTGGACGCTTTTGCGCCGTGGGTAACGCCGACACATGCGGTGCATCATGTAAGTAGTCGCACCACCAAGATACCGCTTCTTTAACCTCTTGCTGATAACTCGCTTGCTGCTGCCAATTCACTAAATCAGCGTAATGATAGGTACTTGTGTCTTGCACTGATTGATTGCTGTAAAACGCCATCAAATCCGCCAACATCACTTGGCTTGACCAAGCATCCGAGATCAAATGATGCATGTTAAATACTAATACCTGCTCACCACTTGGCCAGCAAAGTAAAATGGGCTCGAACAAGCCAGCTGACAGATCAAATGGCTGCTTGGCTATCACCTTAACTGCTTGCGACATAGAGGTGGTTTTGGGCACTTGAGTCACAGTCAGTGGTTGAATGTGTTCGGAGATAAACTGTAGGTTATGGGCCTCATCAATACGTGCGCGCAACATCGGGTGTTTGCGCTGTAAAAACGTCACCGCAGCCTCTAGTTTGGCACTCTCTAGCTCGCCATGAATTTGCCAAGCATTAGGCATATTATAAAGCGCGGTGCCCGGCTGCAGTTTCTCAAACCACAACATTTGCTGCTGCGTTTGTGTTAATGCAAAATGCTGGTTATCGGCAAGCGTTACTTGGGCCAGTACCTCTCCCGGTGCAATAGTCGATTGGGCAACAAACGTGGCCAGTTCGCTTAAGTTAGGATAATCAAAAATCGCCTTAACGGTTGCTTTTTCGTTGAGTGAATAGTGCTTACGTAAGGCAGAAATTAGCTTCATCGCCAGCAGTGAGTGTCCACCCAAGCGGAAGAAATGCGCATCGCGGTACACTTGGCTTACTTCTAAATCAAGCAGTTGCGCGTATTGCTTTGCCAAATACTGCTCAACTTCCCCGCAAGGTGACTCACCCACTTCCATTGTTCTAACTTGTGCCAATGTTGGGAGTGCTTTTCTGTCTACTTTGCCGTTGGCAGTCACAGGCAGATTATCCATCACCACAAAGTAGCTCGGCACCATATGCTCTGGCAGTTGCTCCTGTGCATGTAGGCGCAGTGTATCGACGCTTAATTCACTTTCCAGATATGCTAATAAGAGCCCTTGTTCAGCACATACGATACAACGAGCTGTGTTGGGTGCCATTTCCATCACAGACTCAATCTCACCAATTTCAATCCGCATACCACGGATCTTAATCTGGAAGTCGCGACGACCAACAAACTCCAATTCGCCTGCAAAATTAAAGCGGCCTAAATCACCGGTTTTATACATTCTGCTGCCAGGCGCGCCAAACGGGTTTGCCACAAAAGCATTGGCGGTCAGTGCTGGAGCATTCAAATAACCGCGTCCAAGTACCACTTCTCCGGCAATACAAATTTCACCAATAGCGCCAACAGGTACCGGCTGCAGTGCTTCATCTAAAAGATATACACCACACTCAGTAATGGGCTTCCCTATAGGTAAAACGCTTTGATGAGCAGGCGGCGCTACAGATAAATGATGCAACGTCACATCATCACTACATTCTGCGGGGCCGTATGCGTTAAACATTGGAATGGAATAATTATCAAACCAAGTTCTCGCAAGACTTGGAGGCAGCGCTTCTCCGGTTGGGATCAAAATGCGTAAGGCAGCAAGCGGGTCATGTGCCAATTGCGCTGCTTGATCTATAAGTTGTTGCAACTGCGCAGGCACCACCTGCAACACACTCGCGTTATAATGTGCTAGCGCTTGCAAGAATAACAAAGGGTCGAGCACTTCTTGGTCGCTTAAAATAGCCACCCGAGCACCGCACATTAATGGTGCTAAATGCTGCCACACGCTAATGTCAAAAGATAATGCAGCCGTTTGCACAAAACAGTCAGAGGTTGAGAATGACAGTTCGTCAAGCAATGCATAATTGTGGTTCACCATACCTTGATGGGTTGTCATTGCCCCTTTTGGTTTGCCCGTGGTGCCAGAAGTAAATAGCGTGTACGCCAATTGAGCGGCAAAGCGTGGGATCTGTGTTAACTCTATCGTGTCACAGCCAACTGCGTCCGAACCCACAACAGTGACGCCAGTAAACGGACCTTCACTGTCGCTGATCACAAACTCTATGCTCTGATCTTCGATGAGACTGCGGATCCGCTGCGCAGGTAAGCGCATATCAAATGGTAAATAACTGCCACCGGCTTTAGCAATGGCTAACATTGCCACCAGCACTTTATGACCGCGCGCTAGATGGACCGCAACGGGTTGCTCTAGCTTCACTCCAGCCTCAACTAAAGCCCTAGCTAATGCGCAAGCCTGTTGGTCGAGCTGAGCGTAAGTCAGTGTTGTATGACTGTCTTGAACCGCGATAGCATCAGCAAACTCAGCTACACTGGCGTCAAAGGCGTCGAGATAGTGCTGATGGGGATACGAATTAGCTCGAACCGATGCATAGTTATCTACAAGCTGCTGCTCTTGGCTAGTAAGCGCCATTAGCTCGTATAGGGGTTGCTCTGGATGTTCGCATGCTTTGCCGATTAGCTCACGATAAGCGGAAATAAAGCGCACAATCGTGGCTTCTTGATAGAGGCCCGCATCATACTCACAAATAATGTTAAGACCGTCATGCTGAGACTCTAAAGTGACCGTCAAATCAAACTGGGGGTCATCAACACGCATTCGCGCGCTAGACCAGTTCGCTTCACTGTTGCCGCCCCAAGTGATTGCGTTTTGCATATCAAACATCACGTTAAACAGGCTTTCACTGCCGCTAATGCTATGCTGCACTCGCTCATAGGGTAGCTGTTGCTGTGCAAATGCTTGCTGATTTTCGGTGCCAACTTGTTTGCAGATTGCTTGAAAACTATTGCTAAGATCAACACTGAAGTTTAGTGCTAGCGTGTTGACGAACATGCCCACAGTATCAGCAAACCCGCCCCACTCACGACCTGCAACAGCAGTACCTAAAGTAAGCTGCCTTTCACCATTTTGATAGCCTAGTTGCGCATAAAAAGCACTGAGGAAAACGTTAAATGGCGTTAGCTGCCAGCGCTTAGCCAGCTCAGATACCCGCAGATTAATATCGTTACTGATCACTTGTTTATGCACAGCTGCACGCGCTTTATGATCCGCTTTTTTCGCAAAATCAAACGGCAATGCACTGCTAGGGTTATGCTCAGCTAAGTATTGAGACCAAAAGTCGGTACTCAACTCGGCCTGCTCACTGGTTAACCATTGCTGCTCTAGTTGGCAATAGTCGTCAAAAGCGCGGGCTTCTTCGTTGTGTTCAACACCATGATAAAGGCTATGTAGTGTCCGTAAAATAATATCTAGTGACCAGCCATCCACGATGCTGTGGTGTGCACCAATATATAACGTGGCACTATTATTATGAGTTAACAAAGCAACCCTAAAGAGACAATCTGTGTTTAAGTCATACACCTGCTGATTAAGTAAGTGCAGCTGTGTATTTACGTCTTGTTCGCTAGTACAGGCATGCTCTGTTACGCCATCAAAACGACGTGTTTCGCGCCATAATTTACCATCATAAGCAAAGCCTTGTGTCAGCACTTCATGTTGATGAATTAACTCGTTTACCGCGACAGCTAACCGTTTTGCATCAATGGGTGTCTGGCTCGTTAATGTTACTCCTAGGTTATAGGCAACACTATGAGGGTCTAATTGCTGCATAAAGTACATCCGCTGCTGCGCCGCTGATGCGAGCTTTTTATCGGTAGCACAAGCGGCTTGAAGCTCGACGTCACGCAATGGCTGCAGATGTACGGCCATTTCATGTAATCTTGGGTGTCTGCTAATACAAGCTGGGTCTAATTCAAAGCCGTGTAAATAAGCATGATGAACAAGCTTCATTGCCGCGATGGAATCACCACCCAAGTGATAAAAGTTGTCGGTTCTGCCTGCCTTCACCTCGAGCACGGTTTGCCATAACGTCGCCATCGCAGCTTCTAACTCACCTTGTGGGGCGATGTATTCAGATTGCTCGCCACGATCAGCTGCGCTCGGCTCAGGCAAAGCTGCTTTATCAATCTTGCCGTTGGCATTTAAAGTAAAGCCAGAAACTTGAGTAATACTAGAAGGTAACATGTATGGTGGAAGACGCTCAGCAAGCCAAGATAACAGCTCGGCTCGGCGCTCCGCCGACAATGTCGTTGTATTGGTAAAACATATAAATGCGGCTAGGTACTTTTGGCCATTGCGCGTCATAACACGAACATGACTTTGGGCAATATCAGGGTGTTGACCGAGTTGCACCTGTACTTCCTCTGGTTCAATACGATGTCCCCGGATTTTTACTTGGTTGTCAGCACGTCCAACAAAGTGCAGTACGGCATGTTCATCCATCCACACCAAGTCACCAGAGCGATACATAGTACCTAAGTTAAATGGATCACTCACGAATGCTTGTTCTGTTAATGTTGGTGCGGCTAGATACCCTTCCGCTAATCCATCACCCGCTAAGTAAAGTTCGCCGGTGACACCAAGTGGAAGTAGCTGCCCCTGAGGATCCAGTACATAATGATTGGAATAGGCACAGGCGCGTCCCAATGCAACCGAGTTTTGCTCCAGCGCTAACTCATCAAGCAGATGCGTGGTAGAAAACACCGAGTTTTCTGTGGGTCCGTAGCAGGCAATTAGTTTCCCTGAAAATGAATGTTGTAATAGGCGACGACAGGTTTCGACAGGGATCACTTCACCACCGAACCACAAAGCCTCGAGACCACATAAGATGCTCGGATCAACTTGCACATACAAATTCACCAGCGCTACGGTTAAAAAGCTATGCGTGACACCATGCTGAGTAAGTGCATTACCAAAACGCCTTGGATCTTGAACCTGCTCTTGTGAAATAACGGCCAACGATGCCCCATTTAATAGCGCCAGCCACATCTCAAAGCTACAGGCGTCAAATGCGGTATTATTACAAAAGGCAACCACACTGCTTTGGTCGGTATCAACATGGTCTAAGTTGAGTGCGATACGATTGAGGCCTCCGTGCTTTAATATCACACCTTTTGGCTTCCCCGTAGAGCCCGAAGTATACAAAATACAAGCTCGAGTACTCGGGTCCAACTCACTTATCACAGGTTCAATAGCCGCTTCACTTAACGCTGTTTTATCAAGGTTTATCACCGCAACGTCGGGCACTCGCAGGGTAAAGCTTTCCCCGCATACAAGCGCGGCAAATTGACACTGTTCATGCAATAAAGTCAGGCGCTCTATGGGAGTATTTAACGCAATCGGTACGTAGGCGGCGCCCAGTTTAACGATTGCCAAGCACGTCTCAACCAGTGCGGCTGAACGTGGTAGCGCCACCGCTACGGTATCTCCACTAGAAACACCAAGCCCCTGTAAGATGTGCGCCAATTGTTCACTGCGCTTGTCCAACTGCTCATAGGTAAGGTGAAGCGCTTCCTCTCGTACTGCTATTTGCTGCGGATGAGCCGCGACTCTTGCCCGAAAGACACTAACTAAGTCGCTGATCTCAGCTTTTGCCTGGTAGTTTGGCTGTCCAAGCTCTAGCAATGTTTCTGCTTGCTCTCCAACTAGGGCTAAGGTGTTTAATGGCGCTTGCGGCGTTGAGGTTGCAGCCTCTAAAAAACCTAAAAAGCCGCTAAATAGACTATGAGCAATCGCTTCACTGTAAAGTGCTGTTGCAAATGACATCTCACAGCTATATCCAGATTCGGTATGGCGCAAACATAATAATATCGCCATTTGTGACAAGTTGACTTCAGCGCTTTGGCTGCAACTGGCAAATCCAAGTTGTGTAAATGCAGCGCAACCGGCATGACTTTCTAGTTCATGTTGCAGCGCCAGCTGGCTAAGCGCTTCATTTGATACGGGCGCAGCAGAGGCTAAAGTGGTCTCACATTCTCTAATTGCCTGAGAAAAGTCTGACGTAAGGTCAATATTGAACAACGCTATTTGCTGCGATAGAGGCGCAGTCTCTACTGCAAGCACTTGCTCAGAATGCAGGGTAAGTCTTGCTAAATAAGCGATAAACGCGGTGAGCAAAGTACTGCTGGCGGATGCTTCAGTTGCACTTAGTAAGCTTGAAACATCGGCTACATAATGCGTATGCTCCTGATTTGCCGAATGCTGTATATTTTCTGAGGCCGGTATCGCTGAGCGAAACCCACGTTTCGCTTGACTTTCGAACCAGCGCGCTGCTGTCGATAATTGCATTGAAGTCTTAGAATTATTGTTCATTTTTGTATTCCGTTAGTAAAACGTTCCTAGGGAAGCTCAGTGTTTATGGCGAATGTCAAAACTGGCGGCGTGAAAATTAATATGCATGCGAAGGCTGTCTGCGGTGTCGACCCCCAGTCGACCATCGCAACGACTATGGCTGCAATCTTGATGGTCGGCACGTACCGTCAGTTTTTTAAAATGCTGTGTGATCGATGGAAAATGGATACTGATAGGGCCAAATTTAGCGGTTTTCTCCACCGCCCCTTTGCCCCCTAACCCATTAAACTTTCGCTCTTTCCAAGTAATGGATTGGTATTGTTCGGCACTTAAGTAATCACTGGTGATTTGACTCTCCATTGCGCCGGTATCTAAAAACCAGAGTTGATTTGTACTGTTTGCCTTGGTGATCACCATAGGGTCGTCAAACAGCCAGACGAGATTTCCGCTTTTCTCTTGCTGCAGCGTAGGCTTTTTGATTTCAGCGATTTGTTCTTCAAAATCAAGCGTTAAATCCAATGCTTTTATGATTGGCCAGCCGATAATGCCATCAAGTTGATACCAATTAATCCCTAAAAACCGTTGTTCGAGTTCGGTGTGATCAACAACGAGCGCAAGCTGATCTTGGGCTTTAACCGGACCGAGCTGAAACGCTGGCAAGCGCACTAAGTCAGCCTTGACTGTATTTGCAGTTGCGGTATCGATTTCGACTTGCTGCTGTGAGGCAATATCAAGTTGTAATTGCTTCACTACTTTATCTGTCACTAGACTTTGAGAAGCGCCGGTATCAAGCACAAAGTAGAACTCATGTCCGTTAAGCCTCAGCTTTACTCTTGGCAGAGGCACTAACCAGTGGCCTTGCAACGGGATGGAGGCTTGTGGTTGTTCGAAGTAAAGTTGTGGTAAAGGGCCAGAAGCGAGCGTGTTGGCTATCACAGCACTACTATGCGTAGGGGAAACAATTCCCTCGTCAACTAATTTGCGGATCTTTTCGTATTGCTGTTGCTCAGTCAGCAACGCAAGCCACTGCGGTAATACTTGCGGGACTTCCTTATATAGTTTTGCCAACTCAGTTTCAGCCAACGTAAAGTTGCCAGCTAACATATGACGATAAATGTCGTTTAAAGTGCTTTGCTGCTTCTCGGTGATGGCTTCTAGTTTCGGTGCCCAAGCCTTTATCGCTGGGTCAACTTGTGCTTGGCTCATTGATATACCTAGGAATAAAATCAAAATAAAAAACAAGGTTCTATACTGCATCGTTCACTTCTATACATTGACTTTGTGTAATTTGCTGGCGTAACTGGGCATGTGCAATCCGCATTGCTTGCGTTTTCTCTTCCGCGACAATAACGAGATTCACGCATTCGTTGGCACTATCGGAACACACTGCCAATACCGATATCCCGAGCTCGGATAGCTGACTTTTTAACGCCTGAGTATCAATAGCAAACTGGTTGCTGAATAATGTAAGCAGCAACAGGTTTTGACTTTTCTGTATCTCTTGAAGAGCATGTAATGTTTTGTCTTGTAGGAATAAGTCCATAACAAAACGCAGTTCAGCGGCACCTTTATCAACACAAAATAGTCCTAGGCGTTCGCCATGGGGCAAGACTTGCACGCCACTCAATAACGCTAATGCACTCACAGGGGGACGCTCACCACCAAAATGAATATGAGTGGCTTTGGGCGTGTTTGGATTTTTTGGACACTTTAGCGAGAGGATTAACCGCTGTTGTCGCAATAACTGCAACGCGGGATAGTGGATCACAGACGCACCGAACTGTGATAAAACACACAGGTCGTCAAATGCAATATCGGTGATTAAACTGGCTTGTGGAATAATATTTGGATCGGCATTGCATAATCCTTCTACTTCTTTCCAAATTTCAAGGCGGCTTGCATTTAACGCAACAGCCCAGATTGCAGCAGTTGTATCTGAGCCATTGCGACCTAATGTGGCGATTTGTCCATCTTCCGCGCGAGCAATAAATCCTTCACTGACATTAACGTGCTTGGCTTGTCTCGCAACCTGTTGACACAAACGATTGATCTTCTCAATGGCTGGCTGATGTTCGGATTTTTCACCGCATAAATGAATAAACTCTGCGGCATCCAAATAGCCACAACTGAGCCCTAATACACGTAAAATACCGATCATGATCTGTGCGCTCAGCCGCTCGCCGAGTGTGAGTAAGTCATCATGAGCCACCTCTGGGTAATCAAGCAGCTCAAGTGCGTGGTCACATAGATCATAAATCACATGTTGGGTGGCGGTGAGCTCAGGCTCTGCCTGTAAAGTTAGGGCGCATTGCCGAAGTAACTCACTGTGGAACAACTTTACTTGTTCCAGTGCGCGTTTTTGGCTCGGTTTGTGTGAGTCAGCAAGAATGGTTTCAAGATCATTTGTCACGTTGCCACAGCCTGACACTATCACGACGACTCGAGTGTGCTTCTGCTGTTGCTGGATAAGCCTTGCGACACGTAATATCGATTCAGCACATCCCAAAGATGCACCGCCAAACTTCATGACAACGGGACAATTCATCTTACTTACCCCTGCGCTAGTTGACTCATGCTAAGATCAAGCAGTTCAACCGCACGCTCGAGCTCATCCATGGAGATAGTTAAGGCAGGTAATAAACGCAATACAGCACCAAAGCGGCCACCAGTTTCTAAAATCAAGCCATTGGCAAAGCATTGCTTTTTGATTGCTGCAGCTAATGAGCCATCGCCCAAATCAGGATGCTTTGGTGATCTGGCCGTGTTTGGATGAATAATTTCAACCCCCAACATCAAGCCCCGCCCTCTAACATCTCCAATAAAGGCGTACTTTTGTTGCAGTTTTTCCAGCTCGGCTTTAAGCCATGCCCCTTTTTCTCGAGCAGCTTCGGCCAACTTATCACGGCGGATAATTTCCATACCTTTACGGCCTGCGATCATCGCCAACTGGTTTCCTCGAAAGGTGCCTGTGTGCGCCCCAGGTTTCCAGTGATCATATTTTTCGCGATACACAACGACTGACATTGGCATGCCGCCACCAAGTGCTTTTGATAGTAAAATCGCGTCCGGCATAATGTCAGCACTTTGAAAAGCGAATAAATCACCAGAGCGAGCAAAACCACACTGAATTTCGTCGAAAATAAGCGGAATATCGTATTCATCACACAATTGACGCAATCCTTTGAGCCACTTAGCAGGGGCAGGAATACAGCCACCTTCCCCTTGAATTGCCTCTAAGATCACAGCAGCTGGCTTGGTTATACCGCTTTCGGGGTCGCTAAAGACGGTTTCAATATGGTGTAAAGAAGTCTCTATTAACTCATCGCCTTGTACCAAATAAGGTGAGCGATAATCATAAGGGAAAGGTAGATAATGCACATCTGGCATTAGTGATGCTACAGAGTCTTTGGCATTGAGATTACCGGTAAGTGACAATGCACCAGCAGTCATACCGTGATACCCACCATGAAATGCAAGTACCGTGCGACGTTTTGTTGCCGTTTTGAATAGCTTAATCGCAGCTTCAGTGGCATCTGCGCCAGATGGACCACAGAACTGGATACGCGCTTCATCGCGAAACTTCTCAGGCAGTAAACCTAGCAATTCCTTGGTAAACGCATATTTTGCGGGTGTTAAAATATCTAATCCTTGCATCACTTCATCTGTGTGAAGGTACTTAATTAGCTCTTGTTTAATTTCTGGATTGTTATGACCCAGTGCCAATGTTCCTGCACAAGCTAAAAGATCGACATATTCTTTACCCTCAGCATCGGTAAGAATTGAGCCTTTACCAGACACAATGACTTTATCGATAACTCGCGAATACGTTCTTGCACTTGACTCTACGTAGCTTTGGTAGGTGTACCAACTCGTTGTATCTTGTAGTTCAGCGTGGTTGCTTGTTAATTCCTGTGTTCTATCCATTGCGTTATCACCCTCATTGTTACATTGAAGTTTCATTCACATTACAATTAAGGCTGGTCAAGATATAGAAACATTCACACCACAGCAACTCTTGTGAAATAATTTAAAATAAAACAAACCTTAAAATTAACATTACAAAAACAAAACCAAACCTTTCCATAAACACTAAGTTGATACTAATTAAATAGTTATAAAGAATTTAAACTGAGACTTCGATTGAGTTGCTTGATTTTTGCTATTTACAAAAAGACTGTTAAAGCATAGAAAAACCACTTTTCAGCAGAAATAACAGGCACATTAATGCAAATAAATGGATAATATACTTTTGGCTGTGTTGCGCTTACTTGCTCTTGTGCTCTCGCTACCCTTTGTGTAAAACAAATGCCGACAGCTTTAGGTGGGGGTGTGGTGAATAAATAAAAAAGCCACACTACTATGAGCGTGGCTTGGGAGCATTGCATGGGTGTATTGTTGCAATGATTCTTTTTGGTCAAGCGGCTTGTTCGTCGTCTTGCCCTTGCCTGATCAGATAGTCAAATGCACCTAGGCTTGCGGTTGCCCCGCCCCCCATCGCAATAATAATTTGCTTGAAGGGTGTGGTAGTTGCATCACCAGCAGCGTAGACCCCCGCTAGACTGGTTGCACCTTTACTGTCTATTTCGATTTCGCCAAAGCGGCTAAGCGCCACATCACTTGCTTTTAACCATTCAGTGTTTGGCACTAGTCCTATCTGTACAAAAATCCCCGCAAGTGCCAAAGAGTGAGACTCACCACTGACTCTATCCGTGTAGTTGATCCCTGTTACTTTGTTACCATCTCCAACTACCTCGGTAGTTTGTGCGTTTTTAATAATGGTAACATTCGCAAGGCTGTTTGCTTTTTTAATTAGCACTTCATCAGCTCTCAGTGTGTCGGCAAACTCTAATACCGTCACGTGCTCGACAATGTTTGCTAAATCAATCGCGGCTTCAATACCTGAATTACCGCCACCGATCACCGCAACGGGTTTACCTTTAAATAAAGGACCATCACAGTGCGGACAATAGGCGACCCCTTTTCCTTTATATTCGGCTTCACCAGGTACATTCATACTTCTCCAACGCGCCCCGGTTGCCAGCACCACAGATTTAGCTTTTAACACCGCACCATTTTCAAGCGTGATATCAAGGGTGTTGCCTTTATTGATGGCCGCTGCGCGCTGATTTTTCATGACATCAACACCATACTGATTAACATGCTCTTCTAACTGCGCAACCAGCTTGGGACCCTCGGTTTTTTGCACTGAGATAAAGTTTTCAATACCTAAAGTATCGGCAACTTGCCCACCAAAACGCTCAGCGACTACACCTGTGTTTAGCCCTTTACGCGCGGCGTAGATTGCGGCTGATGCGCCAGCAGGACCACCACCAACAACAAGTACGTCAAAAACGTCTTTTTCGTTGAGTTGCGCGGCTTGCTTTTCGCCCGCTTTACTATCTAGCTTTAATAAGATATCGCTTAAGCTCACAGCACCTTGGCTGAATTGCTCACCATTTAAATACACGGTCGGCACGGCCATAATATTGCGAGATTCCACTTCTTCTTGGAATAGCGCACCGTCTATCATGGTGGTTGTGATATTTGGGTTAATTGCTGCCATTAAATTTAGAGCCTGTACTACCTGCGGACAGGTTTGACAGCTTAGAGAGATATAGACCTCAAAGTTCAAGGCTTTATCTATGCTACTTATTTGCTCTACCTCATCTAAAGAGGCTTTTGAAGCATGTCCACCCGAGTGCAATAGAGCAAGAACAAGACTGGTAAATTCATGCCCCATTGGCACGCCAGCAAATGTAATTTCGCTTTGTTTTTCAAGTCCACGAACCAGCATTTGCGGGACACGCTCCCCTTTGCTTGATTCTGATAGGGTAATTTTGTCGCTTAAAGACGCAAGGTCTTGAGCCAACCCTTTTAGCTCTTGCGATTTTTTACTGTCATCAAGTGTAATGACGAGTTCAATCGGGTGTTGTAGAGAGCTAAAATGGCTTTGTAGCTGAGTTTTAATTTGGTTGTCTAACATAAAGGTAACCCTCTGCAGAAACTACAGTAAAAATTCGCAAAAACGATGAACTATATTCATCTGTAGATGGGAGTGCAGAGCGCACTCCCCACGGCAAGTTAGATTTTGCCAACTAGGTCTAGTGAAGGTGCTAATGTTTCTTCACCAGGCTGCCAAGAAGCAGGACATACTTCGCCGTCGTGAGATGCGATGTACTGTGCAGCTTGAACTTTGCGTACTAACTCTTTTGCACTGCGGCCAATGCCTAGGTCGTGTGTTTCGATAACTTTGATTTCACCTTCAGGGTTAATCACGAAAGTACCACGCAACGCTAGACCTTCTTCTTCAATCATTACGCCGAAATTACGAGTAATACGGCCTGTTGGGTCACCAATCATAGGGAACTGGATTTTCTTAATCGTGTCTGACGCATCGTGCCATGCTTTGTGGGTAAAGTGGGTGTCAGTCGAAACTGAATACACTTCCACGCCCATTTCTTTAAGCTGTGCGTAGTAGTCAGCTAAGTCGCCTAGCTCTGTTGGACATACAAAAGTGAAATCCGCAGGGTAGAAGAATACGATTGACCACTTACCTAGTAGGTCTTGCTCAGACACTTCTACAAAGTCGCCGCCGTGGTATGCTGTTGCATTGAATGGTTTGATTTTAGTGTTAATTAATGAAGTGCTCATGGCTTTCCTCACTGTTGTTTAGTTTGAATAAATAGTGGCGATTGTTGTTCGCCTTGGCTTGACTACAAAGATAAGGGGAAGCGTTGATTAAATAAAATGGATTGTTTCAATCACTACAATCGAAAAAACAGATAACTAACCTGAAGTGATCAACAAATTAAGTTTAAGAGTATAAAAATGAAATAATTACGGTATGATCTCAGCAATCAGATATAGCAGAGCGTTACTATGCATCCCTACTTCAATCATATCCAACTTGGCTACTTAGGTTTTCTTCCTTTTCTTGCTTGTATCGCATTAACGTTAATGACTGGCGCCTCAGAAAGCGTACTCCAAGCGTTTGTATTTTACAGTTTAGGTATTTTGGCTTTTATGGCTGGTAGCTTATGGCGAGCAGGAGAACAAACCTACAAGCGAGCATTACTTGCGGTGATTGTGGTGATCCCTTACCCGCTGGTTGGCTTTTTTGCGCCAGAGTGGACCTTATGCTATTTGGCAGCTTGCTACTGGATAGTTTACTTTGTTGAGCGCAACTCACCTCGTTGGAGCGAGTACCATAAAGACTATCAAAAAATGCGGACTGTACTAACTTCTTTGGTATTCGTTAGTCATCTTTTTATGCTCTCCCAAGCACTCGAGCTCGGAGCTAAGTAACTTGCTTACTAAACTCAGTTAACTATAAATAAAGATAGGCACATAACAAAGAGCAACATCGTTTTGATAAAAACAGCATTTCCGTTGGCGCTAATTTGGATTAGTATCAGCTTCTTAGGCGGCTATATGTATTCCATTGGTCATCATGACTATGAAAGCTTTGAAGAGCTATTTTGGTTTGCTGTTTCTTTCACCTTATTTTTTATCATCACAAAAGATGTGGTGAATAAATTTCTACGTATTGCTTTGCTCATATACTGCCTCGGCCTGCTACTCGATATTGTTGATAGTTTTATCGGTGACTTCCACTTTGCCATTTTGAACTTTGACACTTCTCTAAAAAATCTTGGCTTTTTACTCATCAGTGCAGGCTTTTATTCGATGATACAGAATAAAAAAGAGGACGTGATGAAACTTCAAAAAGAAGTAGAAAGAAGAAAACAATTAGAAAAAAGAATGCGCTATGAAGCAAACCACGACGCCATGACAGGTGTAGGAAGTCGGCGTGCATGTTTTGAAAGACTGCAATCACATGAGTTTGACAATCAATGGTTACTCTATCTTGATCTTGACAACTTCAAGCAAGTTAATGATGCATACGGGCATCATGTTGGTGATGAGGTGCTAATTAAATTTACCCAAAATATGCGAGATTACTTTGGTGTCGAGCAAAGCTTTAGAATCGGTGGGGATGAGTTTATTGCTTATTTAAACACCACGAGTCCTAATCATGAAGAAATCAGAGTTGCCTTATTGAAAGGCCTGATGGACTACGATATTGATGTTAGTATCGGCACTGTCAAAGTAGACCCATCCAAACAAGCCGACCTATTGATCCATGAGGCAGACGAACAAATGTATGGAGATAAAAAGGGTAAATCGCTTCGCTCTAGCTCGCGAGGCCTATAATTCCAATTGACTTAATTCTTTAGTCAATTTGAAGCTTGAAATACTGTCTTTGCTTTACTATAAGTTCTTTTATAACAAATAGATAGCGAAGTAACTGCCTTTCTTATTATGGATATGAGTAGCTCGGCGATTGCTAGATTCGAGAGTTATGCTAATAACGCCATCTCCCCGCTTCAAAATAGATCATTTACTTATTGCAAATGGTATAATTACGCGCATCGACAATACAAACCGTTCAAAATACCACCACCACTTGAATTAGAGCAACTTAAACTAAAAGTCTTAGTCCACAACTCACTAAATTTGTAGCACTATTTAGCAATGATTGCTAAGCTTGCGTTAATATTTGGTTATAGGGGAATAGATAGTGTTTGCAAGGTTATTTACAAACAATGAAACCCAACAGGCGTTATTGGAAGCGCAAAAAGAGATCCTTAGTTTAAAGCAACAAAATGAGCAATTGTGTGCAGAAAATGACGCTTTAAAGCAGGAAGTTATAAGCGCACAGGCGTCTCTCAATGACAATACAGACAATCAGCTCTTGCAATGCGCCTTGACTGGGTTAAGTCAAGTGCAAGGGATCCGTGAAACCGTGCTGGCAAGTTTTATGAGTATTGAGCAAGAGAGTCACTCCATTGAAAAGGTAAATGCGGCATTCTCCAAATCTGAAAATGCACTACGCAAGATACTAAGCGGGATGGACCAACTTGGCAGCAACATGGATAGAATGACCACGAATATTTCCGGTTTGTCGCAAATGGCAGATAGTATCAATACATTCGTCACCACTATCTCGAAAATTTCAGATCAAACCAACCTGCTTGCGCTAAATGCAGCGATAGAAGCCGCTCGAGCTGGCGAGGCTGGACGAGGCTTTTCTGTTGTTGCCGATGAAGTTAGAGCGCTTGCCACGAATACAAATGAGTCTGCCAATGAAGTCTCTGATCTAGTGAAAAAGATCATCGATACGACACACACAACGGTCAGTGCTGTAGAAGAAATCCAAGCGTCAAACGTGACCTTATCAGACAGTATTGGGCACTTAAATGATGAATATGAAGGAATAGTAAGTTGTTGTGACTCGATGAAAGACACTATTCTAGTCTCGACTACTCAAACCTTTATTCAAACCGTGAAATTAGACCATGTCGTATGGAAAGGCGATGTTTACAACGTAATCATAGGCAATAGCCACAAAAGTGTGGATGATTTTGCCGACCACACTATGTGCCGCTTAGGTAAATGGTGCAGTGCCGAAGGCGCCGAAAAGTTTGCAGGCCACAGTGCATTCAAACGTCTAGATTCACCACACAAAGAAGTCCATCGCGCTGGCGTAGAAGCTATGAAGAAATTCAAGTTCGGCGACTCCCAAGGAGCAGTGCAACAGCTCAATCAAATGGAACGCGCAAGCGTTGAAGTTATGGACTTACTCGACCAATTGGGCCACTAGCAGCCCCCACTCCTTTTAATTTGACACCCACTACAAATTAAAAGGAGACCACCTAGCTTCAAGGTACTGCTTTTACGGAAGTGTCTTTGTGCTTAACACCGCTCTTTTTCCTAGACGCTCTTTTTACTAGACACCCATCTTAAAGTTCATTCAGAAAAAATAAAACAATGACACCCACTCATAAATCAGAGTAACCCGGAGCCTAAATCAGCGACACCCACTGTATTTTACATACAAACCAAAAAAGTAAGCCTAACTCTACGGTATTATCGTTATAAAGATACTAACGGGCTCCAAAAACAGTAATAACGCTGTCTTTATCTAGACATAATTTTATCATAAAGCAAAGTTGCTCTACACTTGCTCGCAGGCTTGTGGTGATAATAATGGTAAATAAGAAGGTCTGGCTAAGCGAGCAAACGCTCACAGCTTTTAAGGTTCGCGCGTCGCTTTTTTTGTAGCCTTTCACTGTATGCTGTCAATGCTTTTTCACGACCAACTGCGCCATGAAAAATGCGAGAAAATTGAGTAGTTAGCTTTAACCAGTTAGCCGGCTCTATATTTAATCTTGAAAGAATGAGCTCAGCTTCGTCGATAAAACCTCGTTTATCGGCGCGAATACTTCTTCCTGTTAGCTCAACCAACTCAATGTAATGCTCTAGTTCAAATGGAAGAACTTTTGATGCACTCAGCTCAGGGTTATTAGAAAATGACAGTAGGCTTGTTGGCTGTTCGCCTAGTTCAGCATAGCTAATACGTTTTTTAATACTGGTATAGTCTGAAGACTCGGGGGATGTGGCTAGATTAGCTCTGATCGGGTTTAAATCTACATAGGCTAAGCATGCGATTAATGCAGCTTCATCTAATAACGGTTGAGATGTAAACCTTCCTTCCCAAAAACGCCCAGTGCATTCGTCCTCTTTATTCGCTCGGCGCGCAATATCTTCGTTTAGCACTCGCATAAACCAGCTGATATCCGCTAGTCTTTTTCTATATTTGTTAATTTTCTCGTTGAGAATCACCTTATCAGACTCACTAAGCGCCTCACCTTCAATAAACTTGTGAGTTAGCCAATCGCCTTTAAACATTGTGTGCCAACGAATAACAACGTCTTCGTCTGATAAATCTTTCGCTTCTTGATCATCTACACACAAGACAATATGAGTATGGTTGCTCATTACTGCGTAGCCACAAACGCCAATACAAAATGCGGTGGCGAGCATGAGTAGCTTCTCTTCAACCCAGCCTCGACGATGCTCATATGATTTACCAGTGAGTTTATCTTTGCCACACAGAAATGCTCGTCTTACGCAACGAGATGTACAGTGATAATATTTGGTGTCTGTTAAGCTGATCTGTCTTTTTCTAGCCGTTGCCATGGCTTAACTCCTCAATCCTTTGAGTACGAAATCAAATAATAGGTGACATCTGGAAAAGTTACAAATTTGAGGTGGATGGCTATGTTAATCGAAGGCTAGTTACAGTGGGTGTCAACATTAACCCGCTATCAATCCGCTATTATCACGATCAAGGGCTAGTTACGGTGGGTGTCACTATTAATCCACTATCAATCCGGTAATTGAAAGCCCCAACCTAATCATTTTTCGAAAAACAACTGTGTCGTAGTCTGAGATGAGAGAATTTGATTTTTGCCTGGTTGATTTCAGGTTAATTAGCCTCTAAATGGAAGCTGCAAACCCTACACCATAAGTACGTAATTTGATAAACTTAACATTTAACTGTTCAGCCAAGCAAAATTCATGATACTCGATAAAAACTGGCGTATTCTTACCGTTGGAGACGGCGATTTAAGCTTCTCGTATTCATTAGCAAAGCACTTTAAGCCTGCTACACTTATTGCCAGTGTTTATGATAGCGAAGCGGAACTTAAGCTTAAATATCAAGATAATGCATTTGATAAACTCAGTGACCTTGGTGTCCGAATTGTCACCCAATTTGACGTTACTAACCTCTCTTGTTGGCAAAAAATACCGTTGCACGCTTTTGACGCTGTAATCTTCCAATTTCCGCTGCTCCCAGCTTTTGGCTCTCACCAGTGCTTTCAACAACAAACGCTCAGTGTAAACACACTCAACCGCAGACTTCTCAGAAAATTCCTAATAAATGCAACGAGTTACGCGTTAGATCCACATGGTGAACAGCTTGGTATCATCACCTCCAAAGATGTTAAACCCTATACCGAATGGAACATCGAAGAAAGCCTAGTGATAGGAACAGCACACCATTACCTTGGACAGAGTACTTTTGATATTTCACAATTCCCTGAATATCAAATTCGTAATGTTGACCGAGACAAACACGTAAAAGATACAAGCGGTATCAGCTATTACTGGTCCATTAATAAACAACACGCCATCATTCCTCAGCTCATCCTACCTCGTTATTTAAATGCCGATCACTGCACTATGTGTAGGGCTGGCCCTTTTATTAGCGATAACGATAAGAAAGCACATAACAAAGCCAAAAAACATAAAAATATGCAAAAGCATGAATACGAGTGGTTAGATTACTTGCAGCGGACTAATACTAAGTAACCTGAACTCGGGGTAACAACTTATTCTCTAGCAGGCGTTATCCCTTACTACTGCGTTAAATTTGCTCACAATAGGCCAGCTATTGACGCACAAACTTGCCTTATATTAAGAAATTACTTCTGGCTAGCGTGGTACTGCGCTTTTGAGCTTAGGTACTTTAGTTGATGGACTAACCTGAGCTTCGGATAATTAATGCCTTTCTAGCAGCCAGTTTTAGCGCTAACTGCGTTGAATTCACTTCCAATAGCCAGCTATTGGTGCGTAAATTCGCCTAGTTATCCCCTAAACTCTCTGGCTAGACAAGAAAACTAGTTAGTGTGATATAAAAAACAATGGATTAGCTAGTTTCTTATCCAAACCTCAGGTTAACTAACTTCTTGTGCCGAGTTAAGGTTAGTAAAAGGTAATTAATGGTGAATTTTTAAAAATTAAAAGTAAGTAAATCAACAATTAATTATATACAACCAAGAAAAAAGCATAAAATATACAAAATTGATTGAGCCATTATTTAGACACGATTAGACTAGCACCCCTACACCGTGCTTTATCTTACTGAGGTCTCAATGCCACTATTTAACCGCGACTTTGTCATTGCGATTTTATGCCTGCTATGCGCCATGGTTACCATTCAATCAGGTGCATCCATCGCGAAACAATTGTTCCCATTCGTTGGACCAGAGGGGACAACGCCTACCGTCTTGGCTTTTCGGCTTTAATTTTGTGCTTAGTATTTAAGCCATGGCGGCAACTCCCATCAAATTGGCGCCCGCTGATAGTTTACGGACTCTGTTTAGGTGGTATGAATATTACTTTCTACTACGCCATAGAGCGGATCCCAATCGGGATTGGAGTCGCTTTAGAGTTTACAGGGCCACTCGCCGTGGCGCTGTTTTCTTCAAAGCGTAAACGGGATTATTTGTGGGTCGCCTTCGCAGTCGCAGGTATTTTGCTGTTATTACCAGATCTTGGCGATGTAAATGGACTAGATCCGGTGGGTGTCACCTTAGCACTGATTGCAGGCGCTTGCTGGGCTGGGTATATTCTCTATGGAAAGCGCTCTGGGAATGAAGGGTCAGGCGGAGTAACAGTCGCGATAGGAATGACGGTCGCAGCCCTCGCGGTTGTACCATTTGGTGTTTTATCTCAAGGTTCAGTACTGCTTGACTGGTCTCTTATTCCCTTGGGGATAGCAATAGGTTTATTATCGAGTGCGCTACCTTACAGCCTTGAGATGGTGGCACTTCGAAAGATGCCAGCTCAAGGGTTTAGCATATTGATGAGCGTAGAACCTGCAATCGCTGCATTGGCTGGATTTTTTATTCTTGCAGAGCTACTTACCATTTGGCAATGGCTGGCTATTTTTATGGTGATCACAGCGTCAGTCGGCAGCTCAATATCAAGTAAAGAGTAAAAGATAAAAGGGGAGCTTCCTATGCTCCCCCCCTTTTGTTTTAATTGACTGTCGCTTCAGTTGTTATCGGCATGGCTTCGTCAAGAGTCGTATCCTGAGGAGCTATTTCTTCTTTTTCAGGGAATAAGTACTTCTCTAACCACTGCTCTTGCTCCCAAAGTACATGCAAAATACTTTCTCTTGCTTTATACCCATGCCCCTCTTCTGGCAACATAACTAGCCTTGCATTCCCCCCCAATCCATTCATAGCGGCAAACATACGCTTAGACTGCATTGGGAATGTTCCAGAATTAGGATCTTCTTCACCGTGGATCATCAGCATTGGCTCATTGATTTTTTCTGCATGAAAAAATGGTGACATGCTGGCGTAAACGCCTTGTGCTTCCCAGAAGTTTCGCGGCTCGCCTTGAAAGCCAAACGGAGTAAGCGAGCGATTGTAAGCACCACTTCTTGCAATCCCGGTCGCAAACAAATCACTATGTGCGAGTAAATTTGCCACCATAAATGCTCCATAAGAGTGGCCCGCTATAGCGATTCGCTCAGGGTCTGCAATGCCCTTTTCTACCAAGGTATTTACTGCAGCTTCGGCGCTGGCAACCAATTGCGTCCTAAAAGTATCATTTGGCTCTGCTTCCTCCGCTCCTACGATTGGCATTGTTGGGTCATCAAAAACCGCTATCCCTTTAGCTAAATATGGCATAGGTCCCCAATAACCAATATAAGGAAACTGATATGGAGACTCTCGAACCTGAGAGGCCACCGCTTTGTCTTTATATTCAAGTGGGTAGGCCCACATCAATACTGGTATACGGCCTTTTGATGGATCATAATCAGTGGGCAGGTAGAGGTTTCCAGTCAACTCAACACCGTCATCCCGCTTATATTTTATTTGCTCTTTCACTACCCCTTTAAATGCAGGGTAAGGATGAGGAAACTTAGTTAACTGCTCCAATGTGTCAAACTGCAAATTGCGTACGAAGAAATTAGGTTGTTCTTGACGTGATTCCCGCACGGTAATAAAACGCATTCCTTCGTCGTCCAACATAGCGCGAACCCTTTCATAGTAAGGCTCACTTGATTGCCAAATTCGAGTTGATGTATTGGTTTTTACATCAAATCGGTCTAAGAATGGCACATTACCGTTTTCAGAGGCGCCATTTCCAGTTAAGAATAAGTATCTGCCACCAACCAGTTTGAGCACACGTGAACCTAAGTCGCTATTTTCGTATACAAAGTTTCCAGGGTCTTTGTAGGCATCGTTGTAACTACGTTCGGAAAATACAACGCGGTTTTGAGCAGGCTCGCGCGGTGAAAACACAGATGAGCGCACGCTGCGATCAGCAAAACGCCACTCGTTCAGAATCGCTACATTATTATCAGCCCACTGAACACTCGAAAAGCGTCGCTCAACTTTAGCAAATAATTCCGGCTCTTTTTTAAAAGGTGCGCTAATAGTGTACAGGTAGTCATGGTGTTCAACTTCCACACTCATATCACCACCATCCTGAGCTTCAGCCCAAATCAGCGTCGCACCTTTATCATCACGCCATTGGATCTGACGTGGACCCTCTCTCACGCTATCAAAACCGGCTGGTAATGCATCTGCAAGCGGCTGTCTGGTTACTTCAAATAACGGATACCCTCGCATTCCCCATACTTGCCACACGGCAGGAAAGCGACCATATGGCACTTGATATGAGAAAGGATCGTCCATCATACCAACCACTAAATTGGTTGAATCCGGTGAAACAGAAAAGTGTTTCAGGTAAGTTGGGTTACCGACTCTCTGAGCATTTGCGTTGAGATTCAGTTTTATAAGTTGCCCTTCAGCGTAGAACTTAAAAAGCTGAATATCATAGGGACTAGATAATAGGTTTTGATAGGTCCGTGTCGACGCCTTTTTACCCGACGTTGTTTGCACAATAGGGGTAAGTTGAGATTTGTTTTTTGCGGCTGGCTGTTTGCCGTGATTAATGGCAATATTTGCCACTATTGCAGTGCTATCGGGCAGCCACTGATAAGGCCTTTGGGTAACTACACCATTCAATGTTGATTGTGTTAGCTGCTTCAGGCTGCGGTTTTCAATATCGTATGCCCATAACGTTGCGCTATCGTCCTGTTCAAGAATAAAAGCAAGATAGCGACTATCAGCACTCCAACTCGGCGCCTTAATTTTTCCCACAGGCAGCCCTGTCACTTTAACCAGTGCGCCCGTATCCACATGCTTAAACTCGATTGAGCTATACTGGCGGCTCGTCGTGCGCATAAAA
The DNA here is from genome assembly GCF_002744175.1 of Pseudoalteromonas piscicida. GTDB lineage: Bacteria > Pseudomonadota > Gammaproteobacteria > Enterobacterales > Alteromonadaceae > Pseudoalteromonas > Pseudoalteromonas piscicida_B. Next base: position 75,262 of record NZ_NKHF01000096.1, read on the forward strand.
GTGTTTGGATTAAACTTGATCCCGGCTAGTGCTTTTTCTGGTTGGCCTAGCTCTTCAAGTGTTAATACACGATTGCGCTTAAGAAGCGCCAACCACTTTCCATTTGCGCTCAACTTTGACGCTGGAATGAGTGGCGCATCTACCAACTTAGCCAGTTCAGCAGAAGGCATCATGTAGCCTTGCGCTTGCGCAAATACCGTTTGTGATACGGCTGTCATCAAAATGATAAAAGCGAATTGTTTTAATAGTTTCACTGCATTTACCTGTCTTTGGCATTTAACTTGTGATCATATAATGATTTTTGAGAAATGTGCAGAGGTTTACGATGTTAAGCGTAGAAAACTTACTGTACACTTAGCGCCTCAAGCAACCACATTTTCTCCAAATTAGCATGCAAAACGATAAAAAACTCGCGAAAGTCACTATTTTTGATGTTGCTAGAGAAGCACAGGTCTCCAAGTCTACTGTCTCGCTCGTGCTTACTCATAGCGATAAAGTCAGTGATAAAAGCAAAGACAAAGTGCTCAAAGCCATCGAAAAGCTAGGCTACGTCTATAATCGTGATGCTGCTGCGCTGCGTAGCAAAAAATCTAATTTAGTTGCTTTAGTTATCAATGACCTAACTAATCCGTTTTCTGCTCAACTTGCTGTCGGTCTTGAGCAACATGTCTACGCACTCGGTATGGTGCCGATGTTGGTGAATACCGGTGAAGACTTCGAGCGCCAACGACAAGTGGTGAATACACTAAAAGAATACAATGTCGCGGCTTTCATTATGATACCGGCTCCTAATACGCCAAGGGAATGGTTAGATCAGCTCAGTGATTCTGGATTTCCTGTGATCACTATGATGCGAGAGGTCGCATTTGCAAAGGCGCCATGCATTTTACCTGACAATAAAAAAGGCACCCACCTTGCAACAACACACTTAATCGAGCAAGGTATAAAAGATATAGCTTTTCTTGGAGGCACTCCCGAAATCTCTGATTATCACGAACGACTTTCAGGCTTTCAAAGTGCACTCAGCATGCACGGTATACACTGCGAGCAACCTAGGTTCACTGCACCGACTACCCGGCAAGGTGGACAAACGGCTTTCAACCGACTGATCAAAAAACATAAAAACATTAAAGCCGTTGTGTGTTTTAACGATGTAATTGCCTATGGTGTTATCGAGGCAATGCGCGAGCATGAACTTGTGCCGGGTAAAGATATTAAAGTTGTAGGCTTTGATGATTTACAAGACTCGCAATTGATGAAACCTGCATTATCGAGCGTCAGAATCGATGCTGATGATATCGGCAAACGTACTTGTCAGACCCTTGCAGAAGTACTCAGTCAATCTCAACCTCCCGTGCGAACCTTGGTGAACGTTTCTTTAAAAGTTCGAGAGTCTTCTTTACCTTCCCCACAATCACAATGAGACATAAGCCTACTTAATACTATTTCAAAACAGTCAGTTAAGGCTCTTGGATTTTGTTCGGTTACCTTTTTCAAAAAAATGCAAATATTTGCGGCTAAAACTATAGACATTGTTGAGAATCTGGATAGAATTCGCAGCAATCTTAGCTACCTAATTTTACGTCATCAATCAGCCCGTTGCTGACGTTAAAGTCGCCTATTTTAGTGTGAATAAAACCTAGTAAAAGCAAATAGATGTACCATACTAGAGTGAAGTGGCAATGATTAACTTAGTTTGACTATTTATCGTCACTCATCCTGTTTTTAACACGTTTACCAATCGTTTTGTAAAAAGGTTGGTAGTATATATTTAAGGTTCTCTTTCGTTGAATAACGCAACCTTTACAGAGAAACGCCGCTTTATTGTGAAGCTAGGCAAAATGCTTCACAAATACGGTACTCCTGCATATCGACTAGAAGCACACTTAATGGAAGTCGCTACGCATTTGGGGCTAAAATCTTCATTTGTGATGTCTCCAACTTCTGTCACTTTTGTGATCTGGACCGAAGGACATGAAGAAGAATATACCCATGTGGCGCGTGTAGACCCAGGCGACCATGACTTAGGCTCATTAGCTGATACCGACGACGTAGCAACTCGAGTGCTATCTGGTGCGCTATCAATTCAAGAAGCAGAACAGTGCCTTGAAGCCATTTTACACGCCAAGCCCCCATACAATAAGCTCCTTACTGGGCTCGCTTTTGCAACCTCTGGAGGTGCCTTTGCGATGTTAATGGGAACGAGCTGGAATGACGTCTGGTGGTCAGCCTTGTTATCACTGTTGGTCTTTATGTTTGTACTTTGGGCAAGCATCTCTAAGCGCGTTACCCACATGCTAGAGCCTTTGGTTGCTATTGTATCTGCAGTTGCGGCGTGTGCGGTATCTGTATATATCGACCCACAGATCAACATACGCTTGGTGGTGCTCTCTGCCATAATTGTGTTTATTCCTGGTTTAGCATTAGCACTTGGCTTTGCAGAGCTCTCGGCCCGGCACTTGGTATCTGGGACAGCCAGAGTCATGGACTCAATTATGTTGCTGTTTAAGCTTTATTTTGGTGCATTTTTGGGTATTAGCCTTGGGTTCGCTTTATTTGGCAAGGTTGATTTTATTCAGCCATCACCGTTACCTCGCTGGACAGCTTGGCTTGCGGTATTACTATTATGTATAAGCTTAGTTGTAATATTCCGAACCAAATTACGACATGCAAGCTGGTCAATCGCTTCTGGTTTTATTGCTTACGCAGCAAGTATTAGCTCAGCGGTATACTTCGATTACGCACTAGGTACTTTTGTTGGCGCCTTTGCAGTGGGTGTCTTTAGTAATATTTTCAACCGTACGGTGAATGCACCTGCATCAATTGTTGCAATGCAAGGGTTGATTGTATTGGTGCCCGGATCCAAAACCTATATTGGACTTAACTCACTGATTGAAGGACAAAGCTTTGTGCACGCAGACCACATAGGTCAACAGACCTTCTTAATCTTTATGTCTTTGATCGCCGGCCTTATCTTCTCAAACGTAGTGTTGCCACCCAAAAAGAGCTTATAACGTTCTCATAGAGCTGGAAGTTAGCCTTTCCAGCTCTAAAGCAGCGTGAATGGTAATTCAGCATTTACGGTGGGTGATGAGATGAACGCTCCCAAATCGGCGTCAATGCGCCAAACTGATAGTTGCAAACGAATTTGTTCTGGTCAATTCCAGCCGGACACTTTTCTTAAAGAATTTTCATACTCTATTCGTGACTGATCGTTATTAGCTAAGTGCAATCTTTCCAGGTTGTAATACTTCATATATCCAGCAACATCATTTTTCATGTGTTCACGAGTTGGTTGGGCCACTCTTAGTAACCAGTCATGTTTCAAGCTACCAAAGCAACAGCTTCTTGCTTAAACTCGGTTGTATAAGATTTATTTTTACGTTTTGTCATTTAACACCTCACTATTAGGACATTGTCCTTTATTAAAGTGTCCGGCCAGTTAAACCAGTTCACGCTTCTTATGCACTCAGTGACCTTACACCATTTCAGGCTGATTATTCAGGCATACTAAACTTTGGCTTGTAGAGGTCCTACTTCACTTTATCAGGCTTAACCAACGATTAATCGCAAACATTGGTTTTTATTCCAGTGGCAAGTAAAATGCCAGAAACTTCATCTTGAAGTTACAACAAGTGAATGAAAATTTAGGATAAATAATGAAACTACTCAAGTCAGCTTTGGCTTTGGCAATGGGATTTTCCAGTGCTGCAAGCTTAGCAAGTGATATCATCACCATTGAAGACATCCCTAAGATCCAATCTGTAAGTTCAACATCCATCAGTCCTGATGGCGAACTTGTTGCCTTTACCCGTTCAGTGCCTCGTGAACTTTACGTTGACCAAAATGGTTCTAATTACCGTGAGCTCTATGTTGTTGACGACGAAGGAGTTGAGCGCCCGTTTATCACAGGTAAAGTCAGCATTTCTAGCATATCTTGGTCGGCCGATGGTCAATTTATTTATTTCCTAACCAAGAAAAAAGAAGACAACCAACGTTCCCTTTATCGCATTGCGGTAAACGGCGGTGAAGCACAAAAAGTACTTTCTCTTAAAGGGACGGGGATCTCTTCATACAGCCTAAGCCCTGATGGCAAACAGGTTGCAATCCTTGCCATGCCTGCGGCTGACAAGTCAGAAAAAGAGCTTAAAAAACTTGGCTTTATGGCTGAAGTGTATGAGCTAGGTTTAAAAAATAAACAGCTTCATATCATTGACCTTGCAACATCTGAAAAGCCGCTATCACCAGCAGCTCTGAATATCGAAGGCTATGTTAGTGAAATCAACTGGGCTGATGATGCCTCTAAATTATTGGTAAAAACGCAGCCAACGGCGCTGATTGATGACAAGTATATGAAGTCACAATGGCATGTACTTGATGCAAAAACACAACAAATTACCACTTCATTCAAAACAGAAGGTAAACTTGGCACCGCTGAGTTTTCTCACGATGGTAAATACATCGCTATTTTAGGCGCTGAAGACAAGCACGACCCGGCAACTGGCCGTTTATACCTTGCCAATGCACAAAGCGGCAAAGTAGAAGAGTGGATCCCGAACTTTATGGGCCACATCGGTGATTTTGAATGGTCAAATCGCAAAAACCAACTCACTTTTGTTGCAAATGTAGGCGCTGAGAGCTTTGTAGGCCAAATTAAAGTCGGTTCAAATAAATACAAAAAGCTGATCAAAGAAGGTAAATTTATAGCGTCAAACCTATCTATCTCTGATTCAGACAAAACCATTGCCTTGCGTGCTAACACCGCTAAACACCCAAATGAAGTGTTTATGATCCGTTCGAACAAAGCAACTCGTCTGTCAAACTCTAACCCATGGTTAGATAGCAAACGTTTTGCAAAACAAGAGGCAATTAATTTTAAAGCCCGTGATGGCGTTGAAATTGGTGGTGTATTAATTTATCCACTGGATTATCAAGAAGGTACGCGTTACCCGCTGATCATGTCTGTACACGGTGGCCCTGAAAGCCATGATAAAAATGGCTGGTTAACGAGTTATTCAGATCCAGGCCAAATGGGCGCTGCACGCGGTTATGCCGTATTCTATCCAAACTACCGAGGTTCGACGGGTAAAGGCGTTGATTACTCAAAACTTGGCCAAGGCGATTATGCTGGCAAAGAATTTGATGACCTCGTAGATATGAAAGAGTACCTAGTAAATACCGGTTTAGTAGACACTAAACGTGTTGGTATTACCGGTGGCTCTTACGGTGGTTATGCCTCTGCATGGGGTGCAACAAAACTGACCGAGCACTTTGCCGCAAGCGTAATGTTTGTTGGGGTAACAAACCAACTTTCTAAGTTTGGTACTACCGATATCTCGAACGAAATGTACTTAGTTCACGCTCGTTCTTACCCTTGGGATAAGTGGCAGTGGTACTTAGAGCGCAGTCCTATTTATTGGGCAGGTCAATCTAAAACGCCACTACTAATCATGCATGGTAAAGATGATCCGCGTGTACATCCAGCACAATCTATGGAGCTATATCGCTACATGAAAGTGCAAGGTAAAGATGTACGCCTAATTTACTACCCAGGCGAAGGCCACGGTAATCGCAAAGTAGCCGCTCAGTACGACTATAGCTTGCGCTTGATGCGTTGGATGGACAACTACCTAATCGAAGGCAAAAAAGACATGCCAGATTACAAAATTGACCACGCAGCTAAGCTAAAAGCCGTTAAAGACGCAAATAAATAAGTAAGCGAGCTTACTGTTTGAGGGCGCTAATTTGCGCCCTTTTTTATCAAGGAAAAAAGATATTGCAATTAACCACAATCAAACTCGACACCGAGCGATTCACACTTAGACCCTTAACCTCACAAGATGCCGAAGCGCTATTTGCCATATTCTCAGACGCAGACGTCATGCGCTATTGGAACACGCCACCTTGGAACTGCCTTGAGGATGCAACGCAGTTTATCAAGCAATCACATGAAGATTTGACTACGCAACAAGCGATCACATTGGCCATTGTTTCGAAAAGTGATGAAACATTAATTGGTAAATGTTTACTTTTTAGCTGGGATAAAGAGTCACGTCGCGCCGAAATTGGTTTTGGTATTGCCAAACCTCACTGGGGGCAAGGTGTCATTCAAGAAGCGGGCTCTGCGCTCATTAACTATGCTTTTTCAACACTAAAGTTGAGGCGTATTGAAGCAGAGATTGATCCCGCTAATACCGGCTCAGCCAAAGTACTTACAAAACTTGGATTTACTAAAGAAGGTCACTTACGTGCTCGCTGGGAAATCGCTGGTGAAGTTTCAGACTCTGCACTTTACGGCTTACTTGCAAGCGACCTTCAATAAAGCAAAGACTAGAGTCTAGATAAAGCGTTACCTTTGTTTGTACTGGGTGGGGCAATACCCGCGATTGACCGCTTTGCTTCTAAGCTTAATATGCTTCGTGTTACGGCCATTTACTCGTTGCCGCCATAGCCTAAAACTGCTGGGTTTTAGGCTACTACGCATTAACTTGATCACTTCAGGCTCACTAAGCTCAAATTGTCGTTCGATAGCTTCAAATGGCGTCCTATCCTCCCACGCCATTTCTATGATCCTGGAAATTTCTGAGTCACTAAATTGCACTTGCTTTAACTTGTCGTGTTTTAATCAGACTCACACATACGCACCGAGTGCCTAAATGGATTAAAAATACTTACGGCCGACAACTATTCCTATAGCAATGCCTATCGGCAAGGTATACATAATTTGCCCAGATGCAGCACCAACGGCAGTGCCAATTCCAGCGCCTATCGCAACCCCTAAGCCTACCTTTCGATTTGCGCTTCGCTTATCACATTTCATTGGATATCCCTCCTTTAAAGCAGTGGTTAGGTAATGTAAACCGCCCTGAAAATAAATCATTCGTAACAAGCATTACTCATCACACTTAAACCAAGCCTGTAAAAACTCTATACACTGAAGCACCGCCGCGGGCACAAATTGGCGTGCAGGATAAAGCGCATACAATGCTAAATTAGGCTTTTCAACATGCTGTAAAATACTAATTACTTCCCCCTTTGCAATAGCTTCTCGACAGGCAAATTCCGGTAGCACTCCTATTCCCAAATGGTGCTTAATTGCCTGTAACATAAACAGGACATTGTTTACCTTAAGCGACCCTTTGATCTTTACTCCTTCGTCTAACGGCCATACATTCTTACGCTTAGAGTAGCTATATTCAAAGCAATTGTGATGAATTAAATCTTGCGCGGATTGGATTTTCGGGTGGGTGTCTAAGTAATGTTGTGAAGCACATACATGATAGGTAAATCGGGTGATTTCTTTGCCTATGTAGCTTGAGTCAAATGGCCGACTTGAAGCCCTAAAGCCTAAATCAAAGCCCTGTTCAACCAAATCAATATCTTCATCTCCTAAATGTATCTCCAGATCTACATCTGGATACGCTTGCATAAAGTCGGCGAACATTGCTCCCAGATCGGTGATCCCAAGTACCATAGGAACGTTCACCTTTAACTTGCCTTTGGGGGCTTGCTGCGACTCTTGTATGAACTTATCTGCATCCTCCACCTTATTGAGAATATCCTTCGCTCTTTGTAAGTAACCCTCCCCCACATGCGTGAGCTGCAAATTGCGGGTGGTGCGGTGTATAAGCCGTGCACCGAGCTCTGCTTCTAGTCGGCTTATCTCTTTGCTTATCATAGATTTAGATGTATTGTATTGCTCTGCAACACGCGTGAAACTGCGCACCTCAGCCAACTTTATAAACATCTCTATCGCTCGTAATTTATTCATACTTTCCTTGGCTATTGTTTCCACCGCGTGAACTCTCGGTTCTCATTGTAGCTATATATTAAACAGCATCAAGTTTATACACTGAACTTGTCTTTTAGCCAAGAAGCAAATAAGGAAAGCTATTATGTACACGTTATACTACCTACCAGGTGCTTGTGCACTAGCAACACAAGTCGTATTAAGAGAGTTAAAACAACCATTTGAGCTTGTTGACAAACGGGATGTTGATAATTTTTTAGCCATTAACCCTACAGGTAAAATCCCAGCCCTCAAAGAGGGTAAAAACACCTTGTTAGAGGGTGCTGCAATACTGCTTTATCTTCTCAAAAAGCATGAAAATACGCTGCTTCCTCAATCTGATATTGCTCAAAAACAAAAAGCGATAGAAAACATTATGTTTGCTAACGCAACCATGCATCCAGCCTATAACCGTCTATTTTTTGCCACTGCTGCAATTATTGATGATAAAGCACGCCAGCCATTTTTAGACGCCGCAGCCGCTGCCATCAACGAGTTATGGATAATCGTCGAGAAAAAATTGGCGCATCAAGCATTTTTAGCAGGTGAGCAGGTTTCTGCCGCAGATATCATGCTCGCGGTTTACGCTCGCTGGGGAAGTTACTTCCCAGTAGAAATTAATATTCCAGACAAAGTCCGCAAGATGCTAGCTCGGATTGAGGCAAGGCCTAGCTTTATCGCCTCGGTTGCAGCTGAACAGACGCACAGTGCAGACGTTTGATATGAGCAAGCACATTGAAGCGCCGCAGGATTTGGATCAAGTAACAGCGATAATCCAATACTATTTTGAAGGGTTACACCAAGGAGATGTGGAAAAACTTGACACAATTTTCCACGCTGATGCGGTACTAAAGGCACCAAAAGTAAGGCGCACCAAATCACAGTGGCTCGCATTGGTTGCATCTCGTCCTACACCCGAAAGCCAAGGAGCGGCTTTTAATTACCGAATTTTGTCGGTGGATGTTGTGAACCACCAAGCCATGGTCAAGCTGTATTGTCCGCTGCTTGAACACCACTACATCGACTTTATCGGCTTACTGAAAGAGAACGGACAATGGCGCATTGTTAATAAAATGTATGATGATATTCATAACTAACCATTACCGTCAGCCAGCACTTTAATCACCAAAGAGGGAGTTACACAGTCACTGAAGAAACTCTCAATAAGGGACACTACTCGGCTTTTGGTGGGTGCCCTTTAAAAAAGCGGTGGGTGTCCATGATAAATCACCGAAGAGGAAATAACACCGTCGCAGAAACAAGTCTTAGTAAGGAGCACGGCTCAGCTTTTGGTGGGTGTCCTTTAAAAAAGCGCTTTAAAAAGCGGTGGGTGTCCGTGATAAATCACTGGGAAATGCAATAAGACAATTACTTAATAAAACAACTGAAGGAGGCAATTAATGCCTATCATTAATATTCAAGTCACCAAAGAAGGCGTTACACAGGCGCAGAAGCAGGCCTTAATTAAAGGCGCAACTCAGCTAATGGTGGATGTCCTCTATAAAGACCCACAGGTTACTTTTGTCGTTATAGAGGAAGTTGAAACAGATAACTGGGGGATCGGCTTTGATCAAGTCTCTATGTTGCGACAACAAAGCTTGGAATCGAACATTAAATAAAAGCACAGGAAAAGGCGCCACCACGTGGGGCTCTTTTCCTGCAAAGGTGATTATTAAAAAATAAGCTTATAAAATTCAGGCAGGTAAAAACTTTTTTAAAAAATTTTCTTGAAAAATATTTACTCCGTCCATAGATAGTATTGTGAGGACGCCGACAGGGTCCAGAACTAAACTAAGTAAATGTTTTATATGCTATTTATTGGCTTAGATTGAAGCAATAAGTAGTTCAATTATCGCTTTATGAGGATACAAATTATGCGTACAGTAGACCTATCTCCACTTTATCGTTCATTCATCGGTTTTGACCATTTAGCACAGTTAATGGATGCAGCATCACGCAACGAGAAGCAGCCAAGCTTCCCGCCATACAACATCGAAGCCACCGGCGAAGACAAATATCAAATTACCATGGCTGTTGCCGGATTCACCGAGCAAGAGCTGAGCCTGGAGTCAGAAAATAACACATTGACCGTTAAAGGCGAAAAGCAAAATAAAGAAGACAAAGCCGAACGCAAGTTTATCCATCAAGGTATCGCCGAACGTAACTTTGAGCGTAAATTCCAACTTGGCGATCACGTAAAAGTGACTGGCGCGGGGCTTGAAAATGGCCTATTAATTATTGACCTTGAACGCGAAATTCCAGAAGCACTCAAGCCAAGAAAAATTGAAATTGGCAAAGGTAACCTCATCGAAAATAAGTAATCGATTGAGTACACATCTCCCTGTTTTAACATGATGTCACGTTTCCAAGTCGCCTCCGGGCGACTTTTTTGTGGTTGTGAATAATACCAATTGAGTTAATTCTCTAATCAATTTGGAGGATGAAGTAGTATATTAGCGTCGTTAAAAACTTCTCATTTAGAACAAGTAAATAGCATAATTTTCGCCTAGCTACTAAAGCTATTCCTCCGCTTCAAACAGCGCATTTACCTAATACATTTGGTATAACAATCTTAACGGTAACACTTCATAGGTTAAAGGGTCGATACTTTGAACTATTTGAGCGCTCACAAGAGCAGTGTAAAGAATGTCGACACTGTGGTAAAAGCGGCCAAAGCCAGCGCTGCTGAACATACATTAAAGATCGCCGCGTAAAGCAGCTCCTACTCCGTAGTATAAGCAGTTGTAAAGTTCATTGTTGTATTAACGTTTGTAAACGGATTCTATCTGTTGTCACTGCGATAAAAGCAGCTAGAGCCAGCGCTGCTAAACTACATTAAAGATCGCTGCGTAAAGCAGCTCCTACTCCGTAGTATAAGCAGTTAAAAAGTTCGTTGTTGCTTTAGCGTTTG
>NZ_NKHF01000165.1 GCF_002744175.1 Pseudoalteromonas piscicida
ACCCCCTCAGCAGGGTAGGAGGCGGTTCACCCGCCGATTTGTGTGCATACACATCCAGTCGAAGACGCCAAAGATCAACAGCGAGTCAAGATCATCAGGCTGCTCAACAAGGTGCTGTAAACAAGTAGAAATATAATCATGCACTACAAGGTCATGGCCACAAACACCTCGCGAGATAAACTCGCTCCCACCACACCATGGTAGGAGGC
>NZ_NKHF01000166.1 GCF_002744175.1 Pseudoalteromonas piscicida
TTGTAGTGGTCAACTAATTTTGGCCACAGTTTTAGAATCTTGGTATCTAACTTCAGATTCATTTGGCGCTAAACCAGCATTATAATGATGTGGCCTAACGTTGTTGTAATATCCGTTGATATAATCACTCACACTATATTTAGCATCTTTAAAGTTTTCGTATCCAACCTTTGGCATCCACTCCGTTTTAAAGCTTCTAAAAATCGCTCCATTGGCGCATTATCCCAACAATTCCCGCGCCTGCTCATACTTTGTGTGATTTTATAGCGCCATAAACGTTGGCGGTACTTCAAGCTTGTATAGTGGCTTCCTTGGTCTGAGTGAAACATTAATCCACTTGGCCTGCCTCTGCTTTCATACGCGAGTTCAAGCGCTTTTAGCGTTAAGTTAGTATCTGGCGACAACGACATTGCCCAACCAACGACTTTACGTGCAAATAAATCAACAACGACCGCTAAATAGGCCCAGCGATTGCCTGTCCAAATATACGTCACATCACCGCACCACACGGTATCTGGCTCAACAACATCAAATTGTCTATCAAGCAGATTTGGAATTTCAAGGTGTTCATTGCCACCGCGTTTATATGAATGTTGAGGTACTTGGCAGCTCTCTAGTTTTAGTTTAACCATTAGCTTAGCGGCGCGATAACGGCTTAATTCAAAATCGTTATTCGTTGCGATTGCTGCGATTGTCCGTGCCCCAGCTGAACCGCCGCTCATTGCATGTATGGCTTTAACTTCAGCTTCTAGCCTTATTTGCTCTGGTGTAGGCGTTGTATCCCGCATGGCCCAATATTTATAGCTGCTGCGATGCACATTGAATACGCTACACAACACGCTAATTGGATAACGCTCTCGTTGATTTAACTTCTCAATTAACGAGAATTGTTCAGGGAGTCGGACATCAAGAGAGCGGTAGCCTTTTTTAATATATCCTTTTCTAATTCAATACGTTGGATTTGCTTTTTAAGTTCGCGAATTTCAATTTGTTCGGGTGTCATTGGTGAAGCTAA
>NZ_NKHF01000167.1 GCF_002744175.1 Pseudoalteromonas piscicida
TGGTTGAGGTTTTGGATATTCTCAGGAGCTTGTACCATAGGATCAGCTTGTAAAAAGCGTCCTAAGCTCGGGTCGTAAATTCGTCCGCCATTTATACCAAGCCAACTTTGTCCATTCGCTCGTGACCTGTATAAGCATCGGCTGGAAATGCAGCAGATGCCGATGTGAAACCGACTGGAGTGAGCTTTACGGCGGCAATTAACCTTATCGACATTCTGCTTAAGAGGCCAGCTAGGTCCCGATGGAACACTTCCCGTCAAGCTAAAGCAAATACGTAAGGGCATCAGCCACTTTATATTGCCAGCGAAAAGAAAGGACCGAAGCTTCCGCGTTCAGTCCTCTTTGTGCAATCCTAGTGTCCGTTTAGGTATAAACGATTACGCTTATCCGAGCGGCATTATGCAAGGCCTTTTCGATCATTGGCAATTTTTATTCGAAACAACAAGCTCGTTGGATCTAAAAACTTTAAAATCGAACGGGTAACTATTTATATAAGAAGAAAATGTTAAGTATAGTATATAACTTTTAGCTGATTTTAATTCAAACGATGCTTCATAAAAAACATTAAATTTTCGCTTTGAGTATGGAGGTAAAACTAAGCTTGACATAGATGCATCACTCTCATAACCAAGAGTCTTGCTCTTTTTAGCGTGCACCCAACGAGTGTAATGCTTTGAATAAGAGCCCTCCTGAATCACTTTGACAGCATACGAATCCCAAATACCGAGCTTGTCATTTTCACTTTCTATATTTACATAAGTTCCACTCATATTGTAAAAGTTTAAGCTCAGAAAACCCTTACCCTCTGAGCAGGACACCTCAATATCAACCTCATTATACAACTCACTACTATGTTCAACAGCCATGCTAAACATAGTGTAAGATGATAAAATAACCCCTCCCAACATAATCAATTTATTCATCACTTATAACCTCTTATTTTGAAGCACAAAATCAAGTGAATAGACATTTTTATAGAGCAGCTCTATCTAATCTTTGACTTTTTAATGCCTGTATATCCTTATAAAAAGGGCAATATCGAGCATTACTAGCTCGATCTCTAACCTCTCCTAATTTCAGATAATAAGTACGACACTCATGGGATCGCGTAGAAGAGGAAGGCGACTGCTGAAAGTGGTACACTCTACTCACCAAAGAAACAAACTGTACTACCATGAAATATCAGCAGTTGACAGAGATCGGAAGATATCAGATTTCTGCATTATTGGAAGTAGGTTGTTCTGTCTCCAAAATCGCCAAGAAAGCAAAATTACCATCGCACTACCGTTTATAGAGAACTAAAAAGTATAAAATTGACGGGTTCTATTGCCCTGGCTCTGCGCACGTTATAGGTATGAAGACACGCAAAGCAGCAAAGAAATATTGAATCCTAACAAGTAGCTCCTAAATATTGACAAATAGGTACTGATAAAGCGGGTGCTATTAGATCAGACAAGAGGCGGGGGTTAAATCCTTTTTACAAAGTGCGATCCC
>NZ_NKHF01000054.1 GCF_002744175.1 Pseudoalteromonas piscicida
TCGCCGCGTGAAGCGGCTCCTACCGAGGTATTCACTCTGTGGGAGCGAGTTCACCTCGCGATCTCTTCACGGCTCGCCGCGTGAAGCGGCTCCTACCAGAGTATTCACTTTGTGGGAGCGAGTTTACCTCGCGATCTTTTAACGGCTCACCGCGTGAAGCGGCTCCTACCTAGGTGTTCATTCTGTGGGAGCGAGTTTACCTCGCGATCTTTTTATTGGATGTTTTAGACTTACGCCATGGCTAGTTCGCTCTTATCACCCATCCAGCGCCAGATGATAGGGTCAACAATATCGCTGTGGTTTTTAAGCACGGTAAAAGCTAGGCTTCTCACTTGGGGCAATAAATGTTTATCTCGGCTAAGATCGGCAATTTTAAGCTCCGCCAATCCAGTTTGTTTTGTACCAAGCACTTCACCTGGGCCGCGGATCTCAAGGTCGCGCTCAGCGATGACAAAGCCGTCATTACTTTCTCTAAGCACTCCTAAACGCTTTTGTGCAGTGACCGATAGCGGTGCATGGTAAAGCAGTAAACAATGTGATGCGATTTGCCCACGACCAACACGGCCGCGCAATTGGTGCAGCTGCGCCAAACCCAAACGCTCAGGGTTTTCAATGATGATAAGGCTAGCGTTGGGCACATCCACGCCAACTTCAATCACGGTAGTGGCAACCAGCACATGGGTATGACCCTGTTTAAACTCGTCCATGATGGCCTGCTTTTCTTGGGCCTTCATACGGCCATGCACCAGCGCGATATTAAGTTCAGGCAAGGCTTCAGCAAGGGCTTTTGCGGTGTCTTCTGCGGCTTGGCACTGTAGCGCTTCAGACTCATCTATGAGCGTACATACCCAGTACACTTGACGTTTATCTTCAACGCAGGCCTTTTGTACTTTTTTGATTACTTCATTGCGTCTGGTGTCTGGCACGGCGACGGTTGTGATTGGGGTTCTGCCCGGTGGTAGCTCATCGATAATTGAGGTTTCAAGATCTGCATAGGCCGTCATTGCCAAGGTTCTTGGAATTGGAGTTGCGGTCATCACCAGCTGATGCGGATAGCAATCGCCAAACTTGCCCTTTTCTCTTAGCGCTAGGCGCTGATGCACGCCAAACCTATGTTGTTCGTCGATGATGATTAGGGCTAGGTTAGAAAACTGCACTTGCTCTTGGAATAACGCATGGGTGCCGACCACCATTTGCGCTTGCCCCGAAGCAATACGCTCAAGGGCATAATTACGTTCCTTACCTTTGGTTTTACCTCCCAGCCATACGGTTTCTATACCCATAGGTTCAAACCAATTAAGGAAGTTGATGCCGTGTTGCTCGGATAGGATCTCAGTGGGTGCCATTAGTGCTACTTGATAACCCTGTGCGATAGCCGTTAACGCGCTAAGTGCTGCCACAAGGGTTTTTCCTGAGCCAACATCCCCTTGCACCAATCGCATCATGGGGTAGGGGTGTTGTAAGTCGCCTTTGATCTCTGCCACTACTCGACTTTGAGCATTGGTGGGGGCAAATGGTAAAGCAGATAAAAACTGGGCTTCAAGTGGATTGCTAGGTGGTAGTGCAACTGCTTTTACTGCTTGACCTTTTTGTCTTAGCTTGAGCAAGCTGAGGTTTTGCGCCAATAACTCTTCAAACGCCAAACGTGCTTGTGCGGGGTGTTGCCCAAGCTCTAATTGCGCTAAATCCACTTCTTGTGGTGGGCGATGCAGTAATAACAGCGCTTCTTTTAAGCTTTGCTGTGATGGCCGGTACTGAGCTGGTAAATAATCTGGTACATCATATTTGCGCAGTAACTCAACGGCTTGATCGGCAATTGCTCGAATGCTCAGTTGCTTTAATCCTTCGGTGGTAGGATAAACTGGCGTAAGCGTCGCAAGACTCGGATCGCTCGGTGCAGAGCGCGTCTCTTTGATGCTGTACTCTGGATGCGCCATTTCAAAGCCATAATGACCACGGCGAACCTCACCAAAACAGCGGATCACTTTGCCCGCTTGCATGGCATTTTTTTGTGCTGCGTTAAAGTTAAAAAAGCGCAGTGCGATCCGCCCCGTACCATCATTAACATAGCACACCAACATACGGCGTTTGCCTTGCGTGATTTCGCTACGCTCGATCTCAGCTTCAATGCTGACATGGCTATGGGCCTGCAACTCGCAGATTGAATAAGTACGAGCACGGTCTTCGTAGCGCAGCGGAAGGTGAAATAACATGTCTTGTACCGATTGAATGCCAAGTTTGGCCAAACGCTCGGCCGCTTTGGGGCCTACGCCTTTTAATTCGGTGATTGGGTAAGTAGCCAAATTTGGTGTCGACATGCTAATCCTCTAGCGCGATCCGCGTTATTTATTTCTTCTGCGTAAACTTAAGAATGTCCCAAAAAGTGTCGTCTGCAACAATTTCACCATGCTCATCAAGTGCAGGATAAGGTAGTCCTTTTTCTCTACAGCGGGTTGCAATAATTGGATGACACCCCTCAAATAGTAACTTATGTTTTACCACAGGATCCATCATATCTGTACGTTTGTACAGTCCCGCAGCATCTCTTTGACGCTGTGCTTCGTATAAAATAAGCGCTGCAGCAACAGAGACATTAAGTGATTGCACCATGCCTTGCATTGGGATCACAATGTGCTGATCAGCGTGTTCAAGTGCGCGATCAGAGATCCCTAAGCGTTCTTGGCCAACAATAATGGCGGTGGGTTTAGTGTAATCAATTTCACGAAAATCAACGGCACTATCGCTCAGGTTGGTTGCCAGTAATTGCACACCTGGATTCTGCTCACGGATTGTTGCAACGGCTTGGTCTATATGCTCATGCATATGGGTCTCAACCCAGTTTTTGCTGCCGCCAGAGGTGTTATTGGTTAACCGTCTCTGCTCTTGCGGCCATACAGCGTGCACGTGGTGGCAGCCAACCGCGTCTGCGGTACGTACAATCGCTGACAGATTGTGGTGCTTATGCACTTCGTCTAGGCATACTGTAAGGTCGGTTTGGCGTCTATCTAATACGCTTTTTACACGATGGAATCTATTCTCAGCCATCTACTTAACTACTCTAATCAAAAAATTCCCGCGATTATAACAAAAAAGGGGCTAAGGCATAACGGTGCGCTGAATTGGGTTTTGTAGTGAGATCAGCGTTTCAGTTGATTGGATCGACTCAATGGTTTGCACTTTATTGATCAGTACATCTTGAAGGTGGTCGATGGAGCGCGCCATCACTTTGATAAAAATGCTGTAATTGCCGGTGGTGTAGTAGGCCTCAACCACTTCTTCAAATTCTTTTAAACGTGCAATGGCTCCCGGGTAGTCGCCGGCGTGTTTTAGGTTTATCCCGATAAAACAGCAGACATCGTAACCAAGTCGTTTGGCATTGATGCTCACTTGAGTTCCTTCGATGATCCCCGCTTGCTTCATTTTTTCGACCCGCACATGGATTGTACCTGCGCTAACTGTAAATCTTTTGGCTAATTCTGCGTACGGAGTGCGGGCATTTTCTTTTAAAGCGTGAAGGATGGATCTATCCAGATTATCGATCTCATAATTTTCCATGTAAATATCCATTAACAATTATCGTTTATATAAAATTTATAGCATATTTTTGATGAAAATAATTATGTAAAGGTGTTTTTGTTGTGGGTTATTGATGTTTGTGCCACTTTCTTTAAATATAGACTTAACAAAACGACAAATGCGGGAATGAGGACCTAACCATGTTGAGCAAGTATCAAGAAACACAAAAGCAGATAGCACGAGTAAAACAAGTATTTTCATCACAACTAACCGAACAATTGGGGTTAGTTGAAGTACAAGCTCCGATTTTGGCGCGCTTAGGCGATGGTATTCAAGACAACCTAAGTGGTCATGAACAGGCGGTACAAGTAAAAGTGAAAACACTACCAGATGCGCAGTTTGAAGTAGTGCACTCTCTTGCTAAATGGAAGCGTAAAACATTAGGCGATTATGGGTTTGCTAAAGGTGAAGGCCTTTATACGCACATGAAAGCGTTACGCCCAGACGAAGATAAGCTATCGCCAATCCATTCTGTTTATGTGGATCAGTGGGACTGGGAAAAAGTGATTTGCGAAAACAGTGAACGTTCGCTGGCAAAACTAAAAGAGACGGTTGAGACCCTTTATCGTTCAATTAAAGCAACAGAAAAGGTCGTTGAAGACGAGTTTGGTATTGCGGCATTCCTTCCAGAGAAAATTACGTTTGTGCACAGTGAAGAATTGCGCACTATGTACCCCGATTTTACTGCTAAGCAACGTGAAAAGGCGATTGCTCAAGAATATGGTGCGGTATTTTTAATTGGTATTGGTGGTGAACTTGGAGATGGCAAAATTCACGACGTTCGTGCACCAGATTATGACGATTGGTCAACGCCAACGTGCGATAAATACCAAGGGCTTAATGGTGATATTTTAGTATGGAACCCAGTGCTAGAAGATGCTTTTGAAATCTCATCAATGGGTATTCGTGTTTGCCCCGACTCGCTGGCAAGACAGCTTAAATTAACCGATGACGAGACTCGTTTAAGCTTAGATTGGCACCAACAGTTAGTAGCGGGTGAGTTACCACAAACCATTGGGGGTGGTATTGGCCAATCACGTTTAGTGATGTTGTTGTTACAAAAGCAGCACATTGGTCAGGTGCAGGTAGGTGTATGGCCTGAAGAAGTACGCAGCAGCGTTGCTGATTTACTTTAACAAGATCGCGAGGTGAACTCGCTCCTACTGGGCGACGCCATGGTAGGAGCCGCTTCACGCGGCGAGCTGTTAAAAGATCGCGAGGTGAACTCGCTCCTACGGGGCGACGCCATGGTAGGAGCCGCTTCACGCGGCGAGCAGTTAAAAAATCGCGAGGTGAACTCGCTCCCACAGGGTGAATACTCTGGTAGAAGCCGCTTCATGCGGCGAGCAGTTAAAAATCGCGAGATGAACTTGC
>NZ_NKHF01000075.1 GCF_002744175.1 Pseudoalteromonas piscicida
ATAAAACGTACTTTGGCCGATACCATGTTTGCGGCAGATTTCTGGAACAGGAATACCCGCCTCAGCTTCTTTGATCATGCTGACAATTTGGGTTTCGGTGAACTTGCTTTTTCTCATCGTAAATTTTCCTATTTTAGTTAATGGAAAATTCTACTTATGAACTGTTTCATTTTTTGGGGGAGTTACAGTAACTAAGAGATAGGTGATAACCAGAAATATCAGCGCCATCTAATACCGAAGTAGGATCAAGGGTATCTAGACTACGAGTGGCATATTCCGCTTCAAGCATAAAAGACTTGTGTTGATAGGCCAGCTCCAAGCCGACTTGCGACATACTATCTAACGCAGCAGTCTCACCACCTGCGGCATAATCGACAAGACGAACTTTTGCTTCACGGACCTCACCACGAGCAAGGCGATTGCCAAGCGTAGCGCCACCCATATCACGGTAAGAGCCCCAACCACCAAGGTGTAATGTGTTGCCCGGGCTGTGCTGTGACCAAGTCAAACGTCCTGAATACGCTAAAGCTAATCTATCATCTTGATCACGTCCCGATGCGCCAAACGCGTCGTTTTTGTAAACCCCAACAGCATAGCGAAAGCCAGAGTCTTTGAAATATTGATAGGCAGATGCGCCCCAACGGAAGTAAGGAGAGAAAGTATCAGCGACGGAGCTGCGCTCTACGGTGTTGATGTGTTTGCTACTGGTTAATGCGTTAAGCGTAATATCTTCTCTTAGTTTGCCGAACTGAAAACGCGGACCGTTTTTCCAACCGGTATAACGCACCCTAACCGTCACTATCTCGGCATCACCTTCAGCGAAGTCTAGTAATAACTTGTGCTCCCAGTCCCCTTGATCACTCTCCACATAGGTACGAATGCGGCGAGGAAAAAAGTCGCTGGCGGCATCACCATTATTATCGGCGCTGTATGCCCCACTAAAGTGATTAAAATCGAGCTGAACCCGACCACCAAACTCTAAATTGAATGATTTGTTAGATTGCAACTTCTTTACTTGCTCCTTTAGCTTAGCAACCTTACTAGCTAAAGGCTCATCTTGTTGTGCTAAAACGGGACTAGCAGTTACTGCAACTAGTAACATTGCAGCAATTGGTTTTAATATTGTTTTCATTGCTCTGTACTCATTTGTCTTAAACGTATTGTGACTAGCGACTACAACCTGCTATCAAGTAAGAGCTTATTGTTAACCCACAATTAACTATAGATTGCGGAGATAAGTTGATTAAATTGACTAAAACGCTTTTTGCTCATAAAAATCATGACCAAAATGAACATAAAGCCACAAAAAGTAAGATGTAATAACGAGTTAGGCAAAAAAAGAACGGAGATGTTAATAATAAAGCATGATTTATAGACTTAAATCTTGACCTATCATCTCACTCAAAGGTTCAAGTCTGTGCGCACACCGCTCAACTTATTATTACCTCCTGTATACAACCACTTCAATTAATTAAAAAACGAACAAATTACAACCACTTAGATCTAAATAAGAATTATTTTCAAAAAGACTGTTGACAGGAGCTTAAATCTAACTGATAATCAATCTCAACAAGGCGAGAGTGACGGCTCAACTTGTTATTACAATAGTTTCTTGACCCGAAACTGGGCTGGTATCCATAACTACCTCGGTCGTTAGCTGGCACTTGCATTGCTCCTCGTATTTAAGCGCTAACGCCACTTTTTACTTGCTACATTGCTCATATCGGTGACGGTAGATATGAAATCAAAAAGCCCTGCTCAGGGCTTTTTTATGCCTGAACTTTACGTCTAGCAAGGTTCAAAACATTAATGAGAATTATTTTCAAAAAAGTATTGACTCATAGTTAGATCTAATTGATAATCAATATCAACAAGACGGAAACGTGTTGTTAGCCAACTTAGTAAGAAGCGTAAATATTGGTAAAGCGCTATTTACCTGATGTACTCACGAATTTGGCTGAAGTACTCTAGTTTGTTTCTTGACCCTGAAACACGTCTGGCCTACGTATAAGGCTTGAATAAACTGAACTCAGTCACCCCTAAACCTGACTAAGTTTATTCTCACAATTTACTTGCTACATTGCTCATATCGGTGACGGTAGATATGAACTTAAAAAGCCCTGCTCAGGGCTTTTTTTATGCCCCAAATTCGACAAACATTAATGAGAATTATTTTCAAAAAGCTATTGACGCCAGGTTAAATCTAATTGATAATCAATATCAACAAGAACACATGTTCTCTGTTGATTCGACCCTGAATCGTGTTGTCGGTGACGTGCTACAACGCCCCTTGATGCGTGTCACTGGCAACCATTACTTGCTACATTGCTCATATCGGTGACGGTAGATATGAAATCAAAAAGCCCTGCTCAGGGCTTTTTTTATGCCTCCCCCTCTTGTGAATGTAATGTGCTGTAATCGTTTTCTGTTCCCAAAGCCAGTATTATTTTATTTTTCGAAAGATAACAATAATATGAACGCTCGACGCTATCGCTACAATATGTTGTTAAGCCTGCTACTGTTAGTTGGATTTATTTTCACCAGCTGGATCAGTATCGAGCATGCTAAACAATCTCTGTACAAAGGGATCAGCGACGATGCACTACCTCTTACCAGTCACCTCATTGATTTAGACTTGCAAAAGCGCCTACAAGCGCCCATTGTTGTCTCTCAGCAAATGGCCCATAACATCTTTATTAAGCGCTGGTTATTATCAGAGCACAAAGACCCTGAGGTAATCTTCAGCTATTTAGAAGATACACGCACCTTGCATCACGCAAAAACCAGCTTTTTGGTCGACGATAACAGCCTTACTTATTATCACTTTAACGGCAAAACTGAGCAGCTGGATATCCGTGCAAAACAAAATGATTGGTATCGAGAAAGCTTACACCGTGACACCGAGTACGCACTAAATGTAGATATAGATCCACGAGATAACAACGAAGCCATTGTGTATGTCAATCATAAGGTAATACATAATGACAGTGTGATTGGCGTAGTTGGTGTAGGAATTCTATTAGCCGACTTACATCGCTTAATTGAACAATACGAAAATAGCTATGCTCGCAAGCTCTATTTTATCGACCATAAAGGCCGATTGTTATTCTTTAACGATAATGCTCTATCTGGCACCAGTATCCATGACCGCTTTCCAACGCAAGCAGCGTCGCTTCTGAATCAAGCTGAGTATCAATTTCGACAAGAAACCGATGCCCACGCAGAGTTTATCCATTCTCGCTATTTAGAAAGCATAGGTTGGTATTTAATTGTGGAGCAAAGTATTGATAAATCCAGCGGCATCGATGATATTCTAACTACCAATTTATGGGTTGGAAGCCTTGTTACTATACTGATATTGGCCGTTGCACAACTGACTTTTAATCATTATCAAAAACGTCTCGAAAAAATGGCAACATATGACAAGCTAACCGACTCTTTTAATCGCCAAGCCTTTGAGCCACAGTTACAGCACCACCTTGCAAAAGCACGCAATCAATCCACGCCGGTTGCGATGTTGATGATGGATATCGATCATTTTAAGCAAGTGAACGATCAACATGGTCATGTGATTGGAGATAGAGTGCTGCAATGCTTTGCCGCTGTATGTAAACGCCAAATTGGCAACCGCGGAATGTTATGCCGTTGGGGTGGTGAAGAGTTTATGGTGTTGTTACCAAAAACAAATTTAGATCAGGGCTTAGCCATTGCAGAGAAGATCCATGCCGCGCTAGAACAAGCAGAATGTGAAGTGAAAGTGACTGTTAGTATTGGTGCTGCTCAATACCATATTGATGAATCTGAAGACGGCTTTATAAAGCGCGCCGATGCCGCGCTTTACCAAGCCAAACAAGGAAGAAATCAAACCAAATTCGCCGCTTAACGGCGATTTTTGCGTGCTCGTGCGCGGCGTTGACGCTTTTCTTCCTCTCGCGCCGCCTTTTTAGCCTCAGCCTGCGCTCTCAGCTCAGCCACCATTTCTTCTTCTGCTTCACGCATGTGTGGTGTTTCCATGGTAATACGGCCAATAATAGCATCGCGTAATTCATTGATAAGGATCTCTGACATTTTATGCGTATCAACCTGATTACCACCTTTTACGCATCCACGCTTACGACCGGCCATTTCAATAAAGGTCCAGTCACAATCCGGCAACTCGTCAATCTTATAACGTGCTTTTAAAAGCGCAGGGTATGCACTTAAGAGATATTCAGCGGTGTAACTCGCCACTTCTTCATAGTTAATAGCGGTATCACGAATAGCGCCCGTTGCAGCCAAACGATAGCCAGAGTTTTCATTCTCTACTTTTGGCCACAACATACCCGGCGTATCGTACAGCATAATGCCATCGTCGAGTTTGATGCGTTGCTGCGCCTTAGTAACCGCTGGCTCATTACCCGTTTTTGCAACAATGCGCCCTGCTAATGTATTAATGAGTGTTGATTTACCCACATTTGGAATACCCATTATCATGGCTTTAAGCTGCTTATCTTGGCCAACTTTGTGCGGCGCAAGCTTTTTACAAAGCGCATTAATACGCTGCACTTCATTTGCCTTATCATGACCAAACGCCAGCGCTTTTACGCCGCTCTCACGCTCAAAATATTCCATCCACTGCTTAGTTAGTTCAGGATCGGCAAGGTCAGCCTTGTTCATAATTTTGATAACAGGCTTATCACCACGAAGCGCAGATACCATTGGGTTCTCACTACTGTAGGGAATACGCGCATCCAGTACTTCAATAATGACATCCATTTGCGGCATGATCTCTTTGATCTCATTGCGCGCCTTGTTCATATGCCCCGGGAACCACTGTATTGCCATTCTAACCACCTGTATTAATTAACTTTAAAAGCTCATATGTTGTATATTTTTCAACACTTACCAAAGCCAAGACGACACCAATTCAAAGAGATTGATAAGTGTAGGATACAACATAGGGTACTAAGCGCTTTTAATACAGCAGCAGTACCACGTCACTAAAGAGGTTATTCTACTATAAATTAAAAGCATTGGGTTAATGGCTTTGTTAGCACGACGATTCAAAAGCTGCTTATGAGGTGAGATGTCGATACGACTTGTAAAAAGCCTTACTTTTTGTAGCTTCCACAGCAAAGCTAATTTATCCCTTTTATAAACCAATTTAATATGCTTTAAAAAACAATTGATTAGCTCTTTTTTATCCCAATCTCAGGTTAACTAATACTTTAAAGCTCAGCTCACAAAGTAAACTTAGACAGTAACGTTTCTTGCTCATGGGCATTGTTAGCAAGCTCTTCACTGGCGCTGTATTGCTTGCCTGAGAAGTGGCCAACTTCCACGCTAATATCATTGATATGTATAGTGTTTTTATTTATTTCTTCAATCACGACACTTTGCTCCTCGATGGCGGTCGCAATTTGAATATTACGGTCCATCAGCTCTTTGACGGCCTCTGAGATTTCTTCAAGCATTTCAGTTGCTTGCTCAGTTTGTGAGACACATAGCTGGGTTTTGTCTCGACTACTCCCCATGGCCTGCTGAACTTGCGTGGAAGATACTTGGATTTGATCTATCATGGATTTGATTTCAGTCGTAGATTCTTGCGTTTTGGATGCCAATGAGCGAACTTCGTCGGCAACAACGGCAAATCCGCGTCCTTGCTCACCTGCTCTTGCAGCTTCAATAGCAGCGTTTAATGCCAATAGGTTAGTTTGCTCCGCAATGCCGTTAATCACGGACAAAATATTTTCAATGCTCTGACTGTATTCAGCCAGTTGCGTGCTGAGCTCGTAAGATGCGGTGATGTCATCTGCCAAGGCGTTGATCTGCCCTCGAGCTTGGAAAAAGATATCACGCCCTTCTGAAGTTTTCTCATTGACCGAAGTGATAGAACTTGCCGCCTGCTGGGCATTGCCGGCTATCTCCGTTGAAGTTGTACTCATTTCGTTCATTGCCGTGGCAAGGTTTTCAATTAAGCTTACCTGTTGGTCCAACTTTTTAGATGATTGAGTCGACAATTCCTTAGCTGCATCACTGCTAATAACCACATCGTCGGCGCGCTCTTTAACGCTGCTCACAAGGCCATGTAAAAAGCCCAAAAACAAATTGAATTGCCGCGCTACCGTTCCGCACTCATCCTCATTTACGATTTTTAATCGTTTCGTAAGATCTCCTCCTCCACTTGCCATTCCCGTAATCGCTGACTCTAAATCATTAAGTGGTTTCAACAGATGGATAGCTAATGTTCTTACACATAACACACCGATAAACACAGCCAAAATAGCAATAACTAACGAGTTGAGGGTAATTTCCGTTAAGGTTTTATAGGCTTTGGCTTTGTCTATGAGCACCGCTAAATACCAATCGGTGCCAAAGGTATTGTCTAAAGAGTGTAAATAGAACAACCTGCTACCATCTTTGGTATCCACTTCTTGGAGTTGATCAATATTATCTAAGCGCAAATTAGCATACACTTGCTGTAGCTTTTTGCCATTGAGAGCGACATCTTGATGTGAAATCACATTACCCGATTTGTCGACTAAAAACGCATACCCAGTATTGTCGAAGTTAACTTGATTAACACTGCTGGCAATGGTTTTAAGACTTAAGTCGCCACCAATCACGCCTTTAAACCGACCTTCCGCTACAACAGGAGATACCACAGATAGTAATAACTCTCCTGTCGCCGCGTCCGTATATGGGCTGGTGTAAACCGTTTTATTTTGGTTTTTACCAAGCTGATACCAAGCTCGCTCTCTGAAGTCTACGCCAGGGGGATTTTTACGGGCAGGATTGTTCGATCTGAGCCCAGTTTCTGTGGCTAAGGTGCCAAAAGCGAGTAAAAACTCTTGCTTTAACACTGGGGTATTAAGCAACTTTTGGAAATTATCATCGCTGAAATCTTGCTCGAGCTGGCTTTTAATCACAGCAATTTGATTGGCTTTGGCCGCTAACCAGTTTTCAATACTTACCGCTAGCAGTTGTGTGCTGTCCGTCACATAAGCGTGTGTTTTCGCTTTTACCGAGTTACTAACAAACCAATAAGTAGATAACGTCGTGATAGAGATGATCAACAGGATCACGATGGCAGATGCCACAGAAAACTTAGTGCGGATCTTCATATTTCAACAACCTGAACAAAAAGCGTTCGAATATCGAAAGTGTTGTCTATAATTCGATTAATGGCAACTGAGCGAAGTAAAAACCATGCATTTTACCTTAAATACCTCAACCACTCTAATTGGCCTTGCCTGTTTACTGACATCATCTGTCACTTTGGCCACCAATCGCCCTGTCACTATGGCTGATATTCAAAACCTTGAAAACCAACTGGCAGAACTAAAAGCACGATTTATGGCACAAAATGCACAGCCACAAGCGCAAAAACCCGCACCGGAAACTCAGCAAGCGTCACAGTCAGACCCTGTAAGTGTTACTGCTTTTTCACCAAAAACAACGCTCAATACCTATGCAACAGTGCGACCGACACTCGGTTTGATCAATGAGGACAGCGAGAGTAATTGGGATGTCCGCGATGCCTTATCTCATGCTGGAATTAAGGTCACCCATGAATTTATGCCCGGATGGCAGGCAGAACTACATGGTGAATGGGGTATTGACCTCGCAAACGAGGGGAACTTTGGCAAGTCGCGCCGCGCTTATACAGCACTAGGCACTCCTTTTGGGCGTTTTGGCATTGGCAAGCAAAGGCCCGCTCAGTACCTATTTATTGCTGAATACGTTGATATTTTTAATCATGCGAGTAGTCCCTTTGCCTACGACCCTGAAAGCATCTTCTTCGTCGACAACTTGGTGACCTACAGATATAGCTTTGGACCGATGACCTTTATCGCTGCTGGTCAGTTCAATGGTGACAAAGGCGATAATCAAACCGACCTATTCAATACCGGATTAAGTTACGACCAAGCAGGTCTTCACGCTGCCATTACTTATCAACAAAACGACGTATATGACAATGAACAAGCGATTGGTGAAAATCAGATTTGGGCTGGATCACTCGCATATGAATTTACCCCACGTTTTTATGCTGCAATGGCCTATCAGGATAAGGATTATGAGCGCGTCGGTGCCTTGGACTCAAGACAAGGGCATACTTTTGATGTTTCTTTTGCTTACCAGCTTGCCAAACACTACAAGTTGAAAACGGGGTACTTTAACTTTGATGATGGTTACTATCGCCACGACCCACTTAATCAAAGTTATGATGGCTATAACCTAACGCTTGAGTGGCTTCCTACACCTCCACTTCGAGTACACCTTGAGTATTTAAATAAGTCTTTTGATAATCAAGTGGATATGGATTCTATTTCGGTTGGCTTTCGATATGACTACAAGCACGAATGGCAATTCGACTAATCGCACGCCTAAGACGATAAATAATTTATTTATTTGGTCCGATTTATACATCAAGTATTCAAGTGAGGGTGATACACTCAGGCTAGGTTCTGAGGTATTCACGTTTTAAGGAGCGACATGAACCACTCTCCTGTTCCATTCGATATTAGCGCGACCAAACAAGTTGAGTGCATTGTTGTATTGCACGGCTTATATATGTCTGGCTTTGTGATGAAACCACTCAGTGCAAGATTGGGAAAATCTGGTTATCGCATACTTAATTTGAGTTACAACACGCTCACGCCGAATATTGATGAAATCTGCGCGTCGATAGATCGCTTTATTGCCGACAGCCCTGCTGCGCTCGTTTGCCATTCAATGGGCGGATTAGTCGCTCGTGCTTATCTTGAGCGAGGCTCCGCAGCGAGTAAGCAAGTAAAAAAAGTGGTGACACTTGGAACACCACATAAGGGCAGTACCATTGCCAAACATATGCATGACAAAGGACTGGAGCTACTGTTAAAAAACAGTGTGGAATTTTTACTCTCTAGCAACCAAGATTGGCCCTTTGAAGCCAAGCTATATAGTATCGCAGGTGACTTACCAATCGGGCTCATGCCCTTACTACAAAAAGGTAGTCAATCTGACGGAACGGTATTGCTAGAAGAGACAAAGCTTAACGGCATGGCCGAGCATAAGGTGTTTCATCTCAGCCACACCAGCTTAATATATTCCCGTGCGGTTATGGATTACATTTGTGCGCTGCTTGAGAAGCCTTAATGCTCAGCACTAGCAGCCACTTTGTAAGCTATCACTGCGATCAGGCCAACCAATAGAGGTACTGGTGCAGCGATATAACCAAAGGTATCTGAATTCGCGATACTTGCACCAGCTAAGTGACCAACTAATCCAACAACAAAAGCCACTAAAGCGATAACAACGACCACGATTTCCATTTTATGTTCGGACTGTGTTTTGCCTTTCATACTCATTTCCTCAAGTAGTGAGACACTTTATTTTCGTGTCTTGATGAAATAATTATGCGCTTATGTAACGGTGATATTTTGACCTAAATCAATTTTAAAAACGCCAAAATGCACACCCCCTTAAACCTTTGTTTTGGATCAAATTTCACTCAGTCTTTCTCCTATTTTGGGCAAAGTTGGCAGGCTTTATTCCCTCGATACGCTCCTAACTTCAAGCCACTAAATAACCTTAGGTTTGGATAAGAAGTGAGGTAACTCATTGTTTTTAATATCACATTACATTATCTCCTTATCTAGCCAGTTCTCTAGCAGCCGCTATGTCTTACAACTGCATTAAATAGGTTTTTTTAGCTTCTTAGCTTGTTTTTTCGTACGACTATCCCAACGTCATATTGTATTAATATTTAATATGTTTTTATTCTAATGATTGATTTTTTCGATTAAACACTTTGATTTTAATCATTGGGCAATCCCACAGGGTTGCGCCATACTAACTGTAAATCAACAAGGAGCATCGCATGACAAACATTAATTCTATCGGTTTAGACAAAGATAAAAGCCAAGCTTTAGTAACTTCTCTCAACACCTTGTTAAGCAGTTATCAAATTCAATATATGAATGCCCGAGGTCTTCACTGGAATATCAAAGGTCGTGAGTTTTTTGAGTTACACCTGAAATTTGAAGAAATCTACACACTACTACTCGAGAAAGTAGATGAAATTGCAGAGCGTATTCTGACGATTGAAGGGAATCCGCTACATGCTTTTTCAGATTACTTGGAAACCAGCAAGATCGATGAAGCCAAAGGTATCAGCGACGGTACACAAGCTTTAGAAACACTGCTAGATGGCTATACAACGCTTATTTCAATGCAGCGCGAGATATTAGCACAAGCAGGAGACGCTGAAGACGAAGGGACAGCAGCCCTCATGAGTGACTACATCAAAGAGCAGGAAAAGCTGGTGTGGATGCTTAAAGCCTACCTAAACTAGTTATAAACTAGAAAAGCTGTTCACAAGTAGGACGCGATCTTTTCATGGCTCGCCGCTTAAAGCGGCTCCTACCAGGGGG
>NZ_NKHF01000071.1 GCF_002744175.1 Pseudoalteromonas piscicida
CCAGAGCCTCATCATGGTGTTCACCCGCCGATTTGTGTGCATACACATTCGAGTCGAAGGTGCCAAAGATAAAACAAACACCTCGCGAGATAAACTCGCTCCCACCAGTCTCAGCAGGGTAGGAGGCGGTTTACCCGCCGATTTATGTGTATACACTCCCAAGTGGGAATGGTTCAAACTATTTTGCTATTACCGTGCTTGAGACAAGTGCAATTGTTTAAAGCCTGAAGCTGCTCACTGATTTATTTAACGTTCTTGCTAACGTGAGTAGAGAGAGTGCCTCTGTTGAAGCTTGCTCGGCTCCTATGGTCGTCTCTTGCGCTGTTTCGTTGATCTCGGTAACACTTTGTGAGATTTGTTGTGTAACGGTATTTTGTTCTTCAGAGGCACTAGCGATTTGTAAGTTCATGTCTTTGATCGTACTAATGGCTGAGGAGATAGAGGTTAACAGCTCCTCTGTCTTGGCGGACTTATTTGCAGTATCTTTTGCATCTTGAACATTTTCTCGCATCATAGTGACTGAGCGCTTCGCTTCATTTTGTAGCTTAGAAATCATTTCCTGAATTTCATCTGTGCTTTGTTGTGTACGACTTGCTAGGCTTCTAACTTCATCGGCGACAACTGCAAACCCTCTGCCTTGTTCTCCCGCTCTGGCGGCCTCGATAGCTGCATTAAGTGCAAGTAAGTTCGTTTGCTCAGCAATCCCTCTTATGACATCTAAAATGCTACCGACAGACTCTGTTTCTTTTTCTAAGTGTTCGATTGTTTTGCTGACATTATTTATTTTTTTGACTAAATCTTTCATGGCTTGCTGTGTTTCAATGACGACTTCGCCACCGGAAGTGGAGAGTGCATCTGCATCGGTTGCTGCATCTGCCGCAAGTTGAGCACTTTGTGTTATTTCGGCAATGGTCGCGGCCATCTCGTTCATCGACACTGCACTAAGACTTAATTGCTCCATTTGATTGTCGGCACCTTGCTTCGATTGTGCCGTTATTGCACTGAGCGTTTCAGAAGAGCTGGATAATGCCCCTGTAGAGCTTTGGATCTCTGCAATTATGGCTTTTAATCTGTCCCCCATATCTTGCATAGCCAAATAAATCCCGGTTGCAGACTCGCTTTTATTGAATTCAATGGTTAGGTCACCTTCAGCAATACGGGAGGCAACATCAGCAATTTCTTGTGGCTCGCCTCCTATCGGGGCTTTAATTAGTCGAGTGATATACCAGCTAAAAAAACAGCCAATAATCAGCATAAAGATGGCTACAATAACGATGTTACTGATCGTCTGCTCACTTTGCGCTTGTGCAAGGGGTCCTAGCGCATCTTGTTCACTTTTAATATCAAGCTTAATTTGCTTTAGAAAGCCGGCTATTTGTTGACCGCTTGGGTTGAATGCTTGGTTAATCAGTTCATTCCGTTCTTCTATAATATCTCGTACTTCTTTAATACCTTGAATATATTGCTCGCTAAGTTGTGCTGTATCTTGCAGTAATTGTTTTCCCGTATCATTGCTTAGGATTTGCCTTGTTTGAGCGATGAGTGAATTTAATTGCTGAAACTCACTCATCGAATTCTCAAAATCCTGTATTCGGTTGTCGACTAAGTACTTAGTCACGAATAACCGGCCCAATAATAGCTTTTCTTGCATCGCTTCTGCTTTTTCTAACCCTGCTAAGCTTTTATCACTCGCGCTCTGCTGGGCGAGCTGAGTAATATTCTCTCTCATTGTCGGGCCAATTCGATCTAATGTACTTTTTACAATGGTATCTCTACGGCCAAATAGTGCCACAATTTGTCTGAAAGCTGCTTCATATTGGAGTAAAACGCTATGACTCTGCTCAAGTAGCTGCATATTTTCCTCGCTTCTGGCAATTTCTTTGGCATTAGAGAGGTATACTTTCAGGGCGTCTATTTGTTTATCAAATAGTTCGGCTTGTTGTTTATTATGTTGGTTTAAATAATTGAGGACATTGATTCGTGTTGTGAGTAAGTCAGCTTCTAACCCACTGGCGGCATTACTTGAGCGAGCTAGGTTTCGATACTCCACAAAGTTTGTGTAACCGCCCGTTAGCCCTGTATATGCCAGAGTCGACAAACCGATCATGAGTACTATCATGATCCCGAATGAAGCCGATAACTGCTGGCTCAGTTTCAAGTTTTTAAGCATAGAACGCACCTGAGTAACTTTATTTTAATTGAGTCAGTAATACTCCATACTGAAAACCTACAAGCATTACTTGCGTATTTGGCAATAATTTTTAATTGCCAAATAACCATCATAACGAAAAAAAAGGAAAACCAAATAGTTCCTAAGTCCTAAGGAATAAATAAGGTTTTAGGGCTTAAGTTAGTGCTTGGGATTTATTGTTTGATGTAGATTTTATTATTTAGGTAAATTGAATTTTAATGTGATAGCACTAAAGTGCGCTGTTTTTTTTCAGTGTAGTCGTTATGCTAGGGTAAACGATAAAAAAATCATCACAGTTATGTTTTCAATTGGATTGATCAGCCTGATAGCATTGTTGTATTTAGCATTGCTTTTTACGATTGCTTGGGGAGCAGATAAAGCAAGTGCTAAATTTCGTTCTTATCATGCGAAACAAATTACTTATGCTTTGTCGCTGGGTGTGTACTGCACCTCTTGGGCATTTTTCGGCACGACTGAGCAGGCAGCAAATAACGGGTGGTGGTTAGCTCCCACGTATGTTGGAACCATCTTGCTGTTTGTTTTCGGCTGGCAGGTCTTTACTCGTATCGCTGAAATCTGCCGTCAGCAACAACTTACATCCATGGCTGACTTTATCGCCACGCGCTACGGGAATTCTTCTAGTTTATCTGGGTTAATCTCTTTAATTTCAGTCATTGCGGTTGTGCCGTATATCGCTCTTCAACTGAATGCCACCAGTGCCAGTATTTCGATGTTAACCGAAGGAATAGAAAGGGAAAACGTCGCTTTTTGGCAAGATAGTACTTTTTATATTACTTTGTTACTGGCGCTTTTTGCGATTCTATTTGGTACTCGCCGACTCCGGCCTAGTGAACATAACCCTGGGCTGATGACTGCAATTGCTTTTGAGTCCCTTATTAAGCTCCTCGCCTTTGTCGCGGTGGGAGTTTTTGTTTGCTTTAGTTTGTTTGATTCACCAACCAATTTATTCAACCAGGTTGAGCAACAAGACATCACGGCGAGAATTGCCGAAACTTCCAGTCCAACTTATGTTTATTTAGTACACGTACTGTTGGGCGTGCTCGCAACGTTGTGTTTACCTCGTCAGTTTCATACTGCTTTCATTGAATATGATGAAGAAAACCAATTTAACACCGCGCGATGGTTATTCCCGATTTACTTGTTGCTGATCAATCTGTTTATTCTCCCCATTGCATATGCCGGCCTCATTTATTTTGATGGGCAAGATATTGGTTATGACACCTTTATGTTGGCACTTCCTTTGGCTGCTGATGCCCCAACCATTGCATTGGTTAGCTTTCTTGGTGGCTTTTCTGCGGCAACTAGTATGGTGATCGTTTCTACCATAGTGCTTTCCATTATGATCACCAATGACTTTATCAATCAGTTTTTATTGCGTCGCTCTCAGCTAAACACTAAGCACAGAGGTTTGTCTAAATTCAATTTGCTTAATGCTCGGCGGATCGTCATTGTATTTATATTGTTGTTAAGTTATGCCAGTCATCGAGTGCTTGCTGAAGGAAATACCTTAGCGAACATGGGACTTATGTCGTTTGCATTGGTAGCGCAATTTGCACCGGCTATGATCATCGGGCTGTGGTGGCGCAGAGCATCGTGTAAAGGTGCCCAGCTGGGCATTCTCACTGGTTTTACTATTTGGTTTTATACGTTATTACTTCCTAGTTTAGTAAGTGGCTTTAACTTTGATAGTCATTGGTTAAGTGCGGGGCCGATGCAGATTAGTTGGCTAGCACCTTATGACTTATTTGCATTAGGGCTAGATCCTACAAGCCAATCGGTACTGATTTCACTTACTGCCAACCTCTTGGTTTATATTCTCGTTCCTTTTTTCTCATCAGCAAGGTTGGCGGAGCGCTTACAAAGTAACAAGTTTATCTTGTTTTCAAGGCCTCCTATGTCAACGATGACGCCATTGAGTTATCACGACCTTGCCACTCTATTACAGCGATTTAGCGACCAAGCTCGAGCGCAGCAACTGGTTATGGAGCATTTCCCAAAAGAGCAGGCGAGTTGGAAGCAGCCTGCACCTTCAGCAGTGGAAAGAGTGATAGAGCAAGAGATGTCGACACTCGTTGGCGGGGCATCGGCGAAGTTAATTCTTGACGTTGCGAAGGATGAAAAGCGTCAGCCACTTGAACAGGTGGCGGAGTTTGTAGATGAGGCCTCACAAGTTTTACGCTTTAATCGAGATTTACTCCAGTCAACCATTGAAAATGTTAGCCAAGGGATCAGTGTAGTAGATAGCCAATTACAGCTGGTAGCATGGAATCAACGTTATTCAGAAATGTTTAATTACCCTGAGCAAGCCTTATTTATTGGCCGCCCTGTGGCTGAGCTGATCCGATACAATGCTGAGCGAGGATTGTTTGGTGATGGAGATATTGAGCTTCAAGTCGATAAGCGCTTGTCGCATTTACGCAGAGGCAATCGCTATCGTTATCGTCGGGAACACCATGATGGTCGGGTATTTGAGATGCAAGGGAATCCGTTGCCAGGAGGTGGCTTTGTTACTACTTACACTGACATCACTGAGTTTGTAAAACAGCAAAGCTTATTGGAACAAGCGAATGTCAATCTAGAAGAAAAAATAGCAGCCAGAACCAAAGAGTTGATTGAAACCAATCAGGCACTGACAGTGGCAAAGCGCCAAGCCGAGCAAGCCACTGAAAGTAAAACACGGTTCTTTGCTGCGGCCAGTCATGATTTATTACAACCATTTAATGCTGCAAGTCTATTTTGTTCACTGATGAGCGAGAAGGCACAGGGCACAGAACTGGCAGAGCTTTCAATGAGTATCAAAAGTTCGCTCGCGAGTGCTGAGGAGTTACTGTCCAGTATTTTGGAGCTAACAAAGCTAGAAGCTGGGGCTTTTAAAGTGAATCGTTCTCGCTTTGCATTGTCGTCATTATTAGAGCCGTTAATCAATGAGTATGGCGCTGTGGCTAAAGATAAAGGGTTGCAGTTCGAGACTAAGTTTATAGATGTGTTATTACAGACTGATAAGGCATTATTGAAAAGGGTGTTAGGAAACTTACTGAGCAATGCTATTCGTTATACAGAATCAGGCACGGTGAGGTTAATTGCGCAGTGCCAAGGGAGTTGTGTTTCTATTATTGTTGAAGACACTGGCGTTGGTATCGCTAAGCAAGATCAAGACGCTATATTTCAAGAGTTCAAACAATTACACACCAAGGAGTTAGCACAAGGGTTAGGACTTGGACTGGCGATTAGCAAACGGATCTGTGAAGTATTAGACATTCCGCTGACGCTGGGATCGCAGCTTAACAAAGGCACACAATTTACACTAACACTCCCAAGTTTTGGAGTGCAAAGCGTCAAGAGGCCTGAAATATCACCAGAGAAAAGTGGCAGAGATACGCAGTTAGCTGGCTTGTCTATTTGGGTTTTGGATAATGACATTCATGCACTGGAAGCCCTGTCTCAGGTTTTGCGTAGTTGGGGGTGTGATGTGGCATGTGCAAAAGATAAGGCTGAACTTACCAAGTTGGTTGAAACTGAGCAAGCCGACCTCCTTATTGCCGATTACCAGCTCGATCATGATGTCACTGGGCTGGAAGTTATCGCAGCGCTGCAGCTTGATAATATGCCAATTATCATCAATACCGCTAATCACGATGAAGCGATCCGTGAACAGGTGAGTGATGCTGGTATACCGCTTCTGTACAAGCCGCTAAAAACTCCGGCCCTGAAGCGGATGTTAAAACGCTTGATGCAGTAACCTGAGTTTATAGCGCATAAAGCGAGGTGGTTGTTATACTAGTTAGCTGAATTAAGTGAGCTATTTTGAGGCGAAGAAACCTTATCGATAACTCCACTAGCGCGCCTTGCTCACGGTAAAGTGGCGACGGCCATACCGACAAGCAATAATTAATGCTCAATGAGAAATTTTCAACACAGCGAGAGTCTGATTTACTCCCTTAAATTGATCCAATGGTATTAGGGACTAGGCTGAACCTCGCTATGGACATCAGTTGTGAGTTGATTAAATAAAATGCCTGCTTGGGTGCGGTTGTATACGTTCAACTTTTTTAAAATAGCTGAAACGTGCTGCTTAATAGTGGTTTCTTGCACCGACATGGCATAGGCAATTTGCTTATTTAACAAACCGTCAGCGATCATTGCGAGCACGCGATATTGTTGCGGCGTCAGCTTTTCTAAATTGCGCGCGAATTGAGCCTGCTCTGTAGTACTTTCCGGTGTAATATCTAGAACCTCAGGGAGCCAAGTTTCACCTTCAATAACCTGTTGGATCGCATCGCTGATCACTTCTAAAGAAGAGGATTTAGGAATATAAGCGCTTGCACCTAACGCGATACATTGACTAATAGTGTTGATGGATTCATTAGCCGATACCATGATCACTAGAATATCAGGATATTGATTTCGCAGCCTAGCAAGACCTTCTAGGCCTTTGGCACCCGGAATAGACAAGTCTAAAAACACTAACTCGGTTTCTGGGTATTCAATCAACATATTGAAAAGGCAGTCTAGGGTACTGGCTTCTTTTATTGGGTCTTGGCTAATCGCCTTTGCTGCAGCTTGTTTAAGTGCGCTGCGAAACAATGGGTGGTCATCGGCGATAATTGCTTGCACCTGTGACATCCTTACTTATCTCCTCGTATTGATTGTTATAGGGTATTTCTAAACCCGCATCAAGTCATTAAGTTAGCCCTATTCGGGTTTTCACAAGCTCAACTAGCCATTGAAAAGACAAACGGCACGACTTAAGTACCTCCTTTAAGTCAATAATAATAGCAACTACAAGATTATCTATTAGTACCTTAGTACTATTCATTTTGTCTGGAGAAGGGGGAGAATTTTGAAGAGTCTTTGCTTTATTTCTAAGCATATCGTTATAAATCAGGCAGTCATTAATTTGTAATAATTGTTTTTTTTGAGGGGGGGGCGCTTATTTTTGGTTTTTGTAATTGGTACAATTAGGCCTAAATAGTTGCGAAGGATTTTTAATGCAAACTACATCTATGATGCCTGAAAGTAGCCGCTGGCACGCGTTTATAACCGAGAGTCTGAAAATATTTCAATTATGGATCAGTGGCGTGTTTTTACTTATGTCATTCCGGCTCTTCTATTTGGTCTATTTTAGTGAAAAAATCTCGCCAAATTTGACCAGTGACCAGCTGTTCGATGCCTTGGCCACTGGGTTTAAATTCGATTCTTCTGCGGCTGGTGTTTGTCTTGCAATCCCATTTTTACTGAATTGCTTTTTACAGCCTTTACGCTTACCCCATTGGGTCAAGAAAGTACGCATTATTACAGGAATGATTTACCTCAGCGCTTTTGTGTTGTTAGGAGTATGTGGGGTCACGTACATTAGCGAGTATGGGTCCCAGTATAATTATTTTATGCTGGAAGGACTTTATGATGATCAGCAAGCCATTGTCAGTACTGCTATCCAGCAATACAAACCATGGGGGAGTTTAGTTAGTGTCATCATTTTGTTGTGTGCAGTGACTGTCTGGACTCGTTTTGTGGATAGACGAAGCTATCGATTAATTATCAATATCTGTCCTAAAAGCAAAGCTAAACAAGGCATTATTTCAATACTCGTCTTTGTTTTGTTTATTTGTGCCGCTCGAGGGTCGTTCGACTCAAGACCTGCCTCAAGAAAGTGGTCGGCTGTTACCACAGATCCATTTGTAAACAACTTAGTGATCAACCCATTTCGTAGCTTCTTCTATGCGATCAAAGATTACCAAGACTTGAATCAACTTAATGCAGCAAAGGACAACCCTTACTTGGCCGACCTGCGTGAAGTTAACAAAGTGAGGGAAAGTAATTACACCCAAAGTATTGGTCCGCTTATAGAGAAACCTTCTCGCATTTTTTATATCGTGATGGAAAGTTTCGATTCTTGGCCATTGCAGTCAAAGTATCGGGGATTAGCATTAACAGAGCATTTCCACCGATTAAAAAAGCAAGGAATTTATGTGGAGCAGTCAATACCGGCTGCGTCTAGTACTATGAACTCCTTGTCTAGTCTAGTAACAGGGATCCCGTATAGTGGTGTGAATATGAGCCGTCTCAAAAGCTCTGCTGACGACTACTCTATTGTGCATCTAATGGAGGAGCAGGGTTATACCTCACAGTTCTTTTACGGAGGTCTGCTATCTTGGCAAACTGTGGGTGAGTTTATGGATAGGCATGGTGTAGATCATATTTATTCAGCCACCAATGCGGGAGGTAAAGGAAGTGCAGGGGTTTGGGGAGTTGATGATGGTCAATTGTTTGAGTTAGTTAGTCAGTCTGTACCAGCGCATAGTTTCAATTTAATCATGACAACCAGTTACCACGGGCCGTTTAACTTAGACTTGTCCGATAGTGAATATCCGTGGAAAAATGGAGAGTATCCACCTCAATATCAGACGCTGGATGATAACGTGTTATCTGCCAACACACTGGGGCATCTTTGGTATTCAGATCAGATGATGGGACAGTTTGTGGATAAGATGCAGCGTAAGTACCCTGACGCGTTATTCATTATTACAGGAGATCATTACAGTCGCCGCTACTTTCATAGCAAGCCAAATTTATATGAGCTCACTCACGTACCAATTCTGCTGTTAGGAAAGGGGATTTCCCCTGCATTAAGTCAGCGCAATATCGCTTCACATATGGATATCACGGCAACAGTGATGGATTTAGTTGCACAGTCAAATACTCCCTTTGCTAGCTTTGGGCATTCACTTGTGCGTGCTGAAACGCCTGAGCATGTTTTTGGATATAAGACTATCAGAAATAAGGAGCTGATTTGGCAGCAATCTGGTGGTGAACAGTTTTATGGCTACCGCGTTGACTCCAGTGTCACTAATCAGGAGCAACAGGAAGAGGCACCTGTACGGCAGTATCAAACATATATGGCTGCTGCTTGGCAGTTATTGATGGAAACACCAAAACAAGAGTAGTTCAGTAGGGTTATGTGAAAAGAGTAAAAAAGCCACACTCAGTGCTGAGGTGTGGCTTTTAATTTATTCAGACTGACAATAAATCGGCTTAGCCAGCTTTATTGGCATTCATTTCAGCAATAAACTTATTCGAGTCTTCAATTGAACGATTCATGTCGGCGATAAGCGCACTAATGTCACGCTTAAGGCCAGTAAACTCACCCTTGATTGCACTGATTGCTTGTGCATTTAAGTTATGTTTAAGGTATAAGACATTGTCTTGCAGTGAATCTAATACCGGTTGCATTTTAGCTTCACTACCACGCATCGAGCGCAGCAAGCGCTCAAATTGACGCTGCGTTTGGCTTAGCTGTCTGGCGCTTTCGCGCTTCAATTTAGCACTTGAGTATTGTTCTAATTCATCTTGCCATTCGTCAAACAGCGCATTGGCAACATCTTCGACTTTATCTATATTACTACTAACTTCAGTGGCAGCAGCGAGGCTCGATTGATAGTCGTCATTTAAAAGGTCGTAAGCTTCTTGCAGCTCCCCACCATCAAAGTTTATTAAAGTCGTGAGTCTTTCGAGGGCAGATTGAAACTCTTTTTGTGACTCTTCTTGAGATTCTTTTGTTTCTTCGACTCGGTCTACCAAGATTTCGCGTTTATGCACACCAAACTTTTCCATGGTTGCATAGTAAGCACTTTGACAGCCTGTGAGCATGATTAGCAATACGGCGCTTAAGGTGAGTTTCTTCATTTGCACTCCCGAGCTTAGAAGGTGAGTTATCAGTAAGTGATTAATTGACCGCAGTCATTTTATGATTTATCGCTATAAATTATGGATGGGATTGTTATGATGTGTAAAGTGATCCATGAATATTAACTAAAATATGATGCAAAAAATAACCGAGATGAAAGTCGTAGCACTACGGTTTTTACGTTCTCAGCCCCAATGGTGGCGTCGCTACAGTAAGCGTTGTATTGAAGACCAAATAACCGTTAATGCGGGATATTTGGCATATGTCACGCTACTCTCTTTGGTGCCTCTGGTCGCAGTAGGTGTTGCGATATTTTCTGCTTTCCCTGGGTTTGAAGAAACCCGAGTGGCGATAGAAAACTTTATTTTTAATAACTTTGTACCAACCTCGAGCGACACGATTAAAGAACATATCAGCGCATTTACTGGCAATGCTAACCAAATGACCGCGATCGGCGTCAGCTTTTTAGCTGTTATTGCGCTGTTGCTGATCCGCAATGTGGATACTACGTTAAACAGAATATGGCGAATAGAAAAGAAGCGACCGTTGATGATTTCATTTGCCATTTACTGGATGGTATTGACCCTAGGCCCTGTCTTACTGGGAGCCAGTATAGGTATGACATCTTATATTGTATCACTGGTTTCTTTTGCAGATCAGGGGATCCCTGGATTTAGTGGGGCTATCATCAAGGTTCTGCCATACTTAATTTCTATGGTTGGCTTTATCATGCTCTATACTTTAGTACCAAATACGAGTGTTTCATTCCGAGCGGCGGTGCCTGGGGCGTTGTTTGCGGCACTATTATTCGAACTGACGAAAAAAGGGTTTGCATTGTACATTAGCCACTTTCCGTCTTACGAAGTTATCTACGGTGCACTGGCCACGGTGCCTATCTTATTTGTATGGGTATATTTGTCTTGGATAGTAGTGTTACTTGGCGCAGAGTTCACTGTCTGTTTAACTCAAGATATGGAAGAGGCAGGCCTAGATACCAATTCGGAATTTGACCCACCAGACGCACAGGGACTTTAACTTTTACCTGTTAGCAGGCAAGTTACTGCCCCACATGGGGGAATAATGAGCTTATTATATCAACATGGCGACGCGTTACGTCGCTTCCATTTAGCGGTAGGGGAAGGACACCAACTAGGTATCGAAGAGTACGGGAACCGTAATGGGGTTCCTGTTATTATGCTTCATGGTGGCCCAGGGCAGGGCCACTCATGCAATGTACTGGGTTACTTTAATCCACAAAAATATCGTGTGATTTTGTATAGCCAGCGGGGCTGTGGCAGCTCGACTCCAGCAGATTTTAACCATATCAACACACAATACCTACTCAGCGATATTCAGGTAATCAAGGCGCATTTAGGGCTAGAAAAAATTGTGCTTGCTGGGGAGTCTTTTGGCGCTATGCTTGCCCTACTTTTCGGACAACTTAATCCAGACAGTGTATTGGGCATGGTACTATGGTCTAGCTTCTTAGGTACGCATGCTGATCTCGAATGGCTATACGGTAACACTGGTGCACCAGCCCAAACTTACCCCGAGCAGTATCAAGAGTTTACTCAAGGCTCTTCAGCGTCAACTCAAGCCCTACTAGCTGCATACCATGGTGCATTATTTGGGAATGACGAGCTACTACAAAGAAAAGCCGCTCAGCGCTGGGCTGAATGGGATACTCTTATTACCGACCAGTGCGATACACAAAGAATAAGGCTGTGTAGCGCAGATAAGCAGTTGATCAAAGCTCAGCAGATGGTGCATTTTTTTAGCCACCAATGCTTTATTAATCCGCAGCAAATCATCACCAATGCGGAGTCACTTCTGTCGATACCTACTTGGTTTATTCATAGTCGCCATGATTTAATGTGCCGATATGCGCCAGTGCATCAATTGGCGCAACAAACACAAGCACAGTTATTGGTGTTGAGTGGGGTTGGTCATTGCTGTGCTAACCCCGCTTATGCTGAAGCTATCAGGCGGGCCACCGATCTGTTACTGTGTAAAATCCAGCATCATTAAATGCAAACATGAGGTAAAAAGTGCAAGGGTTAATTCAAAGAGTCAGTGAAGCAAAGGTTGAAGTGGATGGAGAAGTGGTAGGTCAGATCAAGCAAGGCATATTGCTGTTACTAGGTGTAGAGAAAACCGATACAGAGCAAACCGCTGACAAGCTGCTGCATAAAGTTAGTAACTACCGTATTTTTACTGACGAAAATGGCAAAATGAATTTAAGCCTCAAAGATATTGAGGGGGAACTGCTGGTAGTTTCGCAATTTACGCTGGCCGCAGATACAAAAAAGGGCATGAGACCTAGCTTTTCAAGTGCCGGCACTCCAGCGCAAGCAAATGCATTATATGAATATTTTGTCGCGCAAGCTAAAGCTATTGGCGTACCGGTTGCAACTGGGCAGTTCGCCGCCGATATGAAGGTTAGTTTACTAAATGACGGCCCAGTGACGTTTAATTTTAGTGTTGAATAATGACCAAGACGAAAGGAGTTAGCGCTTCACTTCAATGATAATGTTGGCGTAATCGGGCACTTTCTCAATAAAAGGCTTTTTACCAAAGTTTGTGATCAGCAGATGCTGTAACTGTTTAAGTTGCGACTCATGATCGGTTAGAAAGTTAATATATAATCGGCCGCCTTCGTTGATAGCTGCTCTGAGTAGTCGATAAAACTGGTGCTGAAATAAAAAGATAGGTGGCTCTAACTCACTAAACAAATCAAGAATGATCCAATCATATTTTTTGCCTTGCTGAAGTGCCTTAAAAACATCAACACAATTCACATCGCAAAGTGGGTCGCCGCCAAAATAGCGTTTATAGCAATGGATCACATCTGGGTTGTTATCTATGGTTGTTATGTGGCAACTCGGATAGGTGGCATTAAGGTAATCTCTAATGGCGCCAGCGCCAAGGCCAAGCTCTAGCACGCTCGCAGGAGGAGTAACCATCTGCCAACGATTTGCGAATGCTTTTAAATGCGGAAATAACAAGTGCTCCGGGTGGTTTAGCTCCACAACGGATTGTAATGTATTGTTTATTAGCAGCCACCTTAACGACTTTTCTTGCCGGACTTGAATGCTATTTCTGCCTTGTTTATGCCAATATAGCAAGTGCCCTAGCTGGTGGCTTTGGTCCACAAAGTCGTTGCTGATAGTGCCTAAATGCGTAATAAATTCTCCCATGATAACATCAGCATAGACTAGGATTTTGCGAATGCCAGCTTGTCCATCAGTTTTTACACTAAAGGATAAGTGTTTTAGCGCATTTTATTCCCTACACTAGGCATATCTTGTAGGGTGTATTTAACAATATAAAGATAGCCACTAATGGCCAGTAATAACAGGAGTCAGTGATGTTTGAGGTAACTTCACCGCAAAGCAGCGAAGATTGGCAAGCTTACTACCAATTGCGTTGGCAAGTGCTAAGAGCGCCATGGGATCAACCACGAGGTAGCGAGCAGGACGATTTAGAACAAGAGGCTGAACATCGCTATATCAAAAATAATGAAGGTGAAGTGCTAGGCGTAGCTAGGCTGCACTTCAACAATCATAAGCAGGCACAAGTACGCTATATGGCAGTTGCTGATGGTCATCGAGGTCATCATTTAGGCAGCCGTTTGTTGCATGAACTTGAGGTGATCGCTTGGACACAAAAAGCGGAAGAGTTGGTGTTATTTGCCCGAGAGCGCGCTCTGCCGTTTTATGAGCGTCATGGCTATGAAGTCGTCGAAAAGGCGCATTTGGCATATGGTGACGTGCAACATTGGAAAATGGTAAAACAGCGTCCAACAGAACCGGGTTGGTTTAGGCAGCCAGACTGGACTCACACATTGCAAAATACGTGGCGCGAGTCTATTCCTATCAGTGATGCGATGGGTATCAAGGTGGAAAGTTATACCGATTGGCAGTTCTCCACCAAGGCAGATCTAAAGGCAAACCTAAATCTGCATAACTCTATGTTTGCGGGCTCTATTTATAGTATGGCAACTTTAACAGGCTGGGGTGCAACTTACTTAGCACTTAAGGAGCTTGGGCTAGAAGGGGATATCGTCCTGGCTGATGCCAATATTAAGTATCTAAAACCGCTAACAACGGCCCCCGCTGCAACGGTGACTATTGCAGATTGCGAAGGCGAACTACGAGCGCTGGAAAGTGACGGTAAAGCCAAATATATAGTGCCAGTTAAAGTCTATGACGGTGACATCTTGGTCGCTAAGTTTGAAGGTCAGTTTGTGGTTATCAAACCACAATAAGCTTAGAAAAAAGTAGCACAGCTTTGTTCATTCAATTGAGCTTAGGTATTTTAGTTAATCTGATTAGTTAATCTGAGGTTTGGGTAGCATAGTCGTTTTCCAAACCTCAGTACTTATATGGTTACAGAATATCAGTAAGTAGTACACCTACCCCCAGTCTTTGAGTATGGGTATTGTAATCAATCAGGCTTTCGCCGTAGCCGTTAAAGTACTGTGCATAGCCTCGTAAACGACCCCAAATCGGAAATGACCAATCTAGCTGGAGCGCGCCGCGGTTGTCGCTGCTTAGATTGTTTCGCCACATAAAGCCAAATTCGTGTTCTTCATAACGATATACACCACTAAACTCAAAGTGGCCTAAGTAGTCATCAATATTTGGATTATCGTCCCCACGCGGGTCTAATGGATCCTCTTTGTCGTCTTCCGGCAAACGATACCAAGGCTTAAAGCTGAATACAAAACCTCGATTTTCCCAAATAAAGTTTGCGTAAATACGATTCCAAGAACGTGAGTTTGGCTGGCTGCGGCCATTTGATTGGTGCGATAGTCCAAGTACAAAGGCCATTTCGTCACCCCAAAGCACATTCTCATCATCTAAGAAGTTTACCCAAAAAATTTCCGGCTCATAATTCGTTTCACGAAATGGAGACGAAATATCTTTATTGTAGAGTTGCCAATAAGATTGCAAAGTAAAAGCAAAGTAGATTGCTTGATCTTTATCGGAGAAGTTTCTGTAGATCGGTGCCTTCAATGAAATTTGATACTTAGCTTCGAAGTTATCTATGGGTTCGCCGCTGTCATCGTCGATGGCTTTTAAGCCGTCAAACGGCCGGCTATTTACGTTTGTCATGTATGAAACAGGTAGAATGTAATTGCGTTTATGTGGCGTCAGTACATTGCGATTCTCTTCTGTTACCCGCTCTCGTGCCATACGTTTATCAAGTTGGCTGAGGTGGTTATCTGCATCTACTTCGGCACACTCTTTGCGGACCT
The DNA here is from genome assembly GCF_002744175.1 of Pseudoalteromonas piscicida. Lineage (GTDB taxonomy): Bacteria > Pseudomonadota > Gammaproteobacteria > Enterobacterales > Alteromonadaceae > Pseudoalteromonas > Pseudoalteromonas piscicida_B. The sequence goes on from NZ_NKHF01000071.1 coordinate 15,157, forward strand.
GATCAATTGTCTTGTCTTTATCTCCTGTCAATACGGCATTAAGCACGCATTGTTTTACTAAATCGATTTCGTCTTGTTGCGAGTTTTCTTGAGCCTGTAATGGTAGAGCCAGCAAGGCTAAAGCCGGTAATGAGAGTCGTATCAGTTTCATGTTAATGCGCCGAGAGTAAGTACAATTGATTACATTATTACTTAATGATAATGAAAGGGAAATGAATCGAGAAGGTCAAACGTGTCCTTAAAAAAGGTGGCGACTACTGCCGCCATACCTTGGTAAGTATCAATCTTAAAAGATTTGACTTACTCTCACGCAATTCGATTGGGTTGAGCTATAGCGTCTCAACCTTAGTAAAAAATTTATATAATTCAGTGCCCTGATTGACACTGGCAGAGGCGAAATGAAGGATAGCTATGGCGTCTTCATCTAGCGTTATTTCATTGAGTGGGGTTTCTGATAAGTAACGCTCCATACGCAGTATTTTGGCGATGGGTTGCCCAGCTTTCACATGTTCACCGGGCTTTGCCGTGTATTCAACCATTCCACCCATTGGAGCGTAAAAAGCACGGTAGTTCTCAAGTAGGCAGGCATAGCGAGTCATCTCTTGCGGCGCAAAAGACGCATCTTTAAATGCCCCTTTATAGTTCAAGTAACTTAGGATGCTCGTTGCATCGTGCCATGCTTCATCTAAATCAATCTTCTCTTGAGAACCGAGCTCAACAGTAAAGGCTTCAGTTAAAACGGGGATCTCTCTACCTTGGGTGGCATAGGCCTGTTGTAGTGCCCACCACGGACAAAAGCTGGCTTCATCCATTGCACCATCAAAGTCACTAGGAATAAGTAATACATGTGGAATATTAAAATAGCTTGCGCTTTCTTTGGCATACTCTGGGCAATAAAGGTGCTTTGCTGAGATTGGCCCGGTATGTAGATCTAGTACGATATCCGCTTCGTGGGCTAAACGTTGTAAATTGAGCGCAATGCGTTTTCCTGTGGTAAGCCTATCTAGTGATGCATCTAAGTGGGCTTGCGTATGCTCGATTAATAACTGGCGAAATTGCTGTTCGATCTCAGCAATCGCAAGGTCAGGGTATTGCTCAGCAAAGCGCTGCGCAAGTACTGAATGATCAGTGTACATGCGGTTCCAGTTAGTACCAGTGATCGGATCAAAGCGGCCAAGGGTAAACTCCCCCGACTTTTGGTTGCAGCCTATTGGGTTGGCATAGGGGACCAAAGTAATATCTGCACACAGAGATAGCGGCTTCAATTGTTCCAAAAGTTGATAAATGACCGCATTGCCTTGCACTTCAGCGCCATGCATATTGGCTTGAACATAAACCTTTGGACCACTGCCATCGCCTTTGATGCGGTAAACAGGGATGGTCAGTGGTAAGCCATTGGCAATCTCGCCCACCTGAATATTTTGCTGTGTAATGGAGTTCATATTTACCTCAAGTAGCTCATGGCTGATTCGACAGGTCGTGCGCAAATCACGTCACCATCAGAGATCACATATTCTGCTGGCAATTCATGGCATAAAAAGAAAGGCATGCTCTCGGTATAACCATATGCGCCACATTGACTGAATACTAGCCAGTCGCCTTCGGCGCAGTCATTGGGTAAGGGTAAAGTTCCTAATTTATCTAAGGCAGTGCAAAGTGGGCCATGAATATGAAAATCAATACACTCAGCAGTAGAGCTTCGTAACAATTCGGCTGGGAACGCTTGTCCGGTAACTGCTGGGCGTAGCAAGTGATTCACACCACCAGAGACAATTAACTGCTGCTCGTCATAATTTTGTTTTTGTTCGACCACTGGGTTGAGATAGAAGCCACACTCACCAACGGCATAGCGGCCTAACTCCATCCATAACTCCTCGACTTGTGTCGCAGCCTTAATTGTTGCGAGTGTATCGATCAGCTTTTGCCAGTGTAAAGAAGGGCTTTGTGTATCATAGGGGATCCCAAGCCCGCCTCCTAAATCAAGCACTTTTAGGGTGATCCCTAGCGCTTCAGAAAGCTGCACTAGTGGCGCAACCATGGCTTGCCAGAGCTCAGCTAGTGTATCGCTGCTGAGCATATTGCCCCACTGGAAAATATGCAGACCGATGAAATCTAGTTGGGTATAGTCGTTTAACGTTAGTGCTTGCCATTGTGCTGCGCCCAAACCAAAAGGGGTGAGTGTGTTGCCACCGAGTGGATTATGTTCAGCCTTGTCAAAGCGCAGTTGCACACGCAATAGCACCTCAAATTGCAGGTCGAATTCTGCGGCGACTTGATTTAGCCACCGTACCTGATTATGGCTTTCTGCAACAAAAATGCGCACACCTTGGCGGGCAAAATGGCGGATCTGTTTTAGCGACTTAGCAGGGCCTGTATTGAGCACGCGCTCAGGAGCGATACCTTGTGATAAAACCTGATCCAATTCTCCACTGGACGCCACATCAAAGTTAAAACCAGCATGATCTAAGGTTTTAATAATATGAGACAGTGGATTGGCCTTTACGGCATACCATAACTTCACGACTTGTTGATCTATCAGTGGTGTGACATGTGCGCTTAATTTATCTAAGTCATAACAGAAAAACGGGGTATCGTGTTGCTGTATTAAGGTTTCAGCAACGGCTCGTTGTGACGTGCTCAACCAGCTCATTAGCGCAACACCTCTTCTAATGCAAGTGATGCATCGCTTTGCTCATCACGATATTTTACGATGAGGGCGCAAGACATACTTAGCCCCTGTGAGCGAGCCCACTCACTAGATGCTGGACGAGACCCTGGGATCACGATGGCGTTTTCAGGGATCGCTTCACCTTTTTCTAATAAACGTTCGTTTACGCAATCATAAACGGGGATGCTAGCTGAAAGGCGAACACCTGGGGCTAATACTGCACCGCGTTTTATAACAACGCCTTCAACGAGCACACAGCCTGCGCCAATAAATGCATCGTCTTCAACAACGACAGGACTTGCTCCAACCGGTTCTAATACCCCACCGACTTGTACAGCTGCGCTGAGGTGTACGTTTTTACCAATTTGTGCACATGAACCAACCAAGGCATGACTATCTACCATTGTACCTGAATCAATGTAAGCACCAATATTCACGTAGGCAGGTGGCATGATGATCGTACCTGAAGCAACATAAGCGCCTCTGCGAACGCTACTGCCACCTGGCACCATACGGACTTCGTCTTGCGCTGCAAAGCCGCGCGGTGCTAAATTATCTTTATCGACAAAGCCGCCAGGGAACTCAGTATTTACGCCGTTTCTAAATGCCTCAAGAATACCTTGCTTTACTTCTATATTCGCATGCCATTGGCCCTGCTCGTCTTGTGTCGCGGCACGTACCGTACCATTTTCTAAATTGTCTAATAGGGTTAACCAGCTCATATTTTACTGCCTTAGTTCCAAGATAAAATCGTTTCGTTCGCGCGAGCAATCGCATCGGTGTGAGTAAGTTCTAAATGTGTCAGAGGAGGGCGCAAGTTTGGACTTGCTAGCTTGCCTTGAAGGTGCATCAGCACTTTCACAGGAATTGGATTTGCCACAGCAAATAGACTGTTTGCCGCTTCTGACCAAATAGTAAATAAATTAGGAGAGGTGCCACTGAGAGAGCGTCTGACAAATTCAGCCGTTTGTTGTGGCCATGCGTTTGCAGCAACAGAGACAAGGCCTGCGGCACCTGCTTGGGCAAAGTAAGGCATTAAACCGTCATCGCCGCTGTAAATTGCCACCTCAGGTGCGGCTTGACGGAATGCTTCAAATGTCGCGATATCGCCACTGGCCTCTTTTAGTGCCCACAAGTTAGGATGATTGGCAAGTTCACCCAGCAACTCAGGTGCAATAGCAACAGCACTGCGACCTGGCACATTGTAGAGCATACAAGGAGTGTCGCTTTCATCTAAGAGCGTACTAAACCAATGTGCAAGTCCTATTTTGCCGGGTTTGGCATAGATGGGTGAGCCAAGCAATAGCGCGTGAATCGGTTGCGTATTACAAAAGCGTACCCACTGTGTTTGCTGCTCAAGGTTGCTGCCTCCAACGGCTACCATCAGTGGTACATTGGGGGCCAGTTGGCACACAAACTCAACAATTTGTTGCTGTTCTGGTTGGCTAAGTGCGAGTCCTTCTCCCGTACTGCCCAATAACAGAATGCCATTGTGTGCACGCTCTTGATCGCGTACAAGGGCCGTCAACGCGGCAAAATCGACCTGGTTTTCAGCATCAAAAGGCGTAACCAGAGCAGTCCATAAAGGATAGTCAGATAAGTTGAATTGTGATTTCATCTCTACCGAACTTAAATCATGTTCGGAGTTAGGAGGGTGTCCAAACTTCGAACCGTTAAAATTCGAAGAGCAATGGACTTAAAAAAGAATAAGGCAGAAAGTGGCCTTATTTTTCTAAGACCAGAAGCTCTCCACCAAGTATGTTGGTGACAGTCGCTGGGATTCAACCCAGTCGCCCGAAATAAGCAAAAGCAAAATTTACTTATCTCTCGGCGTATATTCCCCTCACTAAGTTGCAACGGAGTTTGCTCTCCTTCACTTAGTTACCTGAATAACGCACCTCTTCCAGCCCTGAGTTTGATGCCTAGGCATCAAACTATCTAAATAGGGTGAGGGCGCATTGAAACACTTTGGCCATCTAGGTGTCAAGCATTAGACTGTAAATAATACAATTGTCCACTACACTAAAGATTGCGGCTGAAATCTTGTCATGAGATAAAAAATAAAAATATGTCATTAAAATCTAAAGTTAAATTTCGCTATATTGGTGCCCTGCTGGCGATGGCATTACTGTTATCGCTGGCGATGGGCGTGATGCAGTATCTGTTGTATCAACAAAGCCAAGATGCTCATGTTATTAATCTAGCTGGCATGCAGCGCATGTTGTCGCAGCGCATTGCCTTGTTTAGTGCGCTAGATGGTCAAAGAAACCCTGAAGCATTGCGTGATGCGATTGAGAAATTTGAGAGTAACCATGTATTTTTAACCACGGGAGAAGCGGGGCGATTTGAATACCTCAACCGTCAACTTGAGTCATTGTATTATCAGCCGCCCGTACGATTAGACGAACAAAGCTCCGTATTTATAGCCTTAGCAAAAGCACATTTAGCCCAACCCACACCATCTTTAGCAAAACAGATTTTTCAGGTGTCTCAGCAGTTACTTCCTGAGCTAAACAACGCCGTTTCTCTATTCGAACAACAAGCTTTGCAAAAAACCGAATTAGTCCGGAAAATAGAGCTTCTCATCTGGCTTTTTGGCCTAACGCTGTTGTTTCTTGAGGCAAAGTTTGTGTTTCGGCCTATGGCAAAAGAGATTGCCGATACTTTTGAACAGCTAGAAGCCTCGAGAAAGTTAGCAGATGATGCACTTCACTCAAAATCTCGATTTTTAGCGCGCGTCAGTCATGAGTTGAGAACGCCATTGCAGGCTATTCAAGGTTACCTTGACGCTTACCTTAGCAGCAAGGATGTTAAACAATTGCAGAATGTGAAAAGTGCTGCAAATCAACTGGATAACTTGCTTTACTCGGTAGAGGACTATAATAACCTTTCCGAGCAAGAGGTGGTCATTGAGCGTCATCGTGTACAGCTCAGAGAGGTAATTAAATCAGCATGTGTTGTGTTTCAGCTTACCGCACATCAAAAGTCATTAGCCTTTAACCTAGCGTTGAGTAATGAGCTTGATGTGATGTGTTATTGCGATTGTAAGCGGATGGGATGGCTGGTGACGGAGCTTGTCAATAATGCGATTAAGTTTACCGAAAAAGGCAGTATTCAAGTATTGGCGAATTTGGTTTTGTACGAGCAAAAGCCACATTTAGAATTTATTGTTGAAGATACTGGATCTGGCTTTGATTATGCCCACTTACGTGAGTCGATGCATACAGAGCATTTTCAGGGCTCACAGTTAGGCCTTAAACGCTGTCAGCTATTGGTCTCAGCATTAGGTGGACGTTTGGAGTTTAGCGCGAAAGAGCCGAGCGGGACTCGGGCTATTCTGGCTGTGCCCATTGAACTTGATGAGCAGGTTGCTGAAGATAACCAAGCAGTATCTATCTCTGCCAATATTTTGCTGGTGGAAGATAACTTGCTTAATGCTCGAGTTATCGAAAAAATGTTGCAGCCCATAGCTAGTAGGGTCACACATGCAGAGCATGGAGAGCGGGCGTTGGCATTGTATGAGGTAGGTAAGTTTGATGTGGTACTAATGGATTTAAATATGCCAGTGATGGACGGTTATGAAGCCACAAAGCGGCTGAGAGAGATGGACCCTACCATCCCAATTATAGTGGTGACTGCTAACACCAATGATGAAGACAAAGAGCGGGTATATGCTTTGGGGGCAACGGCTCATCTGTATAAGCCGCTGCAGCCTGAAGCACTAATAAGTAAAATTACCTTGGTACTGGACGAGTGCCAAGCGTTAGTCTCTTCTTAGCTTAATGTTACCGACACCCACTTCTGCATCGATAGAGTATTGACCTTTTCCAGTGTAGTTGGTTTTCGAGCCAACCATGCTCTTTTCAGAGGTCGCTGAGTTTTGGTATCCAGACATAGCGGTTTTGCCTACTCCTGAGTCTAAAGATACCTCTTTGAAATCCACAGCTGTTGAGGTGATTTTGATTTTACCCACCCCAACTTCTAAATCGGCGGAATTATTAAGGTTGTCGATATCTATCTTACCGACGCCAACTTCAATATCTAATGCCAAGTTAGCTGGGACTTTTACTTGCCAAGATAGCTCATAGTCATCAGAGTTTACTTCCAGCGCCAGTTTATTCGTCGATGTCTTGTTGGTTAGCTGAGCATCATTTACATCAGTATTGCCAAACCAACTATCGGAGTCTTTTGGTTCAACAAGAATTTCAACTTCTATACTGTCTCCGTTATAGGTTTGTAAGTCTATTTTGCCGACAGCAATATCCACTTCAAGTTCAGTCAAGCCGTTACTTGGAAACGAAGCGGTAATGGTTTTTGTCTCGGCAGCCTGAGTTGTCATGGCTGCGGTACTAAGTGCTAAAGCGAGTGCGATTTTTTTCATTATTGTTTACCTTCAACGAACGTCTTTGAAAGATAAGTCGCAAAGGTAAATGAAAAGGTTTAAATCGATTTTTATTTTTTTGATAAGTGCTCGTCGGTTCGGGATAAACCGTCCCAACGAGCATACGTCGGATTATAATTTAGTAACGGTATAGCCGTGTTTTTTCAGTTGGGTGATAAGACCGTACTGCTCAACAAGGTGCAGTGCGCCAACCGCAATGAATAGAGACTCTTTCGGGAGTTGCGTTTGTAACTTTGCTACCCAGTTATTGTTGCGTTCAATGATCATTAACTGTTCGGCTAGTTTGCCATACTGATCATCGTCAAAACTCACGTTGTAATAGTGAGCTAATTTGTCGAGATCACCAGTTCGCCAAGCAGAAACCAAATCTAAAAAGTATGTATCTAAATCAGACATTTGCGCAAATGTTTCTTCCAGCATGGCATCGCTATGAATACTAAGTTGGCTGAACATTTCTAATTGATACTCTAAAGTTTCGAATTCTCCGATAGGGATCTTTTTTTCGTTCGCATAGGCAATAACTTGTTTATCGATACCGTTTGTCTCACTAAACCCTAACTTTTGATATTCCAGTTGCAGCATAGTTACCATCACGGCCCATGGTGCATAGCGTTCAAATAGAGTGATATCTATTTGTTTAGTCGCAAAGTAATCTTGGAGCTTCTGATACACCTTTGGTGACAGCTGATCTTTTAAAGTTTGGTTATTTTTTAACAGCATAAAAGGCATTGAGCGTTGCTGGATTTCAAAGGGGGAGAGGGCATCTACGTTCACTTCAACCATGACTTTGTCACTATTGGCGATAGCATTTTTTACTTTCTCGGGTAGTCCGCTCATTTGTTTGTCACCAACATGCACTGTACCAAACAAGTAAGAAGTGCGGTTATCTTTTTCTATTTTCCACAGACCGACTTCGGCATTGGCGAGCGCACTAAAAAAGCTTAAGCAAAGATAAATAAAAATGGCAGGGGAAAAAACTCTAACCATATTGATAGTCCCTATTTTTTGTAAAAGGTCAGTCTGCGATATTGAAAGGTGAATGTCACTAAAAAATACCCTGTCACCGGGCTGTAGAAAAATTTTCATATGGCCAAATCAATAACGTAAATTTTTCGTTATCAGTGGAGGCAGACAATAGAAAGTGCTCATTTTTGATGTTTTTGTTGTTTCAATTCTTTCTTTCGTTTTTTTGTGGTTTTTTTATTCTCTAATTTAGGGTTTTTAATTTTAAATAGCATAGTTTTTTGTGTTGACTTAGGTGGGCTAGGCGCGGTATTAATAGAAAAAGAGGCAACGCAGTGAATACACTGAGCGTTTGCAGTGTTTACATTTACGGAATTCAAGCAATGTTACTAACAGCAACACTCCTAGTCGTGATTATCAACGTGGTGATTATTATTACCGCGGGGGCTAGTTAGTGCTGTAAGAAAAGTATCAGCATAAACGCCCCCCGCACCAAAAGGTTCG
>NZ_NKHF01000094.1 GCF_002744175.1 Pseudoalteromonas piscicida
TTTATTGAACAAATCGCCGCGTAAAGCGGCTCCCACCAGCGGTGATATTTGAGCGTTATCCAGCCGTAATATTGTGTGGTAGGAGCGGGTTTACCCCGCGATATATGATGAACCGCTCGCCGCGTAAAGCAGCTCCCACCAGAGGGGATATTTGAGCGTTAACCAGCCGTAATATTATGTGGTAAGGAGCGGGTTCACCCCGCGATATATGATGAACCGCTCGCCGCGTAAAGCGGCTCCCACCAGAGGTGGTATTTAAGCGTTATCCAGCCGTAATATTATTGGTCGGAGCGGGTTTATCCTGCGATATATTGAACAGTTCGCCGCGTAAAGCAGCTCCTACCAGAGATGGTATTTGAGCGTTATCCAGCCGTAATATTGTGTGGTAGGAGCGGGTTCACCCCGCGATATATGATGAACAGTTCCCCGCGTAAAGCGGCTCCTACCAGAGGTGGCATTTGAGCGTTAACCAGCCGTAATATTATGTGGTCGGAGCGGGTTTATCCCGCGATATTTTACTGAACCGATCGCCGCATAAAGCGGCTCCTACCAGAGGTGATATTTGAGAATTATCCAGCGGCAATATTGTGTGGTAGGAGCGGGTTCACCCCGCGATGTTTTATTGAACAAATCGCTGCGTAAAGCGGCTTTTACTGGGCTGGTATTTAAGGGGAAACCTGCTTGGGATCAACACTGCTTTGTGGGCCTTTGCTATATTTAGCGGTAATCTTTTCATAATGATAAATTCAGACTATGCGCGCAATTGTTCAAGCTTTACCAAGTACCCGCCCTCCATTTTTGATTTTGGCGCCGCTGTGTGTCGGCTTGGGTACTGCGGTGGCACATTTTCACGGGTTGGCGATTAACGGTGTTCATTTTGCTTTGGCTGTTGTGGGAGCCATTTTGTCGGCGGCTGCCGTCAATACTTTAAATGAGTATCAAGATTTTGCTAGTGGATTAGATCTTATCACTGAGCAAACACCGTTTAGTGGTGGCAGTGGCTTGCTAAAACAAAACGCGCATTTAGCCAAGTCTGTGCTTAGGTTGTTTCAAGGGTCGCTCGCTGGACTACTGTTAATTGGTGGTTATTTCGTTATGCAATTTGGCTGGCCGCTGGCGATGCTGGGGCTACTCGGTATTGCTGTTGTTGTTACCTACACAAAATATCTAAATGGAAACCCTTGGCTCTGTTTAATCTCTCCTGGCCTGGGCTTTGGTGTATGTATGGTTATTGGTAGTTATTTGGTGCAAGGCGGGGCGCTAAATTGGCAGATTGGTTTAATCGCGTTACTGCCCTTTTTCACCATTAATAATCTCTTGCTCATTAATCAATTGCCCGACCTCAAGGCTGACCGGCAAGTTGGTCGACAACATTTTGCCATTTATTATTCCGTTAAGGCTGCGATATATTGCTTTGCTATCTCAGCTGGATTAGCGGTAATTGCCTGCGCTGCTGCTATTTGGCTTAATGTTTTGCCAGCGTCGGCAAGCTATGTGTTGCCTGTTTTACTGTTGAGCTTTTTAGCGTTACCAAAGCTAATCTTTTTAGGTGAGCATATTGCCCAGCATCCACCGAGTATGGCAATCAATGCACTTGTAGCTAATTTAACACCTCTGAGTTTAACCATCGTTTTGATGCTATAAAAAAAGGAGATAACGAGTATCTCCTTATATTTTATAAGATTAAGTGTAAATTAGAAGGTAACGTTTACACCAAACCAAATATTACGAGCTTTGTCTTTTACGTTGTAGTCGTCGCTAAATACAACTTCGCTCACCACACCTCGACCGCTTAAGTATTCATATTTACCGTCGCCGTTAAGGTCGTTGTAATCCGTGCTGTAAGAAGTAAAGTCTTCGTCTAATAAGTTGTTAACGCGAGCAAACACGGTGACGTTGTCGTTAAATCTATATTTGGCACCTAAGTGCAACAAATTATAGTTTTTGTAGTACATGGCTTTGTCTAGGTTATTGTCCCAACCACGGTAACGATCAGAACGCACTTCAGCGTTTAGCGTTAATGACAATTCATCTGTTACTTGCCAGTTTACCGTAGCATTTGCCATGTGCTCAGCGGTATTGGTTAGCGGTTGACCTTCTTGAGGGCCGCTCTTTTGCTCGCTGTCGGTCCAAGTGTAGTTTGCATATAGTGAAACCGCGTCTGTAAACTGGTAACGGCCCGCGAGTTCAATACCTTGGATCTCAACTTTGTCGATATTGATTTTTTGGCTGTAAGTATCGTAACCAAGCTCATCGTACACGCCTAGGTTTACACATGGTTTAATACCATTGGTTGCAGAACAACTCTTAATTGTGTCACCACGGGCGATTTTATCGTCAAACTCTGTTGAGAAGTAAGTAATATTGAAATTGTGGTTTTCTGTTGGGTGTGTCCAATATAACGCAATCTCATTATTTACACTGGTTTCTGGTTCTAGGTCTGGGTTGCCTGCAAATGGTGACGTGCCTTGCCCACCAAAGCCAGTGATACCATTGTATAAATCAGTGGTTTGCGGCGTTTTGTAACCAGTGCTGATCCCGCCTTTTACAGTCCAGTCGTCAGACAACTCGTATACACCATATAAACGTGGAGAAAGTTGACTACCAAATACGTCATGGTCGTCATGACGGACACCCACAGTTACTGTAAGAGGATCGCTCAAGTGCCAGTTGTCTTCTACAAATAGCGAGTACATTTGGTGCTCTTGCACGCCTTGATCAACACCAGATTCCATTCCAAATACGCCGTCTTGTAGCTCACCGTCAACCCATTGACCACCAACTACGAATACGTGATCACCAGTAGGTTGTCTACTGGAATGTCTACCCTTGCGTCTAAAGTATATTGGCTGCTGTTTAGTGTACGTTTTGGACGTGGTAAGAAAGTGCTTTCAGCCAGTGATTTGCGATCTGCTTCTTCCATATTTGCGTACTTACCTGTGCCATCGTACATGGCTTGCAGTAACTTACGCTCAGCAACAGACAGAGGCATGGTACGGCCGTTGTTGTCTGTGTCTACCGACGCCAATGAAATAAAGGTTTCCACGTCTCCAAATGTGCCTTGGTGCGTTAGTGACCACCAGCTTCTGTCAAACTCTTGATCTGCAGCGTATCCAGCGCGTGGATTCACTTTGCCACGACGACTTTGCCAAATAGACTCAATGTTGTCTTTTGTTCCTAGGGGATAGGTGATTTTACCTGATTCGACGTCATAGTTCGGGGTGTTGTCGTATTCTTGGTTCGACACATCATAATCAAATGTAATGGTGTGATTTTCGCTTGGTGTGAATACAAAGGTGGCACCTAATTGGGTATTGGTGTTATCAACCGTTTTACCGCCTCGCCCAAAACCTAGTTCGCGATGGTGAAGTTCACCGTTTGGATCAATTGCTGGAGCAAATTCTGGATTTGACGCCTGGCGTTCATAAATGCTGCCACGAGCCGAGAAGTTTACTAGCCCTGCGACCAATGGGCCGTAGATACTGAAGTCTGTTGTGATGTCGTCGCCAAACTGATCATTGGTTTGTAAGCTTCGACCAAAGTCAATGGTGCCTGTCCACTCATCCACTGACTTTTTGGTGATAATGTTGATCACACCGCCCATTGCATCAGCGCCGTATAGTGTAGAAGCAGGCCCTCTGATCACTTCAATGCGTTCAATAGCACTTTTTGGTGGAATATGGTTAAAGGCGTTGCCACCAAAGTTGTTTGGATAAATATCGCCGTGGTTATTTTGACGTTTGCCGTCGATTAATAACAGCGTGTATTCGCCTGTTAAGCCACGCATGCTCACACTACCCTGACCTGTTTTGTCTCGGGTTGTGCCAATGTCTACACCTTCTTGGTATTTCACGGCATCTAGGAGTGTGGTGTAAGACTGGGCTTGAATATCTTCGGCAGTGATAACTGAAATACTTGCAGGGGCTTCTGGGATCTTTTGTTCAAAACCAGTTGCTGTAACAACAATATGCTCGATGTCATTGTGATCTGCTGCTGAATCAGCAAAAGCAACCGGACTTAGCGCAGAGAGAACAAGCGCGGAGAGTGCACAGCGCTTAAAAGGCGTATTTTTCATTAATTGATATCCCAAAATTTATTGCATTAAAGTAAATTTTGGCGCGTACTTTAAATAGAAACCAGACAAAAGTCAAAAGTATTGATAATTAATATCATTTGCACTTTTGATTTAGATCATTTTATGGGGACATTACAATCAGAATTATTTTTGTGGTTACATTAATGGAAAAGATCGCGGGATGAACCCGCTCCTACCACATAACATTACCGCTGAATTATCCTCAAACGCCACCTCTGTTAGGAG
>NZ_NKHF01000168.1 GCF_002744175.1 Pseudoalteromonas piscicida
AGGTAGATACAAGTATAGCCGTTAACCTATTTGGCCAAGTGGAAGCGATTACACAATCTGGTCCGAGTAATGACGGAACGACGGTTTCCGCTGTAGAAAAGAGAGTTTATGATACTAACCAACAGCTTTGTGTGATTACACGTCCGGATGTGGGTAACACAATATTTGGACATAATGCCCTAGGACAATTGATTTGGAAAAAAGAAGGAGTTTCAGACACTGATTGTGTAGCAACAAAGCCAGCTGACGCAATTGAGTATGTTTACGATAATGTTGGTGACCTATATAAGATTAACTACCCTGAAAACAGTAATACACCTTCAGTTACCTATACCCGTGATAATAATGGTAATTTGACAGAGTTGGCAGCAGGAGATGTCACACATAGGTATGCATACAATAACCAAGACCTACTTGAGGTTGAGCAACTACTGATTAATGGACAGTTGCATTTAGAAGTCGGCTATGGCTACAACGCGTTACAACAACGCAGCTATTTAGCCTACCCAGACGGAACCGTTGTACGCTATAGCCCAAATGGTTTTGGTGAACCTACACGGGCGGTAACATATAAAGAAGGCACAGAACAAATTGAACTGCAGTTTGCAACTGACGCTCGTTATTACGCCAATGGTATGTTAGAAAGTTTTACTTACGGTAATGGGGTAAAACATAGTTTAACGCTTGATAAAACCAGTTTATTACCTGATGTACTGCAAGATAGCCGCGGAACAACTAACCTTGTTAAGTTAGATTATAATTTTGAT
>NZ_NKHF01000060.1 GCF_002744175.1 Pseudoalteromonas piscicida
CTTGCTTTCGCATGTGGAGTGTTGAGAAATGGAGGCGGAACCCGGAGTCGAACCGAGGTAGACGGATTTGCAATCCGCTGCATGGCCACTCTGCCATTCCGCCGCAAATTTGGAGCGAGTAACGAGGTTCGAACTCGTGACCTCGACCTTGGCAAGGTCGCGCTCTACCAGCTGAGCTATACTCGCGTTCCAATGTTTAAACTCTGCTTGACTTGTCATGCAAAAGTTAAACATTTATTTGCTAGGTTAGTGCCTTCTAAATTTCATTTAGATGACATACTGCCCTCTCAACACGGACGCATTCTACAGAAGTTCTTGAACGCGTCAACATAAAAAATGAATGTTTTTAACCGTTTGCTCATTTTTTATCTAAACCGCTGAGTTTATAGACTAAACAAGTCAAGAATTAGTCAATTCTCCTTTCGCAGCATATAGATACTGGATCATAGAAACCAAAGTCAGCAAGGTTGCGATAGCAAGAAGTGCATAACTTAGTAAGGTCATCCAATCCGAAAACTGCCAAATGAGTCCTATAATAGCGAGCATCTGTGCAGCGGTTTTAAACTTGCCAAGCCAAGATACGGCAACACGGCCTCTTTTACCTTGCTCAGCCATCCATTCACGTAATGCCGAAATGACTATTTCTCTACTAATAATGACCAGTGTCGCAATCGTAATAAAGTAATCGTTATAATGTGTCGCTAGGATCACCAGCGCAACACTGACCATAACTTTATCAGCTACAGGATCTAGGAAAGCACCAAATGGTGTTGATTGTTCAAGCTTACGGGCAAGATAACCGTCTAAGATATCTGTAACAGAAGCTAGCCAAAAAATAAAAGCGGCGGCAAAGAACGCCCATGAATAAGGTAAATAAAAAACGACCGCAAACACAGGTATGAGTAGCAATCTAAATGTTGTGAGCGTATTTGGAATATTCCACATAACTACTTGGTATTGTCTTTTTTTCTATGTTCGCATGATTGCTTAAGCTTTGTCATGCAAATGATTAAATATCTTTTCAGCCATTTCAGGGCTGATCCCAGGAACTTGCTTTAATTGATGTATATTTGCAGACTTAACCCCCTGCATACCGCCTAAAAATTTAAGTAGCGCCTGACGTCGCTTTTGCCCTACCCCTTCGATTTCTTCAAGTACTGACTGCGTCCTTTGCTTTTGTCTCTTATTTCGATGACCTGCAATTGCGAATCGATGAGACTCATCTCGAATATGTTGGATCAGGTGAAGTGCAGGTGAGTCACTTTCAACGTTTACCGTTTTGCGTCCACCGTCAATCAGCAATGTCTCCAAGCCTGGTTTACGACTTGTTCCTTTTGCAACACCAATCAAAATTGGCATTTTATTCAATTGCCAGTCCGCGAAGAAAGATTCAGCCCTGCCTAGCTGACCTTTACCGCCGTCGATAAAAATAATGTCAGGCACTTTTGCTTCATCCGACATTTTTCCGTAACGCTTGTTTAAAGCAAAGTCCATCGCCGCATAATCGTCCCCAGGTGTTATCCCAGTTACATTATATCTTCGGTACTCTCGGTTATTTGGTCCTTGTCCATCAAAAACAACGCAAGAGGCAACTGTATTCTCTCCCATCGTATGGCTGATATCAAAACACTCCATTCTTTGAATATCAGATAGCCCCAGTACCGCTTTAAGCTTAGCGTATCGTTTGGTAATTGAGTCTTGTGCACTTTGTTTTACTTCAATACTGTTCTGTGCGTTTTTATTTGCCAACGCAAGGTATTGAGCACGCTCACCTCGGACATTAGATTTCAAGCTCACTTTGCGTTTGGATACTTGGCTTAGAGCTTCTTCTAATGCTTCACTCTCTTCAATCTCAAAGGGCAGAACGATTTCTTTTGCTATTCGAGAGTGATTACCAGTAGAAATATAGTATTGACCTAAAAAAGAAGTCAGCACTTCGTCCGCACAAGTATCTTTTGGCACTTTTGGAAAGTGTGTTTTTGTCCCCAATACTTTGTGCTCTCGGATCATCAATACGTGAATTGCAACCAATCCATTTCTTTGCTCATAGCCTATCACATCTAATTCCACGAAATTTCCAGCTATAGATTGCTGCTCTTGCATTTGTCTGAGTAAGGCTATCTGGTCGCGGTACTTGGCCGCCTTCTCAAAGTCGAGTAAAAGGCTAGCTTGCTCCATTTTTTCCACCAGCGTTGCAATTACCTCCTGCGAACGCCCAGCAAGAAACTGACGAACCATTGCTACTTGCTCTTGATATTCATCGTCCGCCACTTTACCAACACACGGACCAGAACATCTTTTAAGTTGATACTGTAAGCAAGGCCGGCTGCGTGCTCGGTAGTAAGCATCTTCACACTGCCTTACAGGGAAAATCTTCTGCATTAAACGGAGACTTTCTGAAACCGCGGCACTACTTGGAAACGGCCCGAAGTATTCTCCTTTTTGCTTTCGACTTCCTCGATGAAACGCCAACCTTGGATGCTGATGCGCACTCAAGAAAATATATGGATAGCTTTTATCATCCCTTAAAAGAATATTATATCTGGGCTGGTATTTTTTTATCAGATTGTTTTCTAGGAGTAGCGCTTCGGTTTCGGTGTTCGTCAAAGTCACTTCAATGTGATCTATATTACTGACTAACACTCTTGTTTTACTGTCGGTAATATTTGTTCGAAAGTAACTTGAAACGCGCTTTTTGAGATTTTTGGCTTTGCCAACATAGATAACCTGGTCATCCACATCATACATGCGGTACACACCAGGCTCTGTCGTTAACGTTTTTAGAAAAGGCTTATAATCAAATTCAGTCATTTAAAAAAGAGCTTAATGACTGCTATCAATATCGATCATTTTGTGGCGAATAGCCAAATGGGTTAGTTCTACATCGCCACTAACATTTAGCTTCTCAAACATTCGATAGCGATAGCTGTTTACGGTTTTAGAGCTCAGATTTAGTCTATCAGCGATATTTTGCGCTTTTTCACCTTTGGTGATCATTAGCATGATCTGAAGCTCTCTTTCTGATAGAGATTGGAATGGATTCTCATCATTACGGCCACTAAATTGCGCCAGGGCAATTTGCTGCGCAATTTCTGGTGCGATATAGCGCTGTCCAGAATTTACCGCTCGAATTGCATTAATCATTTCATCTGGGCCCGCCCCTTTAGTGAGGTAACCATGGGCACCAATTTGCATTACTTTGCTTGGGAATGGGTCTTCACAATGCACCGTAAGCACAATGACTTTAACATCAGGGCAGTAACGGCAAATCTTTTTAGTCGCTTCCAATCCACCAATACCAGGCATGTTCATGTCCATCAAAACAATATCAGGCTCGCTTTGACGACAAAAAGTAACCGCTTCTTCACCGGTTTTCGCTTCTCCGACGACTTTAAAGCCACGCACGTCATCCAAAATGCGTTTAATGCCAGTCCTGACAAGTTCATGATCATCAACTAAAAGCACATTAATCAATGGCACACCCTCTACATATATTTGGTAAACGGAGCAAAGCAACCAATAGCCTTACTTCCAGAGGCTTGAGATTACCACATATTCTTTAAAAGCATAACGACAGAAACAAGAGAAAAATACAATTTTGATATGAATTAACTAAATTGTTAATTTATTCTAGATATTACTGGTCATTATTTATTCAGAATACTTAAATATGGCCACGGCATCACTAAGAATACGCCGAGGCCATTTAGGTCCTGTTGCCCTTTACTGTTTGATTTTTGTTTCCCTGAGTATGCTTTGGTCGCGGCGCTCGACTTGCCGCCTAGTAATCTAAGCAAAAGTTGAGCAACAATGAACAAACCACACTCAGGTGAACCCGAAGGGCAGCGCTTGATTGGCATTTCTTCTGTGTTGCCCCACAAGGATGTGGGGTAAGGTGACTTTGCAGGAGCACAAAGTCTTTATCGCCTGACTCACATAGAATAACTATGCTACGCAGGCTCCGCCTTATATAAATACCAATCAAACTGCTACAAAAAAACTTGAAAACTCAACGGGCCCTAGTAGTTAACTTTGTTTTGAGAATTTATCAACCCAAAGCGCGATAACACCATCGCCTGTTACATTACATGCGGTACCAAAGCTATCTTGAGCCAAATATAGTGCAATCATTAACGCCACGGCTCCCTCGTTGAAACCAAGCATGCTTGTCAACAAACCAAGCGCCGACATTACCGCGCCACCCGGTGCACCTGGTGCCGCAATCATGACAATGCCCAACATAAAGATGAAAGGTAACATTTCGCCAAGTGATGGCACCACCATCTCTGGAGACAATAACATTACAGCCATTGCACAAGTTACGATAGTGATCGTAGAGCCAGAAAGGTGAATTGTGGCGCACAGTGGCACAGTAAAGTTAGCCACTTCTTCGTTTACATTGTTCGCTTTACTCGCACGCAAAGAAACAGGAATAGTTGCTGCACTAGACATCGTACCGATCGCTGTAAAATAAGCAGGTAGCATATTTTTTATTAATTCAATTGGGTTTCTACCTAGGAGTAATCCACTCACAATAAACAGAGTACTTAACCACAACCAATGCATAATCACTGCGGCCAGTAACACTACGCCAAATGTACTTAACGTATCAAACACCGTGCCTGCAACCGCCATTTCTGCAAAAACACCAGCAATATATAAAGGCAATACAGGGATGATCACCTTAGCCAATAAGGCATCGATCACATCTCTTGCTTCGTCGGTAACGCCCTTAAGTTTAGTCAAGCCACATTGACTCATACCAATACCAAATATAAATGCCGTCGCCAGTGCAGTCATTACACCCATTAATGGTGGAATTTCAATATTGATAAAACTACTCAGCTTAGACTCTTCAACCGCTTGATATGCAACACCACCGTCAAAAAACGGAATAAAGGCATTGACGAGTAGAAATGCCAAGGTTCCGGCAATAATCGTAGAACCGTAAGCAAAACCGACCGTTTTACCGAGTAAATGACCCGATCCCTTTGGTAAACCTGCTATGCCAGAAGCGATAAAAAGCAGGATTATCAGAGGAATGGTGAAGCTAATCAATTGCCCAATGATCACTTTAAAGGTATACAATAGCTCAACAAACACCGTTGGCATATAGAGCCCAGCCAACATACCGGCAACGATACCCGCCACCAGCTTCAATATAAGAGACATAACTACTTCCTAGCTGATTTTTTAAAGGCGTTGTTTTAACATGTTTTTGACCCGTTTTGCTATTAATTCGATAGAGATAAATCTATTTGTACATTTTATGTATACTTACTGGTCATCTAACGTAAATAATTGCAACCCAACGAAAACAAATTGTTTCTCGTTATTGCGTATAATCTAATAAATAGTACAAAGTCTCTGTAACCTATATTCACCTTTATGCTAAAAGCTCTAACCTGCTCTTTCACAACAATATTATTGTCAACTCAAGCACTAGCCTTAGCCCCCAATAAGATCCCCTTTATCGAACGTTCCGCAAAAATTGATGGCGTTATTGAAGCGGCGATTTGGCAACATGCCCTAGAAATTGATATTGATAATGTCACCTGGCCATATGAAAACAAGATAAGCCCTGTAAAAACCAAAGCCTACATTTATGAAAATGGACGCTCTCTATTTGTCGCCTTTGATGCAAAGGAGTCAACTCCTGAATCTATCCGCGCATTTTATCGAGACAGAGATAGAGCATGGGAAGACGATTTAGTCGGTATTAAAATTGACTCATTTAACAACGCCCAAAGCGCCTATCAATTTTTTATTAACCCTCTGGGAGTTCAGCAAGACTCGATTGAAAACGAGTTAACAAAAAGCGAAAACAGCTCATGGAATGGTATTTGGGACAGTGTGGGAAAAATAACCGATGAAGGTTACATCGTCGAGGTCGAAATCCCCCTTCGAGTGCTCAACTTTAATGACTCTAGCGATAGTAAAACCATGTCAATGGAGTTCTTACGCTTTCTTCCAAGGAACGAACGCCTGAGGATCTCTAGCATGCAATTGCAACATGCCAACACCTGTTGGATTTGTCAGATGCCAGAATACCAAGGATTCGCTAAAGCTGAGCAAGGAAGCGACCTTGCCGTTATCCCTACCTTAGTAGTCAATCGCCAAGAAACTCGAGAGATTGAAAAAGGTAAGCCGCAACCTTGGCAAAACGATAACAATATGGAACCTGGCTTAGACATCAAATGGGCCATCACACCCGATACCACACTTAACGCAACCCTAAACCCTGACTTTTCTCAAGTAGAAGCCGATACGGGTCAACTAAGTGTAAATAATAGCTTTAGTTTATTCTTCCCTGAAAAGCGCGCGTTCTTTTTGGATAACTCAGACTATTTTTCGTCACACCTAAACCTTATCCACACTCGCAATATTTCCGCACCGGATTATGGCGTAAAGTTAACAGGAAACAAAAACGGTCACACCTTTGCGGGCTTCATTACCAATGACGAAAGACTCAATGTTGTAATTCCTGGCAACTTAGGGTCGAATGTGGTGACACTTGAGCGTAAAAGTGAAAACATGGCGCTCAGATATCGCCGTGACGTGAATAAGTCTCTTTCCATTGGCGTAACGTCCACCAATAGACAAAGTGAAGACTACCAAAACCAAGTTGCCAGTATTGATGCTAAGTACAAACCGACTAAAAACGATACATTCGAATTACAAGTGGCAGGTTCCGATACTGAATATGACGAAAGGTTTGCAGAGTCTTTGTGTGATAGCACGTTGTCAGAGTGCGATTTAACAGAAAGTGTTCTACGCGTTATTGGCGAAGATAAACGGGGCGTTGGTTATTATCTAAATTACGAACATAACCGCAAACACTGGAAGGCATTTACGAGTTACCAAGCCCGCGATGCGGCATTAAGAACCGACATGGGATTCATGACTCAGGTTGATTTTAATAAGTTCCTATTCGGCGGAGAATACCGTTGGTATGGTGATGCGGATACCTGGTGGAACCGTGCTCGTTGGTATGCTGATTGGGATATTTCACATAATGAAAACGGCGAGTTACTAGAAAAAGAAGTGCAAACTAACTTTTCGCTTGATGGGCCGCTGCAAAGCTTTATTGATTTTGGTGTTGAACACAGAAAACGCACTGGGTTGCGACACAACGAAGCAAATCTAGCTATTGACGGTAACACTAACCTATTCACAGAAAACTCGCAGTGGACCTATATGGAGTTTAAGCCGCTTTCAGGGGTGTTCGCTGGCCTAAATTTAAGCAAAAGTAACCGAGTTGACTTGGCAAATAACCGACTTGGCGATCTCTACTTTGCCCGTCCTGTGATTAATGTCAATTTAGGCAAACACTTTGAGGTCAGATTTAGACACACTTATGAAAAAATGAAAGCTCAAGGGGCTGATGTATACACGGCGAACTTAACCGACATCAGGTTCACTTATCAGTTTAATATAAATAGTTACTTACGATTGGCTATCATCAATACAGACATCTCAAGAAACCAGAGCAATTATCTCGATGAAGTTGACAGTACCTACAGGAGTATCAGCACACAGTTGCTATACTCATATAAACTCAATCCTCAAACCGTATTTTTTGCAGGTTACTCGGACCACGGTTATCAAGATGATGATTTATCGAAGGTTACTAAAGATGATAAAACCGTTTTTATGAAGTTTAGTTATGCCTGGTTGATTTAAATTAGATAGTTTAAATAACCATTAGCTATAAGCAAATTTGATATATCTTATAGCCAATCTTTCCTTTCGTTTTGCGAAATGCGCAGTAAAGTGATGGAATAAAAGTAAACCTAGATTAGGGAACACAAATGACTAAAGTATATGCAGACAACAGCCTTACTATTGGTAATACACCTCTGGTGAAAATCAATCGCGTTTCTGGCGGTAACGTTTACGCAAAAGTTGAAGCGCGTAATCCAAGCTTCAGCGTCAAATGCCGTATTGGTGCGTCTATGATCTGGGAAGCCGAAAAGGCTGGCTTGTTAACCGAAGGTAAGGAGCTAATTGAGCCGACTTCTGGCAATACAGGTATTGCACTTGCTTTTGTTGCAGCTTCACGCGGCTACAAACTAACACTGACCATGCCAAATACGATGAGTTTAGAGCGTCGTAAATTGCTTAAAGCACTGGGCGCAAATTTAGTCCTTACTGAAGGTGCTAAAGGCATGAAAGGTGCAATTGAAAAAGCAAACGAGATTCAAGCAAGCAACCCAGATAAATATATTCTACTTCAACAGTTTGAAAACCCTGCAAACCCTAAGATCCACTTCGAAACAACAGGTCCAGAGATCTTTGATGCACTAGAAGGTAAAGTAGACTACTTTGTTGCAGGTGTGGGTACCGGCGGTACAATTACAGGGGTTTCTCGCTATTTGAAAAATGAAAAAGGCGTTGACGTTAAGTCAATAGCTGTCGAGCCTGTCGACTCTCCCGTTATCACACAAACATTAGCCGGAGATGAAGTGAAGCCAGGTCCACATAAAATCCAAGGTATTGGTGCAGGCTTCATTCCTGGTAACTTAGACTTAGATCTTATCGATGGCGTTGAGCTAGTGTCTAATGATGATGCAATTGCAATGGCACACCAGTTGATGAAAGACGAAGGTATTCTCGTTGGTATTTCTTCAGGTGCAGCTTTAGTTGCAGCAAAACGTATTGCTGAAAAACCTGAGAATGCCGATAAAAATATCGTTGTGATCCTGCCAAGTGCAGCTGAGCGTTATTTAACTAGTCCACTTTTCGCAGAGACCTTTTCTGAGCAAGAATTAGTTCAGTAAATACTCTGTCATACAAGCATAATTAACAAAGGAGCGATAATGCTCCTTTGTTTTTTTCAATTATTCCTTTTAATTTCATCTCCCTTCACTACACTTTAATTTATTCGCCACATACTCTGAACCTTATGATCTTTAAAGCCCTATTAGTAGCGCTAGTCATCATACTCAGCGGTAAAGCCTACGCAGAGAACTTAAATGTTGCCTATTTTAAGGGGGGCGAGTTTCATCTTGTGGCTGGCGAAAAGTACCAAGGTGGTTACCTCTACAACAAGAAAGGCAACAAGCAACTAATTCATATTGCCACTTTAGATTGGCCCCCTTATATTGGCGCTAATCTCTGTAATAAGGGCTGGGCTTTCCAGTTCGCCGTGGCTTTGTTAACCGATCTAGATTATCAAGTCTATGTTGAATTCTTACCTTGGGCACGTGCTGTAAGAGCGGTAGAGACCGGTAAAGCTGATATCCTATTTCCCGAATATTACATTGAAGATTCAGCCCCATCAGACAACCATAAAAACAAAACTCGCAGAGAACTACTTGCCCTTTCAAACGCCTTTCCGGGTGGAGAAATTGGCTTTTTAAAACGTCGAGGTGAAGAAGACCGCTTTGACGGGAATTTGAACTCAGTAAAGAACGAAGTTATTGGCGTGGTAAGAGGTTATCAAAATACTCCAGAGTTTGATGCGATGATGGATAATGGAGAGTTTGTAACTGTAGAAGCCGTCGATGACTTGCAACTCGTTAAGTTGCTTGTGGGTAAACGAGTCAACCTGGTCATTGGTGACCCCAAAGTGCTTCGGTTTACCGTTAATTACTCTAACTTACCCAGATCTGAAAAAATAGAATTACTGAGGGGCATTGAAAATGTCTCTCCCCCCATTAAATACAACCATCTTTATTTTGCATTAAGTAAGCAGAAACCCTACTGGCGTGATTTACTGCAAGACATCAACCGTAATTTGTACCAGTTTGAAAATAGTGGCGAAACAAAGAGAATGATAGAGATGGTAAGTAACGAATGTTACTAAGCACGGATATTCAGCAGCTAGACATGCTTTGCAATAGCCTTATTCCGGTTGAGAGCGCCTGCTCTCAACGTTTTGAATTTAGTTTATCCCAAGATATTTGTGTACTTGCACCGATAAACGCCAATTTTTAGCCTTGCAATTATCGATCGCCAATTTAGTTGCTTTGGCCTTTTGGCTAATTGGCTGAAGGTATACAAGTTTAGGCTGAACACCCGTTTCTGCAAATAGCGCTTCTAACTCTTCAATATGTTTTTGCATTGCCACCGGATGCTTTATTTCATCGGCTCGTGCCATCGCAGACGGCAATACCTTGTAGCCACCACGCATATTAATTTTTGGCGATACGGTCACCCAAGTTTCTTTAGGTGCCAGAATTTCGAACGTGCCACTGGTCTCGATTTGTGTGCTAAACCCTTTTGCGTGTAACAGATTACACAGTGGCACCAAATCAAACATACAAGGTTCGCCTCCTGTAATAACCACATGTTTCGCTTGGTAGCCACGTGCCTCAAAAATCGCCAGAATTTCTTCTGCACTAGCATTAGCCCACCATTCTGAATCAGCTTTTTTTTCAACAGTGTTATCTAATGAAACAATAAAAGTGTCTTTCGTTTCCCACGTTTGTTTTGTGTCACACCAAGCGCAACCTACTGGACAACCTTGCAAACGTAAAAAGATCGATGGTGTCCCCGTGAAGCTAGCCTCACCCTGAATTGTTTCAAATATTTCGTTAACCTTGTACAAAATGGCCCCGTGTTTTTAGATAAAGTTGTCGAAAAATACCGCGAGAAAATTGTCATTTATCCTGCGGCCGTGTAGTATATCGCGCCCTGAAGTAAACCTCTATCAAAATCGAGGCAAAACACCTATGAGCGAAAAAGTTGTCGTCATCTATTCCGGCGGAATGGATTCTTACACCGTATTAAACAAGGCCATTAACGAAGGACATGAAGTTTATGCGTTATCTTTCAACTATGGTCAACGGCATGTAAAAGAGTTACAGGTCGCAGCAAATGTATGCGAAAAACTCGGTGTCGCTCATAAGGTTGTCGATATTTCCGCAATTAATCAGTTATTGGCAGGGTCGAGCTTAACCGACGACATTGATGTACCGGAAGGCCATTACGAAGAAGAAAGCATGAAAAGCACCATTGTGCCAAATCGAAATATGATCTTACTTTCTCTGGCCGTTGGTTATGCTGTATCACTCAAAGCAAACAAGGTATTTTATGGTGCCCACTCTGGCGATCATGCAATCTACCCAGACTGTCGACCTGAGTTCGTGAGAAAAATGGACGATGTGTGCAGGATCGCCAATTATGATGCTGTTGAAATCGTAAGCCCTTACCTTAACAACTCCAAGATTGATATTCTTACCGATGGTTTAAGGATGGGATTAGATTATTCAGACACTTGGACATGTTACAATGGCCGTGAAAAGGCTTGTGGTAAGTGCGGCGCTTGTCAAGAACGCTTAGAGGCGTTTGAGCTGAATAACGCGACAGACCCATTACCTTACGAATAATACACGCAATAAAAAAGGCCGGCATCGGCCTTTTTTATTGTGCTTATACCAAGTTACTTAACTAAGTGGTCTATTTGAGGCAAGGAAATTTTGTCGGTAACACCGCTACCGCCCCTTGCTATCGCCAAGATACCTACATCCAGGTAGGCACAGCAAAAATTTTGCGATTTAGTTGTTCTAAAAAATAAATTTTTAACGTCGTTAGCACCAAGTGTACTCCCTTAAATTGAGCAGGCCTTAATGCGGATTGGTATTATTTTACCGGGAGCGTAACCCCTTCAAATAGCTTATCAATATCGTCTTGATTACGCAGTAAACTCGCTCGTTCAACAACGTCTTTCGTCAAATGTGGCGCAAACCTCTCGATAAAATCATACATGTAACCTCTCAGGAAGCTGCCTTTTCTAAAACCAATTTTTGTAGTACTCGCTTCAAATAGGTGACTTGCATCGATACACACCAGATCGCTGTCTGTTTTTTCGTCCAAGGCCATCGACGCCAATACGCCAACACCTAACCCTAAACGAACGTAGGTTTTTATGACGTCAGCATCCGTGGCGGTAAATACAATATGCGGCTCTAGTCCGTGAGCATTAAATGCCTTGTCTAATTCCGAGCGGCCCGTAAAGCCAAAAACGTAGGTGATTAATGGGTATTTAGCAACATCTTGTACCGTCAATGCGCTACCCTTTTGTGCCAACGGGTGATCTTTGGCTACAACAATACTACGATTCCAGTGGTAACAAGGCAGCATCACTAAATCGCTATACAAATGAAGTGCTTCCGTCGCAATAGCAAAATCTGCATCACCGCGCGCTGCGGCGTCTGAAATCTGTTGTGGAGTGCCTTGATGCATGTGTAAAGAAACCGCAGGGTATTTTTTCATAAACCCTTGGATAACTGGCGGCAAAGCATAGCGAGCTTGGGTATGTGTAGTTGCAATATTGAGCTTGCCTTGGTCTGGCAAAGTATGCTCATTTGCTACCGCTTTAATCCCTTCGACTTTACTCAGTATTTCACGTGCAATATTAATAATCTCATTGCCCGCGCCGGTAACGTGCGTTAAGTGCTTACCGCTACGACCAAAAATTTGCACCCCTAACTCGTCTTCAAGCATACGAACCTGTTTCGAAATACCAGGTTGCGAGGTATATAAGTTTTCCGCCGTCGCTGACACATTCAGGTTGTGATTCAACACTTCGACGATATATCTCAATTGTTGTAATTTCATATTGCTTTTATTCTTATGATCTCTTGATATTGAGCATCAGCTCATAGCGAAGCCGCCTATATTAGCGAGTTTAGCGCAAAGCGGTTAATACTGCCCGACACGACACATCTTGTAGGCTAGCACATTTGGCAAAAATGAGGTAGCTGCTAGGTACTAATACCACGCCATTTTTGCTCACCCGCTAACTTTATCTGGACAACACCTGTGCCACCAAGCACCTTAAAGGGATTATGTCTGATTAAAACTAACCGCTCATTCTGTCATCAGCTATACTAAAAAATAATGAATTATCTATCTTTTTTACAGGTTATTGTCGTAAACCTGTTCAGAATAGCGTGAATTCATGTAAGATAAAAACATTACACAGGTGGTTACATGAAAGAGATTTCAGTATGTTTGTTTCTATTATAATAATGTTGATTGTTGCACTTATCGTTATTGCTGTATGGGTGAGCGCGATCCAACAACATAAAGAGAAACAAGAAGCAGAAAGACGTAAAGAACTTACGAAACAAAAGCGAGTTATCGAAGAAGCTGAAGACGTCATTATGAATAGCAGTAATATTCCGATGTCTGAGGCCATGATTAGAATCATTCAACGCCGAGTGCATGATGCTTTGGCGATCATGGTTGAGCTATCACCTACATCTCGTGAGCTTAAGAGCCGCTTGAATGAGTCTCAAGAGCGATTAAATACGGCACCAGAGAAAACCGCAGATACCGACTCTATTGCATTACCAGACAATGACAAACAACTGATTTCTTTGGTGCAAGGCATTAAGAAACTTCGTCAGCTACTGCGTTCAGAGCACAGTAAAGGCAAAGTTGACACACAATTATTCGTTAACGAAGACCGTAGGTTAGAGCACTTTCAACTAAGAATAAATGTTGAAAGCCAGATAAAGCGAGGCCTCTCAGCACGGACTGCCAACATGGTAGGTTCCGCACGTCAGTACTTTGAAAAAGCTTATGCAACCATTTGCGCGGTGTCTTATACGGATGAATACGTTAAAGAAAAGAAGGCACAACTTGAAGTCTACCTAGAAGAAATTAGTAGCGAGCTGCGCGCCTCAAATGCTTCTGCGGTGAAGAAAAAAGCAGAGCAAGAGAAAGACGACTTGGACGTACTATTCGCCCCCAAAAAGAAGTGGTAACGCTACAAGGTTTTTCACTAAATCAATCATTTTAAAGGCTGAGAGTTCAGCCTTTTTTATCCTATTTGTGCCCATCAATACGACCTTCGTTCAAATACTCCCTTCCCCTACGCTAGTCCAGATAGTATTTCATCTTTCAAATTGATTGGAAGATTAATGCAATTGATATAACACCGAAAGGAATAACAGGCGCTAAGAAGCGAGTTGCTATTCCTAATTCATAAGCCTTAATGCGTTTTGTAGCATTCACCGTCTAGCAAGAAAACGCTACAGCTGAACGTACTCACGTTATCCAAAAGCAAACTTTACAATAAAGAGCAAGGTTAACACCCAAACGCTGATGCTTATCTCATTCGCCTTGTTACACATTAATTTCACCGCTGTATAAGAGATAAATCCGAGTGCAATACCATGAGCAATGGAAAAAGTGAGCGGAGTCATTAGCAACACAACACTGACGGGGATCGCATCACTCATTTCATCCCAATTGATAAGTTTTAAATTCTGTAGCATTAACACAGAAACATATAAGATTGCACCAGCGGTCGCATACGCTGGAACCATCTGTGCTAAAGGCGCAAAAAACATCATCAACAAGAAACAAATACCCACAACCACTGCGGTCAAGCCTGTGCGTCCTCCAACAGACACACCTGACACAGACTCAATATAAGAGGTCGTTGTCGAAGTACCAAGCACCGAGCCTGCTATGGTTGCCGTACTATCAGCCGACAGCGCTCTCCCAAGCCGAGGCATACGGCCATGGTCATCAGATAACCCTGCTTTTTGAGTTACAGCCACTAGCGTGCCACTGGTATCGAATAGATCAACAAAAAGAAAAGCGAACACAACACTCAGCATCGAAAGTTCAAAAATACCGCTCAAGTCTAATTGCATATAGGTAGGTGCAATACTGGGTGGCATATCCACTACCCCATGGTAATCGACGAGCCCTAGACCCCAAGCAATACCTGTGACCATCAAAATACTGATCAACACACCACTTTTAACCTCTCTATACATCAAAGCGGCAATAACAAAGAAGCTGGCTATTGCCAATAGTGGCCCTGGAGATGTGATATCACCAAGTTGAACTAAGGTTGCTTTACTAGCTACTACAATTTTGCATTTTTCAACGCGATTAACGCTAAAAATGCACCTATACCTGCAGCAATTGCGCGTTTTAATACTAAAGGAATCGCCTGGATCACCCACTCTCGTATTTTGAACACACTGAGAATTAAAAACAGGCAGCCAGACATAAACACAGCTCCCAGCGCACTTTGCCAAGAATATCCCATTCCGAGTACAACACCATATGTAAAAAAGGCATTTAGACCCATGCCAGGCGCGAGCGCGAGTGGATAATTAGCCCACAATCCCATAATAAAGCAACCAATAGCGGCCGCTATACAAGTTGCAACAAATGCTGCCCCATGATCCATGCCAGCTTCAGCTAGCATTGCAGGGTTTACAAAAACAATGTAAACCATAGTAACAAATGTCGTTAAGCCAGCAATCACCTCAGTTTTTACGTTAGTGTGCATAGCTTGCAGTGAAAATAAGCGCTCGAGCATAGTAAAAATTACAAATTTAAGGAACAAGTAGTTGGATTTTAACACGAATCACTTTAAAACTCGGACAAATTAGTTAAAATTCAGCTACACTCTGCTTATCAACATTATTGCGAATAAAGATATGGATCAAAATAGCACTGACAACTCAGCAAATCATGATTTAGAACAGCAACTGCTGAATGTGCTTGAATTTGTTACATCACCATTAAAAGCAGACGCAAAGTTCCCAGATTTAAACGACAACACGCAAGCACTCAAAAAAGGCCTCTACTACCTAAAAGAGAAGTCATTTCCACTTGCGGCAAAATGGTTGAGGTTGGCCGCAATGTCTGGAGATCTTAAAGCACAGTTCTTTTTGGGCCTGTTATTTATGAAAGGACAAGGCGTGCCTCCAAGCCCTTTTCATGCTGCCGCTTGGTTAAGTTTAGCCAGTAGTCAAGGTCACAAAGGCGCAGAGCAAGTACTCCTAGATGTCAGACGCTTTTTAACCACAAAACGCTTTCGCGACGCCCAGTGCTATGCTGCAACCTTATACGAGCAAATTCACCAGCTTCAGCATATTAGTCAATAAAGCCCCGTTCATTTCAAGTCTACTAAGCGCTGCCTATATCATACTCACTGATATACGTTACTTCGCTCAAACCAAAGCACTGTACAAATAAACAGTGTCATTTAGCTTATGCCTTTGCTAAGCAAAGCGTAATCAACCTAGTGCTTTACCAAAAAAATACAAAACACTGTTTTTACTATGTTTTTATATAAGATCAAATTCTAAAAGCTAAATTTGTTCAAAAAGTTATCAATTTTTCTTGCATTAAAACACTGTATAAACTACTGTATACGTGTACTGTATAGATAACCAGTGAGATGACTATGTTACATAACAATGCACTTTTAACCACCAAAAGCCCAACCTACTGCACATTAAACAAGATTAACGCTGTGCATGTTGAAGACGAAATTGTCGCAAGCTTGGAGTTACTGAAAGTTTTACATAAATGTCAACATAAGCATGGTTGGACGTTGCTTATAGCCCCAGATAACGTACCAAACAAATCTCTACTGGAAAGCAATTCAGTTGATGCAAGCAAACTACTGGTGATCAGACAAAAACATATTTATGACTTAGAGTACGTATTAAAGAGCGCAATTATTAACGGCAACTTTGCCGCTGTCGTGCTTTGGACAGATATCGCAAATGTAGAAGGGATCAACAAAATGGAATTGCCAGTCTCTGATGTTGCGATCCACTGTTTTCAGCGTGCTTAAAAAGTTACAATGGCATGATATAAATTTAAATTCAGAAGATACGCCTGTTATGTCTTGTTATTGCAACTCCTCTCTTCCTTATTCACAGTGTTGTGAGCCTTATGTAAAAGGCACTAAAACTGCTGAGAGTCCGCAAAAATTAATGCGCTCTCGCTACAGTGCTTATTGCAGGAGTGAAGCTGAATACATTTTTAAAACCTATGCTAAGGCTAAACAAGCGGAGAATAGCATTGAGGATATAGCTGCGTTTGCTGCTTATGCTCGATTTATAAAACTTGAAGTGATCGATGAAGTAATAGAAGCAACATCAGGGATCGTGGAGTTTAAGGCCCATTACATCGCAGACAACTGTCATTATGTTTTACATGAAAGATCTAACTTCATTACCGAAGAAAGTCTGTGGCGCTACCTCGATGGCGAGTTATATGACACACCTATTGTGAAACTAGGCCGGAATGACTTATGCCCCTGCAACAGCAATAAAAAATATAAGAAATGTCATGGTGCATCCTAAGCACCTCAACTAGAGCAGTTAAATAGCAGAATTTTTGCCTAGCTATTTCTGCGCTTCAAATAGCGCATTTACTTAAT
This sequence comes from Pseudoalteromonas piscicida, assembly GCF_002744175.1. Lineage (GTDB taxonomy): Bacteria > Pseudomonadota > Gammaproteobacteria > Enterobacterales > Alteromonadaceae > Pseudoalteromonas > Pseudoalteromonas piscicida_B. The sequence goes on from NZ_NKHF01000060.1 coordinate 17,156, forward strand.
ACATTTAGTATTATTGATGCTACGAATGCGCAGCTTAAGTCAAAAAGTTTTGATGAAGATTAATAAAAGCTAGGCGCTTACTCGTAACATGCTTTGCATGTCTCCTGCTGCAATTTGGTCATAAAAACCCGCCGCATCCATTTGCTTGTCGGCAACAAGCTCTAACTTCCCCTGAGTCTTGGCGAGACGCTTTTTAGCCGCGGGTTCTAGATTCTCAACAACTTCCAGTGGAATATGTTTTTTATCGTTACGTGGAGCAAAAGGCTCAGGGTTGAGACTTTCTTTTAGTTTTAAGGTGGTCATCGCCCCCATTGCAACCAGTTGTGCATTATGCTGTCCGATCAGCATATTGTATTCTTCAGGAGCGAGGGGTTTTTGTGGACCAACCTCAAACTGCTTTTTTAAAGCCGCTTCGGAGTTATCTTTTGCTATTTGTTCAGATTTCGGCAGATGGAATTGGCTAAAATCTAATGCATCTGTAGACAGCATAGATAGCAGCATTGCAAAGTCAGCAGATCGAGTCTCATGAACGCTAATATTTAACGCAGACCCTAATTGCGACTCACTGATTAAAACGCCATCAATTTGCATGTATTCCAACCGATTATTCTACTGTTTCAGAATTTATCGACATTTTTCGGAAAAACTTTAGTAGTTTTCTTTACTTCGGAAAAAACTTTGTTATTATCAGCGCCGTTGTTTTGGAGGGGTTCCCGAGCGGCCAAAGGGATCAGACTGTAAATCTGACGGCTCTGCCTTCGCTGGTTCGAATCCAGCTCCCTCCACCATCTTTAAAGCACAACTTTCCAAAATATGGAGGGGTTCCCGAGCGGCCAAAGGGATCAGACTGTAAATCTGACGGCTCAGCCTTCGCTGGTTCGAATCCAGCTCCCTCCACCATTTTGCACCATCTCACTATTTTGCATAAGCGGTTAGAGCTTGCTGTAAAAACGATGCCGTAAACCTGTTGTTGAAATCATAGCCATTCTATAGCTACAAACCCGATAAACCGTGTAAAGTACGTTCGTCTCACTAAAAATTTTTACCATGATAACTCCTCATCTTTGCCAATTAAGGTTATCCTGACAGTTAACTTTACGTAATAGGTAACTATGCTATGGATATCAGTACTGTTGCTAAAAAATCAGGGCTACCAGCTTCTACACTCAGGTATTATGAAGAAAAGGGGTTGATCCGCTCGATTGGACGACAAGGCCTTAAGCGAGTTTTTCCGCCTTCAATTTTAGAAAGACTCGCGTTAATTTCATTAGGAAGAAATGCGGGGTTCTCGTTAGATGAAATCGCGACCATGTTCACATCAAATAGCTCGGCCGAGATTGATCGAAATAAGCTACAATCCAAAGCGGATGAATTAAACGATACCATAAGGCATTTAACCGCGATGCGAGACGGTCTATACCATGCTGCAAAATGCCCAGCGCCTAGCCACTTTGAGTGCCCTACTTTTCAAAAGCTATTAAAGCGTGCAAGTAAAGTGAGGCCGAACAAGTAGTTGCTTGTATTATTTTTCTATCATTAAGCGACGGCCATGCTCTCGCAGATAACTGCGCGCCCTTTGGTGCCCTGCTCCATAGTGTTTAGTTACCAAGTTCCAAAAAGCATGGTTGTGGGCCATAACGTGGTAATGACAAAGTTCGTGTACTACCACATAATCTATTACCCATTTAGGTGCGCCCACCAACAATGTGTTAAATGCCAATACCCCTTTTGATGAAAAACTTCCCCAACGGCTTTTGTAAATCCTCACTTTGAGAGTGTCGAATCGCGCCTGAATAGCTGGCTGGTATTTTGCGATGACTACCTCTAGATAGTTAATCAGAATTCTCTTTAATATGTTGATAAGCTCTTCCCACTCGTTTGAGGATTGGCGCAACGTTACGTATTTATTGAGAAAATCAATGGATGAAACACCTGAGTCCGTCCGTTGGATAACAAAGGTTTCTCCAAAAATCTGAACTGTACCTGTGTCTAATGGACGCTGAGCAACCTCAACCACCTTCAGTTCGAGCTTAGATCTGATCCAATCAGATTTACTTTCAACCCAACTGTGGAGCCAGCGCTCACAGATTTGCTCTGGCGCGTACACAAATACTTGTCCAGACTTTATTTTTATCGCAACGCTTTTACGTTTTTGGCTCTTCTTTAATTGATATTGCAAAGTAAAAAATTCTTGATGCTAAAGCTGCCATTATGTACGAGGTAAATTCTCGAGTCACTCCCCAACACAAACATAGACGTGGGGCTTTACGCCTAGTCACATAGTATATACTTAGGCTTTGCTTTCTAACACTTTCTAATTTAGAAAGTTTTTTTAGTTAAATCACCGTATTTATTTTTTTTGCTGCTACGCTTAGTAAAAAAGGCATTTTGAATTAGGCAACTCATGGCGGATAAACCAACTTGCCAATACGTGTCACCTGAGGGAAAAAAATGCAGTGAAATTGATATGGGCTCAGGTTACTGCTTTTGGCATGACAATAAATTTGATAAAGGCGGCTTAGAGCTCAGCCAAAAGCTTGAACGCTATGCCAAGCGTGGCGGGCTGCTGCAAGGCTTAGAGTTAAAGCGTGCCAACCTTGAAGGGCTCAACCTAGTTAATTATGAAAACCATCATGGCTATGATTTGTCCTATAGCAACTTTTATCGCGCAAATTTAAAAGGTGCACACCTCTTTAATAACACCATTAAAAATGCTTCGTTAATGAAAGCTGATTTAAGAGAAGCCAGCCTCCACTGTTGCGACCTTGAGAATACCAATTTACTCGGTATCAAGCTTGAAAACACTCGCATTGATAACATGGAGCTCGGTGAGCAACTGTTACAAGAGCAGCAAGCCGTTGAAGCCCGCAAAAATAAAGCGCAGGAAGAAGCCGAAGATCTATTCCTTCAATCTGAAGAAATATACCGCTTATTAAGAAAAGGTGCCGAAAATCAAGGCTTATTTGAAATGGTGGGCCGCTTTACGTACAAAGAGCTGCGAATGCGCCATGCTCAGTACCCTCGTTTCTCAAAGCGTCACCTTATTTCAAGTTTTGTCGATTTGCTCTGTGGATATGGTGAGAAACCTGAAAATGTCATTCGCTTTAGCCTAGGTATGATCATTACCTGTGCGTTTTGTTATTTTTTATTTGGCGTCTCTTTCCAAGACCAGATTATGCAGTTGGACTTTAGCAATAGCCTGTCTGAAAACGTGATGGCATTGCTCAATAGCTTCTATTTTAGTGTGGTTACTTTTACCACGTTAGGATACGGAGACATAACCCCAGTGGGGATCTCTAGGCTGATAGCCGCCATAGAAGCATTTACAGGAAGCTTTTCTCTTGCGTTATTTGTCGTAGTTTTTGTAAAGCAAATGACTCGATAACAAGGCCCTGTGTTGTCCACACTCAAAGTCAGCAAAATAGATCAACTTCCAATAGCTGGGCTACAAGAAGTTGATATGGCGAACATTAGTTGGCTATTTCTGACTTTAATTGTGCTAAGAAGTCGACCATGTACTGTGTCCGACGCTCTGCTTCTTCGCGAGCCGCGACGGTATGCATATTATCTTTTATATGCAGTAGCTTAATAAAGAAATGATCTAACGTGTATTTTGTATCGTCAGCTATTCTATGTTCACAAAACGGGTCATCAACATGGTATAAATTTCTAGCAATCGCACCACCGACTTTCATACACCGGCTCACCCCAATTGCACCTAACGCATCCATTCGATCTGCGTCTTGTACTATTTTGGCTTCAAGCGTAGTCGGCGTCACGCCAGCGCTAAAGCTATGCGCGACAATAGCATGATGGATAGCTTCTAGCTTTGAAGTATCATAGTTTAATGCCGTTAAGAACGACACCGCTTTGTCTGCCGCCAACTTTGATGCAATCGGTCTATCGGGATGATTTTTTGCAACGGCTACACAATCATGTAACCAAGCAGCAGGGATCACAACGGCAGGATCTGCACTTTCAGCTTCGCAGAGAGACTTGGCGACCTTAACAACTCTTTTAATATGAGAAAGGTCGTGTGCTGTATCAGCACAAGGAGTCGATAGCATGAATTCTTCACATGCTTTTTCTAATTCATGCATTGGTAATGTCATTGAGCTCAACTTTTAATTATGTCTACTGTAGTAAAACCGTTGCTCTAACGATTTTTGATCGCGCAACTTAACCGATAACTGCCAACATTTAGCACACTTTACAAACCGAGTTGGCATTACTGATTGTATGTTGCCACACCCTTCACTAAAATGGCAGCTATCAAGAAAGATTAGAGAAAATATATGACTTGCGCGCTATATCTGCAACCTGGAAGAAAAAAATCCCTTAACAGAAAACACCCTTGGGTTTTTTCAAAAGCGATTAAAAAAGTGAAGGGTAAACCTGCATTGGGTGATACCGTCAAAATCTATAGCAACGATGGCAAATATCTTGCGACGGCAGCTTACAGCCCTGACTCACAAATAAGAGCCCGAATTTGGACATTCGATGAGTCTCAACAAATCGACCAAGCCTTTTTTGAGCAAAAGCTTGCTCAGGCATTTGAGGCAAGAGAATACGTCATTGCTGAGGGCGCTCTAACTGGTTTTCGTTTGTGCGCCGCCGAGTCTGATGGTCTTCCTGGCGTCACCATTGATAAATTCGATAATTATCTAGTGTGCCAGCTATTAAGTGCAGGTGCAGAACGTCACAAAGGTGAAATCGTCATGGCGCTTAAGTCGCTATTCCCTGAGTGTGCCGTATATGAACGCTCGGATGTTGATGTACGCAAAAAAGAAGGTCTAGATAAAATCACAGGTCCTCTATCAGGTGATGCACCAACAGAGCCGGTATTGATCAGTGAAAACGGATTAAAAATTGAAGTCGATATCATCTCAGGTCACAAAACTGGGTTTTATTTAGACCAACGTGATAGCCGCGCCGCATTAGAGCGTTTTGTGAAAGACAAAGAAGTACTCAACTGCTTCTGTTATACGGGTACTTTCGGCCTATATGCATTACGAGGTGGTTGTAATAAAGTCATCAACGTTGATGTATCCCAGCCCGCTTTGGACACCGCAAAGCGTAACGTTGAACACAATGGTCTTGACCTTTCAAAAGCGGAGTTTGTAAAACAAGATGTATTTAAGCTGCTGAGACAGTATCGTGATGAAGGTCGTCAGTTTGATACTATTGTTATGGATCCGCCTAAGTTTGCAGAGAGTAAAGCTCAACTAAACGGCGCATGCCGTGGCTACAAAGATATTAATATGATTGCCATGCAAATACTAAAACCAGGCGGAACATTACTTACATTTTCTTGTTCCGGCTTAATGGAACAAAACTTATTCCAAAAAGTAGTTGCCGACGCTGCGCTTGATGCAGGCAAAGAGTTGTTAATTATGGAAAGACTCAATCAAGCTGCCGACCACCCTATCGCCGGCAATTACCCTGAAGGCTTTTACCTGAAAGGTCTGATCTGTAAGGTTTATTAAAGGATCAGACTCAAAAAAGCAGATAACTATGCGTAGTAAATATAAGCATAGTAAATAAACGCACAATTTAAAAGCAGGGTATGAGCGCAAGACTTCGCTTTCAACCCCTGCTATCACTAATATGCGTAGGTAAGAAAGACATTGCTGCATAGTGGTATTGAGCAAGAAGTACTACACAATTAGAGTCAAGGCGACTCCTTCAAATTGAACAAACTCACGGTCAAAAGGCGACTTATACCCGCCCAAACAGTGCAGGTAGTTAGGCCTACTAGAACGACAATGAGGTCACTTTTAACGAATAGAACCTTACAGTTCGCTCTATTTTGGGAAGTGTAAACTACGGCTCCACCTTAGCATGCTTTAAGTCACGCATACTCTAGTAAATCAACTTAATTAAATTGTGTTATTTCAAGTCCAACAATCCATTGATTGTCCTGCTCTTGACTACAACGGATGACATTGGCGTGGGCACTCAGCGGTTGGATCATATCCCCACTTGAGTCAATGAAGATATCCACTATGGTATTTGCTTCAATTGGGTCGCTGATTGTCACGGACAATCCAGTTGCACTTAAATCATGACAAACGCCTTGATGTGTTCTTCCAGTCTCTAACTCGGTTAATTTTGCTACAGCATCTACCGACATCCGCATAAAGCGACGTTTATCTTCATTGATCATGTCTGCTCCTACACCATTGATTTTATTTTTTCTAATAGCGACTGCATAGAAAACGGTTTGACTACATAGGCATCACATCCTGCATCAAACCCGGCTTTTTGTTCTTTTTCAGATTCTAAACCTGACACCATCAACACAGGAATATCCTTAGTCTCTGGTGTATTTTTCAGCATTCGACAGGTGTCGTAGCCGTCAAGCCCCGGCATACAAACATCCAGTAAAATTGCGTCTGGAGGATCAGCAATTGCATTCGACAAGCAACTCGTGCCGGAGTTAGCGTAGCTCAGCTCAAACGCGCCCGATAGTGCAACTTCCAGCATTTCATAATTAAAATACTCGTCGTCAACCACTAGCAGGTGCGGTGCATTTTTCCTTCTCTCTCGTGTGGACATTGTCAATGCCGCTTCCTTCTCACAATCCAAAACTGTACTTCCTCATATATTAAAGTAACTGTCGTACTCTAAAAAGCAAGTTTAAATTTCACACTCTTTAATAGCGTTAAGAACGCGCTTAGCCGAAATTGGGTAAGCAGTGCCTAATGTTTGAGCAAACAAAGATACCCTAAGTTCCTGTTGCATCCAAAAAATATTTATTAGCGATTCAGGAACCGGCAAACCTGACGGGATCTTTGCTAACTTTTCTTGGTAAGCCGTAGCCACTTTTTCTAATTCTAGTACACACAGCCTATCTCGATTTGGATCCACAGCAAGTTTTTCAAGCCTTTTCTCTATCGCTTTCATATAACGCAAAATATCTGGCATTTTTTGTGCGCCATGCTCGGTAACAAAGCCTTTAAATATAAGACCGGATAACTGAGATTTAATGTCACCATGAGCGGTGATCATCGTTAAATCAACTCTACCCTTCATCCTTTTATTAATGGCATGCGCTATGCTGAGAACCGCTTCAACCTGTTTTGCGATCTCCACAACCGTATCACCGAGTTCGGCTCGAACATGCTCTTTCGCTTCTTCGAATGCTTTATCATCTCGGATTTCACCAAACTCACGTAGTAACCTGTCTACTCCAGCCTCGGTACAATCATTTACCAAATCCTGTACTTTTCCAAACGGATTAAAATACAGTCCAAGTTTAGCTTTATTTGGCAAGTGCTGTTGCAAATATTTAACTGGCGATGGCACATTCAATAATACCAAGCGGCGCAGCCCTGACTGATGAGCAGTTTGGGCTTTTATCTCATTATCAAATAGCTCGATGGCAGCACTGTGCTTTTTATCAACCAATGCAGGAAACGCTTTGATCTCATAGTTTCCTTGCTTTTTGGTGTATTGCTCGGGCAATTTACCAAAATCCCACTCTTGGATATCAACCTGTTCAATCCCTTGCTCTGCAACCTGTGAAAGTGTTTCGGTGACTTGTCCCTGTAGTTTCGCCTTTAACGCAAGCAGATCAACACCGTGTGCGATCACTTTACCCTTGTCATCTACTACCTGAAACTGCATTTTTAAATGAGGTTCGAGTGATGTTAAGTCCCAATCAGACTCCGCAACTTTTACACCTGTCATTCGCAGGAGACGATTTGCTAACGCTTCTAAGAATGAACCCTGCATCACATCTATGGATGCAAGCACAGCATCGGCATAGTTTGGTGCCGGAACAAAGTTTCGTCTTAATGTTTTAGGTAATGACTTAATTAACCCGCAAATAAGTTCATGTCTGAGCGCAGGAATATGCCAGTCAAACCCTTCATCCTGCACCTGATTTAACAACGCAAGAGGAATATTGACCGCCACACCATCTAATGCCTGTCCCGGGTCAAAATGATAGCTAAGCGGTAAGATTAGGTTACCCTGTTGCCACGTATCTGGATAGTGTGCTTCAGTGATGTGTTCAGCCTCATGCTTCATTAGCAACTCACGAGTCATATGTAAGAAACGTTTTTCCTTTTGCTTCTTCACCCGCCACCATTTGTTGAATGCTGCACGATTGTTAACATCTTGTGGAATTCGCTCGTTGTAAAACGCAACTACATCTTCTTCATCAACTAAGATGTCGCGACGTCTGGCTTTATCTTCGAGTGCCTGTACTTCTTCTACCAGCTTTTGGTTCGCTGTCAAAAAGCCTTCACTTTGACCCAGTTGCGCATTTGCCAGAGCTTCACGAATAAAGATCTCGCGGCTAATAATTGGGTCAATATCGCTATACACAGTGCGCTTTCTGCCAACGATGATCAGGCCATACAAAGTTTGTTGCTCATAGGCGATCACCGCACCGGCCTTTTTTTCCCAGTGCGGCTCACTGTAGCTTCTATTAACTAAGTGTGTGGCTAAAGGTGCAATCCAATTTACATCAATTTTTGCATTGACTCTCGCATAGAGTTTGCTGGTTTCTACAAGCTCCGCCGACATCAACCATTTTGGACTTTTCTTAAATAAGCTAGAGCCTGGGAAGATATGAAACTGGCTATTGCGAGTACCTTTGAAAACCTGTTTTTGCTTCTCATCCTTCACACCGATATGGCTCAGCATCCCACTCAATAGAGATTGATGGATGGCTTCATCGGAAGCTGGGGTATTATTCACCTTAAAGCCCAACTCTTCGCATACTGTAGTCAGCTGATACACAATATCTTGCCATTCACGTACACGCATATATGCTAAAAAGTCTTTTTGGCACTGCTTTCTAAATTGATTGCGAGTCAATGCTTGTTGTTGTGCTTCGATGTAATTCCAAAGATTAAGATAAGCAACAAAATCAGAATGTTCACTATCGAACCGACCGTGCTTTTCATCGGCAGCAGCACGCTTGTCTTGGGGGCGCTCTCTTGGGTCTTGAATCGACAGCGCCGCTGTAATGACTATTACTTCCCAAAGCGCGCTATTTTGCGCTCCTGACATCACCATTTTTGCAAGTCTTGGATCTATCGGCAAGCGGCTAAGTTTGCGACCCGACTCGGTTAGTTTGGCTTTTTCTCGGCGCTGCGTGGGAATTATCGCTTCTAGCTCTTCTAGCAGTGTCATACCATCTTTAATATTACGGCTATCTGGCGCCTGTACAAATGGAAACTGGCCGATATCCCCAAGTCCAAGCGCAAGCATTTGCAAAATGACTGAGGCTAGGTTTGTTCTTAAAATTTCAGGGTCGGTAAATTCAGGACGGCCAAGGAAATCTTCTTCAGAGTACAAGCGAATACAAATACCTGATGCTACACGTCCACACCGCCCTTTTCGTTGATTGGCACTCGCCTGCGAAACGGCTTCGATCGGTAAACGCTGTACCTTAGTTCGATAACTATATCTGCTGATCCTCGCAGTACCTGGATCGATTACATAACGGATCCCGGGCACGGTTAACGACGTTTCTGCCACATTTGTAGAGAGTACTATGCGTCGCTGGCTATGAGCTGCGAAAATACGGTTTTGTTCTGCATTAGAAAGCCGCGCGTACAGTGGTAAAATTTCAACCCCTTTTAAGTTGCGCTTTGCCAGTGCATCGGCAGTATCTCGTATTTCACGCTCACCATTCATGAAGATCAGAATATCTCCTGGTCCTTGCGCACATAACTCATCAACTGCGTCAAAAATACCCTGTAGCTGATCGTTTTCGGCTTCGCTATTTTGCGAGTCAATATCTTCAACAGGGCGATATCTCACTTCAACAGGATATGTTCTGCCTGACACTTCTATGATAGGGGCATTATTGAAGTGTTTCGAAAAGCGTTCAGGGTCAATGGTTGCTGAAGTAATAATAACCTTTAAATCTGGACGCTTTGGTAACAGCTGCTTTAGATACCCTAAAATAAAGTCGATGTTAAGGCTTCGCTCATGGGCCTCATCGATAATGATAGTATCGTATTGGTTAAGGAATCTATCCTGCTGAATTTCCGAGAGTAAAATACCATCGGTCATTAGCTTTACGTACGTATTGTCCGATACTTGGTCAGAGAAACGAATTTTAAATCCTACTTCTTGCCCAAGCTCACAGCCAATTTCCTCTGCAATTCGCGTCGAAACACTTCTCGCGGCTAATCTTCTCGGCTGTGTATGCCCAATATACCCATCAACACCTCGACCTAATTCTAAGCAAATTTTAGGTAACTGAGTGGTTTTACCAGAACCGGTTTCCCCCGCAACGATGACCACTTGGTTATTTGCGATAGCGTCTTTTATATCGTTTTTCTTTTGGCTGACTGGAAGCTGCTCGGGATATTCGACTACAGGGATATTCTCACTTCGCCTTACCTTGAGCGCTTGGCTTTTAGCTATTGCAGCGGCTATTTTTTTAACCACCTGCAATTGCTTTTCTTGATCGGTAATTTTCTTCGCGCCATGAAGGCGCTTTTTGAGGAGGAAGTGATCCTTTTTAAGACATGAATTTAGCTCTTTGAACAGCGAGTCAACCTGCACTACACGACACCTTGTGATTACATAAAACGCCGTGTAGTTTACCAAATCAAATAGAGCTAACCCAACTAAATTTGGTCAAGAGCAACGATTTTTGCAGTATCGCTACGCTGTTTTACAATTCCATCATAAGCTCTGAAACAAGTAACTCCCTTAAACATACCTATGACCAGAGGTATAGGCATCATGCAAATGTTTATCAATTGCAAGCAGCACGTTTGCCCTACTGATCACCCCGAGCAGGCGACCATCATCGTCTACTACCGGGTAAATCTTAGGCTTATTGCAGCTCATCATGTCTGCAATTTGTACAATACTATCCTCACACTTAACACATAACGGCTCCCGAGTCATAACGTCAGATACCACGCTATGTGACTCATTTTGGTATGTTGCCTCTAACATTTTTTTGAGACAATCTTGCTCCGATAAAAAACCAATTACCCGCCGTGTTTCATCTAAAACAGGGCCTCCCGACTGACCACTTTGGAGCAGTTTTTCTACTGCTGATTCCACGCGCATATCTTGATTAAATGTTACAGGGCGATGATTTAAGTAGTCTGCGACTTTTATTGATTGCATTGCTCATCTCCATTAAAAACGCCAGCTATCATATTAATAGTAGCTGGCGTTTAATAAACTTGCTTAATCTCGATGAAATATTGTTTTAGTCGCTATAAATACCAACATAGGTCTGTGTTGTTGACGACTTGCTCGCACGATACATCCCCGCGGTATTAAATGGCATGCTAATATTTCCTTTTGGATCTACGATGATAACGCCACCAGTACCACCGATTGGATACAAGGTATCAAAAATCACTTCTTTCCCAGCTTTTTCAATCGATTTGTTCTGATAAGCAACGCGTGCGCAGATATCAGCCGCGACATTATACCTAATAAAATATTCGCCATGCCCTGTTGCTGACACGGCACACGAGCGGTTGTCTGCAAACGTGCCAGCCCCAATAACCGGAGAGTCACCTATCCGACCAAAGCGCTTGGCCGTCATGCCACCAGTTGAAGTGCCTGCTGCTAAATTACCATGCTTATCAAGTGCCACAGCACCAACGGTGCCCATTTTGTAGTGACTGTCCAGGGTCTGGTGCGCGGCTTGATAGTCTTTTGTGGCGGCCTCTCTCATCTGCAGTCGCTTTTTAGCTTTTAACAGAGACTGATAACGGGCATCGGTATCGAAGTAACTGTTTTCTACAAAAGTAAACCCTCGCTTTTTGGCAAAGTCTTCGGCTCCTTCACCGCTTAGCATAACGTGTACAGAGTGCTGCATAACCGCTTTAGCCAAGTTAATTGGATTTTTGATATGCTGAACCCCTGCTACCGCACCGGCTTGGCGATTACGGCCATCCATAATTGAGGCATCCAACTCATGGCCCTCGTCATAAGTGTACACGGCGCCCTTACCAGCATTAAAAAAAGGAGAATCTTCAAGAATGTTAATAGCTGCCGTGACCGCATCAAGGCTTTCTCCACCTTGTTCTAGTACCTTATACCCTGCTTCAACAGCTTCTTTAAGTTTTGCTTTATATTGTTTTTCTTTTTCTGGAGTAAACTGGCTTCGTTCTATAGTACCTGCACCACCATGGATAGCGATAGCGAATGGCGTTACTTTTTCTTCGGTGGCAACGGCGGTCGTCGCCACGGCAAATAAGGCAGCTAGCAAAGAGGTTTTTTTCATTTTTATACCTTGGTTCGTTGTTAAACTTCAGCATGAGGTGAATTTTAGAACGATGCAAGCTTTCGCGTTAAAATTGTAAGCCCAACTTACTTACGTCGTAGTTGATAGAAACCCATGAGTCGCATCCACAAAAAAGCGCTTCCCTCTGGAAGCGCTTTTATCGAATCATTCTACTCTATTAGAAACGATTAGCTTGCTTCGCGTTGTGCCTTCATGCGAGCAAGGCGTGCTACTTGATGTGTAGAAGTTAAGAATGCGAAAATTGGTGCTAAATAGCCACGTTTACGTAGCTCTAGGAAATCTTCGTCACCTAGTTCGTTTAGCTTACGCTCATCCACAAGGTAGATGCCATTGATGTCTTTTTTCTCACCACGGATTTCTACTGTTAGAGTTTGTTGAACTAAAAGCTCTTTGTCAGCAAGATACTGAGTAAAGGCTTCCGTTACGCGAGCAAACTCAACATAGTTAACTAGCGCTTCTTTACGACGGCCTAGATACTCTGTTTCTTTACCATCTTCAAAAAGCGCGTTACCTTCTTCTTCGCCCACTAACGGACTTGCTTCATCAATAACGATACCAAACTGATCTTGCTCAGGGTGCTTAACCAAACCAAACGGATAACGCGCTGCAGCCATTGGTACAAAGCTACCAGTCCACTTGTCACCATCTACAAACAAGTTTTCGCCAGGCTGAAGACCAAACATAGCAACCGCTTGGAATTGGCCTGATTCTGTATTTTTTACAAACGCCATTGGGAATTCTGTTGCTACACGCGCGAACTCATGCGCTACTACAGGCATTAAGTGCTGTGTTTTAAGGAAATCAACGTTTACGCCATTTTGAACTTTGATGTTAGCGTGCTTTTCGTTGTGTAAAGGCTGCACTTGTTGTTCTGCCATAATACTGCTCCATTATTTTACGTATTTGTTACTTTATTTATTGCCCCTAAGGCTAGCGGTTTTCGTGGCAAATTGGAAGTTAAATATTTATTTCTCCTTCCCATCACCCATTTTATCTCATCCACCCTTTGAAATCGTTGCTTTCATAATTTTTTTGTGGCTATATTTCATAAGGTTAACTAAGAAAGTTTATAGTCTCATGAAGCTTGAACTCAATCCAAAACTAAAAGTAAAAAAACTGTACATAGAAAAGCATAATTTTTATGTCTATATTATTGATGATGTAATTACCAATCCAGAAGCCGTAGTTGAATTTGCAACTAAACATGCTTACTTCCAAAGCCCAGGAAAAGATGGAACTCTATACCCAGGAGTAAGGGAGTTAATGCCAAAACCCTATGAGCGCCTCCTAAACAAAGCAATTGAAAGTTCAGGCCTAGCTAATACAGTTGAAATTTACCGTTGTCTGCTAAGCCTCATTACACTAAAAGAAAATGAAATCAACTACTTACAAACAGTGCCTCATGTAGACTCCATTGACAGCTCTGATTTTGCCTGCGTTCATTTTTTCTGCGATGACAGTTTTGGAGGAACCTCTTTGTATGAATATAAGGATAATGGACTCGCAACTGTGACTGCGGATAACTTACATAAGATGCAGGAAATGGTCGATCGTGCCCACAACCAAAATAAGCATGCTTGCTATTTATCGGATGACAATCAAGAGTTTGAAACTCTTTGCTCAATTCCAGCAAAATTCAATAGATTAGTGCTGTACCCTAGCAACCAGCTCCATTGCGCAAATATCAACGGAAAAAGTATAGATCGCAACCCTGAAACTGGACGCCTTACGATAGCTTCATTTTTCCGAATACTAAGTTAACATTTTGATAGGCCATACTGCTTAATAGCCTCGATCACCTTAAGCTGTTTTTGAGTCTGCTGCGCCACTTGTTCAGCAGTACTTTTAACCCGTTCAGCTTGCTCTTGAAGCCTCTTTAACTGATTTTCGGAAACAGGATTATATTTAGCGCTATATTCCATACCTAATAAAACGTATAAATAGTTTTCAAGACGGAACACCTCAAAGTTATTTGTAAAGTCATCTTTAGTTGGTCCATGCAACTTCCACAATGCCAGCTTCTCTAGCAAAGAGTCAGGAATGGTAGAGTCATTTCTATTGTCCAGCCAAAACTGGCTGTCGTCTCTGTCTGATATGCAGTAATGTAATTTTACAAAATCAACGACACTGTTCCATGCGGAACTAACTCTTTCATTAAACCTTTCTGATAGCACCTCTAAGTCATCATGAGCTTGAGGTAGCTTATTACAGAATAGATTTGCTGAGAAATCTGAAAGCAGAATAGCTGTTGCTTCTAGCGGTTCAATAAACCCTTGTGATAACCCAATTGCTACACAGTTTTTGTACCAAAACTTTTCTCGAAACCCTATTCGCATGTCTACAACTCGCACATCATCCGCGTTGAGTTTCATTCCGAGATAATTGCCAAACTCATTTATGGCGTCATCATCAGACAAGTGTTTTGAACTATACACAAACCCAACCCCCCTTCGACTCGTCAATGCGATATCCCAGATCCAACCACAACGATGGGCTTTGGAGATGGTATAAGGAGGTATATCTTCGCTAAGATTCGGAACTTGGATCGTCAATGCTTTATCGGTTAGGATGACATCACTCTTAGGGATAAAAGGAACTTCCAGCGCATCTCCAAGCAAAACACTTTTGAAACCTGTACAGTCAACGAAAAAGTCAAACTCAAGAGTTATGCCGGATTGCATATTTAAGTTAAGAATTGAACCATCACTTTTCTTATTCACGGTAACAACATTGTCAGTAACATGGCGAATACCTAAGTTAGAAGTACCATGTTCTTTCAACAGTCTCGCAAACTTTAATGCATCAAAGTGATAAGCATAATCTGAAATGCCTGTATATTCTGGATCCGTAATCCTCTTGGGTGCACGACCAAGCTCAGCCTGATATTCCTGAATAGAAGCCAAAGAAGCAAACGATGGAGTGTCTACCCCTGATTGTTTTAGATTTTGCCATAGGGGTGAGAGGCTCTCTCCAAATGGAAATGGAAAGTCGAATAGATGATGATAATAATGTTGGCTATTATCTGCCCCCGGTTTTAACCAGCTTTCAAATTTGATTGATTGCTTAAATGTAGCATCACACTTAGAAAATAAATCAGTTTCAGAAATACCAATCATTTTTAGCGTTTCTCTAATTGAAGGTACAGTACCTTCTCCAACACCAATGGGGGGTATATCAGGTGACTCGATTAATGTGACCGTTTTATCTGAATACTCAGACAGCTTTTTAGCAAGGATACAAGCAGTAAGCCACCCTGCTGTTCCACCACCAACGACTACGTAGCTATTTATCATGTCTTAACTTTAACTATAGTAAGCAATATGCCTTTTATAACATAAAAAAAGCCCAGCGGGTGCTGGGCTAGTGATAATCTAGAACAATTAGAATCTGATGTTTACACCAGCAATAATTCTTCTTTCACCCTCAAACGACCAAGCTGGGTAACCATTTTTCAGATCCTCCTTAACTTGAGCATCTGAAGGTGCAACACCGTTTTGAATACTATCTTCCTCGAGTAGATTAACTACCTCTAAAGTAAACCCGATATTGTCACTAAATGTATACGTCGCAGTAAGATCAAGCGTACCATAGTCATCGTGCATTCTATTTCCATAGAATTTTGCACCTTCTCGGATCATATATTCTGAACGCCAGTTATATGCCGCGCGCAAGGTATAATTATCAGCTTCATAGAAACCAACAAGGTTTACACTATGTTTAGATGAGTCAGAAAACTCAGCTACAGTATCTGCATAGTTTTCTGGATCGGCATCGGCATCAACGAATGTGTAGTTGAGCACATAACCTAACCCGTTATCAAATGAGTTTTGCCACTGGAATTCAACGCCCCGAATATCACCGCCTGTAGCGTTTTTCTTAGTGCTGAGTGTCCAGTTATCATTACCAAAGTTATCTACGATACCAATACTTTGATTTCTAACTTGAGTTGCAGTTGTGAAAGTTGCAATATCTTTAACAAAGTAGGTCGCAGATAGTAAGGCACTCGGTGAATAATACCACTCTAAGCTTAAATCTGCCTGCGTTGCTTTAAAGGGCTTAAGTGCAGGTGAACCTTTTACCAACACCTCGTTTAATGCAAGGTCGTCGTTATAACCAGTTTGCTCTTGTCGCGCAAACATATCAGCATAGTTAGCTCGTGAAATAACCTGAGAAGCCGAGGTACGAAGGATTAGGTCTTCACTTAAGTCAAAAACAATATTTACACTTGGTAAAACATCGTTATAACTGCCTTTCTCAGTTGTTAATTCTGTTTCATATGCTTGGTAACCCTCTCGAACACCACCTTCAGCATATAACCCCTTTGCTAAACCATCAAAATCAACCGCATAGTAGTCAGAAGAAACATCTGTACTGATATAACGCAAGCCAAAATTACCGCGAATATTCTCAGCAGAAAACTCTGCCATTACATATGCAGCAAAGTTATCTTCTTCAAGTGTACCGTAGCCCGAGCGAAGTAGCTCTAAATCTCCGGCGCCTGTTTTTGCTCTCGCTAGTAAAGCATCATAATCAGCTTCAGGGAATAGGTAACCTTGACCTAGTGTCAACTGACTATCTTTATATAGGTTAATTGGATTGCCGTCACTAACATCTTGAGCAATTCTTGGATTTGGCCAGTAAAGTCTCTCTCTTACCTCATGTTGAGCATAAGAAAAACCTGTTTTAATTGCTGTGATCGCGCCGAAATCAACAAAAAACTTGATATTACCTTGAACGAAATCTTCTTCGTCAGTGTTTGGTTGGCTACGAATAGACCAGCCAGGTAAGTCGAGGTCAGCCACAAAGTCTTCTTTTGTCCAAGACTTTACCGCTGTATCAACAACATAAGTCTTTCCTGTTGCATCGTACACACCTGCAAAGTCAGCAGCTTCACCAATCCCAGCTCGCTGTGCGGCCGTAAGATTAGTACCACCATCCGAACTTGTAGTACCTATACGTCCATCAATAACAAATGTATCGCCGGTGTACTTTGCGTTAAACTCTACCGTTTGAGAATCCATTTCGGCATCGCGTACCCATGTTTGCCCCCAGCTTCCGCCTGCGAATTCATCTAATGTGGTTTTAATACAGTTATGAACTGGTGTATCATTTTGTTGTTGACATTCGGGTCTATTTCCAAGCGGCCCTTCAGGTGTGCCATCTCCAAATGGTATCCACTGGGCAGCATCAGCGCCTTGTGAGAACATAAACAATGAACTATTGATGTTGTCAGCTTGAAGGTCCAAAGATGTATAGTTTAATCCAAACTCCAATTCATCCGTAGGCGCATATTGTAATGCAATATTGTAAGCTGTTCTCTCACGCTCTTGTTTGAATACACTAGGTGCTACCGCACCGCCCCAGTTTAGAATTGTTTCAGTGCCTGCACGCTGATAGTCTGTGCTCTTGCGAGATAACGCTACCAGTGCACCGAAGTTTTCATCTTCATTTTTCCAGCTATATAAACCTGAAACTTCTGGGTCCCATTGTTCAGAAACTGAACCGTAATCAAACTTAGCGCTTGCATATACCGTATTTGCATCCAAATCTAGAGGCTTTCTGGTTTTTACGATGACAACACCACCGACGCCACCTTCAGGTAAATCAGCTTGCGATGACTTGTAAACTTCAATACCGCCGACCATTTCAGCAGGCATCAATGAGTAGTTGAAACTGCGATCTATATTTTGTTGATCATACCAGTTTGTTGAAGCAACAGTGTGACCATTAAGAAGAGTCCGCGTTAGCTGAGAAGAAGCACCGCGAATAGAAATTTGCTGACCTTGACCAAATTGACGGCCCACTGTAACCCCTGATATCCGGCCAAGTGCTTCGCCCACATCACTATCAGGAAACTTACCTACATCCTCAGCTGATACCGCATCGACAACAGAGTTGGCAAATCTTTTCGTGTTCATTGACGCTTCCAATGAGCGACGAATACCACGAACTTCTATGACTTCTACGTTTTCTTGTACGTTATTTTGACTTTCTTCTGCAACTGCAACGCCTGAAAAGCCCGCACCTAGTGCGATGCTAACGTTAACTGCAAGTAAGCTTTTTTTGAAATTATTAGCTAACACAGGATTCCCCTTGAATCATTTTGTTGGTTTTTTAAATCACTTCTGCCCAGTGATGATGACAACGCTGTCATCTAATAACAAACCATACACCCTAAATTACATTATCGCTACAATTTTTTTGGTCGGTTATTCAAAAAATTTTCATATAGGAGTATATCCTATTGATAAATATAGATTTAAACATGACCGAGATATGATTTGTTACAAAAACGACCGAAGGATAACACAAAAAAATTTGCTGCTGTAGGCTTTTAGGATAGAAATTATATAAAAAGGGTACACTGAGGCATTAATGAATACACTCAAGGGGAATGTATTCTGATTCAAGGTTAAACTCGGGCAGAAGTTCAAGATGAGAATCAATATCAATGACAACGCTGTCATTATAGAGTTGTCGGTTATCTATGTCTAGTCATTTAAATAGAATTTTTTATGACAAA
Organism: Pseudoalteromonas piscicida; assembly: GCF_002744175.1. GTDB lineage: Bacteria > Pseudomonadota > Gammaproteobacteria > Enterobacterales > Alteromonadaceae > Pseudoalteromonas > Pseudoalteromonas piscicida_B. The sequence goes on from NZ_NKHF01000060.1 coordinate 35,926, forward strand.
TATCAAATGTCACCTAGATTGTTGAGTTAGTCACTACTAGCTTTTGCATAAAACTAAATAACGAATAATTGCCAGTTCACCAATTTCGACATTCTCAACTCGCTTTAGTGAAAAACAACTAATAAAAATCGAACAAATAAGAATAACGCATGAGTGGCATTGTTGCGTGCCTGTTCCGAAAAAACTCAAAAACTCTAGCTAATACCTTTTGTAAGGTAAGCAAATGATCTGTTTTGAAACAGGGTGAAATTAATTGAGTGGTAAGGTAAAGCTTTGCAATTGAACCTGAACTGGGGATAAGAAGTTAGTCATCCACCCTTCAAATTGATTCACAGCTATAAAAGCTAGATTATGAATTGGAAAAATCTTGTCAATAACACCGCTACTGCATCTTGCTCACACCAAGGTACAGGCGTCCATGCTGGCAAAGCAAAAATTTTTCTACTTAGTTGTTCTAATATAAGAAATTTGTAACGCGGTTAGGGTCAGCTATACTCTCTCAAATTGAACAGGTATTAAACCTAAATGGGTATAAACGACTAGATTGGTGTTTGATAAAAGGTGAAGGGTTATCCCGAAGGCCAGGTTATAAATCAGAACTGATTGACTGCTAGGAAAATAGAGGTGTTCTAAAGTCCAGCATATTGACAAAACAACCCCTATACGGCTTAAGCCACGGGATGATGTGACTTAAGCCAATAAAAAATGAAACTCAGTTTGTAACCCGAGCTCACTAAAGCTTTATGGGCACCAGAAAACGGTTAAATTGATATCAGGATGATTTAGCACCGCTCGTAATGGAATTTCACTTTCAGAACCAGGTTGCTTAGCTACTTCGTAAACGGCCTTTTTCTTATCACCAGAAATCAACAAAACAACCGACTTGGAGTTTGCTATCCCAGCAAGCGATAAGCTCATTCGCTCTGTGATATCGCCTGTCACTTCACTTTTGTGCGCGTTAATAGCGCACACTGTATTCGATGTGGTGAGCGCATGCTCTAAACCCTTTGCACTTGGAAATAAGCTGGCAGTATGACCATCCGGACCCATACCCAAAATTGTCACATCAAATGGCTTTTTCAGGCTAGAATAAGCAGCTTCGCACGCCTCAGCGCCCTCTTCTGCCGTATCAGCATCGTTTTTCATTGTAACAAACTGCGTATTTGCCGCTTTATCTTGTAATAATGTTGACTTGATAAATGCTTCGTTTGACTTTTCGTGGTCACCTGCAACCCAACGCTCGTCAACCATAGCAACGGTGATCTTGTCCCAACCAAGCTCAACACCAGATAAATACCTATATGCAGGCTCAGGAGATGACCCACCGGATACCAGTAAAGTTGCTGCGCCGTCTTGCTCAATGCCTTGGTTTAGACTCGATTGCAGTAATTGCGCAAGTGCCGCAGTCATCTCGTCTTTCGACGCAAAAGTTCTTTCGGTTATCTTCGCCATTACACCTGCTCTCCTGCGTTAAACCACACATGCTTGTTCTCTTCTAGCAATTCATCTGCGTCTTCCGGTCCCCAAGAGCCTGCGCGATAAAGCGATGGAGTGCCTTTGCTCTGCCAACGCTCAACAATTGGGTCAATCCATTGCCATGCTTGACGTACTTCATCACGGTGAATAAACAAGGCTGGGTTATTCGCTGCAGCATCTAGCATTAGGCGTTTGTATGCATCCGAATGATAGCCATTGTTATACTTTTCACTTAATGAAATATTTAACGTTACAGGCTCTAATTGCATTTCTAGACTATCTAAGCGTTTAGACATTAGCGTAAGTTGTATACTTTCTTCTGGCTGTAACCTAATCACTAAACGGTTTGGTTGAATTGGGCCTGCAGCATCACCGTATACATTGTGTGAAACTGGTTTATATTCTACGACAATTTCAGCGCAGCGCTCTTTCATTCGCTTACCCGTTCTTAAGTAGAAAGGCACACCAGACCAGCGCCAGTTGTCGATATGGGCACGGATCGCCACAAACGTTTCCGTTTTGCTAGACCCCTCACCCAGTTCCTCAAGGTAGCCAGGTACTAGCTTACCTTTTAGATCTCCAGGTACATATTGTCCGCGAATTACATTGTTATCCACATCTTCACCCACTAATGGACGCAGTGCTTCTAACACTTTGAGCTTTTCAGTTCGAATACTGTTTGCATTAAGCTTGTGTGGAGATTCCATCGCAACTAAGCAAAGTAGCTGTAACAGATGGTTTTGTACCATGTCACGCAATGCGCCAGCTTTGTCGTAAAAGCCTGCACGGCTCTCAAGGCCAACTGTTTCTGAAATGCTGATCTGGATGTTATCGATAGTTTTAGCATCCCACAAGTTTTCAAACAATGCGTTTGAGAACCTAAGTGCCATGAGATTTTGTACGGTTTCTTTACCTAAGTAGTGATCGATACGGAACACTTGTTCTTCAGTGAAGAATTCACCAATTTTAGCATTGATCTCTTCTGCTGATTTACCACAGTATCCAATCGGCTTCTCAACAACAACTCGAGATTGTCCGGTAATTAAGCCTTTAATTGATAACAGTTCACAACAGCGACCATATACCGCAGGCGGTAGTGATAAATAGAATACGCGAGATCTATCTTCAGCGTCAGCCAAGATATTTTTTAGCGTATCCCAGTGTTCATCTTCTTCTGTTACATTCACAACCACTGGCACTAAGAACTGTGCAAAAGCAGTCCAATCTTTTTTATTGTATTCGCCTTTGCCAAGGTGAGTTTGCAATGCAAGATGTGCCGTTTCGATAAATTCTTGTTGTTTATTTTGCTCACGAACGGTTGGTAAGATGCGAGTGCCTTCAGGTAGGTTGCCTTCTTGATAAGCACGATATAAAGCAGGTAGGAGTTTACGAAGTGCTAAATCACCCCCCCCACCAAAAATTACGATGTCAAAAGGATTAAGCATAATTCACTCTCATAAGTTAGTTGCATGCTAATTACATGCAATGTTTATTCGATTTGGTGCCACTCCAAAGCCTACCAAATTAGTTTGTTGACGGGTGATGATTTCGATTGCACTGCATAATACCGCTTAAATTAACGCTCCAATAAACTTGAAGAGGAGACTAGCATGAGCATTGTTAACCGTTTCTAATTTACAGAAACAAAACCGCTCGAGCACTAATAAAATTGGTATAAATGAGTCTTAGAAACCTGTATTTCCTCTCACAAAAATACAGGTTCTAAGTACTCCAGCGCTACCCGTTCAAAGGTATTCTGTTCACTTCAAGTTCCACTCGAAGTATTAATTCGTTCTTTTTTGCTTGTAGTAAGCAATTAGTCCAGCGGTTGAACTGTCGTGAGGGTTATTTACCTCATCTTGAGTCAACTCAGCCTCAATATTCGATGCAAGTCCTTTACCTAACTCAACGCCCCACTGATCAAATGAACATACGTCCAAAAGGATCCCCTGGCAGAAAATCTTGTGTTCATATAGTGCAATCAAGCGCCCTACCGATTTGGCATCAACTTTATCTAAAATAAACGAAGATGTTGGGCGGTTACCTTTGTGTATTTTGTGCGGAATTAGCTTTTCAATTTCAGCTTCCGACTTGCCTTTAGCTGCTAAATCTATACGAACTTGGTCGGCATCAACACCAGCCATCATCGCCTCAGTTTGGGCGAAGAAGTTTGACAGTAAAATATCGTGATGCTGACCCACTTGATGTTGTGGCGTCACTGAGGCGATAAAGTCAGCGGGCACAACGACATTCCCCTGATGTAAGCACTGATAAAACGCGTGTTGACCGTTAATGCCGGTCATGCCCCAAATAATTGGAACTGTGGTGTAGTTCACTTGTTCACCTGCGAAGGTAACATGCTTACCGTTGCTTTCCATCTCACCTTGCTGCAAATATGCAGGTAACATATGCAGGGCTTGATCATAAGGCAGAATAGCTTGAGCTTGATAGCCTAGAAAGCTAGTATTCCAAACACTTAGCAATGCCATCAGTAATGGGATATTATCTTCATCGCTTGCATTTTTAAAATGCTCATCCACTTCAAAGGCACCTTCAAGCACTTCAATAAATTTATCGAAGCCTAGATAAAGTGCAATTGGCAAACCTATCGCGCTCCACAACGAAAAACGACCGCCAACCCAGTCCCACATAGTGAAGACATTCTCATCACTAATGCCAAACGCTCGCGTTTTTTCAAGGTTGGTGCTAACCGCAACAAAGTGTTTCGCAATTGCGCTTTCATCGTTTGCCGACTTTAAAAACCACTCAACCGCTGTTTTTGCGTTTGTCATGGTTTCTGATGTTGTGAACGTTTTTGATGACACAACAAATAGGGTTGTTTGTGCATCCAAGCCGCTTAATACCGACGCTATCTGTACGCCATCAACATTAGACACATAATGTACATTCAATGTGTCATCTGCATAAGCTGCTAGCGCATCAGTAACCATTTGTGGGCCAAGGTTAGAACCACCCACCCCTATTGCAACCACATCTTTGACGGCCTTACCTGTATAACCTAACCACTCACCGGAACGTACTCGATGACTAAATGCTTTTAGTTTTTCTAATTCTGCATTGACCTGTTCAGTTACATTGACACCGTCAACATAAATTGGTGTGTTCGCTCGGTTACGCAAAGCGGTATGTAGAACTGCTCTGTCTTCAGTGATATTTATTTTTTCACCAGAAAACATTTTGTCGCGCCAGCTGGCAATATCACATTCTTTTGCAAGCTGCATAAATTCAGAGAATGTTTGGTCGTCGATACGTTGCTTTGAAAAGTCAAATAGTACTCCCGGAATTTGACGAGAGAACTTGTCAAACCTTTGCGGATCATTTGCAAACATCGTTTTTAGATGCTGCTGCTCTATTCGCTGCGCAGAATCACTCAGATTTTGCCAACTATCCAAATCTACACGACCACCCATTAAACATTCCCCTAAGACGTAAGTGATTGTTAGTTACCCTACTTTTCAGGTAGTAACAACAAAGAAACATTGTTAAACAAGCACATTATGCCAAAATGACAACGCTGTCAAACAGCTTCTTTTCAATTTTACATTGCGAATAATAACCTAAAATAAACTTTTTGACACCGGTATCATTCATTTATTTCTGTCAATTGTAGTGCTAAATTCTGTTTGTCTAAAATAGACTAAGAAAAACAGATGATCCTTTTATTAAGATACGCATTACTAACCTGATTAAAAGTTAGAGGAACAGAGCGCTAGCTTATGGCTAAATAAAGCGCTACTATTCCTATCCGCTTAATAATGATCGATACACACCTGCAAATAGAAGAACAACTACATGAAAGTCACTATTAACGATGTTGCCAAACTGGCTGGCGTATCAATGAAAACAGTATCACGGGTTATCAATAAAGAGCCTTCGGTTAGAAAGAAAACATATGATCAAGTGATGCAGGCTGTAAAAGAGTTAAATTATCAGCCTAATATTGCTGCTAGAAACCTCGCAGGCACCTCTTCTTTTGCAATTGGTTTAGTATACGACAATCCCAATGCCTACTATGTGATTGATATGCAAAATGGCGTGCTTTCTCGATGTAAAGAAGAAGGCTATGAGCTGGTTATTCATCCTTGTAGCTCAAATGCAGATAACATGGCTGAAGAATTTGTGACCATGATCAAGCGCTCTCGCCTTGCAGGTCTGGTGTTAACACCACCTTTGTCTGAGCAACAAACTATTATCGATTTGCTTGACGAACTGGGTATTCATTATGTTCGCCTTCTCTCAGGCCGAGCACAAGAAGCTGAAAATAGCGCAAAAAACTGTATTTTCGTAGACGACTATGCGGCAGCCTATGAAATCACTGAACACCTAATTAGCCTAGGGCATAAAAAAATTGCTTTTGTTTTAGGTGATGAAGAGCATAAATCAACAGCGGAACGATTAGCAGGATACCAAGATGCACTAGCCGCGCATAATATAAACCAAGACGAAGCGCTACTGTATCAAGGTACATACTCATTCGAGTCTGGCGTACAAGGTGCAAAAGCCTTACTTGCTGACGGTAACCCAAATCAAATTACCGCGATCCTAGGCGGAAACGATGAGGTTGCAGCAGGAGCACTCTTTGCGGCACGCCTGATGAATATTGAAATTCCAGCTCAGTTATCAATTAGCGGCTTCGAAGACTCGCCTTTCTCGCGCCAAACCTGGCCAAAGTTAACGACGGCACACCAAGCAAACAATGTGATCTCTGAGCATGCAGCACGACTTCTGTTTTCCAAAACCCGTGGCCATCGTAATCATGATAAAGACATTTGTCATGTATTCACACCCAGTATGGTGGTAAGAGAAAGTACCGGTAAAATATAAAGTCAGGTATTGCTGGCTACTTGCAAGGAAACTCGCTCCAGTAACTTAATATAAGGGCGAGCCTCCTTGCTGAATTCGCACACCAAAATATGTAATGCGTTTACATGCCTTAATTATTTGGCCAATAGCGCTTCGCTGTTACTGGACCACGCATTGATGAGTGCTTTGACTAACGAGGCCAATGGGATAGCAAAGAACACTCCCCAGAACCCCCAGATCCCGCCAAAAAATAACACCGCCACAATAATATAAACAGGGTTTAAGTCTACTGCTTCTGAGAACAGTAGCGGCACTAATACGTTGCCATCTAACGCTTGTATAATGCCGTAGGCAATGAGAATGGTCCAAAATTCCGGCGCCAGTCCAAATTGAAATAATGCCACGGCCGCGACCGGTAAGGTAACAAGTGCAGCACCAATGAATGGGATCAAAACAGACAAACCAACTAAAGTGCCTAGCAGTGCAGCGTAACGCAAATCCAAAAACGAAAACGTAACATAGCTGATCAAACCAACAATCACTATCTCGAAGACCTTACCACGGATGTAATTCATGATCTGTTGGTCCATTTCGTGCCACACCTGAGAGATCAGCTTTCTATCTTTAGGAATGATCTGAGAAATACCTGAGGTCAGCTCCTTTTTGTCTTTCAACATAAAAAACGCCAGTAATGGGACAAGCACCAAATAAATCATCCAAGCCACTACATCCTTTAACGAAGTAAGTGATGCTGATACTATGATCTCGCCGAGCTCCAATACCTTATTTTCGACTGAACCTACGATAGCTTGAACTTGAGTAGTTGATATCAACGTCGGGTAATATTCTGGTAGATGCAATAAGAAGTCTTTTCCTTCCTCCACCATAGTGGGGCTCTCTTGAAGTAGGTTGCTTAACTGCTGCCAAAGCACGGGAACAATACCGAACACAAGGCCAAGTGCGATTCCCACAAATGCCGCCATAACCACGATAGCAGAAAGCAATCTACTCCCCGTAATTCGCGTTAGCTTACTTACCGGCCACTCCAATAAATATGCGATTACAATTGCTACGAGCACCGGCATAACATAGCTGCCAAAAAAATACAGTAGTGCAACGGTCGCAACAAGTAATAGCAATAAGGTTACAGAGTGCGGATCTGAAAACTTCTTGATATACCACGCCTTTACTAATTCAAACATCCATGATCTCCAAACAAACTTCTTCTTTTTTCAAATCAATAACCTGGTAGTTCATCGCTTGCTGCTCCAAGTAGTTTTTGATATCCACCAAGTTCTGGTCTTTACTCAGCAGCAGCCTTAGCTCACCAAGAGTATAATCATGATGCTTCAACCGCCACTTAAACTGTACAAACAAAGCGGGACACGTAAATTCTCTTAAATCATGCATAAACTTTACGCCTGTACCTCCATACAAATCACTCAAGACGGTAGCCCTCGGGGCGTCGATGGTTTATTCTTAATAGCATACTCTACTTTTTGGGAATCTTAATGCCAGGCGTTAATAATAAGGCCCGATTGCCAGCCAATCCAACACTAAAAGAAATAAATTGGTATAAAAAGCAAATCAACTGGGGCGAGCTACCACCGTTTTATCATCTTGTTGCTTCCGCAGTAAGCGAATGTGAGGGCCTGCTGCATCATGGATTCGATAATGCGGTAAAACGTTTGCTAGATAAACGAAACTGGAATCTAGAATTATTAGATGGTTATGAAGATGACAGTGGTATTATCCATTGTGAAAACAAGCCAACCGTTGCACTTCATCAAGCATTTACAGATCGTGGCTTTGAATTATGGGCCTACCCTGTAGCCAAAGGTACAAAAATAGATGCATATGTCAAAGACAATCGATTTTTAGAGTTTCGCGTATGGGATCCCCATACCATGAAAAACCTGCTACGTATCAACCAACTTCATAAGTTTATCGCATTTTACTTTGAGCGCGGAGATATCGCCGATAAAGCGTTAATTCTTCACGCACATAAAGTATTGCACATGACGCTAAGCTTTTTGCAAAAAGAATTGAACATCACCAGTGTTGATGGGGTCTCAATAAAAGATTTTTACCAACTTTGTGAAAAAGATGCCCGAGCATGCAATGACGAAGTCGATTTAGCTAGGATCATGCTCGGAGAAGACCTTAGAAGGGATTAAAATGCAGTTAAAACCCCTATTCAAGTCAATAGTATTGACCTGTGCGCTAGTTTCATCTAGCTTGAGCTTTGCGCAAACTGAGCTGAAATTGCCAGACCTAGGTACTTCAGCTCTACAGGTGTTACCAATAGAAAAAGAACAAGCCATTGGCGAAGTCATGATGATGCAGCTTCGCTCTCGCTCACCCGTTGTCGGCGACCCTGTATTAGAAGAATACCTTACCAGCTTGGGCAACCGTCTAGTTGCAAATGCTAACGATGTCCGTTTTCCGTTTACCTTTTTTTGGATAAATAATAAAGATATTAATGCCTTTGCATTTTATGGAGGTCATGTTGGTGTGCATACGGGGTTGATTGCACAATCAGATAACGAAAGCCAACTAGCCTCTGTCATTGGACACGAAATTGCCCACGTTACTCAACGTCACCTAGCTCGACGCGTCCAAAACGCCAAAGACAACAGTGCGTTGACAATCGCAGGGTTGATCACTGGCATACTAGCCACAGTGGTGGCACCTGATGCGGGTATCGCTATTTTATCTGCGAGCCAAACCCAATCGTCGCTAAATCAGCTAACCCATAGCCGAAAAGCCGAGCAAGAGGCTGACCGTTTTGGCATGAACACCTTGCACAAAGCGGGGTTTGATCCTAATGCTGCCAGCGAATTTCTAACTAAGCTCTCGGATCAAATTCGATTCAAAAATAAGCCGCCAGCTTTTTTACTTACTCACCCGCTTCCAGATAGCCGAGTGTCAGATGTTAGGCTCAGAGCCCAACAGTACGAGAAAAAGCACTACCCTTCAAGCTTGTCATATGCCTTAGCTAAAAGCAGAGTACTGGCACGTTATTACTATTCAGATGACACTGCAGAAGCCTTTTTCAGAAATCTACTTAACCAATCTGCCGAACTAGATAAGCGGGCATTGAAGTATGGGCTGGCAATTACGCTGCTTGATCAAAACAAATACAAAGAAGTTGGAGAACTGTTAGACGAATTACTGGAAAAAGATCCAAATAATCTTTTTTATCTCGACGTTTATACCGACTATCTAATTGCTACTGACGCCCCTCAAAAAGCGGTGAAGCTATTACAAGCACAACACCAACTAAGGCCAAATAATCAAGTTATCACACTTAATTATGCAAATGCTGCGATTAAGGCAAAGCAATATGAAGTTGCGGAGCAACTACTGAAAATCTTCTTGCTTGATAAACCCGAGCACATCTTGGCGCGAGACTTACTCACACAAACATATGAAGCGCTTGATGACAAAGCCGCGTATCACGAATCAAAAGCCAGCGTGTACTCACAGTATGGCGCCTTTAGCAAAGCCGCAGATGAAGTGCAACGTGCGCTTAATCATGTGGAAGATAACGAGAATATTAAACGTACTCGGCTAAAGGCGTTGCTTAGTCAGTACCGTAATATGCAAAAAGAAATCGCTAAACTATAACGCGTGTTTACGCGTTAGCCTGACACAATTGGTTTTAATACACTGCGTTTAAAGCCAATTTTTTTCCACTCTACTTTTCGTCACCGTGACATTAAGCTATGATCGGTGTGAATTACATAGTACAAAATAGAGCATAATCATGTCTGTAGAAATCTATCATAATCCACGTTGTTCAAAGTCACGAGAAACACTAGCACTACTAGAATCCAATGGCGTCACCCCTACCGTGATTGAATATTTAAAAACGCCGATTGATGGTGAGACATTATCGAACTTGCTTACCAAGCTTAATTTCGACTCCGCCCATCAACTGGTGCGAAGCAAAGAGACATTATACAAAGAGCTTGGCCTGTCAAAGGAAAGCGATGAAGCCACGCTTCGTACAGCGATGCTAGAAAACCCAAAACTTATTGAGCGCCCGATTGTGGTTCACGGAGATAAAGCAGCGATTGGTAGACCACCAGAGTCAGTGCTTGAAATACTATAATGCCTACTATCCTTATTTTATACCACTCCAGTCACGGCTCTGTGGCAAACATGGCACACGAATTTGCCGAAACAATAGTTTCGCAAGGTGGTAATGCAATTCTGCGAGTGTTCGAAGAACGACAAGATCATGATGTCGTCGTGACAAAGCAGGATTTAGTAACATGTGACGGCCTGGCGTTTGGCACGCCAACACGTTTTGGCATGATGGCATCGCAGGCAAAAGCGTTTTGGGAAACCACAAGTGACCTTTGGCTCAAAGGCGAGCTAATAGACAAACCTGCTTGTGTTTTTTCCTCTTCGAGTAGCATGCATGGTGGTAACGAAGCAACATTACTCAACCTGTCGCTACCGCTATTACATCACGGGATGATGCTACTGGGCGTTCCCTATGACGTGCCCGAATTATTAGCAACGGAGCAAGGCGGTACACCTTATGGTGCTACGCATGTTGCTGGCAGTCAAAATAGTACAACGCTTACCCAAACAGAAATTAAAATATGTCGTGCAGCGGCAAGTCGGCTGCTGCGTGTCGCGGAAAAGTTAACATGAACGAAATTGCAAAAAAACCGATAACAAAACGGTTTCAGCGCTTTGCTTTGATAGGCTACTTTGGCCTGTTGATCTTGATGCCGCTATGGCTTTTTGTACTCGCGCCAAGAGAGGGCTACAGCTTAGGCTTTGTCTTCGTGGTTTACATATTGCCATTATTGTTGCCGTTAAAAGGGATCCTCCAAGACAAACCCTACACTTATGCATGGGCGAACTTTATCGTGATGTTTTACTTTATCCACGGCTTCACTCTATTGTGGACATCACCAGATGAGCTATTGTTAGTATTACTTGAAATTGGCTTTGCAACCTCTATGTTTATTGGCTGTACCTACTATGCTAGACACAGAGGGCAAGAGTTGGGCATGAAGATCCGAAAATTAAAAGAGGATCTCGCTGATGAAAAAGCGGCTCATGAGCACAAAGACTCCTAATAGCGGTAACTCAGACACTTAGTGACTTAATAGAAAAACGCAGTGAAGACTGCGTTTTTCTATTTAAACCGATTCGCTTAATTAAGTGATCTATTTGAGGGTGTATTAATGCGGATTGGTATAAGTTAGCGCAAAGATAACACGGCTATTAATACTAAGACTGAAAACAGCACCTGTATACCAATACTTAACCAAGCAAGCGCATTCACACCGAGTAAAGACCAAGGTGTTGAATTAAGGGGATATAAAGGGTTGCTACGCTTTTTTCTTGCTAGTGCAAACACACCAATAGATGCTGCGGTAGTCACCAAGGTTGCAATTGTTTTATCGTCGACTTCATCGGTAAAAAACAAAAACAACTGAAGTGGAAGCAAAATCGCCGCAAGCGCATAAAGCATATGTACGGTTTTTATTTTTTGATATTTTGCATCACTAGAAAGCTCGATAATTCCATGTTGTTCAAATGTTTGCTTTGAAGTTAATGCTTGGTTTTTCATCGCAACACGATACGGGGTATCCCCATGTACATCAGCAAGTGTGGGATCGTCTCCATGCTCAAAAATCATTTCAACCATAGCTGCAGAATTTGAAGCGGCAGCGTAATGCATAAAGTTCCGACCTGATCCATCAAGTTCGTTGACTTTATGGTGAGGTAACATCGTTTCTACAGCGCTAACAAACCCGTTTTCAATCGCCAACATGATTGCAGAGCGACCGTTAATGTCTTTGGCTATGCCTTTTGCGCCTTGCGTCACTAAGGTGATAATAGCGGACTGCTTTACCTGCTGCTGAGTGAGCTGAAACAATAGTGCCTGCTCTAACAGTCCCTCAACTTCCTCTTTGTCGCACATCGCGCAAAGTAATTCAAACGTCTGCTCGCCTTCAAGTAAACTATCGGTGGCAAGTTTTGCGGTTGCAGAGCGGTCCAGCAAACAGTTATCAATATTGCTAAGCAAGGCTGCGTGAATATCTTCAGAAGCGTGGCACCATAAGAATATGATTTCTTTTGCGCTAAACTGAATTCCAACTTCTAGCAACCAGATGAGCGTTTGCTCATACTGTTTATCGCAAAGTAGCTCAACAAAGGACAAACTTTGATCTTGCACCTGCATTTGAATATTTGAATACTGTCCTAAGCGTTGAATGAGTGTTTTTATGAGCTCGTCTGGATCAGTTCCATTTTCTTCAATATGCTGAATAATACCGCTGACGTATTGACGCTGCTTGTCGTCGTAATCATCAATATGCTGGAAGTAGCACGCTTCGAATGGCTCGAGCGGTCTAAGCCAAGCTAAGTAAAATAATGGTGGTAAAACAGTGGTAGTAACCCCCTGTTCATCTTTGATTTGTTGGCAATTCGGCCATGCCTCTATGGCATCTAGAATATAAGCACCGTTTTGTTCGATTAACCCCTTCAGCAGCATGGGGTACTGGGCAGGCCAAATTAACACTTGTTCCATGAATGCGCTATTATCCTCAGAATCTAAATATATGCAGCATAATTATCGCGAAATGACTAGGTGGTGAATAATATCAACAGTCGGAGTAAAATGCTCATCTATTTCAAGACAAATTTGAAAATATACAACTTTTTAAGGAGTTGCCATGGGCAATCAACTAGAGACTTGGCAGGTCATATTAATTATCGTGGGTGTACTTGGTGTGATTTGGAGCAATATCGCACTGCTTAAGTACTCGGCTAAATTTGAAATGAAAAAGAAAATAGACGAGCAAACTGCCCCCTTTGATAAAGAGACTAGTAAAAAACACGAATCGCCTCAAGACGATAAAAGCAAAGAGTAACGCACTCACATCAGTGCGTTTTAGTTTTACCAGACTCGTGGCATTTAAAGTTTAACTTTACGTCATAAGGCTCGCTAGATGCTGCCCCGCTGGTGATAGCGCTCCCTAGTGTTACCGCGGCCCCCACATCTTCCACACTATTTCTTCCAAAAATCCACATCGCCATGCCAGCGGCTTCCATGGCATGAGTCGCTACTTTTTGCTCAATGTAGTTACTTTCGGGTTCACTGCCTTTATATTCAACATCAAGGTTAATCACATGGACACTCAGACCTTTCTGCTTACAATAATGTTTTGCTTGTCTCATTGCAGCCTGACTTCCCGAATCGCGGTGCTTGGCAAATAACAAAATTTCATGTGTACCACCGGTAGATGGACGCACATCATCATGATGTGCGCATCCTGCCAACCACATTACTAAACTCATACTGACAGCGATTTTTTTCATCACACTCTCCCACTCAATCGGAGGCTAGAGTAACTAACCTGAGCTTCGGATAATTAATGCCTTTCTAGCAGCCAGTTTTAGCGCTAACTGCGTTGAATTTACGCACCAATAGCCAGCTATTGGTGCGTAAATTCGCCTGGTTATCCCCAAAACTCTCTGGCTAGACAAGAAAATTAGTTAATGTGAACTTAAAAACAATGGGTTAGGTCATTTCTTATCCAAACCTCAGGTTAACTAGTGTTTCAGTTTAGTTCAGTTAGTCATTGTTAAAAATTGTAATCTTGAGATTTCAGCTTATTTTATTTCAACGTCAACCCAGACTAAACGATGGTCTGAGCTGGCATGACGACTAGCAACTAAACGAAATAACGGATCGGATTTGCTGGGCCAAAATACACCACTTTCACCAACCCGAAAACCAAACTGAGAAGGTAATACATAATCCACTCTTGCTCCCCAATGTGCGGTATAGCTGCGACTAAATGGCTCGCTACTATGCTCTGCTCCACCTAAGCTTGTTGGTTCAACTTCTCCGTTCACTTTAGGGCTATTCAGCAACTGCTCTATCACTCCAGCGCGGTGCTTATCCCCTTTATCTGCAGCGTTTAAGTCACCCACAATCACAAACCGTGTCTCTTTTTCAAGCCCACCTCTCGTGCCTTGATCATCATAAATATAGTGGCTTGCAGCTGGGTTCACATAGTCTGCCATTAACTTGATCTCATCATGATTTCTATTGCCATTTCTATCTTCGTCGCCATCAAATACAGGCGGCGTTGGATGCATTGCCAACAAGTGAAATACTTTTCCGTTTACCTCAATGGGTAAATCCCAATGAGACTTAGAACTGAGGCGTAGAGATTGCCACTCTTGATCAGTGTAAAAAGGCTGTTTGGTAACCGAGTCTACAGTCTTTTTGTGATTAGGCATATCTTTCCAAAGAAATGACTGCAACGTACGTACCTGTGCATTTTTTATGGGATATTTAGAAAGTACCACCATACCATAGTGCCCTTCATATAAACCAAACCCCTGTGCATCCCCAGCATATCCAGATTTTTTACCATCGTTATCAAGATCATACTTTGTTGGCAACCCTGTATTCACTGGGGCTGTATAATAGTAAGGATAATAAATTGCTTTCTGACCTGACTGTCCTTGCTCTAAGTAGTTTTTGGTAAACGCCAAAATACCTTTTTCAGGGCGACTAATATAATCAAATTCATTAAGCAGAATAACGTCTGGGCGTACGCGCTGAATGATCTCAGCAATATTCTTTATTTGTGGATGTTGACCATCTTGTAGCAATTTACTCAACTTATCGGCATCAAGGTCTTCACCTTTTTGTTGATAGTTTGTCGCTTCCATACTGACATTAAATGTAGCCACGCGGAGCGTCTTTGCACTCGCTATCGTTGCTAAAAATAGAAAAACTAGACTGATATATTTCATGTACTCACCTTAAAAAGTAGTGATAATCCCGCAATGCTTATTTTATTCATAATCTGTTGAAAAACGGAAATTATCTAGGCGAACTTCAGAGATTTATTGTTGGCAAGTTAGCAAAGAGCAGTTAAAGTTAATAGACTATCCGTTGCCGATGTGAAATTTGTGAGTATTTTAAAAAGACTACATTTGATCACCACAAACCAAGACACCACATTTGATGAAAAAGTGACGGCGCTGCTCTTACTGGGCTTAGACGTTTTTGCCCTTGATATTGCCATTGTGGCTGAAATTCATGCTCACATTTATACCGTTAAGCATGTCATCACCCCTGATAATGCGTTACTGCCAGGTACTGAATTTAACTTTACTGACACCTATTGCTGGCACACATATCAAGCAGATAGTGCGTTGTCATTTTCTCATGCTGGAAAAAGCAGCATAGCAACCCACCCTTGCTACCAAAACTTTGCCCTAGAAAGCTACATTGGCGCGCCCATTATTGTCGATGGTCAACGCTACGGCACCGTTAACTTTTCGGCATCAGGTGCAAAAGCTGAGGATTTTACTCAAGAACACCTCGACTATGTTAGCTTGTTGGGGCAATGGATTGGCGTAGAAATTTCCCGACAAAAATCGCTAAAACAGCTACAGCATCGCTCTGAAGCCTTAGCCGCCATGAGCCGCCTTGCCGATATCGGGTCATGGGAAGTCGACTTCAAAAAGAACAAAGTGTATTGGAGTCAACAAACTCGGGCAATTCACGGCGTAACGGATGACTTTATCCCCACCCTAGACAATGCAATCAGTTTTTATAAACCAGGCTTTCATCAAGGGAATATCAAGCAAGCAATAGATAACGCGATTACCTCAAAAACAAAATGGGACATTGAATCTATTATCATTGATGCCAACGGCAACGAGAAATGGGTAGCATCCCATGGTCAAGGTGAGTATGAAAATGGCGAGTGTGTCCGTGTATATGGTGCAATTCAAGACATTGATGAACAAGTTAAAATGCGCCTAGCACTTGAGCAAAAGAGAGCCGAAGCGGAGCAACTACTCAAAACACGTAGTGACTTTATCGCCAAAATAAGCCATGAATTACGAACCCCATTAAACGGCTTAGTTGGCATGCTTCAAGCTTGTAAAAATGAAACCGATATCGCTGAAATAAAAGACAACCTTACGGTTGCGGTCAACAGTGCAGACATGTTGATCACTCTGATCAATGACGTATTGGACTTTAGTAAACTTAACAGCAACAACTTAAAATTGGATAATACTGCTTTTGACCTTCACCAGCTTATTGCTCAAGTTATAGAGTTATACCGTCCGGCATGCCAAGATAAAGGTCTTGAAGTTTGCTTTGATGTTGATAACCAGCTCAAACAGTGGCTTTATTCCGACCCAACTCGGGTCAAACAGATTTTAGCGAACTTAGTCAGCAATGCCATTAAATTCACCCCAAGTGGTAAAATCAACCTTGACGCAAAGATCTTAGGCAATCACACCGCCCCGACTTTGCAGCTAAGTGTCTCTGATACAGGGATTGGCATAGCAAAAGCAACCCAGAGCCTGCTTTTTCAACCTTTTAGTCAAGGAGATGCCAGTGTTAGCCGTCGTTTTGGCGGTACCGGTCTTGGGTTATCCATTGTATTCGAGCTTTGTAATCTGCTTAACGGTGAGGTAGAGGTCCAAAGTGAGCCCGATAAAGGCAGCACATTTATTGTGACCTTTCCCGTGGAGTTTGCCGAGCAAGCCACTGAAAGCCCAAGTTTTGCTATTGAAGAGCAGCATATCACACTAAAGTCATGTAAAATTTTGCTTGTAGATGATAACCAAATCAATGTTCTGGTAATGGAGAAGCTACTCTCACAATTTGGAGCGACTCAAATTGATAAAGCATACGACGGCAAGCAAGCAGTAAAGGTGTGCCAAGAAAAGCAATTTGATATCGTCTTTATGGATTGTGTAATGCCCACCATGGATGGCTTTGAAGCCACCAAAAACATTCGGAAACTATCGGTCAGCAACTCACAGGTGCCTCACATCATAGCATTGACAGCGAATACCTCAGAGTCCGACAAAACGGCTTGTTATCACGCAGGCATGAATGACTTTTTGTCCAAGCCAATTCAACTAGAAGCACTAAAAGGCGCACTTACGCCTTTCATACGGTAACAAGGAGCTAATCCGCTCCTTTACGTCATTATTCAGCTTGTTCAGGCTCTGCCTTTATGCCGTTGGTGCTTTTTTTAGGTTGCCCTGCACGGTTAAAAATACCCAATCGTATACGAATAAAGTGCAAGATTTCTCTGGCAACATCAATATCTACCGCCTGCTCCAACCCCTCAAAGCCCGGACTTGAATTGGCTTCACAAACCTTAAAATGTTCTTCATCAAACAGCAAATCAATGCCAGCCACATCTAAGTTCAAAATATTAGCCGTTTGTGTTGCAAGCCATTCGATTTCCGGTGTAATTGGGTGTGGGCTACCAGTTGCACCTAAGCTCACATTGGCTTTAAAGTTTTTACCGCCAGAGTTACGCTCCATGCAAGCCACAGCACGGCCACCGATTGTTAGTACTCGCAGATCCCGACCGTGACTCGACTTTATAAAGCGTTGCAGAATGATATTTGCTTTTGGGTTGGTGGCTTCAATAAGTTGCATTAAGTCATCGAATTCGCCGCGCGATTTAGACAAAAACACGCCACTCCCTTGCGAACCAGAAAGCGTCTTTATTACCACAGGAAAACCGATTTGCTTCTCAACCAGTTCTATATTAACCGGGAACTTCACCAACATGGTTTTTGGCGTAGGTAAGTTTTGCTCTGCTAAAATTTGCTGAGCATATAACTTATCTTTCACCGTCTCAATCGACTGCGAGGAATTAAAACAATGCACACCTAAGCGCTCAAGGTGACGAATAATAGCCAGTGTAAAGTATGTCGTGCCTGCCCCCATACGTGGCAATACAAAATCAGGCAAAGCCACAGGTTGACCATCAATTAAGATACTCTCTTCGTCTTCTCTGGTAACCAACAGATCGAACTGATCTGGCGAATAAACTTGAAGGTCAATCCCCTCTTCCTTCGCCACCGCCATTAGCCTGTCTATCTCATAGATTTCAGGTTTTAATAAACTGGCAGAGTCTTTATAAATGATCCAACCGCGCATACAAATTGCCCCTTGAAAAGCTTAGTGTGAGGGCAGTTACTTGCCAGCTAGCCAGTATGAAAACACTCAAGTAAACCCAAGCATCTTCGCCCTCTAAACAAAAGCGCGATTATGTGGACTCCCCCAAGAACAGTACAGCGAAAAAATTTTATCGACACAATCTAAAAAATTATTCACGATTTTCAAAATATGATTGGGTTCCGTGAGCTTCTAGCGCGGCCTCTATTCTTTGTAAAGCCAGCTTGTAAACTGCATCTCTGATGTCTAGCCCTTCGTCAATGCTTAACTGCCAAGCTGCATCAAACGCACACTCCAAATAATTAGCCAGCTTATCGTGAACCACCTGCTCTTCCCATGATTCACCTTGACGGTTCTGACACCACTCAAAATAACTCACGATCACACCACCAGCATTGGCCAGAATATCTGGAATAACAGTAACCCCGCGCTCGTTCAAAATAGCATCGGCATCAGCTTCTACCGGACCATTGGCTATCTCCACGATATAATTGGCCGATACACTGCGCGCATTTTCACTCGTAATGGCGCCGGATAATGCCGCTGGAACCAGAATATCTACATTTAACGCCAATAATTCGTCGTTAGTTAGTACTTGATGCTCGACACTTTCGCATACTGAATCATTGCAATACACGGCCTTTAGCGATTTACTTCGCTGTTTTTCTTGATAGACGCTTTCGATGTCTAAGCCGTCCTTACAATAAATTCCGCCTTTTGAATCACTCACCGCGACAACCTTAAAGCCCGCTTGTTGCAATAGCTTGGCGCAGTGGTAGCCGCCATTACCAAAGCCTTGGATAGCGACGGTTTTATCGGATTTATCCCAGTCATTCTTTTTGCTTAACCTATCAATCATTAAAAAGGCACCGCGTCCAGTCGCTGACTCTCGTCCAGCACTGCCGCCAAAAATGAGCGGCTTACCGGTGATCACAGCGGGGCTTTTCCGCCGCGCTATTTTTTCATATTCATCCATCATCCAGCCCATGATCCTCGCATTGGTGTATACATCTGGGGCAGGAATGTCTTGATCCGGGCCAATAAAATCAGCGTTGGCACGAATATATGCCCGAGCTAAACGTTCAAGTTCCATTGGGCTCAGTGATTTTGGGTCAACTGTCACAGCGCCTTTAGCACCGCCGAACGGCACCCCCACTGCGGCACATTTTAGTGTCATCCATAACGCTAGGGCTTGTACTTCACTAACATCTGCGCTTTGGTGAAAGCGAATACCGCCTTTGGTTGGCCCTAAGAGGTCGTTATATTGACAACGATACGCCTTAAAGTAGTCTAATTGGCCTTTATCCCTTCGAATAGAGATATTACTTGAAAGGGTCCTTTGTGGCTGGGCTAACGCTTGGTAGGTTGACTGATTAATTCCTGTTTTTTCTACAATTGCACTAAGCCTTTTCAATGCATCTTTGAGTAAATCTGTGCTCATCCTTACCTCAATCATTTTATATCACTACTTATGGTATGCGTGTCAGCGGCACAAAGATCAAGGCCGAGTGAAATTTAATCGAGTATTATTCAAGCTGAAGTTTGGATAAAAAACGAGCTAACTTATTATTTTTAAAATCATATTAAATTATTTCCTTATTTATCCAGAGCGTTTTGCGACCCAGATTACTCAAGCAATCTCCTTTAGAAAATATGACGGGGCCTCGTTGGGCGCAAGTAAAAAGCACTGCTTTTTAGCACGGGTTAAGGCAACATAAAAAAGCCTTCGCTCTTCAGCGTCTGCAAAGCCACCTTGTTGCGGCAATAAAGCATCAACAAGCTCAGGGGTTTTCATTTGCGACGGAAAAGTTCGCTGGTCAAGGCCAAAGATAATGGTGAAATCAGCTTCTGTTCCCTTAGCACCATGGAAAGTATTGAGAGTCATCATCAGTTGCGGGTAAAGCTGCCGCCACTCAGCTACTTTCGCTCTATCAGGCAAGGCTTTGTGACTTCTTGCAAGCAATGCAACCGACGCTTTCCTTTCGCTACGCTGCTCAATAAGGTTCAATAATTGCTGGGCTTCTGATAATTCATCGCTCGTTGGTACTTTGACGATCCCTTGTCCCGCAACCCCCGCCACATGTGATTGAATGTGTTTGGTGATTTGTTCGGGGTTGCGGCAAATAAATTCGCTTGCAGTATCTAATATCGTTTGTGGATAACGGAATGTTTTGTCCAAATAGGTTGTCGTTGACTGACCAAAGTACTTAGTAAACTCAGTGGTCAGGCGAATATCACCTCCACTAAATCGGTAGATAGCTTGCCAGTCATCTCCTACTGCAAATAGTTGGCTTGTGGGTTTACTCTTTAGTAATGCTTGCACTAACTTGGCCCTAACCCGAGAAATATCTTGAAACTCATCCACTAAAATATAGCGCCAAGGTGAACTAA
Organism: Pseudoalteromonas piscicida; assembly: GCF_002744175.1. GTDB lineage: Bacteria > Pseudomonadota > Gammaproteobacteria > Enterobacterales > Alteromonadaceae > Pseudoalteromonas > Pseudoalteromonas piscicida_B. The sequence goes on from NZ_NKHF01000060.1 coordinate 56,615, forward strand.
ATTGACCACACTCTACGTAGTAAATCGCCCGCTCCAACATGTCATCAAAATCTACGCTAGCCTCATTTGCTAAATACAATTGATATTCTGCAAGCACAGGTAACACCACACTCATTTGAGTACTAAACTGCAGAGTTAGCTGCTCAGATCTACCCAAAATTTGCGCATGTTTCATTAATGGCAAAACTTGTGACAACAGCTCAACTGCCTGCGCTTCTTGTTGTAAGTGGTTCACCTGCAAGAACTGCTGAAAATCTCGTTGAAAGTAATGCTCTTGCTTAAGCGTGTGGATGGTGTCAGTAATAAACTGTTTAAACTGCTTTTTATCCGTTGCCAAGCTAGAAATCGCCGGCCTTGTTCCCGTTGCTTGTTCTATAATCTGCATCCCTAGCGAATGGAAAGTTGAACAATTTAAGGTGGTGGAAACCTGATGGCAGCGCTGGCGCATTTCCTCCGCCGCATCGTTACCGTATGCGAGCAATAGCACTTCCTCTGCACTTGCCAGTTTTCGATGTAGCAAGTAACCGACCTTGGCTTTTATCACGCTGGTTTTTCCGGTCCCCGCTGCCGCTAGCAACAGCTGTCTATCGTCTTGGATAATACAGGCCTTTCTTTGCGCAGGCGTCAATGGGTTCGATTCAACTTTGTCGAAGTAAGCGGCATCTTTTGTTAGATAGTGCGCGACAAACGCAGCTTGAAATTCAGCGATATCCTTCTCGCCCCACAGCGCAATCTCACGCACAGTAGCAAGCTTTCCTTTTAGTTGGACAGGCACCACATCTTGTGCAACATGTTGCCAACCATACCATAACGCCTGACTCGCTGACTGAACGAGACGCTGATTACTTTGACTCAGATACCTGTGTTTGAGTAGCTGTTCTATCTTATTGGCTTTACTGTGTAATTGCTTAGCGTGATGTAACACCCAAAGTTTTTGCAAACGCTTTCCCACCGCCTCCGCGCCTTTATGCTTTATTGCTAAAACAGCTGTGTTGGACTCGGTTTTTATCCGTAAACTTTGATACAGCCAGTGCTTCTTAAGTGTTGGTGGCTCGCGCATTTCAGCAAATGAAATAAAGGTTTCACTTGAATGATGACGCAGATACAGGCCCTCTTTGGAGCAGTTGACACCACGAACTCGGTGGAATAAGCGACTAAAGATATGTAATGCTATCAATTGGTAGATCAGATTAATAAATTCCCTTGCGATCATGCTATCACGAAACACAAAAGCCCACTTAGTGAATTTTCAGTATTGAAAGTTATTTCTATTAGTTTCAATTAGCTAGGCACACCTTTGTCATCTTAAATCACAACTTTGTCACCTAATTTCTCGCCTTTATCACTTCTTCTTTGAATGACTCAAGCATCATCTTGTTATCTTTTCGTAACGGAAAAAACAACAATGAGAAATGCACTGAGCACAACCTCTTGCCTATTTACCTTTAGTCTAATGTCATGTTTAGTTTCTTTTGAAACACAAGCAAACTGGCAACAATTCACCCAGGCAGAAACCGAAATACCAAAAATTGATACCACTCCTACCATTGACGGTAAACTGTCGGAGCGAGAATGGGAAAATGCCAAGCTGATTAGAGATTTTGCGGTATTTAGACCCAATGTTGGTGATAAACCCGACCATCATATTGAGGCCTATGTCAGTTATGATAGTGACTATTTTTATGTAGCCGCCAAAATCTACCAACCAGAGCATGCGTTGACAGACCGAGTCCTTACCCAAGGTGAATTTATGTGGAATGAAGACTACTTTGGCTTAGTGTTGGACACCAATTTCGATAGATCAGATGCTTACTTATTTCACGTGACTCCCTCTGGCGTAAAAGAAGACGGTTTGGTCGATGGCACCACTTATATTGCACAGTGGAAAACCCTGTGGCATGCCAAAACGTCGATTGATGTAGACAGCTGGTCAGTGGAAATAGCAATACCGATGCAATCTATCTCATTTGAACAAAATGCCGAGCATTGGGGATTGCAATTAAGACACAGAGTGGCCAGTCCAAACACCCAAATATATTGGAACATCAATAACCCCAGTAATTATGCCTGGCACACAAATCAACTCGCGCCAATCAAGGGTCCTAAAGGATTAGCACAAGGCTTGGGTTTAGAAGTTAAGCCCAGCTTAGCGCTTAAAAATACCAGTGGAGAAAGTAAGCTTACACCAGCTGTCGATCTGCTTTACAAAGTTACCCCCAACCTTTCAGCCATGCTGACTGTCAATACTGATTTTTCAGGCACAGAAGTCGATGAAGTGCCATTGAACACCACTCGATATAGCCAGTACTTCACTGAAAAGCGCGATTTTTTCTTACAAGACAGTCAAATTTTTCGCTTTGGCGGTATGGATGATAACTACGCCAATGGCATGCCCTTCTACTCAAGGCGAATAGGACAAGGTCGTCGCTCTGGCTTGCTAGACATTAACTGGGGGACCAAACTAACCGGGCAAATCGGCGATACGCGACTGGGGATCTTAAGCGTAAATCAAGAGCTGGACGGCAGTCTATCTGAAGATACCCAATTAAGTGTGGCCAGAGTCATTCAACAAGTGGCTGATAAACATCAAGTAGGCGCTATCATAACTACAGGCAGTCCTGACGGGCAAGATGAAAACACATTATTAGGAGCAGACTACCGCTTCCAGGGCAATATACTCGACCAATACCCGATGGTTACACATGCGTATTATCAAGAAGCTGAGTCTGTGCCACCGAAAGAAACAACTAATGAAGATAACAAATCTTATGGGGTCTCTGTGAGGTTGCCCAACGATACGTTTTATCTTCGTAGTCGTTATCAATATATAGGCAAAGATTTTAGCCCCGCTTTGGGCTTTGTAAATAGAAAGGATCTTCAGTATTACGAAGCAGTAAGCCACTACAGAGTGAGACCGCAATCAGGCTGGTTAAGCGATCAAATTAATTATTATCAAGCCACTGGGTTTTATTACTTATGGGAGGATACTCAGGGAAACCGTGAGGGACAAAGTGTATTTATTCGACCACTACAAATCGATTTTAAAAGTGATGACTTTTTCTTCGTTAGCCATAATCGCTACCAAAGGATCTTAACAAAGCCATTTAGCTTTACCGATAAACTTATTTTTACTCCAGGGGAATACAACTATACCCAAAATGAGCTTTATATCAGCAGTGCTAATAGCAGGCCCGTCTATGCAATCACTCGATTCTCTAAGGGTGAGTTTTACGACGCAGACCTTGAACGCGTGAGTGTAGATATAAACTATCGCCCAAACCGACACTTATTTTTAAACTTAAGTCGCAACATGTATTACTATGAAAGAGACGGAATAAACGACCAGCTATTCAACACTCAACTAAAAATCAATGTTGCATTCAATACGGAATGGTCTTGGAACACCCTATTGCAACACAACAACCAAACCAACAACTTTTCACTCTTTAGTCGTGTGCGCTATGAGCCATCTCCAAATGAAATCTACATTGCCAGTATCAATCGAGGTTATGATATTGAAGCTGGTTGGCATCAGCGCGTGGAAACTACAGATGAAACAGCAATTAAGCTGGCCTACACTTATCGCTGGTGATCAGCTGTCATTTTATCAAATCTGAACTCGGGATAAGAAGTGAGTTAGTCAACTAAAATACCTAGACTAAAAAGCGTAATATTACTTCTTAATACAAGGTAAGCTTAGCGCTGTAGTCAGGGATAACAGCTGCTATAGAACCAGTTGTTATCCCGAGTTGGGTTATCTACTGTGCTCGAGTGGTATATAAATCACTACTAAACGCTCGAGTACTCGCATAGATTATTTGCCCCTCTTTAACGTCAAAGCCGTAATAACCATCAAAACGCTTTTGACTCAGCAATTGTAATGACTCGTCGTTAATCTTATAAGTAGTTAAACTCGCTTCTTTGTCGTTGGCAGCATACAGTACACCATGCTCGATAACACCTTGATGAAAATGTGTTACCTCCCCAAGTCGCGTCCCATTTTGCATCTGCCCGTTTAATACATCCGCCAACGCAAAACGATAAAGCTCGTTGTGTTGATTGTATGCGTACACAAACTCTCTATCTCCTTTGTCAACCATCAGCTTTACCCAAGGCGCTGATAACTCAGCAACTAGCTGTAGCTGACGATTGTAAATCCTCACATGACGAGATTTGCTTTGTTTCACTGTCACAGCAAATAAAGTGGAGTTTATCCATGACTGAGCAAAGCCATAGCCATCTAAATAAGTTTGCTCAGTGACCTTTCTTTCTTCGCTATCAACCAACCATAGCTGGTGATTATCATGATTTAATAACATCAGTTTATCATCAGGAGAAACCGACATTCCTCGTAATACTGTATGCTCGGCCAACGGGATAACCGGTGTGGCTCGTTGTTGTGGCGCTTGAAAATAAATCGCATTATCACCGGCTCGATTAGAGGTGAAATAAATACCCGATTGCTTGTTAGCAAAGGCTGGCAGCCTTTCGTTACCGTTACTGTTATCTAGCTCAAAACCGGCAAGCTGCCAATTTAAATCGATATTCTTATCATAAGTAGAATACACATAATCCTTTTTATTGGGATGACGTGCTAACTCACAACAAATTCTATCACTTAAACTTGCCAGCGTACGTTCAACACCTGATTGCAAGTCCACCAGCTGAAGTTGAGTGGGTTTTGAAGCAGAAACCATAATAATTTCTCCCTCCTTTTGACCCCATATACCAAACTCAATTTGTTGTTGCACGTCAGTCATTACCGAGAGGGCTTGAGTAGAGGTATCAAACGTAAACAACTGGCTTACACCTTGACTATTGTGCGCAATCAACAGCAGCTCATTTGAATTGGCCTTGAGATCTAATGACACAAACTGCCAGTCTTCAGATAAAGTCACTTTGACAGGCTCAAGCCCCGTGGCAAAGTCAACTTTATACAGGGTGTTTTTATGTTCATGTCGCCTTGGGTGTCCTAGTAACCAGATTACATCTTGCTGCGTATCATAGGTTAGCTGATGAGAAACCAGCTCATCACAGCCAAGTTGCTGTGCCTGTCCCGCTTGCAGAGTATGAGTGCCTTCATTAAATGGTACTTTAAACCAACCACATTGTTCCTCAAGGTAACCGCTAAAAATAAGATGGTTAGACGTTTGGGCTATCAAAGATTCAATATAATACTCGCCACTGGATATCTCTTTACCAACGTCATCATCATTGTTACTCAGGTGCTTAACCCAAAGCGCATTTCCCTTGCCTCGGGTATCATTAATAAAACTAACCGTCTCTCCATCTGGAGCCACAACCAGACTTCGCTTAGCACCTAAGACACGGGTTAATACATTATTTTCGCTATAATTTAATTCATCAGCTACGTTACTGCTTAGCATCACAAGCGCAACAACAAGTAAACCCGCCAATACGCCAATCAGCCCCTTAACGGCATAGCTTGGAGTATTTGTGTCTTCAGAGGCGAGGTTAGGATTAGTATCACTACAGACCGTGGCTTCAGCGATAAAGCGGTAGCCCTGTTTTGGCACGGTTTGAATATATTGAGGGAACTTAGGGTCGTCATTGAGTGTTTTACGTAAATTGGCAACGAGCTTATTAATCGCATTATCAGTCACAATCACGCCTTGCCAGATCACCTCTTGTAATTCATCGCGCGTGATAATGCGATTGGGGTTGTCTAGGAGAAAAAGCAACAATGTCACCGTTCTTGGATCTAGTGCTATCACCTGATCATGAGAGGTTAATTCATATGATTCAGTATTAAACTGAAACTCGCCAAATTGAATTCGCTCCAAACTACATCTACTCCATGTAAGATTTATCGTTATTATTATTACCAACAGAAATTATAAGTTGGTTTGGCATCAAACAATTGAAAGTTACTTGTATTGTTAATACATTTTGTACAACTTAGTTTATACCAATTGGGTTAAGTAAACGAGCTATTTTGAAGCATGAGAATAGCGATACAGATAGGAAAAAATATTGCTATTAGGTTGTTCTAAATGACAAATTTATGAAGGTGCTTTATTCAATAGCGCACCTGTTAAGTTGGTGACAAAGTTACGTCAAAACAGAACCTGAAGAAGGCAGGCCATAACAGAGGCCCACACGCTAAGCACAGTGATCCTTTTATGATTACTCTCAGGCAGCAGTTACCGTTGTAAGCTTGCTTTTAGCCACTGAGGTTGCTTTACCAACCAGCACGAGTACCACCGCACCGATAATCACGGGGGTAAATAAAAAGCCCCACCCTTCTAGAGCCAGCATAATTAGTATTGGATTTGCGCCAGCCGGCGGGTGAGTGGTTTTTGTTATTAACATGCTAAATACCCCCAACCCCGTTGCAAGTGCTAACGTTAATTCGTTCACACCAATATATTGTGCAAAAATAATCCCAATGGTCGCGGTAAGAATATGTCCAAAGATGACGTTTTTAGGCTGCGCAAGTGGGCTTTCGGGCACGCCAAATACCAGCACTGCGGTTGCGCCTAAAGGAGCCATTAAAAAAATATGCTCAGCATTTATCGATTGGCTAAATGCCAATATTGCAATAGCGATAAACGCGCCCGTTCCTGCAATCAACGCAAGTTGTAACTCTCTCATTTCGTTCTTTCCCTTTCAAAAGAAGTAGACCGATTTGTCTACCAAGTAAATAGTAGACAAATCGGTCTACCTCTGTCAACCTATGATCATGGTAATAATGGTGGCTAAATGATGAATAAAAAAAGACAACAACTAATCGATTGTGCAATGGGCCTGTTCTATCAACATGGCGTTCATGCCATTGGCATTAACGAAGTATTAAAATCATCTGGCATAGCTAAAAAGACTCTGTATAACCATTTTGAGAGTAAAGAAGCGCTAGTGCTTGCAACACTTGAAGCACGGCATCACCAATTTATGTCTTGGTTATCTCATTGCCTTGCAAATACCCAGACGATTGAAATGCTCGAAAAGCAGTTGTTCTCAGCGCTAGATCAGTGGATTAATAATAAAGTGGAGGTGCTAGGCGATTTCCGAGGGTGTTACTTTATCAACACAGCGGCGGAGTTTGGTGAGCTCACCAACCCAATAAATCAGCTATGCCAACAGCACAAGCTTGCGGTAAAAGCGTTACTTAAACATTCGCTCAACGGCGCTGATGATGCCGCTGTCGAGCGCCTGTTTCTATTGAGCGAAGGGATTATTTCAACGGCCTATACCTGTCACGATGCTGACGTAGCCAAGCGGGCAGTAGAATTCACGAGATAAGCAGCGCACTATTTGAAGGTTTCACTTTATGCTTATTGCTCCGGTTTATCGCCTGATTTGGGGGCTTTTTTACGTTGTTCTTGTTTGGCTTTCGCGACATTTTTAAAAACAGGTGGTGGAATAGGGAAAAGCGAAATGAGCGGCATCAAAGCCAAAAATAGATAGGCGCCTTTTGGCATTTTTTTGGCCCATAGCACGACCTTAAAAAGTAAAAAGGACGCGATAAAAATCGCTGTAAGTAACAATAATCCTTCTGTGATCCCTATATCCATTATTATCTTCTAATCTATTCAATAAGCTGGATATGGAGATAAAATGGGTAAAAAGCAAGCGACGCGAAACAAATAATACCAGTTGTATTAAGTAAATGATCTATCTTGAAGTGGGGAAATAGCTTTAGTAGCAAGGCAAAAATTTTGCTATTTAGTTGTTCTAAATGAGAAATTTTTAACGAAGCTAATATGCTATTTCACCCTTCAAATTGATTAGAGAATTAATTCAATTGGTATAAGATAAGAACGAAAAAAGGCCCTGCGGGCCTTTGGATTTTAATTACTTTGGGATAATCTGCGATCAGTACAGCATCGCAGAAACTGTGCTGTGATTATCAATCGCCATCGCGATACTTAAGACTGTGATATTGACTATTGAGAATGCAAACACTTGCCTCGCCCAGCCATGCAAATCTAAGTCTCTTTGGTATCCTTTTAGCGCCATCAATAACCACCAAAAACTGGTTGTACAGGCCACCGCCATAAATGCTACACCGGTGTAGCCGCTAAGCGGTAGTAACATCACCACCAGTGCATAAATGGCGATATACAAAACAATATGATGCTTGGCCTTTTCAACACCTTGCGCGACTGGCAACACCGGAATATTCGCGGCTCGGTAATCTTCAAAACGGAAAATCGCAATGGCATAAGAATGCGGCATTTGCCAAAGACAAAACATCAACAATAATATGGCAGCGCCAGAGTCAAACACCCCACTTACTGCGCAGTAACCAACCACAGGTGGCACTGCCCCAGACAGGCTACCAACCACCGTGCCATACACTGAGTTTCGTTTCATGTATAAGCTGTAAACACCGACATAAATAAAAAAACCAAATGCGGCAAAACCCAGCGCAATCCAATTGGTGAAATAGGCTAAGAGCACAAAGCCGGATAATCCGAGTACCAGGCTATGTGACAGTGCAGCAACTGAGGAAATTTCCCCAGTTACTGTCACGCGAGTTTTAGTACGGGCCATTGCCGCATCGATATCCCTGTCGATGACATTGTTAACTACACAACCTGACGCAACGACTAAAGATAACCCCAGTAGAGTCAAGGCAAATAGCAGCCAATCAATTTCACCTCGAGAGGCCAATAAGAAGCCTCCTGCGACTGAAATCAAGTTTCCCATAATGATCCCAGGTTTTGTCACCTGAAAATAACGACGCAGCATGACTACTCTCCTGTTAATACATCATCATGGCGTTAGATTCGTAGATGATCCAGACAGACAGCCCCACTACCATCACAATAATCAACGCACTAAAGATAAAGGAAAGCGTGCTTGCCTTGCCTTCTTCCGTAACAAAATTCAGGTGTAAAAAGTACTTTAGGTGCACCCAAATTTGCACTAACGCGGTTGTCACTAACGTCCAAAATGTCGTGCTAGATGACAAGCTGCCACTCATCACGGCAGCAAAAGGAATGGCTGTCAAAATAACTGATAACACAAAACCAATTAGATACGACTTCACACTACCGTGGCTGTCGTGTTCATGCTCGTGAACATCCATCTGTGCTAACGCTTGAGATTCACTATGGCTCATTACATTGCCCCCATTAAATAAACAACGGTAAATACACAGATCCACACGATATCTAAAAAGTGCCAGAACAAGCTTAAGCAGTTCAAACGCGTTACCGTTTGTGGCTTAAGACCACGACGTGTCACTTCAATCATCATCACAGTCATCCAAATCAAGCCTGCCGTCACGTGCATGCCGTGCAGACCCACCAATGAGAAGAAAGAAGTCAAAAAAGCACTGTTTTGCGGTCCATGGCCATGCACTATTAAGTGATGGAATTCGTATACTTCCATACCAATAAACACCGCACCAAAGATAAATGTCACCGCAAGCCAGGATAAGGTTTGCGACTTTTGCTGTTTGTTTGCCGCAATCATGGCAAAACCAAAGGTAATACTACTTAACAGTAGCGCTGCGGTTTCAACCGCAACAAAACCCAGCTCGAATATGTCTTTACCAGACACACCACCTGCCGTATTCATGTACAACACAGCATAAGTGGCAAAGAAGGAAGCAAACAACAAGCAGTCCGTCATCAGGTATAGCCAAAAACCGAAAACAGTATTTGAACCTGTGTCATGATCTGCATGCTCGTGAGCATCTTCTAACGCATGCAGCGTAGCGGGAGTAATTGCACTCATGAATTAACCCTCCTGTAATGCACGAGAAAGGTGGGCAGACTCAATCTGCTCAATCTCGTCAACCTGAACATAATAATCAACATCGCTGGTGTAACAACGTTTAATAAATACCGCGATAGCACTGACTAACCCCACTGCCGCTAACCACCAAATATGCCAGATCATGGCAAAGCAAAACGCGGTCAGTGACGCACTGATAAGCACTCCAGCCGGGGTATTTTTTGGCATGTGAATTGGCTGATACTGTGCAGGCTTTTGATATGCCTGTCCCTGCTCTTTCATTTCTGTCCAAGCGTCAATATCGTCAACCACAGGGGTTTTCGCGAAGTTGTAGTACTGCGGTGGAGAGTCCGTAGACCATTCTAGCGTATGCCCATTCCACGGATCGCCAGTGCTGTCTTGCAATTGCTCACGGTTTTTATAGCTCACTACTAGCTGAACCACTTGGAAAACTATCCCAAACATAATGATAAAGGCACCAATACACGCGATGTATAGCCAAATGTTCCACTCTGGCGTGTTGGTATGATTAAGGCGACGTGTCATGCCTAAGAAGCCAAGCACATAAAGCGGCATAAAGGCCACAAAAAAGCCAACCAGCCAGCACCAAAATGAGGCTTTACCCCAACGCTCATCGAGCTTGTAACCCATGACTTTAGGGAACCAGTAAGCAAAACCCGCAAGATAACCAAATACCGCGCCACCGATAATGGTGTTATGGAAATGTGCAATTAGGAAAAGACTGTTGTGTAGCACGTAGTCGGCACCTGGAATTGCAAGCAGTACGCCAGTCATCCCACCTACAGTAAAGGTCACCATAAACCCTAACGTCCAAAGGACAGGCACCGTGATCCGCAACCGACCGCGATACATGGTAAACAACCAGTTAAAGAGTTTTACTCCCGTTGGCACCGCAATAACCATAGTCATCACCCCAAAGAAAGCATTAACATTGGCGCTTGACCCCATAGTAAAGAAGTGATGTAGCCAAACAATAAAGCCCAAAATAGAAATCGCACCACTGGCATACACCATCGACTTATAACCAAACAGGCGTTTGCCTGTGAAGGTTGAAATAATTTCTGAGAAAATCCCAAACGCAGGCAAGATCAAAATATAAACTTCAGGGTGACCCCATGCCCAGAACAGGTTGATATACATCATGGCATTACCACCGGCTTCGTTAGTGAAGAAGTGGAAATCCATATAACGGTCAAGCGTTAGCATCGCTAGCACCGCAGTAAGAATTGGGAAAGACGCCGCAACTAGGATATTTGCCCAAGTACAAGTCCAAGTAAAAATAGGCATTTTCATTAGCGTCATGCCAGGTGCACGCATCTTAAATACGGTTACCAAGAAATTCACGGCGGTGAGCAATGTCCCAAGCCCGGATATTTGCAGTGCCCAAATATAGTAATCAACCCCAACACCCGGACTAAACGACAACTCCGACAAAGGCGGGTACGCCACCCAACCGGTTTTTGCAAACTCACCAAATGCCAAAGATAAGTTGATTAAAATAGCCCCACCCGCTGTCAACCAAAAGCTGAGGTTATTCAAAAACGGAAACGCAACATCTCTAGCACCAATTTGCAGTGGCAGGATAATATTCATTAAACCAATCATAAATGGCATCGCCATAAAGATGATCATGATCACCCCGTGCGCGGTGAAGATCTGGTCATAATGTTCTGGAGGCAGATAACCGGCAGCGCCGCTTGTGGCCATCGCCAGCTGTGTACGCATCATGATGGCGTCGGCAAAACCACGCATTAACATAATTAATGCCAAGATAATGTACATTACGCCTAGACGTTTATGATCAATTGAAGTGATCCAATCGTGCCACAGCACGCCCCATTTTTTGTGTTTTGTGACCATTGCCGCCACAATCAGACCAACGATCGCCACCACCGCTAACGTTACCATAATAATGGGTTCGTGATAGGGGATTGCCTCGATGGATAATTTACCAAACAACGACATAATTACTCCTCAGCTTTGCCGTGATGTTGATGCGCAGCATGCTCTGGTTTGGCGTAATAACTCATTTCGCCATGGCCCTGCATGTACTTCATAACTATGGTGTGGAATAAGCCCTGCTCTACCGAGCCAAAATATTCAACGGGGTGATATTCCGAAGGCTCAGCCAGCTTCGCATAACGACCAGCGGTTAAGGCTTCGCCGTTTGTTCTAATGTCGGCAACCCAGTTATCAAAATCCGCTTTGTCTTTGGTCGCAATGGCATCGAACTTCATTCCCGTAAAGCCTGCTCCACTGTAATTGGCAGAAAAGCCTCTGAACGTACCCGGCTCGTTAGCAATCAGGTGAAGCTGCGTTTCCATTCCAGCCATCGAGTAGATTTGGCTACCAAGCTGAGGAATGAAAAAAGAGTTCATGGTGCTTTCAGAAGTGATTTTGTACTCCACCGGTACATTCGCTGGAAACACCAGCTCATTCACGGTGGCAATGCCTTGTTCTGGATAGATAAATAACCACTTCCAGTTGAGCGATACCACCTGAATGGTAAGGTGTTCTCCTTTGCCTTCCAACGGCTTGTAAGGGTCAAGCGATTGCGTAGAGCGCCAGGTGATCACCCCAAGCACGATAATAATCACAATCGGAATGGTCCAAACCACGGCTTCTATTTTGTTAGAGTGAGCCCATTTAGGTGCATAGATCTCGTGGTCGCGACGTCGCGATACTTCCACGCAAAATATAAGGTTAAAATAATTACTGGCACTACAACGAGTAACATCAGTACAGTGGCAATGATGATCAAAGACTTCTCATCCATGCCGATTTGCCCCTTGGGATCCAAAATGCCACCACTACAACCGGTGAGCATTAACCCCAATGAAGCGAACGCATAATTCACGACACTACGTTTATTCAATTGATTACCCTTCAACGATAAGCTGCGGCTTATTTATCAAGCTCGCTGAATATCTAGTTGTGCAAGCTATGCTGCACAAGTTCGAATTGCACTGTATCCATCAGGAAAATACATTAGTGAAGGGAAATACTCCTTGGACACCAGTCACTAACCATTTACCAAATAACCGATACAGTAAACGGACAACCACATTCACCAAGCTTACAACTCACCCAAAAAGGGCTGTATGTAGCCGATTAATGTAATTGAAACTGAATGGCTGACTGCTGATCCACAACGTGTGGTTTTCCCAACTTGCTTAATTAAATGCTCTATTTTGAGGCGATAAAATTTTGTCGATAACCTGGAAAAATTTGCTATTTAATTGTTCTAAATAAGAAATCTTTAGTGCCGTTAACGTCAAAATTACTCATAAGTATTAAGACAAACTGGTATTAAACGCGCTGGATTCAAATATTGCGATTACGCAAACAGACAGCTGTGACCAAAAGGAGGAGCACGACAACCGTGTGCGCTCGGCACCGGTTGAGGTTGAATAGCCTCAGTAGAGGCGAATGCCGTTTTACGCAGGACAACGCCAGCGCGTGTAGGCAAAATAGTATGGAAAACTAACCAGCACAGGCCTATTAGTAACTGCAATGATAAGATTGGTTGCGCTAAAAACGCCCCTATCGTCGCCACAACAGAGTCTGACAGTGAATTATCTGCAAATAATGCTTCTAATTCAGCTACATCACCTAACATACCACTGAATAACAAGGCGGTGTTAAACATCATCAAGGCGGTTAGCACACTGATAATACGGCCAAATAACTGCGCGTGGGCCATCGCACGACCTTGACTGGTAGTGTCGTTAGCTGGTGCAGTCTGTCTAGCGTAACTCAGTAGTGGCACAAATTTTCCTGATGTAGTTCAACAATTGTTAATCTGATTAGTTCAGAACTTTCAGTTCAAGCTGAAAATTCGCAGCGAGTATATCAAAGTCTTTATTGGATTCAAGCGATATCTGCAATGATCTAAATCAAGGTGGCAGAAGAATTTTTCACCTCCCTACAGCACGCAAGATAATGAAAACAATTATCATTCACAAATATTTACAAAAGGTAAACTAGTATATTTTACATAAATATCATATAGATACCTTAACACTACGACCCCCAAAAATATTCATATTAAGTTCAGATACTTCCCTTTCACGTTTTTCTGAGTATGATTCCGGCACAACTGACAACGCTGTCTAAACTTATAATCCATTGTTATTAAGGTAAATTATGAAACAGATAAATAAACTGCTTGGGTTAATTAATGTCTCAAACAAACTCCAGCTCAGTCTTCTTTTATCTGTTTTAATTATTGCGCTCGTGCAACTCTCTTCTGCTCTTGTCTTAAGGGACAATCTCACCCACGAGCGTCAGAGTAATGCAAAATCCTTAATGGAAACTACCATTGCACATTTGAGAATGATTGCATCAGATAAGACATTGTCCGAAGAGAGCAAGCAGAGAAAAATCAAACAACTTATTAATTCGACCCGCTATGGTGACTCTGGTTATTTCTTTCTTTTTGATTTAGACGGTAAGATGGTCGCCCATCCCATTACCCCTGAATTAAACGATACCACGATGGTCAAACATCATGACGCCTACATTCGCGAAGCATTTCGTCAGTTTGTTACCATTGCCACGCAGCAACAACAGGGGTTTGTCCAGTATTTATGGTCCAAACCCAACACTGATACTCTAGAAAACAAACTCTCGTATGTTGCGAATTTGCATCACTTTAACTGGGCTATAGGCACTGGTATTTATCTACAAGACGTAGAAACACAATTCGTAAATAGCTTATACAAAATGGCATTTGAAACCCTTATTTATGCGTTGCTATTGGTCTTCATTTCCAGCTTGATCAGCAAAAATATTACCAAGCCTTTGGATAAACTGACTCGCACAATGGCCATTATCGCCTCACAAAAGGACCTCACTATTGAGCTAAAAAGCTTAGGTAAAGACGAACTTGCACAAATGGCTGTCGCCTTTAATCAAATGAACTCACACTTTCGTGATGTCCTTTATGATATCAATGAAAATACCTATTCCTTGGCTTCTCAAGCAGAGGAATTATCCTGTATTACCGAGCAGATCCAAACCGGAATTGGCCAGCAAAATAGTGAAACCGAACTAGTGCAAACTCGCATGCAGTCATTGAATAAGGTTGCACAATCAGTCAACTATGAATCCAAACGAGCACTGGATACGGTAACAGAGACAACCGAGCTCACCACTCAAGGACTCACCCATGTAGAAGAAAACGTGACCGTGATAGCCCATGTTTCTCGCAGCGTCGATTCAGCGCAACAAGCTGTGCTAGAGCTGCAACGCGCCTCAACGGAAATTAAAACCGTGCTCGATGTTATAAAAAAAGTGGCAGAGCAAACTAACTTATTAGCATTAAACGCAGCCATTGAAGCCGCAAGAGCAGGAGAACAAGGACGTGGTTTTGCCGTGGTTGCCGACGAAGTACGAACACTGGCGCAGCGCACACAACAATCTACCGATGATATTCAAGTCATCATAGATAGGTTACACCATAGTGTTGCTACAACCGTTGACGAAATGGAAAGCTGTCGCACGGCATCCGAACATAGCCTTACGGTTAGTCAACAATGCAAACAAGCGCTGGAGCAAATCAACCTGTCCATCGCTACCGTACATGATATCAACGTCAATATCGCCAGCTGGAGCGAAAAACAGTCCGAAGACCTCAATGATATGACCGACAACATCAGCGGCATTGCAACAGTGGCAAACCAAACCGCCCTCGGGGCAGAGCACACCAAAGCATCGAGCCAGCAGTTAAGCGAAATGTCACAACGACTGTCGCAAATGGTAAGTGAATTTAAGGTATGATTTTGCCGCTGCTCACATACGCAAAAGCAAAACTGCTCGACAAGTAAATCATCTCTTACCAGACGGGTTTACACCGAGGTAGGAGCTGCTTCACGCAGCGATCTGTCAAAGCAAAACTGCTCGGTGGGTCAACCGCCTTCTACCAAACGGGTTTTCGCCTAAGTAGGAGCTGCTTCACGCAGCGATCTGTAAAAGCAAAAGTGCTCGGTGGGTAAATCACCTCCTACCAAACGGATTGCGCCGAGGTAGGCGCTGCTTTACGCAGCGATCTGTAAAAGCAAAACTGCTCGGCGGCTAAACCACCTCCTGCCAAACGGTTTACGCCGAGGTAGGAGCTGCTTTACGCAGCGAGCTGTCAAAGCAAAACTGCTCGATGGGTAGACTACCTCCTACCAAACGGGTTTACGCCGAGGTAGGAGCTGCTTCACGAAGCGATCTGTACAA
>NZ_NKHF01000065.1 GCF_002744175.1 Pseudoalteromonas piscicida
AACGCACAAGCTATTGATAAAAGATCATTTAGGTTCAACCCTAGCGGTCAGTGAAGTGAGCAGCAATGGCAACAATGCACGTATCACTCAAGCGTTCCGTTATGATCCATTTGGTCAACAATACGAATTACAAGCCAGTAAATTTGAAGTGTTTACAGGCTATATGCGCCAAGGCTTCACCGGCCATGAAATGCTCAATAATTTAAATATTATTCATATGAATGGTCGGATCTACGATCCAACCTTGGGCCGATTCTTACAGGCTGATCCGCATATTCAGGCACCAACTAATTCACAGTCGTATAATCGTTATAGTTACGTGCTGAATAATCCGTTGAGCTATACCGATCCAAGTGGGTATTTCTTTAAGGCGTTAGGTAAGTTCCTCAAGAAAAACTGGCGAACGTTAACTTCTATAGCCATAACAGTGGTGACGGGATATGGAGTACAGCTGTTTTCTGCATTTGAAGCATACGGTGTAGCAAGTATTGTCGCCGCTACTGGCGGTGCACTAGCGGGCTACGTTGTTACCGGCTCCTTGAAAGGTGCAGCTATTGGAGCTTTCTCTGGAGCAGCATTTTTCAATATTGGACAAGCATTTGGTGCTAACTCAGGGTTTTGGCAAACCAATGGAGCAGGGCATATAGGATCTCATGCGCTGGTTGGCGGAATAATATCTGATTTACAGGGGGGGAATTTCGGCCACGGTTTTGTATCAGCCGGGTTCACCAAGTTTGCAATGGGTAATGCAGGTTTCGACTTCAGGAATAAAGGTGTTGGGGCGGTTCTCGGCCGCACTACAATTGCAACTGTTATCGGGGGAACAGCGTCAAAATTATCTGGAGGTAAGTTTGGTAATGGAGCTGTGACAGCGGCAATGGCACACCTCTTAAACGCAGAGAGCTGGAAGTCTCAAACGGAAAATACTAAATCTTTGACTGTAAATAACCCAGTAACAGGTAAAGACGAAGTGTTGCAACCAAATTTTCATCCGGTGTATGATTCTGAAGGAAAACTTATGCTAGATATGAACGGAAATGTGATGTCTGTTCACCATTCTTATTTAACAAAGTTTGTTATTCCTTATAGTGAGAATGCAACTCTACTATCTTGCCAACAAATGCAGGCATGTAACGATAGTAATTTTATCAGTGATTCTCCAATGACCAATCTGCCAAAGCCCAGAATAAGTACTAATTCAGTATTATCAAGCCCAGCAGGAGTTAGAATTGTTGGAAATAGCTGGTTTATGACACAGGCCGGACCAACTATTGTGATCACTGGAGCAACAAAGGCGGGGGAGATAATCTGGTGCTCTAATAGCAGTGTAGTTCAAGCAGCGTGTGGAGGGAACTAATGATGAACATTAGGCAAAAAATTGTATTTTGTTTAACGTTTTTATCATTTGGGTGCGCAAGTATCGGAGGCGTGCAAAGCCAGTCAATAGTCGCCCGGGGAATTGAAGAACTGTCAAGTTATGATGGACAAAGTAAGGATATAAATGAGATAAGGGTGGACGGCTTACCATTATTTATTGCTCTGTCTTTAAATGGCATCAACGAGACATCTCTTCGGGAATATGAACACAAAGGCGGAGAGTATGATTTTCCAGGCTATTTACTAAATGCCCTATGTGAGAGGGGGAGGTTTGAAGAAGCGTTATATTTTATCTATGAAAAAAAAGTGAATGTTTCATCTCCTAAACTCAATGGAAATAAGGGAAGTTGTTTGTTAACTGCTATTAACAAGCAAAATTCAAAGGCTTTCGAAAAATTTTTGGTAGTAGCTAGAGCTAGTTCCAATTCAAAGAAGTTTGACGAAGAAGTTATTCTGTTTTTGGAGGATAGAATTCAAACTTTACGGAGCTTTACAAATGAATAAGTGTATTGGCCTATTTTTGATCTTTTTTACTTTTTACAGCTTTGAGGTTTTCGGCAAAGATTTTGATGTTGAATCGTTAAGAAACCAAATATTAATTGGTGACACCGGGGAGATAGAAAAAATCCTGACTGAGTTGAAGTTTTCATCAGAGCAAAGTGATGAAGTAAGAAACTTGTTCTATCAGTATTCATATTTAATGACAAACTTGGAGTTGGCGAAGGTGTATGACAAGTTTTTTGTTCAGCCAAGTTACGCCAATCACGCTAGCTTTCTATTCAACAAATTATGTTCAAATGATTTTGTTGGAAACCCCAATATACGTGAATTTGTGGATTGGATCTGGGTAGAAAAAGTTAGGCCGTCTTTTAATAAAAAAAGTATTGTAGATTCTTTCTTGAATGACTGCTTGGAAGAGTCTTTAGAAAGAGGGAATTTCAATTCAGTTAAATGGTTAGGTAATGAGTATAAAAAAGGAACAGGTTTTAATATTAGTTCAAATAATTCTGAGGCGGTTAGAAAGTACATATCTGAACTAAAGAATATGAAACTAACAATATCTGGCACTCCTTAAACTTAATTATGAAAAATATATTCTGGAGATCGACGTTACAGCACTAGTGAATTTGTGGATACTTTGGTGCACCAGGCTCTTCACCTTCGAGTGAATCAAGAGCTTGGAACATTAAATTATATGGGTGGTGAGATTAAGAGTATCCTTGGCGGAGCACAGAGAGGTGCCGCTCATCAATGGATATATAATCAGGGTAATGCTGCTGCCCAACATTACTTTTCACCGAGGATTTATCAGCGTTCAGATATTTCTATGGAAGCTCTTCGGAAATATATGGGAGGGTCTTAAAATGAAAATAGTTAAGACAGTATTAAGTGTGTTAATTGCTATAGCCTTTATAGTGACTTTTTCAGACTTGTTGCAATATTTACTTTTATTTCCAGCTAAGAGCGTGAAGGTAATTTTTGTGCTTTTGATGGTAAGCATGGTTTGGTTGTTGGTGAGTATTTATTTAAGGAACCCAAAAAGTACCACGTCTTAAAGATGGCAGTTGTGCTTTTGTTAGTGTCTATAGGCTTTTACGAGAGAATATATGCAGCTAATGAATTATCTGTTGCTATGAATAGTTCTAAGTTGGTCTTAAATGAATTACAACCAGAACTTGAAGATTATGTAAATATGCATGGTAAGTGTCCTAATTCATTAGATGAGCTTCTTACTAAAAATGAAAAGTTGATAAAGAGTATTCAAAACAACTATGTATTAAAAAGCTCTAAGGACACCTGTTATGTCATCACCACTAATTTCGGGAATGGTACGATAAAAAATGTTGAGTTTCCTGAAGATGATAAATTGATTTACATGAGAAATAGTGTCTATTGGACATTTATTTTGAACGACTTAATATACCAGTTAAGTTTCTATGATGAGAATGCAATCAGTTTTGGAATAAAGAAAAATAAACTTCAATAATAGAACCCTAATTTTTTTGAACTTTGAATCAAAGGGGGCAGAGTAATTGATTTCAAATCTCTCTGCCCTTAACTTGATTTAGTTTGGGAGCAACCTAAGCCAAGTAAACGAAAGCCAGCGGGAGCTGGTTTTCTTTTTTCTGGCGTTTTACGGTGGTGCTTTGCTTCCTTTGGTTTGTGCCTAGAGGGGCGAAGATTGTAAATTGCTGAATATCCGTTTGGTGCCAAAGCTGACAGGCGCTGCTGTCGGATATGCAAATTTTGGTGATGTAGCTGGATGGGGAGATGCGGCTGGGCGTATTGGGGTATCCGCTCTAGGTGGCTGTGCCGCAGGTAAAGCATCGGGCGGCTCTTGTAGTAAAGGTGCAAGAACTGCGGCTATGGTACAAGCGCTAACTATGAGTGCTAGTGAGCTTTACAAGCGGGTTAGTACTAAAGTGAGTAAAGCTACGGGAAAACCATACAATGAAACAGGTGAGCCGCATCTATGGAAGGAAGGGCAAAGCGACGTTGGCAAACAATTAACTCAAGCGCAAAAAGATGCCATAGCAGGTGGAGCGAACATACCTCTTTCATCTGATCAGTCTGGTTTTATGCAAGCTGCTGGAAAAGGGCCATATATGGATGCCTTTGCTGAGTTTCACGATGGACTGCACGATTATAGTTTTATTCCTGATGATCAATTTTCTCTAGTAGCTACAATGCCGCCATCGTATGCAATTACTTTGGCTGCGGCAGCTCGACCTTATTCACATTATTACTATTTCGACTTACTTGATGAAAGGAGGTAAGAATGAAAGGTTTTAAGTTATTGGTAGTATTTATTATAAGTATAACTTTTATGGCTGGCTGTGCTGTTGGCCATAATGATTATGTTAACTTTATGGATTCTAGAATTGGACAAGTTATGAAGCATAGAAAGCCATACAAGTTTGCCAATGCAGGACAATTTAGCAGAGGTGATTTTGTTATAAATGGTCAAGGTCTTACACATATAACTAAGAATGAGAGTGGCGATTTAATTTACCATTATAGTGATCAGGAAGTACTTTCTAATGCACCTGAAAAGAGATGGGTAGGTAAGTGTTTGTTTTACTATGTTGTGGAGCCCGAAACTTACATTATTAAAAATTGGGGCTTTGACAAAGGTGGTAATCCTTTAAGCTGTAGAACTTGGCCGTAAATTTAAGTAGATTTTATTCCTTCGGGAGCAACCTATGTTAAGCAAGAGAAAGCTTGCGAGAGCTGGTTTTCTTTTATCTGGCGTTTAGCGCTTCTTGCTTCGCTTCCTTTGGGTTGGTGCCAAGGATGACGAAGGTTTTAAATCGGTGAATATCCGTTTGGTGCCAAAGCTGACAGGCGCTGCTATAGCTATGTGCTGAATAATCCGTTGAGTTATACCGATCCGAGTGGTTATTTCTTTAAGGCGTTAGGTAAGTTCCTCAAGAAAAATTGGCGAACGTTAACTGCAATAGCCACAACAGTGGTGACGGGATATGGAGTACAGCTGTTTTCTGCATTTGAAGCATACGGTGTAGCAAGTATTGTCGCCGCTACTGGCGGTGTACTAGCGGGCTACGTTGTTACCGACTCCTTGAAAGGTGCAGCTATTGGAGCTGTTGCATTTGTGGGCGGGGCTGCTGGTAATAACCCTGCGGGTTCTAGAGTTGTGAAAGACGCTTATGAAGCTCATGTTTCTAAATATGGAAAAGATTCTGCTGCATACTTTGAATGGACGGAACATGAAAAGCTTGCTCTATGGGTAGATCAGGCAAACGGAAATGTTACAGCTATTACACATAGTTATGGTGCAGATATGGCTGCACAAGTAGTTGCTAACGGACATTCAGTAAATAGGTTGGTAACGGTTGATCCTGTTTATTGGTCTAGACCTAATTTGTCACAGGTAGCCGCCAACTCAAATGTATGGCAAAACTATGATGCAGGAGATTCACTAAACAACTGGAACAACATCGTTGCAACGGTTGGTGGGGCATGGAATAGCGCACCTAAAAATTATGCATCAACACACCAAAGGTATGAACAATTAGATCATGTTCAAATTTGTCAGGTTTTTTGTAGGTATTAAGGGGATGATGATGAAAAGATATTTGATTATAACTTGCTTATCGCTACTATCTTCATGCGCTGCGCTTGGTGTTGATATCAACCCCTTAATTGAGTTTCAAAAAGCTGAAAAAATAAAGCTAAAGATGTTTGAACTCTTTCCTGATTATAAAGACAAGTCTGAAGCCAGAGAACTGATTGAGTTAACGATTTCATCTGACGTTGAATTGCTTACATTAAGTATAGAAAACTCGGCAACTTTGAGAGCGAGTATAGGTCTATGTCGAGATGGAAAGCATATACCAGAATTAGCTTTCAATTCTGTTTTTTTCAAAGGAAAAACAATAGAGTATTATTTAATTAACGGTCTTGAGCCTAGAGTCAAAGACAATACAAAATTTCAGTATCAGCTTTACTTAAACTATGCGGTTTTAGAAAGCCAGATTAAAACGCGAGATACTTTATGCGCTGAAATAAAAGGCTCGAGCTATGGAAGTAGTTTTAGCTCAAATGTAATTGAGTTACCTCTGGTGATAGATAAATAGGCGCGGACACATTTTTTGAACTCAACCCAAGAGAACCAGCAGCCGCTGGTTTTCTTTTTTCTGGCGTTTAACTTCTTAAGTTGGCGCTTCGCTTCCTTTGGGTTGGTGCCATACGCTTAGTTGTAGTGCTAGGAGTTGGGGGAACTTTATTTGACCCATTTCTAAGAAAACCAGTTGTCGCTGTTTTAGCTTTATTTCGATCTGATAGGCAAGTATGTGCTCACCCTGCTAGGAAATATGACCATCAAAAGGAGTACCACAGCAACCTACTTAGCAGAACAAAAGATCCGCAGCAGGCAAAGAAAACAGTGAAACTTACTGTTTTAGTGCATTTGAACAAAGTTTGCTATGGGTAACGATGTGCTTAACTATAACGGTTCCAGTAGGGGGGAACGTAAAGCAATCTCTGCAATTATTGGAAGAGCACTTTACTATTATCAATGTAAGATAAATCCTACATTTTTATAAAAAATGTAATAGTAGAAGGTAATTACTAACTTACGTTCTTACAAGTGAAATTTGTTTCTCTTGTAGTACTAGACTCTAAAATTTTTCGAACTAGGCTTACTTATGTTGTTTTTGTTGGAATAATAACAGAGAGCGGAATTGAAAAGATGAATAGCAATGACGATAGGGATATTGATATGCATGAACAAGCTAGGATTATGTATTACAGAGCTTGCATTGCTGAATTTCAGCAACTTGGTTATCAGGAAGCCTTTTTAGACGAAATACTGCGTCAAAGAAGAGTTTGTAATGAGCCTCTCCACAATCCTAACCCTCTACAAAATGAGTAAAATTTGGCTTTAATGCCGAGTATCTAGGCAGACTGAACAATCTATCACCATTCAGTGCTTTTTTACAAGAAAAGTATTTGACATATTTTTTCTAACCTATATTATACGCCCCACAAGACGGAGAGGTGGCCGAGTGGCCGAAGGCGCTCCCCTGCTAAGGGAGTATAGGGTTTGTAGCCCTATCGAGGGTTCGAATCCCTCCCTCTCCGCCATTTTTAATGGTTGTCTTGTACGGACGCATAGCTCAGCTGGATAGAGTACCTGGCTACGAACCAGGCGGTCGGAGGTTCGAATCCTCCTGCGTCCGCCACTTTTTCTTTTAAGTGATAAAATAAAAAGAAGTTGGAAAACTATACATTCATACCGGACGCATAGCTCAGCTGGATAGAGTACCTGGCTACGAACCAGGCGGTCGGAGGTTCGAATCCTCCTGCGTCCGCCACTTTCCCTTGAGTGGTAAAATAAAAAGTAATAAGCCAATGAAGTTGTTTCTTTGTGTCTGAAATTTAATTGCTATTTGATTTGTTAAAGCAGCACCCACATGAACTCTGCGTTGCTGGTAGGAGCGATTTTACATCGCGAGCTTTTTAACAACCTCGCCGTGTAAAGCGGCTCCTACAGGAAGACTGTGTTGTTGGTAGGAGCGGGTTCACCCCGCGATCACTTTAACAATCTCGCTGCGTAAAGCGGCTCCTACATGGATTCTGTGTTGTTGGTAGGATCGGGTTCAACCCGCGATTTTTCAACAACCTCGCTGCGTAAAGCAGCTCCCACATGGATTCCATGTTGTTGGTAGGAGCGATTTTACATCGCGAGCTTTCAACAACCTCGCCGCCTAAAGCGGCTCCTACATGAATTCTGTAGCGGGTTCCCCCGCGATTATTCAACAATCTCGCCATGTAAAGCAGCTCCTACATGGATTCTGTGTTGCTGGTAGCGGGTTCGTCCCGCGATTTTTCAACAACCTCGCCGCGTAAAGCGGCTCCTACAGGAAGACTGTGTTGTTTGTAGGAGCGGGTTCACCCCGCGATTTTTCAACAACCTCGCCGCGTAAAGCGCTCCTACAGGAAGACTGTGTTGTT
>NZ_NKHF01000057.1 GCF_002744175.1 Pseudoalteromonas piscicida
ACAAGCCGGGGTATATTGACGATATGCAACCTATCCTTACTCGATTAAATATAGAACCCGAGAGCTGGTTCAAACTTACCACGCAGTTTTCACGAGTATTTCACGGCGCGGTGGGTCGGAAGCGCGCTATCACCGCTCATTATAAAACACTTAAAAAGCACCGACGTACTAACCTAACCAACTGCGAACGCTTGCTGGGTTAAAAAAGCGTGATCTCTAGTTTGATGATACGCCATCATATAAATCATAATAGTGTTTGCTTCGTACGGAGTAGCTACTTCACGTAGTATACGCCACTTGATTGGCTAAAGCTTTGCTGTTGCACTACTCAAACCTCTGATTAAAGTGTCTTTGCAGGTTTAAGCATTTGCATCGGCTGTGAAA
Source organism: Pseudoalteromonas piscicida (assembly GCF_002744175.1). Lineage (GTDB taxonomy): Bacteria > Pseudomonadota > Gammaproteobacteria > Enterobacterales > Alteromonadaceae > Pseudoalteromonas > Pseudoalteromonas piscicida_B. The sequence goes on from NZ_NKHF01000057.1 coordinate 385, forward strand.
GTAAACTACTGTGGGTGTCTTAGGTTCCTCTTAGGCTCCGCTTCTTAGGCTGCTTTTCCGCCCTACACGACTGTATTTTAAGAGTAAAAAGTTTGATTTAATAAGAGTGATTGATAATGACAAGTATTAGCGAACAAGTGATTGGTACTTATCCATACGCAGCTCAAGAAAAAATCAAATCACTTCGCAGCCTCGTTGAACAGGTCGCCACTGAACAAGGCTTTGGTGAAGTTAAAGAGGAGGTGAAGTGGGGTGAATTGAGCTTTACCGTTAAAACGGGTAGCCCTTTTCGCGTGGCATGGAAAGCCAAAAGTCCAGAAAGCTACAACCTCTACTTTCATTGCCAAACTAAGCTAGTTGATACATTTAAAGTACTGTTTGGCAAAGAATTACAGTTCGAGGGAAATCGGGCCATTGTACTGAAGTTAGAAGAACACATACCAACTAAGATACTCTACCGCTGTATTTCAATTGCGATGAACTACAAAAACCTGAAACATTTGCCCTTACTTGGTCAATAAAAGCCAAGCAATTTAAGCTCTTCTAAACTAAAAAAACGTCCACGACCACTCGTTTTTAGACAACAGAGAAACCACTTTCCCCTTTTTAAACCCTAGCGCCTCCTTGTCGAAATAACGATGAAATATGGTGGGTGTCTTTGCTAAAAACTTTCTTTGCTAAAAATTTGCTAAAAAGCTTGAAATACAGTGGGTGTCTTTACTAGAAAAATCTTTGCCATCGTTATTCACTTCAACCACTAATGAAGAAGAGTGAGCATACAAAGGGTTTTAAGCCACTTAAACTACTTACCAGCAGCAACTAAGCCAGCGCCAAAACCAAAAAACACACCACCACTCACTTTATTCATCATCGCCATGCTTTTCGCTGACGACAATTTAGCCTTAGCAAGTCCTGAAAACACGGCATATGAAATATGCACTACAAATACCAGCAGACTAAAGGAAAAAACCAGTAACATAAATTGTGGTAAAAACGCATTCTCCACATTGATAAATTGCGGAAAGATAGACAAAAAGAAGATAACTGCTTTAGGGTTAGTGATCGAAACAAAAAACCCTTCTAAAAAGCACTTTCTAATAGTACTTTCGGCAGTGGGCTGGCCTATTTTTTTTTCACCTTTAGTTCGCCACATTTTGTAACCCAAATAAAAAAGATACATAGCGCCGATAAATTTCACGGCTGTGAATGCCAGTACAGAGCTTGCTAAAATAATACCTAAACTTGATGCTGACACCGCGGCTACAATCATAATCCCAAGTGCAACACCGCAGATACCAGCTAAAGACTTGATAAAACCTCTTTGAATTGAGTTATTGATAGTAAGCATTACCGCAGGTCCGGGTAATAAAATCGTCGCCAAAGCAACCCCTAAAAACAAAAGATAATTATCCATAACATCAGCTCCATAAATACAAGTTTTACTCTCATTCTCTATATCATCACACTAAATCACGAATTCACAAAGTAGTATGCGGTGAGTCATACGAGTGACTTCATCATTCATTTCCAATTTTGAACATCGCACTGATACCAACGTGCTCAACTCAGCGGTCTATTTAGAAGCCATGTAATCTATGAGTAAATTCAATGTGGCAAAGCTCAGATCAGCGCCTTCAAGAACTATTAAGGGTTGCCCCAAATAAAGCTTGCCGTTCAATACAAAAAATCCCCGCCAAAAATATAGAGGGGATTTTTAACCTAACAACGCGAGTCAATTGAGCTGCTTTGACTAGATACTGGCTCAGTCACCCATGGTGTATCTAAATCCAACGGCGTATCTAGGGCCATATTGTGCTGCGTTTAAGAATTGGCTTTCGAAGCGGCTGAATGAACGCTCTGTTTCGTTGGTTAAGTTCACTCCCTCAAAGAAGACTGTCGTACTCTCATTTACTTCGTAATTCACGCTTACATCCCATTGCAAATATGCTTCTGCATATTGAGGTGGTGCGCTTGCTCCTGCGTCAGGTAGCCCTTGTGCAACCAAATACTGATCGCGCCAAGCCCCCGTTAACTTAACAGATAAACCATCTTTTTCGTAAAAGAGCTGCAAATTGGCCGAATCACTTAACCCAGCAAGCACCGCTTGTGAAGCTAACATATAGTTATCATATTCAACATCACCGTCGACCATGGTGGCATTTAAGCCAGCACCAAATCCTGAGTCGCCAAAGAGGTGTTGTATTGAAAACTCTATGCCATTCACTTTACGAGACCCAACGTTTTCTGGCGAGTTGATTGTCCATTCAATCAGCGGATCGCTAGCAGGATCTGGCAAAATTCGATTGTTTTCACCAATACCAATACCATTCGCAACGATCTCGTTGTAAATTGCAGCATCAGTTGCTTGTTCACCTCGCCCCTCAATCGCCGCAACGGCATCGTTCCAACGCTGGCCTAAGTAGACGTCATGTAATCCATCAAATGTAGTTTTTACTTGAGTGTTATCTATCCAGTTATCGACATCTTTCCAAAATAAACCGATTGCAGCATAACTGGCTTCGCTGTAGTAATACTCAAGGCTCACGTCAAAGTTTGTTGATTTAAACGGTTCGAGATTTGGGTTACCTCGACTACCACTTCTGGAATTTAACTTTGGTGACGGCGTCAGGCTAAGATTACCAAGCATATCATCCAGTGTCGGCCTTGTAATGGTTTGTCCCCAAGATACTCTTGATACTAAGTCATCAGTTAAATCAACTTTTATATCAATCATCGGGAGTAGCAAGTCGTACTCACCTTCATAATCTACTTCAACTAATTCACCACCGCTGGCAAACTCTGTTAACCATTCAGAACCACCAGCCCAATAGACTTGTTCCGCAACTCGGCTTTTGGCTGGACTAACTATGTCTGTTTCTTCATAGCGAAGGCCAAGGTTTACAAATACTTCGTAATCACTCAACTCAAATGCCCAGCTACTAGAAAGATAAACGCTAATAGTCTCTTCCTCTACCCTATTCACTGGGAAACCATCAAAAGTGCCGATCTCGTAAACATCACTACCAATAACATCTTCTGTTAAGTAAGCGCTTTGTCGTGCAAAGGCTTCATCAAGATCGAAGATATAAGTGTAGCCAGGTGCCACACCATTGCTTCCAAACGAGAACTCATCCAAAAAGTCGCCTAAATCAACTCTTTCAAACATGGCGTCAGGGAAAATCTCAGCAAAGGTGCCATTGTTAAACCCTGGCGCATTGGCATTATTTGAACCGCCCCACCCACTCAATGTTTGTTTAGTGTATGCAGCACCAAACTTCACCGTTTCTAGACCTATATCGGTGTAAGTAAACAGTTTACCATCCAGCTGTACCTGAGAAACTTCAGATTCCCCAGGGGTTCTGGTGAAGATACTAAAATTAGAGCCAATTTCACCGGGACTCACTTCTTGCGTACCGTTATCCCAGTTAACGTTAAACCCTGGTACATCACCGTCGCGGAAAAAGTATTCTTTTGTTGATATTGCGGCAGAGCCTAAGATCACTCGAGCATTGGCGTTTAGGCCGGAATCTTTGCCGTTATCAGTTGTTGTTTTTGAGGTATGAGCATCAAGCGTAAAGCTCAAATTATCGCTTGCCTGCCACGCAACATTGATACCGGTCGCTTTAGAATCAACCTCATTGGTTTCACGAAATGCCGTAAAAGAGGCATCATCACCTGCCGAGTTGTAGTAAATAGCAGTGCCATTTTCATCCAATTCATATGCATTACCATTACCACCAAATGAACCATTCCAAACTCCCCAAGAAAACGAGTTATTGCCCGTTACCGCATTAGAGATGGTGTGATCTAGCGTAAACGTTAGGTCATCAGTGGGAGCATACTGCAAGGTTAACTGCGCATTGAGGCGCTCCCGCTTAATATCATCCTTTGAAAAGCTAACTTCCTGAGGAAAAAAAGCAGCAGAGATATATTCACCATTTTCACCGGCAGTCGGATCAAAAAACTGTTTGGCAGTTTCACCATCCGCGCCAAGTGGGCGGTTGTCGATAATATTTTCTGCATCTACCGATAGGTTAGGGTTCACCAACCAAGAGCGAATATCAGCCGCTTGACGTTGAAAATCCCTACGATGGTATGAAAAATTTGCGCTGACACCCACCGTATCATTGGCAAACGAATTGCTATAAATCCCTGCAATTTCAGGTGTCACCTCATCCCCTTCCTCAACTGAAGAGTCGTGGATCCCCTTTGCCATAAAAGAGTATTTTTCACCGGGGTTTTGTAGTGGTTTAGCCGTTACGATATTCACTGTCGCACCAAGTCCACCGGTCGGCGCTTCTGCTCTTGCAGTTTTCATTATTTCAAGTGCACTGACACCTTCCGAGGACAAGTTCTCGAAGTTAAATGAACGTGTAAAACCAGTTCCTGCCATTTGGCGGCCATTTAACGTCACTAAGTTAAAATCTGGACCAAAACCACGTACGGTGATCTGACTGCCTTCACCATTTGAACGGCTAACCGATACCCCAGTGATCCGCTGTAGCGACTCTGCTAAGTTGGTATCAGGAAACTTACCCATTTCCTCAGCTGAAATAGCATCCATAACGCCTGTAGCGGAGCGCTTCAAATCTGTTGAACGGATTAAACTACCTCTAATCCCTTTTACCTCAATAACTTCCACTTTATCCGTTGCTTGTTGTTCTTGTTCTGCTTGCGCTATGCCGACTATACCCGCATTGGCTGCTATCGCTAATGACAGGTGAATAGCGAGTTTGCTTTTGTTGAATTGTTTAGTGTTCATGACTGACCTGCGATTCTATTCTTGCTGCAGGATCATCGAGCCAAAAGACCCGACGATCCTCACTTGCTTATTGACTGACGATTTCAACATTGTCTATGCGGTAAACGGCGCCTTCGCCCAATCCCCAACTCGGAAATACCATCAAGACATCAATTGCGCTGATGTCCAAACCGGCATCAAATAGTCTCTGAAGTGGGAAGGTGTAGGTTTGCCATTGACCAACTTGGGGTGCTTGCGCTTCACTACTTTCGTTCAGTAAAAGCTCAACTGCAGCACTGGCATCATTTGATTCAATTTTAAACAACCACTGAGCTTCTGAATTTGAGGGTGCTGAAGTGATTTTCATATCAAACTTTACAACACCAGACTCTAATAGTTGTGACGCATCGTAGTACACCTCGTCATCAGCTAAGAACCCCATTACCGTTGCAGTTTCACCAATCACAAACTGAGCAACTTTGCCATGAGAGGCATCTTCATCTGTCTCTATCGTTGGCGTGGAGCCTCCGCAGCAATCCCAGATCTGCCATTGTTCAGCTATCTCTTCTTTGAACAAACTAAAACCACTTGGCGATGAGTCACCTTCAGGGTGGAAGATTTTTGCGTTATCAACACGATACACAGCGCCATTACCAGAGCCCCATGCAGGGAAGATCATCACCACATCAATAGCACTAGGGTCCAATCCGGCTTGTGCGAGCGCTGCAATTGAAAAAGTATACGTTTGCCATTCACCAGCAACAGGCGCTGCGCCTTCCAATGAATCGGTCAATGGTAATTCAACGGCACTGGCAGCATCATCAGACTCTATTTTAAGTAACCAAGGGGCATCTGGTGTATTGGGTAAACTCATCACTTTCATTTCGAATTGCACCAGGCCTCCTTCTAAAATTGCCGTAGCGTCAAATGGTTTGCCGCCACCGCCAACATCAGTTCGACTAGAAAAGCCCATTACCGTCGGTGTTTCACCAATAGAGAACTCTGCAACAATACCATGCTCAGCGTCGTCAGAAACTTCTACAGGCGTCGAGCCTCCGCAACAGTCCCACAGTGGCCACTCCGCATTAATACCTTCTTCAAATAATGTCAGCGACGGTAGGCTAGTATCTTGGGCAATTTCTACCTTATCAACACGATACACAGCGCCATTACCAGAACCCCATGCTGGGAAGATCATCACCACATCAATGGCAGAAACATCTAGACCCTCATCAGCCAATTGCTGTAATGGAAAAGTATAAGTTTGCCACTCGCCTGCCACAGGTGGCTGTCCTTCAACGCTTGCAAATAAGTCTAGTTCAGCGGCAGTCGACGCGCCTTGACTTTCAACCTTGAACTTCCAAGGAGCGCTTGTGTCTGAGGGCATTTCAGTTACTTGCATATCAAATCGAATATAGCCCGCATCTAACATGCTGGTTGCATCAAATGGCGACGCCTTACCGTTTGGATCGGTAATAAATTCAGAGCGGCTAGTAAAACCATTAACGGTGGGTGTCTCGCCAACAATAAACTCTACCACGTTGCCGCGATTGTCATCAGCAACCAATGCTGGCGTCGAACCACCACAACAGTCCCATGCAGGCCAATTAACATTAAAATTATCATCAAAGATCGTTAGGTTTTTTGCCGTGCCTGAAGAAGGAGGCGAAGGAATAGGAGCTTCCCCTTCAACTAATGCATCCTCAAGGTCGTCATAACCTGGACGCACAGTTTCACAACCACGACCCGTTTGTGGGTCAGAGGCGCACTCGTATACACGCACATAGTCCACCACGAAGGCTTGACCATTAGTAAATGCGTTGCCGTCAATTCCTTTGTCATTAACGTTCTCAGGCCAATCTCCACCTACGGCTAAATTCAAAATTAGATGAAACTGTTGGTCGAATGGCGCGCTATCCCAATGCGTAACCAATTCACCTGAACCTTGTTCAAAATATTCAGCAAACCAGCCTCTATGTTTTAAGCCAATCGCTTCTTGCTTTGAGTTGTAACGAACTTCTGACTGACGTTGCGTCGCGTACAAGTGACCATCCATATACCAACGGATCTCTCCTTCTTGCCACTCAATAGCATAGGTATGAAAGTCATCCGCAGGGTTCACGCCGTCCGGTAGCGCATAGGCTTTACCAGAGTGCACATTGTTAGGCCAATCTCTACCGTAATGTAAAGTACCATGAATGTTAGACTCAATAGTGCCATCTTCGTTGGCAACTTTGAGGTTTACAGCCTCCATAATATCGATTTCGCCCGACTTCGGCCAACCACCATACACTTCATCTGTTGGCAACATCCAAAATGCCGGCCAACTACCTTGCCCGCTCGGTAACTTGGCCCGCATTTCGAATCGCCCGTACTTGAAGTCGGCTTTATATTTAGTGTTTAATCTGGCTGAAGTGTACGGCAGCTGGGCACCTTCAGGCGCTGGCATAGCAACAATGTTCAGCATACCATCGGCAATAAACGCATTTTGTTCACTGTCGGTGTAACACTGTTTTTCGTTGTTGCCACCCCCATTACAGTTCACTTCTCGTGTCCAGTTATTCGCGTCAATTGTCTCGCTATCAAACTCATCACTCCAAACGAGTGTCCAGTCTTCAACCGCAGAAGTGGTGTCTATGGATTTAACATCTGTTTTCGTTTCGGCGCTGCCGCCGCATCCTGCTATGAGCGCTACAGAAACCGCGCTGCACAACATGGTCAATTTTTTTGCTGCAATTTTCATCAGTTACCCCGATGCCAAGCTTTGTTGTCAAAAGGCTAATTACTATGAACTTTATTATTTGGCTATAGACTGAGCTTAGCAGGCTCAGCTCGAACACAGTAATAAATGTAAGCGCTTACAATTGAAGTTAAAAAAACACACGCAAAATGTAAGCGCTTTCACAAAAGTAAACTAAGTTAATTTATTCGTCAATAATAAATTGTCATGCGGTTACAATAATTTCGTAACAAGAGTATCTGTAAAGGGGGTTTACGACTGAGTTAGTCACTTTTTTGTAACCAAGAACAGCTGCTATGTGGCTTGACAAGAAACCTATATTCGCTGAAATTAACAATCACAACATCAAATGGATATTAAATATGAAATCCCTCACCGTGCTAACAATTGCTCTTTTGTTTACAGTTGGTTGTAATTCTACAACCACTCCTGACATTAATATTCAACGTTGTGAGGAAACACTACAAAACTACGTAAAGTACCGTGATGCACAATCAGCAGCCAATTATCGCGGCGTATTTACAGACAACGCTACCTTCACCATACCTGCACTAAAAATCCATTTAGTGAGTGCAGATGAGATCACGCAACGACAACAACAAGCGATAAAGCGCACAAAAAGTATGCATATGATGACCAGTATGGACATCCACCGAATAAAAGCAAACCAATACGGTGCAAAGAGCTATTTTATTCTTTATCAACAACCCGCCAATCAACCATACGCTCCTACCACCATTTTTAACGGCGTTTATGATGATGAGTTGGTGCTAAAAAATAGTGAGTGCCTGATCCAAAGTCGTCGAGTAAATGTGATAAAAAAAACGACCTGGTAGCCTTATTGTGCAATTTTGTACAAGACATTTTGAGTGAAGGCAGATACGCTTTTCATCAATGGGGAGAGAAATATGCAACACTCAAAGTTTAGTTTTCACCGTGAACTCGGTGGCCTAGAAGTATTACATAATATTGATAAACAAGAAGACTTTGGCCGGCACAGTCACAGTGGCTACACCCTTGCCTTAGTTGATTGTGGTGCCCAGCGTTTTTACCGCTCTGGTGGCGAACACTTCGCAAAACAGCAAAGTATTATTTTAATAAATGCCGAGCAGGTGCATGATTGTCGTAAAGCGTCCCAAGACACCTCCTCCTACCGCTCTTTGTACCCAACTCCAGAGCTTTTTAACCAGCTTTTGGGGGACGGCGGTGCTATGGCTCCCTTTTTTCAAGAAGCAGTCGTACACGACCCTGCACTTGCTCAATTGATGGATACCACTTTCGAGATACTAGATACCAAAACCAGTACACTGGCCAAGCAATCTCAGCTCGTAGCATTGCTGTCTTATTTGAGTCAAAAGCAAGGCAGAGTCACGTTAGAGTCAAAAACGCTATCTATAAAAGAGAGAATAACTAAAGCTCAGCACTTTTTACTTGATAATCTATTTGAAGACGTTTCGCTTGAAGCCTTGGCAAGCCATGTAGAAATGAGCCCTTTTTATTGTATTCGCGTATTTAAGTCTCAAACCGGCCTCACTCCACACGCATTTCAGATTCAGCATCGCCTTAACCACGCAAAGGCATTAATGCGCAAAGGTGAAAGTGTGACACATGCGGCGTTAACCGTGGGGTTTTATGATCAAAGCCACTTTAATCGTCATTTTAAAAAGAACATGGGGATCACGCCCAGTCAATACAGTAAGGCTTGCTAACCATGAAAGTTGCAGTATATAAGGGCTTTTGGGATATGTTGCCACTTAATTTAGCGGTGCTTCCGTGGGGGATATTATGTGGCTCTCTTGCAGTACAAAATGGCTTTACACCGTTGGAGGCCCAATTAATGTCTTTGCTTGTATTTGCAGGTTCCGCACAATTAGTGGCAATAGAACTTATCGCCAAAGATACCGCGTTCATTACCCTGCTCGCAACCACGTTTATTATTAGCGCACGGCATTTACTTTATGGTCTCGCTATCCGCAATAAAATGGTAGATAAACCGCTTAAGTGGCGAGGCCCGATTGCGTTTTTCCTAACTGATGAGTTGTTTGCTTTTTCTCATCACCATCGCGCTTATCAAGGCAAACTGAGATTGCTCTATGCACTTTTTGCGGGGGGAAGCTTTTATGTGGCCTGGAATCTATGGACTTTGATTGGCATTGTTGCTGGTCAGTTTTTACCTGACTTAACGAACCTAGGGTTAGATTTTGCCATTGCGGCAATCTTCATTGCACTAGTAGTGCCCAGTATAAACTCAATACCCATACTGTGTGCTTGTTTAACGTCTGCGGTGAGTATTTTGGTATTTAAACTGATGCATATTGAGTTTGGCTTGATCGCTTCAGCACTATTGGGCATGTCGGTTGGGTATGTATTACAAAGCAAAAAGGAGCGAACATGATCACGACAATCCTCGCCATGGCCTGCGTCACGTTTGGCACTCGCTACTTATTTTTGGCGAAACAACTGCCGTTTACCATTGGTCCAAAACTGCAACGGTTTTTAAGCTTTAGCGCCCCATGCGTGCTAACTGCTATCTGGGTACCCATTGTTTTTATTCAAGATAAGCAACTGGCATTAACGGCAACTAATCCTTACCTTGTGGCGGCAACTGTTGCTGTATTACTAGCATTTAAATTTAAAAACCTCTACGTTACCACTCTTGGCAGTCTCGTTATCTTTTATATGTTGTACTAGACCCGCTCGGCGTTTACAGCACCTAGCCAAGCTACAAATGATTCTCTTAAAATCAAGGCCACTGAACAACAGGCCCTAGACGTCACTAAATGCTAAATAACAGTGAGGTTATCAAGAAATTGTCACCGCTGTAGGGGCAAACCCCAGCCGCATCAAGGCGCCACAATCCCCGTCATTCGCTACGCTCACAAGTGGCGCTTGTGCCTTTGTCACAAAGCGCCCAGTCACATGGGCTTCACGTCCAACAGCTGCTGTCGGAAACACCATTAACCCTTCTTCCACTTCAATATTCACGTCCAACCCCTCAGCTACCTGTAATGTCATCCAGCAACCGAGCTTTCTACATACACCTGTTACCACGCCCTTCAGCGTGATTGCATTCGCGTAGTACTCATCCAAATTTGGTAATATATTCTGGCTATCAATGAGCTTCGACATATCAGCACCACCTGCAAACTCCAAAGGACTAGAAAAACTAAATCTTGAAAATATAGCCAAAGACAATGCTGTTAATTTTATCGTATCCTTCATACTCTCAGCTCCATAATGCTTCGCTGTTACACTAAACTGGTATGCCCAGCCACCGAATTATCTGCATAGCAATAACTCAAGTGATTTCAATTCCATCACCATATAAAAGTACAAATTGAAACTAAAATCAACACAAAAGTTAATAAAGAGTTAATTTACAAGTTAAAAGTCTTAGAGATCGATGCGATAAACGTGGAATCAGCATAGGATTCAATGTCGTTGCTTTCATAGCCCAACGAAAAGCTCCACGTGTCTATTGAGTATGTCCCCGTCAGGTGCCAATGGGTGTAATCGTCATCTCCCGACTCCCATTCAAACTTGTCGTCGTCAAAGCTCATGGAGTGGTCAACACCTAGCGTCACAGACCAGTGCTCAGTCAGTGGAATAACATGGGTAAGCATCACTATGCCATGCCCTGCTCCCGTGCCAAAATAATCCCAAGCATACCAAAAATCCAAATTGGTATGGCCGTAATTAAGTTTTGCATAGGCCTCTGCATAATTATAGTCAGAGCTAACATCATCGCCGTGATAGGTGTATTGAGAAACACCAATATCAAGTATTAGTTTGCTTGTTAAAGTAAATTTATAGCCGCCGTAGAGGTCTCCTTCTAGATCTGTACCATCACCAAATTCAACCTCCGAGACCCAACCTCCAGCATACCAACCGCTTTCGCCAAGCCAGTCTAGACTTATCTGAATTGCTTCATCTTCTTTGGTCTGACTTACGCCATTAAATAAATAGTCTGAGGCCAGTGTTACGGTAGACGAGGTAGCAGCATGTACTGTAACTGGGCTAATTATAAACGGCAGTAGCCAATACTTTTTCATCTTTGTTTTCACCCCTTAATGTGTGTCACTCCAAGCATAGACCAGTTTTATTGATCTAGACCCATTTACAATTACCAATGCAAAGATAATAATGGGAATGATTTTTATTTAAGGAGTAAATTATGAAAACCTCTCTCTCTGTCATTTTATTCACCCTCACTGCCAGTGTGTTATCAACAACAGCTTTCGCCGATGAATGTGCGCTAAGTATTGAAGCAAATGATATGATGCAATTTTCAAAGAAATCACTCAGTGCCCCCGCCAGCTGTAAGGAAATCTCGGTCACCTTGAAGCATAATGGTAAATTACCAGTCACCACAATGGGGCATAATTGGGTACTGAGCAAAGCCGCAGATGTGCAAGCCGTTGCCACCGATGGCATGTCTGCAGGTGCAAACAACAGCTATGTAAAACCGGGTGACAGCCGTGTATATGCCGCATCGAAAGTGATCGGAGGCGGGGAGCAAACAACAGTCACATTTTCAACGGCACAGATGAAAGCAGGTGAAGACTATCGATTTTTCTGCTCCTTTCCAGGTCATTTCGCCATTATGCAAGGCAGCTTTACACTTAACTAAAGGCACACTTGCAGAATAAACCCTCAGATATCCCCCCTGGTGGGAGCCGCTTTACGCGCCGATCTTGATGAAAAGCTCGCGGGGTAAACACGCTCCTACCACACAATTTTACCGCGGGATAAT
>NZ_NKHF01000002.1 GCF_002744175.1 Pseudoalteromonas piscicida
TTACTGTAAGAGCTCGGTGGGTAAACCATCTCCTACAAAAAGTCTGTGAAACCGTGCAGTAGGAGCTGCTTTACGCAGCGAAATTTGGTTGTTTTTGGTGAATTAATTCACTATTCAGAACGTCGAGAAAGTAGCTTCAGATCTTCTTCAATATCATGAAATGCTGTTTTGACTTCCCGAACGCTCGCCTCTCGGGCAACTGAGCTTTGTATTGCTTTGTCGACATTTTGATAAATAAACATCTCTTGGTCTTCATCTAGACCCATGGTAGGAATGCGCTCCTCGAATAGCTCTTGTAACGACCTAAACACTTTTTCGTTTTCTTGGCGATTTTTATCTAATAAGGCAATCATGCTATTGAACTTGCCTTGCACCATCTCGATGGCTTCTTCTAAATCTTCGTGCTGCTGAACTAACTTGCGTTTAGTTGAAATTGCGATCAATTGCTGTTCAGTTACACTGGCAATAAAGCAGATATGATCACGTAACCGTCCATGCTTATCTGGGTCGTCACCAGGCATGTTTAAAATTAAAATACTCAACAATGGATAGTTAACCAAAATGCGATTGGTAAACTCATGTAACCGCCCTTTGGTATACAAAATTTCGAATAACTCGATAACAATGGGAGAGCAGATCCCTGTCGTGGCAAAATGATGCTTTTGTCCTTCTAACCTCACTTCAACATTGCAGTTCAGACCAAGCCCTTTTAAACACTGGCACAACGCTGCCGCCAATCGAGGAATAGAGTCAATCTCTCCAATTTGCTCAATGTATGTAACGATTTGCCCCATTTCGCTACTATTTGCCATCGCGCTAAAAGCGGTAGACGTTGCATCTTCAACCTGCTGAGCAAGCGTGTCTTTCTCCTGTAAAATTTGACTCAAATGCTGCAACTTGGCTTTCAGCTCCCCTTGACCAAAGGGCTTCACAATATAGTCTTCCGCCCCTACAGAGTACCCTTCCATTCGCTCTTCAACTGAGCCTCTAGCCGAGACAAACATCACGATAATATGTTGCGTATTCGGGTTTGCCTTTATCGCTTTACAGACCTCGTAGCCGCTCATTTTTGGCATGCTAACATCTAACAAAATCACCTGTGGGTCGAAGTCTTCTACTACGGCCAAACAGGCTTGACCGCTTTCTACAGTTTTTAGCTCAAAGTTTAAGTCTTCAAGAATTTCTTCGATGATTTCTAGATTAAACGGTTCATCATCCACCGCTAAGATTCTGCGTAAAGCCATAAATGCTATCCTTCATTAATGTACTAAAGGAACTGTAATTGAGGAAATAAATACACACTGTTTTGCCAGCCTTTAGCCCCTTAGTGTTAAAACAAGTTCCACTGTTAGTTATAGACCTATCCTTGCAGGCTTTCCAACTTGATTCATTACACTACATTACTTGCTCTAGATGTTCGACCAAAGGTAAACTCACATTGATACTTGCACCGCCGTCAGGATTATTCTCGGCGTAGACTTGCCCTTTGTGCAACAAGATAAACTCCTTACAAATAGCTAGCCCCAAGCCAGTACCTCCTGCACCGCTGTCGGTTTTACTACTTTGCACAAACTTGGCAAATATTTGCTCCAATTCGTCATCAGGGATCCCAACACCTTGATCGACGATTTTGATATGAATATCTTGCCCCTTGCAGCTCAGCAGCACACTCACTTCACTGCCTTCAGGGCTAAACTTCAGTGCATTTCCAAGTAGGTTTCTGATCACTTGATTCATTTGCTCAGGGTCGCAAAATGTCATGACTCCCTGCTCTGGTTTTTCGAACCTGATTTTTATCTTCTTCTCGAGCGCCGTACCCGATACATCTTCAATACCACTTTGGATCACATTCACTAAATTATGGAAGCTTGGATTAAACGGAAAACGCCCAGCATCCAATTTAGATAGATCTAGCAAGTTATTTAGAAGTACAAGCAAGCGTTCACCGCTGGTTTCAATGCGGGATAGATATTTTTTTAATTTATCTACCGGCACGTCTGGCGAAGTGAGTTTATCTAGCCCAAATCGGGCAAAACTTAAAATAGAATGCATCGGTGTGCGTAACTCATGAGACATATTGGCCAGAAATTCAGATTTTGATAGGTTGGCAGCTTCCGCGGCTTCTTTGGCTTTTTGCAATTGTGCCGTTCTTGCTTGTACTTCAAACTCGAGTAGTTCTTTGGTTTCCTCAAGCACCTCTTGTTGCTCTTTAAATTTTGAGACATTTTTAAAGATCACAGCAAAAGCCATTTCACCATGGTGATCAATTTCATTAAAAGTGCCCATTAATGGGATGCTGCGTTCTCCCGCTTTGGGCAGAGTTAATTCACAATTGAAGTGCTTTAACATACCAACGTGCTTCATGAGATCTCTTAGTTGCGATACCGACACTTCATCAAATAACTCGAAGATAGAAAGCGGCTGAAGCTCCTCTTCCGTCAGCTCAAACAATTCACAGCAAGCATCATTCGCCTCAATAATATGCCCTTGGCGGTTAAACAACATAATGGGATCTGGCGTATGCTTGTAGATAACTCTTAACAGGCTATCGCGCTCAATCAAGGCATCAACCGTGTCTTGCAAGCGCTCTACCAGCTCTTGGTTGTGGCGCCTTAATAACTCTGTTTGCCAAAGCTTGTGCAAGCTTTGTAGCAAATCACTTTCGTCGAAAGGCTTAATAAGTACATCTTCGACTCCTTGACGCACGGCTTCTAGCATATCTACTTGATTAACACGCGAAGTCATTAACAAGCAGCGGCAGTTATGGTGTATTTGCCTTACTTTGTTAAAAACATCGAGCCCAGTGTCTTTGTCTAAGTTAAAGTCACAGATCAGCAAGTCGACTGGATGGTGTTCAGCCACTTGCATCGCTTCTTCCAAGGTTGTTGCGGTAGTCACGGCGAGCTGAGCACCGCGCAAACTATTTGCCAAATTTTCAAGGCGAGGCGTATGATGGTCCACCAGAAGTACTTTTGGCAGCACCAAAGAGTTAGTTGCTCCTATCTCTAATAGGCGCTCTAACAGTCCAGTGATGTCCTTGTTAGCGAAAAACGGATAAATGACAATGCCATTAGGCAGTGCCCGATTAATTTCACTAAAGGACTTTAGGTGCTCGGCATTATCGGGCTTTGGGGCAAGTAGTACGAGTTTATCGTGGTTTCTGAGTTGATACATGGCTTGCAGCTTGCTTGCAGGCACACCATGGGCAATAACCACAACATCAAACTTATCAAAATCGAGGTCTGCTTCTAAGCTACGGTAGTGAAGATGCTCCACTTCACCACCGAGCAGCTCAAACAACACCTTAACTCGCATCGCTTGGACACTGCTGCTATCAATGATCAGCACACGACTCGCCATAGCTAGATCCTTTATCGGTAAATATGAGATCCAGTTTAGTAGAAGAATGACAAGACGCTAAACAATAACACTATTTTGACAAGCTTCTAGCGAGGTATAAATACGGTACTCACTAAACCTCAACCAGCGACTTACCTAATATAGTCAAGCTGTAGCTGTTGCCATCCATCATAGCAACATTGGGTAGCTCCCCCCACTTTTGAAACCCATGCTTTTCAAACAAGCGAATACTAGGGCTATTATGAGAGAAAATAAAGCCAAGTAAGGTCGAGATTTGCAGTTTTGGCGCCTGAGCTTGAGCAAACGTCATGAGTTGATTACCCAACCCCTGACCTTGCGCCGCTTTCGCTAAATAGATACTCACTTCTGCCGTACCTGAGTAAGCTGGACGACCATAGAAGTTACTAAAGCTTAGCCAAGCGACGATACGGCTTTCCTGTTCCACCACATAAATAGGACGATTATCTGTGTGTGCATCAAACCAGCTTTGCTTTTGTGCTACGCTTACAGGCTCGGTATCGGCTGTCACTTGGCGACTTGGAATGGTCTCGTTGTAAATGGCAACAATGGCACTGAGGTCTTGTGAAGTTGCGTGTCGAATATTCATTTAATTGATCAATATGACGAATATTCCCGTATCATAAAAGATAACCTAATTAAAAGGAAAGCGCTGATGATAAAAAGTCTTTCGATGTTGGGGTTGGCCTGCGGCTTATTGTTTGCAAGCCACGCCAATGCATCAACCTGTGAAGATTTCACCAATGTGGAAATGCGTAAGTTACGCTCAGACGAGTCACTGAACCTTTGTCAATTCAAAGATAAGCCATTACTCATCGTCAATACCGCCAGTAATTGTGGTTTTACTGGGCAGTTTGAGGGCCTAGAAAAACTGCACCAAAAGTACAAAGATAAAGGCCTCGTGGTACTGGGTTTTCCATCAGATGATTTTTTTCAAGAAGAAGACGATGAAAAAGAAACCGCAAAAGTCTGCTTTATAAACTATGGCGTCACCTTTGATATGTTTGCAACTTCAGAGGTAAGAGGGTCTGATGCCAACCCTATATTTCAGCATTTGAATGAGGTAACCAGCTCACCTAACTGGAATTTTTATAAATATTTAGTGTCAGCGGACCGTAAAACAATCAAACGCTTTAATAGTCGTACCAAGCCTATGTCTGATGAACTCACAGGAGAAATTGAAAAACTCTTGCCAAGATAAGCTGATTTTTTCACGTACCTAGATTAGAATAAAGTATGAACAACAATTAATCATTGGAGAAGTTATGGCAATCGCTAGTGCAAGACATATCCTAGTAGATAGTGAAGCGCAATGCATGGAGCTCAAAGATCGCATCGCAGCAGGAGAAGATTTCGCAGAAATCGCAAAGCAGTACTCCAATTGTCCGTCGGGCCAAGACGGTGGAGCGCTCGGTGAATTTGGACCTGGAATGATGGTACCTGAGTTCGATAAAGTGGTTTTTTCAGCGCCGATCAACCAAGTCCAAGGGCCTGTACAAACCCAGTTTGGTTTTCATTTACTAGAGGTGACCAGTCGTAGTGATTAATTCACTTGCGAAAACCCAATAGGTTCGCCATTATTCCATAGTACCAGCTCACTACACCTGCAAAATCGCAGCGTGATATTCAGTTGAAGGAATAATGGCATGAAACTGATAGGCTCGAACACCAGCCCATACGCGCGTCGCATCCGAATGTGGGCGGCAGCAAAACAACTTCCTCTTAGTTACCAGCATATCGACATTTTTTCACAAGCAGGCCATGACGAATTAGTTCGCCATAACCCAGCACGAAAAATTCCCTTTTTAATCGACGATGCACAACTGATTTGCGATTCTAATTTAATTGTGCGTTACTTGCGCGAAAAGCATCAGTTACCTTTCCCAAGTTGGGATCAAGAAAATTGGCTTATTCTTATTAATGCCTGTAACGACTCACTCGTTGAGCTACTACTTAGTAAACGCTCTGGCTTTGATATTGAACAAGACAAACTATTTTTTAACCTGCAGCGCGAGCGAATTGGCCACACTCTGCATTATCTCAATGAAGAGTGTGTGACAGAAGAGTTTTTACACTGTGATTATCTTCAAATCAGTTTATACTGCCTAATTGATTGGGTTCTGTTTAGAGAACTTGTCGATCTGAGCGATTATGAGAATCTAATGGCATTTCATGACCGTTGGCAATCTCATCCCATTGCTCAGCAAACTGATCCACGAAATTGAGAACAACGATGATGAATGAAGAAGAAATTGGCTCAGAAGTGAGTGAATTTATTGCGCAAGTAAAAAACACCGAAAGCGTTTGGGCATTGAGTTCAGATGATGGCGGCATGGTAGTAGTTGATTCTAATCAGTTTGACGAAACCGACGTGTTGCTACTTTGGGATAGCGAAGAAAAAGCACAAGCCCAATGTCGTGATGAATGGAGCGAGTTTTCTCCAATGAGCATTGACGTTGAAAGCTTCTTGGACGAGTGGGTACTCGATCTTAAAGAAGATGATGCATTAGTTGGCCTAAACTGGAATGATGACAACGTGTGTGTTGAAATTGAACCTGTGGGTCTTGCACGCCTACTCGTTGATATTGAATAAAATCTCCCCTTGCTGTCAGGCGCATAAATACCGAAAACGAATATGCGCCGTGCAAAAGACACCGTTGAAACTGCTCGGCGGGTAAACCGCCTCCTACAAAAGCCTGTAAAACCATGCGGTAGGAGCTG
>NZ_NKHF01000108.1 GCF_002744175.1 Pseudoalteromonas piscicida
CTGTGTTGTTGGTAGGAGCGGGTTCACCCCGCGGTTTTTTCAACAGCCTCGCCGCGTAAAGCGCTCCTACATGAATTCTGCATTGTTGGTAGGAGCGATTTTACATCGCGAGCTTTTTATCTCGCCGCGTAAAGCAGCTTCTACATGGATTCTGTGTTGTTGGTAGGAGCGGGTTCACCCCGCGATTTTTCAACAATCTCGCCGCATAAAGCGGCTCCTACATGAGGTTTAGTAGCTTGTTACACGGTTTATTTCAGTCAATGACGTCACGCCTGCGGCGGCTTTTTTCAGGCCGGATTTACGCAAATTATCAAACCCTGACTTCTCTGCCTGCTCTGCAATTTGCAACGAGTTACCGCCTTCCATAATCAAGTGAGAAATTTCTGGGGTGATCTTTACCACTTCATAAATACCCACACGGCCTTTGTAACCGTCGGTACAGTTTTCACAGCCTTTTGGCGCAAATAGAGTGATATCTTTAATTTGCTCCGGTGTAAATCCCTGCCCAAGTAAAGCTTCTTCAGGCAAGGTCTCAGGTGTTTTGCATTTGGGGCACAGGCGCCTAGCAAGACGCTGGGCAATAATTAAGCTGACGGAGCTGGCTACGTTATAAGCAGGTACACCCATATTTAACAGGCGGGTAAGGGTCTCAGGTGCTGAGTTGGTGTGCAAGGTACTCAATACCAAGTGACCGGTTTGCGCCGCTTTAATCGAGATCTCTGCAGTCTCAAGGTCACGGATCTCACCAACCATCACCACATCGGGATCCTGACGTAGAAATGCTCTTAATGCATTGGCAAAGGTCATATCTGCTTTGGGGTTAATTTGAACCTGATTAATCCCCTCAAGGTTTATTTCTACCGGGTCTTCCGCGGTACTAATATTGCGCTCTGGCTGATTGAGAATATTCAAACCGGTATAAAGTGAGACGGTTTTACCAGAACCAGTTGGGCCGGTTACCAAAATCATACCCTGAGGCTGCTCGAGTGCGTCAAGGTAGAGTTTTTTCTGCTCCGGCTCATAACCAAGTACATCTATCCCCAACATAGCGCTTGAAGAGTCGAGAATACGCATTACGATTTTCTCGCCCCACATGGTAGGGAGCGTACTCACACGAAAGTCGATGCTTTTTCGCTCAGATATTTTGAGCTTAATGCGGCCATCTTGAGGCTTACGTTTCTCTGCAATATCTAGGTGTGCCATCACCTTAATACGTGCAGCGAGGCGTGTTGCTAGCGTGTTTGGAGGGCTTGCCATTTCATGGAGTAAGCCATCAATACGAAAGCGTACGCGGTATTTTTTCTCGTATGGTTCAAAGTGAAGGTCCGACGCGCCTTTTTTTATCGCATCCATCAATATTTTGTTGATGTAAACAATAATTGGGGCATCATCTTTGTCTTCATTATTATTTTTCGGTTTAGGCTCTTCTTCTACGTCAAGGTCGGCAAACTCTTTAAACTCTTCTTCAGAAATTGACAAACTGCCCGTTGCATCAAACAGTTGATCGATTTTTGTTTCAAGCTTTTTATAATCGGCAACGAGCACTTCGCATTGTAACCCTGTGCTAAACTCAAAGTTCTCGAAAGCGCCAAAGTCTGTGGGATCAGAGGCCGCAACGTAGAGTTTTCGGCCTTTTTGCACTAGGGGTAAAATATGGTGTTTACGGATCAGCTTTTCTTTCACTAACGCGGGCGGAATTTCGCTAACATTGAAGTGATCAAGATTAAAGAAAGGCACTTTGAATAGCTCTAGACATTCTTCGGCAAGTTCTTTGGCGCTCATTCCAGAACTCAAACAGATCAACTCGGCGGTTGTGTTTGCTTCTGACTGCCGAGACTTTATTTGCTCGGCGGTTACTCGCCCTAGGGTAATAAATTTACGCAGTAGCGGAGAATGATGTTCCATAATACCTCTTTGCCTTCATATTGAATGCATATTCAATATTTATCATTAAGTTGGGAAAATGCCAAGTTATCAAGTTGAGTGTAGAATAAGTTTTACACCCAAGCCTAGGCTGATTAACCTAAATCTCGGGTAATAAATGTCTTCCAATCGCCAGCTATTGGTGCATACATCCGCCTTGCCTACAGGATGTAGATATCTTACCGAGAGCAGGAAGCGGTGTTATCACCAAAACGCTCTTGCTAGATAAGGAAATACTTTTATGTGATTTAAAAAACAAATTAGCAAATTCCTTATCCAAACCTCAGGTTAATTATTTATTATTAGCTTCTCTTTCGCTAGATTGAGAAATTCATCGTGTAGTTTATCTGCTGCCAGCAAGCTTTGTGCAAGCGGGCGATCGTTATCGAGTATATAGTCGGCTTTTTCTTGCTTTTCAGCGCGTGGCATTTGCGCTGCAATAATGCGCTCTACTTGCTCGGTATCGACCTCATCGCGACTGGTCGTTCTCGTTATTTGTGTCTCGACAGCAACATCAATGAGTAAAGTCGCATCGCAATAGCGCTCGAGCCCGTTTTCAAATAGTAGCGGTGCGGACAAAATAACATAGTCGCTTTGTGCGGCGCTTAGTTGTGCTAATAGAGCATTACGAATGAGCGGATGTAATAGTGCATTTAACCACTGCTTTTTTTGTTCATCGGCAAAAATAATTGTTCGTAACTTGGCTCTGTCTAGGTTGCCATCCGCAAGAAGAATATCACTGCCGAATTCGTCGACAATAGCTTGCAGCCCTGAAGAGCCAATTGCGACGACTTCGCGAGCAACCACATCAGCATCAACCACTACAACCCCTTTTTGCTGCAAATGAGCAGTGATAGCGGTTTTTCCTGCGCCAATGCCGCCAGTTACGCCTAAAATCCAGTTATTCGTTTTTAGCATGATTTTTTATCACATGATCAAGTTAACGTACCAACGCTGCAGCTGCTCACCATACATAAGGGTGATCCAACCTGCGATGGCCAAATAGGGGCCAAATGGGATAGGTGTGGCTTTATCTCGACCTTGAATGCTTAACTGAATACTGCCAATTACGGCACCAACCAAGCTTGAAAGTAACACTATGGTTAAAATGGCTTCCCATCCCATTAGAGCGCCAAAGACTGCCAAAAGCTTAAAGTCGCCATAGCCCATGCCTTCTTTACCCGTGAGCAACTTAAAGAGCCAATACACGCTCCATAAACTCAAATAGCCAACGGCCGCGCCAACAATAGCTGTTTTAGGCTCAACGCCTACACCAAAGCAACTGGCAACTAGAACCAGCCATAATGTTGGCAGAGTTAGCTGGTCGGGCAGTAGCATTTCGTCGATATCGATAACAGTAAGCGCCACTAATACCCACGTAATAACGATATAAAGTACAGCCTCAAGGCTAGCCCCAAAATGCCAAGCAACCCAAATAGAGAGTAACGCAGTGCTCAGCTCAACTAGAGGGTAGCGTACAGAGATAGCCGTACCGCAGTGGTTGCATTTGCCTTTTAGTAGCAACCAGCTAATAAGGGGAATATTTTGCCAAGCCTTGATTGGTGTTTTACAGCTTGGGCAATGAGAGTTAGGCTTGACCAAATTAAACGTGGGCACTTGTGTTTGTTGCTGTGGCAGTTCATCGGCAAGCAACACTCGGCATTCTGATCGCCAATTAAGCTGCATCATCTTAGGCAAGCGCAGGATCACTACATTGAGAAAGCTACCAATACAAAGACTAACCAGTCCAACCGTAAGTAACCAATACCATAATTGCGTTTGCATCAAGTGAAAAATATCTTGCATAAGTCGTACGCTTATTTATCTTTTTTATTTAAGTTGCCGAGTTATGCTCGGTATTTATTTCGGAACAGTATAACACACAGGTAAAGTACAGAGGAGACGACCTAATACTTTAAGTGCATACTATTTACACAACGGAACCAAGTTGGAAAATTGGTAGGTACATTGCGATGATCAAGCCCCCAATCAATACGCCTAACACGACCATAATCAATGGTTCTAACAGGCTAGAGAGGCCATCGACTGCATCGTCAACTTCTTGTTCATAAATATTGGCAACTTTCGCGAGCATACTATCCAATGCACCAGACTCTTCACCAATAGACACCATTTGAACCACCATATCAGGGAAGACTTTAGTGTTATGCATAGCCCAGTGCATCTGATTACCTGAATTTACCTCAGCTTTGATTTCTTTAATGGCATTTTTATAAATGATATTACCAGACGCTCCCGCAGCAGAATCTAGCGCATCGCCAAGTGGTACACCGGCCGCAAAAGTAGTGGATAGCGTACGCGCATAACGCGCTACCGCGGCTTTTTTTAAAATATCACCAACAACAGGTAGCTTGAGGATCATACGGTCATTAAAATGTTTAACCGCACTGCTGCGAATAAGCATTTCTTTGTAGGTATAACCAAATAAACCAATACCAATTAAGAACACCCACCAGTATTCTTGCAAAAATTCTGAAAAGCCGATAACCATTAGTGTAAACGCAGGCAACTCTGCTCCAAAGCCGTTAAAAATGTCTTGAAACTGTGGAACAACGAATATTAGTAGAATTGAGGTTACAATTAACGCGACAACAACAACGGCAATAGGGTAAAACAGCGCCTTTTTAATCTTAGATTTTAGTGCTTCTGTTTTTTCTTTATATAGTGCAATTCGATCAAAGATCCTATCCAGCGCACCCGACTGCTCTCCAGAGTGGACCAAGTCACAATAAAGTTCATCAAAATATCTGGGATAAGCACGCAGTGCTTTCGCTAAAGGCTGGCCCGCTTTTACTTCATCAGCTACATGGCCAACTAGTCTCGACAATGATTTGTTTTTTGTTCCTCGAGCTAGCATCTCTAAGGTTTGCACAAGAGAAACACCAGCGGTAAGCATGGTGGCGATTTGCCTCGTTATGGTGGCAATATCTTGTGATGTAATTTTCTGTGCGCCAGAAAGTCCAAATAGGGGTTTGGGCTTGCGCTTTACTTTGGAAGGAGTAATACCTTGTTTTCTTAGTTGTGCTTTGACTAGAGCAACACTAGAGCCTGTTATCTCACCCTCTAGGCGTTTACCTCGGTTATTTACTCCGACCCAGATAAAGGTGTCTAAAGTATTGCTAGATTCTATAGATTTTTTATTCATGGGCTAGAGTATTTGATTGAGGTTAATGGGGAGACGTACTCTCCCCATTAAGGTATTAACAAAGATTTGTAATGGTTGCTGATGTGCATGTACCGGATTTGGCGAATACATATGTTGAAGGAGCAGGATCTGCTGGGTCAATTGTTGGCGGAGTCAAAACATATGTATATCCACCAGCTACTGCAGTACCTGTCGCAGTAATAACACCTGTGGTTTCAGTGATAGTAACACTGGCTAGGTTAGGTGTTGCTGCCGGAGCTGCAATACCCAAGTCAGCAAAGGAGTCACACGATGCAATCACATTGTTGTTCGTTTGTAAGCATTCAGTCATAGTAGTTCTTACAGATGCGCCTGCTGTGACTACTTCTGTAAAGCGAGCTTTAACAGTGTAATCTTGATAAGCAGGAAGTGCTACTGCTGCGAGAATCCCAACGATTGCAACTACAATCATTAGTTCGATTAGGGTAAAACCACCCTGTTGTTTTTGAGTCATGATGTGTCTCCTAAATTTTAAGTGACTTAACCATAGTAGGTTTAAGTTAAGCGTTTATTAAAACCTTTGCAATAATAACCAATCCATCGAAGTAACAAACTGGCTGGTATTGGTAAATTGGCCTAACAGATCCTAAGAGTACCAAACTAAGTGTTGGTCAGTATTACTCTAAGTACTATTAAAGCTAACCCCATTAAATTTGTGACTGCTCCCTAATCACCAATAAGTGTAGCACTTAATTAGTTTGCACGTTCACTATTAACAATTACTTTAATAGTAAACACTGAGCCCAGCAATTGAATTTTAATAATAAATTATTGATTCTTTTGCGGTAGCTCAAACTTTCCCAATATAGGTTCAAAAAATGAGCAGAACTAATCGTTACCGAACATTAAGATCTTGTTACAGTCTAGTTCTTTTGTCGTATTTAACGGGTTTTAAGTAGGTTTGTCAATGAAATAGAAGCATTTCTCTATTACGGGTGATTACAGTGCATTGTGGCTTTTGGTGAATTTTTGTTTGGTTTGGGCAAAGTTGAGAGGGGAGTGGTTGTGATCGCGCACAAAAAAAGAGCCTATCAATAGGCTCTTAAGTCGTTGTTCGAAGTTTTAGTGCGTTTATTCAAAGCGCATTGAAAGATCAATGCTTTGTACATGCTTGGTAAGCGCACCGCTTGAAATAAAGTCCACACCGGCTTGTGCATAGGTAGTGAGGATTTCGATGGTCATATTGCCAGAAACCTCTAGTTTCGCTTGGCCTTGAGTGAGTTCAACCGCTTGTTGAATTTCACTCACGCTGAAGTTGTCTAGCATGATGATATCGCTACCAGCATCAAGGGCTTGTTGCAGCTCATCTAAGTTTTCAACTTCAACTTCTACGGGTTTGTCTGGGTGGTTACCGCGAGCCGTTGCAACCGCCTTAGCAATGCTACCGCAGGCTGCGATGTGATTTTCTTTAATTAGATATGCGTCAAACAGGCCGATACGGTGATTTTTACCGCCACCACATTTTACCGCGTATTTCTGTAGCGCTCTTAAGCCTGGAATGGTTTTACGTGTATCCAGCAGTTTAGTTTCTGTGCCAGCTAGCATTTCTACATATTTTGCCGTAGTGGTGGCTGTGCCTGATAAGGTTTGCACAAAATTAAGTGCGGTACGCTCCGCAGTAAGAATGGCTCTTGCTGAGCCACTTGCGGTAAATAAGCGAGTATTGGCGGGAACAGAGTCGCCGTCGTTCACCAACACATTAACGTTAACACTTGGGTCAACTTGCCTAAAGACTTCCTCGATTAATGCCTTACCCACAAACACACAGTCTTCTCTGGTGATCACATAAGCATTGGCCTGTTGTGATTCAGGAATAAGCGCGGCGGTAATATCACCTTCGCTTGGTGATTGGTAGTTTAGATCTTCGTCTAATGCCTGTTTTACCAATTGGCTGATAAGGGTTTGGTTAATCATATGCTTGTCTTTTCATTATTTGCTGCAATAGCTGAATTTTACGCGCGTTTGTGAAGGAGTACAATTGATGCAGAAAAATTCCCAGAATTTGTGTTGCGGGGTAAACCCGCTGCTACGATGATGTATTACTTTGTACAGAGCTTCATGCATTTTTATAGCAGCGACTTTACGTCGCGACAATATCGTTAAATTACACGTAAACCCATATCTACCTTTTGTGGTACTTTGTCTTTATAATAAATTTAACTCAAGGCTTGGAACTAATACTTTGAATTGGCTACCTTTTGCGAAAAAAGTTTGTTCACCACATTATAATGAACGTCCCGCGGGCTGCGAGGTGGATTTACTGGTGATCCATAATATTTCTCTACCAGCTGGTGCTTTGGCACGCCGCATGTGGAAGCACTATTTTTGGGGACGCTCGATTGTACTGCGCATCCAACATTTAGCGATTTGGAAGGGGTAAAGGTGTCGGCGCATTGTGTTATTCGTCGCGATGGTAGTGTGACGCAATACGTCCCGTTTCTTGAGCGGGCTTGGCATGCGGGGCTTTCACAATGGCAAGGTAAAGCGGGGTGTAACGATTTTGCCATAGGTATTGAAATGGAAGGCACAGACACCACGCCATATACCGAGGAGCAATATGTGAGTTTAGTGAAAACAACACGTTGGCTACAGCAACACTACCCAAAGATAACGAATGATCGTATCGTAGGGCATAGTGATATTGCACCGGGCAGAAAAACGGACCCCGGCGCAGCATTCGATTGGCAGCATTATTTTACCCTATTAAATAACCAAGAGAGCTAGGCGAGCATGATTCTAATATCCATCATTATTGCGCTGATCATCGAGCGACTCGGTGCGCGAGCTGACTATTGGCAAGTAGATTATTACCTGCAACGTTATTACGCTAAAACCAAATCATGGACCAAAGAGGGCGGTTTGCTAGGGTCGCATTTGGGGATTATGCTGTGGCTTGTGCTACCGGCATTGGCGATTGCTCTAATTTATAACTTTAGTGACTTTGTATTTTGGCAATTTGCAGTCAATATCTGCTTATTATTGGTATGTTTTGGGTGTGCTAAATACCGTCAGCTTTACAAAGGGTATTTAAATGCCTTAACGCGTGGCGATAACGAAGCCGCTACATTATATGCATTGCAAATGGGTCAAGATAAGCTAGAAGATGAGCCGGGCGGTGAAACTTTTGGTCAAACGCTATCTTGGATCAACTTTCAACATTACTGTGGCGTGATCTTCTGGTTTGTGGCCCTAGGTGCACCTGGTGCGGTGCTTTACGCTATGGTAAGGCAAGTAGTTCATTGGCAACATGAGCAAGAGCAGCCGCCGCTTCAACACGTGTTTGACCAGATCTGCAGGCTCTTTTATTGGCTAAACTGGCTACCGGCCCGGATCGCAAGCTTTGGCTTTTTGATTATTGGTAACTTTACCAAAGGCACTTCAAGCTGGTTAAAGTATGTATTGGATTTTAAAACCACCAACCGCAAAATTGTAACCACCACCGCACTGGCGGCAGAGCAAATTGAGCAACAATTTTTGGGCTGTACCTTTGAAGCAAGCTGTATGATGCGCTTAGTAAAACGCAACATCTTGTTCTATTTGGTGATCATTGCCGTGCTGACATTGTTTGGCTGGGTGGAGTAGAGCCAAGCAATAGTGCGTACGGCTTACTTGTAAAACCGTACGCATCATGTTTAGTGCTTAAAGTTGGCTTCTAACCAGTGCTTTTTCTTCTCTTCCATTTTAGCGATGAGTGGCGCATCAAAGCCCATATTATTAATAACATAGTCACTCACATCTACTAAATCACACACCCCAGTGATAGACCACAAGGCTTCTTCTAAATCCTTCGCTTTGTGAATGGCGTAATGGCTAACATAGCGCAGTTCATTTGCCAGATAATCCATGTCTGGGCGTCCAGTTTTAGACACATACAGTTGATACACAAACAGCAGTTCTTTGCGTAGTGCTTTTTTGGCGTATAAATATAAACTGTCTATTGAATCTTCATGGGCGATAACTTGCGAATTGATTGCCTCATGTTGATTACGTTGACTGGGGTCAAATTTTATAAAGACCATGTATTTTAGCGGCTTGTCTTGGCGAGATTGGCTTTTAAGTACTTCGGTTAGCTTTTCTTCTACAAAGCGCTCAGGGAAAATGGCTTTTGCATCCAATGTGTTGTCGTTGTTATCACTGAATGAATGCAAGATATGGTGAAGCGATGTTGGATAAAGGCCTTGCCCAAGGGCGCCTACGGCATTGTGTGAAGTCTCTTTATGTAAGTAAAGCGGAAACTGACAAACAGACTTTGTTACCATATTACGCAGCGCTAGCGATAACCCCGGTACTTTCGGGGCTTCATCGCATGCCACCAATTTGTCTTTATTGTTTTCAATCAGTGCTTTAAAGAACCCCATTGCAGAGTGGTCCAACTCACCGATTTTTTGCACCTTTAAATTTATGATGGTACTGGTTTTATTCACCATCATTACTTCATAGCGCAAATTGGTAAGGTTATGCTGCTTAGTCAATTTTTGTAAATCGACTAAATCCAAATGGATAGAATCGCCTTTTTTCAGCGGCATGGCTTGGCCACATTCTATTTGCAGTCCCATCACTGAAAAGTCACGTGTTACACAATTGAACGTACCTTGCCCTTCAATATGAACCACCACATTGGTTTTATACAGATACCGACGATGTGCTCTAAGGTTTACATATTCAAGTGCCACGACCTCGAGCGGTGGCGGGTTCGCAGATTTACCATGACCAAACTTTTTTAGTTGGTTTACAAGGCTTTTCTCATAGCTAAGTTTTTGGAAACGCTCAGTAATGGATGGACTACTAATATCGGTGAGTAACATGAGATATTTTACGTCTTGAATAAACCCCTGCACCCGAGGTGTAGGTCGCTTATTCAGTTTTTCTACGTTTTTCCCTGCGCTGGCAGGCAGCGAGAGCGGGATAAATGCATCTTCATGGTGGCTTGGCATAAGCTGAACTTTAAAGGTTCTAAAGCTGTCTTTTTGGCTGCCAAAAGCAAAAAAGAGATCGTTGAGTTGCGGCATGTTCTCGAGCTCAAAATCAAATGCCGAATAAAAATACATCTTGCCTTGACTCGAGTGGGTAAACACATGACACACCGCTTCTTTTACTGCACCAGGTAATTCAAGCAATTGCTGCACACGCTTTTGGTTAAATACGGAGTACAGGCCGGATTGCTTCTTCTCATCTTCGAAGTAGTAATTGATATAAGCATTGTTCTCGTTGGTGAGTGCCATGCTCGGGTAGAGCTTATTTTGTTTTTCACTCAAAAAGACAAACAAGGAGCAGACTCGCGGCAGATAATATTGCTCGTAGCCCTTACAAACAACAGCGTCTAGCGTATTGTCTAGGTTGATTTTATAACGTCGTTTGTTGCCGTGAATAAAGCTATTTAAAAAGTCGTCGAATGCTTGGTTTTTCTCAATAAAAGTGCGTCTTAAGCGTACTTGGTTATATTCAATGGTGCCAGGCTCAACCGCAATAACCTCATACTGGATCCCTTCTTTAAGACCTAGCTCAAAATCTTGTTCCAGTCCCACCAGCCGGATCGAAATAATTTGCCCAGGCTCGACTTGTTGATTAGTCGGTAATTTTATTTTTGCTCCGCTGAGGGAAATATCTGAGGTCGAAGCGTTAATTTTAGGACGGTTTTTGGCAAGTTCCACTGTGATTTTAATGGAGTAATTCATGCGCTCTTCTGAGCGGCTTTCGTAGGAAGCGAAACGGACGAGTTTAGTGTAGTTATGATTCTCGGCGTCTTGTTCTACTTCTTTTTCGCGCTCTTTAGCTTGCTTTTGCATGACTTTATAATTGTTCTCGGTACTCATTACGGCTTCATAAACCGCGAGTGTGTACCCGCCATGCTTGGCAACTTCACGCTCAAACACTTCAATGGCTAAGTCATCCATAAAGTGTTGTTTACCCTCATATTCATAGGGTTTTACTTGACCGGAAACTTGCCCCCTAAGGTCAATAAATCGCGCCACGGGCTGAGACAGCCGAGACATTTCCATTTTGAGTAGAAATTGGTCTGGCTTGGATAGCTCCGCAGTACGTTGCTTAAATATGCGATCAAAAGCCGGATCACCCAGATCCAGTTTTAAATCATCAATCAAGCTCTGATATTTTTGTAATCTATCTTCAGGCATAAACAGTTTTACACGCGCTCTTTTAGTGTGACCGGTTGGGTCACCGTCAATATTATGTCAACATTGACGCATTATTAGTTTATTCTTAACCGATTATTGTGTTTAAGCAAGATATATACCTGTAATTTATGGCAAAAAAGAAAACAGCATTTGTATGTAGCGATTGTGGTGCCGAGTTTGCGCGTTGGCAAGGCCAATGCTCAGAGTGCAAAGCTTGGAATACCGTTACTGAATTTCGCGTACCGTCGGTCAAGGCTGCTCCTCAGGGCGGAGCAACCTCTGGCTACGCGGGATTAGTTGAAGCAAAAGTACAAACATTAGATGAAGTAAACCTAGAACAATTACCGAGATTTTCAACCGGGTTTAAAGAATTCGACCGGGTTCTTGGTGGTGGGGTTGTCCCCGGTAGTGCAATATTAATAGGGGGAAGCCCTGGCGCTGGTAAAAGTACCGTGCTGCTGCAAACTATGTGTCGTTTGGCAGAAAGTATGAATACTTTGTATGTCACCGGGGAAGAGTCCCTGCAACAAGTTGCCATGCGTGCCACACGATTAGGGTTACCTACCAACAAATTAAAAACGCTTGCAGAAACGAATGTCGAAACCATCTGTCAGCTTGCGCTTAGAGAAAAGCCCAGCATTATGGTTATCGACTCTATTCAAGTCATGCATATGAATGATATCCAATCTGCACCAGGCTCCGTGTCTCAAGTAAGAGAGAGCGCGGCTTACTTAACAAGGTTTGCAAAACAAAATCAAGTCGCGATTATTATGGTTGGGCATGTAACCAAAGATGGTACATTGGCAGGCCCAAAAGTGCTAGAACACTGTATTGACTGCTCAATCTTGTTAGAGGGAAGTGCCGACAGCCGTTTTAGAACCCTACGCGGTAATAAAAACCGGTTTGGCGCAGTGAATGAATTAGGTGTATTTGCCATGACCAGTCAAGGCTTGAAAGAGGTTAGCAATCCATCTGCTATTTTCTTGAATCGCGGTGAAGCACAAACCCCAGGCTCTTTGGTCATGGTGATATGGGAAGGGACTCGACCCTTGCTAGTAGAAGTGCAGGCGCTTGTGGATTACTCACAGTTAGCAAACCCTCGTCGAGTAACGGTTGGCCTCGAGCAAAATCGACTTGCTATGCTGTTGGCTGTGTTGCATCGTCACGGCGGATTGCAGGTGTCGGATCAAGATGTATTTGTGAACGTAGTCGGTGGGGTTAAAGTTACCGAAACCAGTGCCGATCTGGCGTTGATTGCTGCACTGGTATCAAGCTTTAAAAACCAGTCTCTAGACAGACAATTGGTGGTGTTTGGCGAAGTTGGGCTTGGTGGCGAAATTCGCCCAGTACCCAGCGGCCAAGAGCGTCTGCGAGAAGCCTCTAAACATGGCTTTACCAGAGCCATTGTGCCAAAGGCGAACCAGCCAAAAGAAACAATAGAAGGGATGGAAATTGTGGCCGTCTCTAGCCTGAGTGAAGCACTTGAGGCGCTTTTTTAAATAACGGAGTAAAAAATGAATAAATCCACGTTAGCAATTGCAGTTGTGGTATTAGCAGGCGCAGGGTATGTGGGCGCAAACTATTACGTTAATGCACAAGTAAAACAAGATATCGCTCAGCAAATCGAAAACTTTGAAGCAGACACTGGCTTAGATGTTAGCTTTGAAAATAGCTCGGTTGACTTATTTACCCGCGGCGTTGAACTCACCAGTTTACAGGTTGCTCAAGCCGAACAAAGTGACCCCATATTTACCATTGATAAATTAAATGTGGTGGGCTACGAGCAAGATAAAATTAGCCCGTTAACTGAGCTTACGCTGGAGGGCTTGAAACTAGGCGAAGGTGCTGTGGATTTTACCCAAGGCATGTCCCCTGAACTCGTTGCTGCCACCTATCATTTAAAAACTAGCATCGCTTATGACGAAGCCTCTGGCGACAGTCAGTTTGCATTTGCAACAGAAGCTGAGGGCATAGTAAAAACAGCCTTTAATGCGTCGTTTGGCAATAGTAAAGGGTTGATGGATGCCTCATTGGCTGCGGCTCAAATTCAAGGTGATACTCCGAACCTTGAGCAAGAGCTGCAAGTGCAGTCAAAAATGATGGCAGCGATGCAGTCACTGGAGTTACAGTCTTTAGGATTTACTATCGACAATAGTGGTACGCTGGGCCAACTTATTGAGTCAGAATTGACGCAACAGGGCATGAGTAAAGCCGACTTTCAGGCGAACCTTGCACAGCAGCTGCAAATGATGATGCTACCTTTAGACATTCAAACTGCAGTGAATGACTTTGCTGGTGGGATGGAGTCTCTTGCTATTTCTGTTACTGTGCCAAAAAGTCAAAATATCATGGCGCTTGGTCAACAACTATCCATGGCAATGACGCAAAATCCAGACGCACTACAAGAGCTGGTTAATATTAAGGCCAGCGGCAAATAAGCCCTAATAATGGCAGTTAGTAGGCCCCGAACGCTGCCGCTTTTCGTACGCTGTTAAGCTCGATTACGCACGCCTTCACACTCCAAATTGATGAAATCTACAGCGGCCTTGATGCGAATCATACAATTCGTTGGAGTTGCAAAGGCTGCGGTGGTAGCATTGGGCTATCAATTGCTTGGGAAAGTATCATGAGCGAATTCAAAGACTACCAGCAAGCTCAATTGCTATTAGAAAAACACGAATTATTTATTGCCCCTGCCGAAGTACACGGCACCATTTCAGGGCTACTAGCCTGTGGTCTGAATATTGAAGATTCAGAGTATTTAGGCTTACTGAGCGACGTATTTAATGACGGTCAGGCATTTTCAGCACCTATCAAAAGGTTTTGCATTGACTTGTACAAGCAAGTTGCTGAGCATTTCAAAGACGGTGAATTTCAGTTTGAACTCTATTTGCCCCCAGAAGACGAGTCGTTACACGACCAAGCGAATGCACTGATTGCATGGGTGTCGGGCTTCTTACTTGGTTTTGGTTTAAAGCAAAAAGACTACGGCAAGTTGTCGGCAGACGTTAAAGAAGTGATCAACGACTTTAGTGAGATCACTAAGCTAGATACTGGCTTTGAAGACAGTGATGACGACCAAGAAGCGCTACTCGAAGTGATAGAGTATGTGCGCGTTTCTACACTGTTATGCTTTGCCGAAATGGGCAATGAGCCACAGTCCGTTGGTACATCAAAGACGATACATTAATTATGATTAAAAACAGCGAGTTTGTAGCACGCCGTGAACGCTTGATTGCGGCACTAGACAATAACTCGGTGGCGATTGTTCCCGCTGCCGTGGAGTTAACCCGAAGTCGTGATACCGAGTTCCCATTTCGCCAAGATAGCGACTTTTTTTATCTAACTGGATTTAAAGAGCCTGATGCGGTATTGGTACTGACAAAAGACCGCGACGGCAATGCACAGTCTACGCTGTTTTGCCGGAATAAAGATAAGGTCGCCGAGATTTGGCATGGTCGCCGCATGGGGTATGAGCAAGCAAAAGTTCAGCTAGAATTAGATCAAACCTTTGCGCTCAGTGAGTTAGACGATGAACTACTAAATTTAGTGAATGGGCGTAAGGTATTATTTTACGGTCAGGGTACGTATGACGCGTTTGATGATAAAGTTTGGCAACTGCTTAATACCCTTCGCGGAGCACCGAAAAAAGGCTACCGCGCGCCTGAAATCATCAAAGACATTCGTCCTTTGGTACATGAAATGCGCTTGTTCAAATCTGATGCAGAAGTTGCGCTGATGCGTGAAGCGGGAAAAATTAGTGCACAAGCACATGTGCGTGCCATGCAGTTTGCCAAGCCGGGCGCTACTGAGTATCAACTCGAGGCCGAAATCCACCATCATTATGCCATGAACGGTGCGCGTCACCCAGCTTACGGTACTATTGTTGGTGGTGGTATTAATGCCACGATTTTGCATTACACCGACAACTGCGATGTACTTAAAGACGGCGACTTGGTGCTGATCGACTCAGGTTGTGAACTTGAGGGCTATGCCGCCGATATCACGCGTACTTTTCCTGTGAATGGCAAGTTTAGCGAAGCACAAAGCAAGATTTATAATCTAGTACTGGCAGCCCAGCAGGCGGCGTTTGAAGCTGTTAAACCTGGCAGTACCTTGGTAAAAGCAAACCAAGCCGCAATGAAAGTGCTTACGCAAGGACTGGTAGATCTCGGTATCTTAGCTGGAGATGTCGATGAACTAGTCGCTGCGCAGGCTTGTAAGGCATTCTATATGCATGGCTTAGGTCATTGGCTGGGTCTTGATGTTCATGATGTGGGTGAATATAAGCTTGACGAAGCTGACCGTCCATTTGAGCCTGGCATGGTTCTCACCATTGAGCCTGGTTTGTATTTTGATGAAGAAGCTCAGGTTCCTGATGAATATAAAGGAATTGGCATTCGTATCGAAGATGATTTATTGATCACTGAGTCGGGTTTTGAAAACCTAACCGTACAGGTGCCAAAAACCATCGCAGAAATAGAAGCATTAATGAATAACTAGTGGACACATTGCGTGCAACAGTTTGATGTCGTCATTATTGGTGGTGGTATGGCAGGAGCCAGCGCCGCCATCGCCATAAAAAAAGTCACACCGCAGGCTAAGATTGCGGTTATTGAAGCCTTTGCGCCTAAAGGGGAGCAACATCCCAGTTTTGACGACCGCAGTATTGCCCTTGCTGCTCAGTCGGTCGACTTTTTGGCCAAGCAAGCGCTATTTAATCCAAAGTGGCATTATGTTGAGCCGATCACGCAAGTGAATGTTTCCGATCGTGGTCACTTTGGTAAAGCGTGGATAGAGCCTGAAGATTACGGTGAGCAAGCGCTTGGCTACGTGGTTGAGGTGAATCCATATGGCCGCTTTTTACATGAGCAACTCACCAGTTTGAACATCACGTTGTTTTGCCCAAATCAGGTTGCTCAATTAACGCAACAACCTGAGCAGGTTGAAGTAACCCTTGATAATGGCGAGGAGTTAAGTGGCCATTTATTAGTGGTTGCAGACGGAGCACAATCTCCCACACGGGATAAGCTGAATATCG
The DNA here is from genome assembly GCF_002744175.1 of Pseudoalteromonas piscicida. Taxonomy (GTDB): domain Bacteria; phylum Pseudomonadota; class Gammaproteobacteria; order Enterobacterales; family Alteromonadaceae; genus Pseudoalteromonas; species Pseudoalteromonas piscicida_B. The sequence goes on from NZ_NKHF01000108.1 coordinate 16,304, forward strand.
GGTTTGACAGCATAGGCTACGAGCAAGGCGCATTGATTGCCAATGTGCAAATCGACACGGCACATCATGGCCATGCGTTTGAGCGTTTTACCGAGCACGGCCCAATGGCGCTGCTACCTATGAGCGATAATCGTTATTCATTAGTTTGGTGTATGCCTAACGACAAACTGAGTGAATTTGAAGCCATGGCGCCTACTGAGTTTTTGCAAGCATTACAGCAAGCGTTTGGTTATCGTGCTGGGCGTTTTGTACAAGTGGGAATGCGAGCGAGCTATCCGCTGGTGCTTGGTCGAGTAGAGCAGCTTACGCACCATCGAGTGGTGGTGATTGGCAATGCGGCACATGCAATCCACCCTATTGCGGGGCAGGGTTTTAATTTGGGCCTAAGAGATATTCAAGTACTTGCTGCGCAATGTCAGGCTTGCTCGCCGACAGAGTGGGGCAGTTTTCAATTTACGCGTGCTTATCAACTGGCGCGAGCGCAAGACATTAAAACGGTAATGACATTAACCGATGCGCTCGTACGACTATTTTCAAACTCATCAAGAGTCTTAGCCTTAGGCCGCAGTGTTGGCCTACTCACCATGGCGCTGTCCAAAACAGCAAGAGCGCCGCTGGCCAAGCAATTGATGGGGTATAAAGGATAAAGGAGTTGGCATGCAACAAGTTCAAGTTTGTATTGTAGGTGGTGGATGCATTGGTTTAACGCTGGCACTAGGGCTTGCGCGGCAAAACATCTCGGTAATGGTGCTAGATAGCGGTGATAAACCAGCGCCATTGGCAGACGAATACAGCGCACGCGTAAGTGCAATAAGTGCAGCGAGTCAGGCCTTATTTGAGCGTTTGGGCGTTTGGTCTGAGATCAAAACGCAGCGCGCCGCAGCGTATACTCGTATGGATGTACGCGACAAAGACAGCTTTGGTAAAATCGCTTTTGATAATGAATCGCTAGACTTACCTGAGCTTGGTCATATCATTGAAAACGACGCCATTCGCTATGCATTATTAACTGCGCTCGAAGCAGAGCAATCAGCCAAGCTGATGTGGAATACTAAATATCAAAGCTTGCATCAAACAGACACTGATGTGTTGCTAACCTTAGCTACTGGTGAACCTGTGATGGCAAAGCTGGTGTTGGCGGCTGACGGCGCGCGCTCGGCAATTCGCCAGCAGTTTAATATGCCAATTACCTATTGGGATTATGATCACCATGCGTTAGTGGCAACGATAAAAACTGCAGCGCCACACGATGCAACGGCTCGACAAGTTTTCTTGCCCGACGGGCCTTTAGCATTTTTGCCGCTTGATGATCCGCATACCCATTCAATTGTATGGTCTAGTGCACCGGAAAAAGCGAAGCAGCTTCAAGGCATGCCGGTCGAGATGTTCAACAAAGCGTTAAGCGCTGCAATTGATATGCAATGCGGCGTATGTGAGTTGGTGAGTGAAAGACATGTTTTTCCATTAACCATGCGCTATGCAAAACAATGGGTGCAAGGGCGTGTTGTTTTGATGGGGGACGCGGCACACACCATTCATCCACTCGCTGGTCTTGGCATGAATCTGGGGTTAAAAGACGCAGCTTATCTGATCACATTGTTATCAGCACCTCAAGAACAGTTTGCTAGCACCCGAGTGTTGCGTCAGTACGAGCGCACCAGAAAAGCAGATGCACAAAAGCACATCGCCATGATGCAAGGGCTGAAAGAACTTTTTGAAGGCAACCACCCATTGAAAAAGCTAGTACGTGGCCTAGGCCTGAACCTAGTCGACAACCTCGGCCCAATCAAACACCTATTCGCCAAAGAAGCAATCGGCGGTAAATAAAAGAAAGATCGCCGCGTAAAGCGGCTCCCACATGAATACTGTGTTGCTGGTAGGAGCGGGTTCACCCCGCGAGCTTTTTCAACAACCTCGCCGCGTAAAGCAGCTCCCACATGAATTCTGCATTGCTGGTA
>NZ_NKHF01000053.1 GCF_002744175.1 Pseudoalteromonas piscicida
CTCCCACAGAGTGAATACTCTGGTAGGAGCCGCTTCACGCGGCGAGCATTTAACAGATCGCGAGGTGAACTCGCTCCCACGAATGAATACTTTGTTAGGAGCCGCTTCATGCGGCGAGCTCTAAATATCGCGAGGTAAACTCGCTCCCATGGGATGAGTTCGAAATTATTAAAAAAGGCCGCGAATGCGGCCTCTACTTGGTGGAAAGAAGACCCAAATTTGAGCCTACTATGCGTTACTTATGGCTTGTACTGCGCGTCTAGCGTTAGGCCAGAGAAAGTACGGTATGCATTAATACTTAGGTGCCAAGTACCAGCTTGTGGATTTGTGATCACACATGTTTCGGTATTACCATTTTCATATGGACGACAGTCATAGCTGCTTGCTGTTGGTTGCGAGCCAAACTTAACGAATAGATCTGCATCGCCTGTGCCGCCAAATGTTTTCACGGTAAAGTCGCTCATGCCTTCAGGCACTTCAATTGTGTAATGTGCCCATTGACCGCTTGATGCAGAAATATCTTCAACAGTACCGCCACCGGCTTGTGGACCTCCAGTGCTAGAACCCGAAGTTGCAGCTACAAGGCTAACACCTGAATAAGCTTGGTAGCCATTGATCATGACATGATATGTACCAGCTTGTGGCGCATCAAAACTACATACTTCTGCGTTACCACCTTTATAGGGACGACAATCATAGCTACTTGTCGTTGGCTGGCTGCCAAGTTTTACATAAAGGTCTGCATCACCAGTACCACCACTCATGGTGAAGGTAACATTGGTTTTTCCTGCAGGTACGTCAAAAGTGAAGAACTGATCACTACCAGCTGCACCGCTTAGGCCTGTTTTTGCAACGCCATCTTCAAGTACATTGCCTGTAGGTGGAGTGACATCGCCAAGCGCCTCATTTACTGCTGCTTCAGCATCTACAACGCCTGTTCCACAATTAGAACAGCTGCCAGCAAAGCTACGAGTGGTATTTTTTAAGATAGCTTCAACTTCATCAGGTGTAGCAGTTGGTTTTGCTTGCTTAATTAGCGCTGCAACACCAGCTACGTGAGGTGCTGCCATTGATGTCCCTTGCGAGTAATGGTAGCTGTCGCTTGAAGGTGAACCCGAACCTGAATTGTGAGTAGATAAAATGCCTTCAGGGTCATTTGCAAAGCTTTGAGCGCCACCCGGAGCTGCAACATCAATGTTTGAACCATAGTTTGAGTAGTATGCACGGCTACCATCACGGCCTACAGAAGCTACGTTTACGATACCGCTACAGTTACCAGGGTTATAATTTGCAGAGTTGTCGTTGTCGTTACCCGCTGCAATTACAATCACAGTCCCATTGTTACGTGCCTGGTTAATCGCATTTTGTGTTGTTGAACTACATGCACCAGAACCACCTAAACTCATGTTAATAACGTCAGCTGGGTTAGCGTTTGCAGGGATACCTGAAACAGAGCCACCTGATGCCCAGATGATACCGTCAGCGATATCAGACGTTAAACCACCACACTTACCAAGAACACGCACAGGAACAACTTTAGCGTCATATGCAACACCGGCAACACCTTCACCGTTATTTGATACAGCAGCAACCGTACCTGCTACGTGTGTACCATGCCAGCTTGAGTCTTGAGCACCATGAGTATAACCACACTCATTTGCAGAAATCGCATCACCAGGGTCTCGTGCATCGTTATCACGACCACCGCCATCATTAGCTACAAATGTATCGGAAATCATGTCGTAGCCAGGCAGGATATTTGCGTTTAAGTCTAGGTGAGGGCGATAACCCGTATCCAATACCGCTACAACTACACCTTGGCCTGTTGCTTTATCCCAAGCTGCTGGCGCATTAATACCTGCGGCTGATTCAAAGTAGTGCCATTGATCGCTATAGCGAGGATCGTTAGGTGTAGCAAATGGCTTTAGCATTTGGTCTATTTCAATGTACTCGACATTACCAGAGGCCATCACTTCATCCATAAATGCTTGCGCTTCTTTTGCAGAAAGCTTTTTGTCAGCACGCATTACGTGGTGGTTATTTAGTGCCATTGAACGTACGTATTGGGCGCGAGCGCTCGCTTTACTGCTCTTGAAGCCCTTTACGAAGCTTTTAGCGCGTTGTTGCATCTTTGCAGGTGCAAGATCAGTCGCCGATAAACCCATCATCTGAGAGCCTGAATCTTTATATTTAATAATAAACTGTGTGCCAAGCGTATTTTGTGAAGATAGTTTCTTTGCTGTGGCTGCCAAGGCTGTGTCTTGACCTATTGACTGTGATGGTGCTGCTGTAACTGCTGTTGCAGTGAATAAAGCACTTACCGCAACACTTAGCGCAGCGCGCTTAAAGTTTTTATTGATTGTCATAATGTTTCCCTAGTTTCTAACTTGTTGTTCAGCTGTTAATAGAAAGCTGATGGTCAGTGAAAGTAAACTCCTGGTTAAAAAAAAGAAAGCGCTGTTTTGTTATTTGCACTAATTTTTTAGTTATATACGGATGGATATATGGCTATAAAAAATTCTTACTGTATTGTTTTTAATCGATATTTTTAATTTTTGTGTTGGGTTGAATAAATTTCAGTTACATTGTAAATGACTGTAAACAAAAGTGGGTTGTTTAGTTTGTGAAGCAATTGTAGATAATAGAGTTAATAAAAATATAGTTAAAAAGTGCTAGCTTTGTGATTTACTGTCATCCCATGGGGTTTCTTTTACGTTGTTCCTGAATGGGTTAAATCTCGTGGTGTTTACATTGGGTTAAAAAGCATTCGGCGCTGAGCTTGTATTCGTTACTGTGATTAGAGGATGAATCTAGGTATAATTTTCGCTTGCCTAGGTTTTTGCTGTTAACGATAAAGTTTTGCTAAACGGCATATGTAGAAATAGTAGATAGAGAGTTGAGTAAATTTATGCAACAAATAGATGTAGTCGTTATCGGTGCTGGTGCCGCAGGATTAATGTGCGCCGCACAAGCAGGATACCGAGGGCGGCAAGTTGCAGTGGTTGATATGGGGAAAAAACCGGGCCGTAAAATTTTGATCAGTGGCGGCGGTCGCTGTAACTTTACCAATGAAAATGCGTCACCTGCTAACTATCTATGTAAAAATCCACACTTTGTAAAGTCGTGCCTAAGCCGCTATACCCAGCACGACTTTATTGAACTGGTAGACCGCCATGGTCTGGCTTATCATCATAAAACGCTTGGGCAATTGTTTTGCGATAACAGCGCGCAAGACATTGTAGATATTCTTCTTACCGAATGTGATTGGGCGGGCGTTTCACTGCATCTACGTCAAGAAGTATTCGCGGTTGAGCAGCAAGCCGATGGTCGCTACCTAGTTAAAACCACAACTCAAACCTTTAACTGTGAGTCAGTAGTGATCGCTGCTGGTGGCTTAACCATGCCAAAACTTGGTGCAACTCCAATCGGCTATAAAATAGCGGAACAATTCGGCTTAACCGTATTGCCAACCACGGCAGCGCTTGTGCCATTTACACTCCATGAGCACGACAAAGCACGTTTTGATGGTTTATCGGGGATTAGTGTAGATAGCCTAGTAACCAGCGAAAGCGGCACCCAATTTAGAGAGAATATTCTCTTTACCCACAGAGGCTTATCTGGCCCAGCAATTTTGCAGATCAGCTCATTTTGGAAAGCAGGTGAGTTTGTTAGTATTAATTTATTACCAGACTTAAATGTGCAAGCACAGCTGCATAACTGGCGTAGTGAACAAGGGCAAAAGAGCCTGAAGAATCTGCTTTCAACCATCTTACCAAAGCGCTTTGTTGAAGCCTTAATCAGCGACGGTAGTATCCCAGATAAAAATGCCAACCAACTCAGCCACACTGAGATTGAAAAGCTCACAGAAACTCTTACCAGCTGGAAAATAAAACCAAATGGAACAGAAGGTTACCGCACTGCAGAGGTTACTTTAGGTGGGGTGGATACCGATGAATTAAGTTCCAAAACCTTCGAAGCTAAAAAACAAAAAGGCCTGTATTTTATCGGCGAAGTCACCGACGTCACCGGATGGCTCGGAGGCTATAACTTCCAATACGCGTGGAGCTCAGGGTGGGCATGCGGGCAGGTTTGTTAGCCCAAGTCGCGCAAAAAAAGCAACTATAAATTGAAATAAAGAGCAGGTATTAAAAGAAAGGCGTTTACCAATTTAAAAGGACACTAAGCATATACTTAGTGTCCTTTTGGTTATTAGCCAGTTATCACGTCATACTGGCTTTGCCTACCAATTGCGCCTCTGGATAGGCTTCAATGGTTTCGGCTTCGCCACGGTGATCGCTGGCTAGCTTTTCATAAAGTAGCGGTAAAACAATCAAAGTGAAGAAGGTGCCGATGAGCATGCCTGCGACTAAGATAATACCTATGCTGTTTCGTGCTTCTGCGCCTGCGCCGGTTACCAAAACCAAGGGGAAGTGACCAAGCACGGTTGCACCTGTGGTCATCAGTATGGGTCTTAGACGTGTGGCTGCTGCCCCTTTTACCGCCTCAAATTTCGATTTACCTTCAAGCTGTAAATGGTTCGCAAATTCAACAATCAAGATGCCATTTTTGGCGATTAACCCAATGAGCGTGATTAGGCCGATTTGGCTATAAATGTTGACTGTCGTGAGCGATAAAAACGGCAGCATCAATGCACCTGCGAGTGCCAGCGGCGCGCAGCCGAGTAGTACCACGAGCGGATCTCTAAAGCTGTTGAACTGGATCGTCAGTAAGAAAAACACCACTATCATGGCAAACAGGAGGACGCCAACCATAGTGTTGCCTTCTTTTCTTAACTGTCTGGACTCACCAGCATAGTCAATGGAGTAATGGCTCGGTAAGACGTCTGCTGCAATTTCTTCAACCTGTGTTAGCGCTTGCTCTTTAGTAATGTGCGGCAGTGTGCCTGCCAATATTCTAAACGAGTTTTGCTGATTGAATGAACCAAGCACTCTAGGGCTTGTAAAGGTGCGCAAGGTAGCAAACGCTGAAATCGGAATAAGATCGCCGGCATCGGTTCTTACTTGCATATTAAGGATGTTCTCAGGATTGTATCTTTCGCCATCGCCCACAATCGGAATGACGCGGTAGGCTTTACCTTCTTTGTTGAAGTAGTTGGCAAAATTATTCGACATATAAATGCTGAGCTGCTCGTTTACCGACGATAAGCTTAGTCCTAAATCAGCGACCAACTCTCGGTCTATTTCAAGCTCGGCTTGCGGTAGGTCGATTTTTAGGTCGGTATTGACGAACATAAAGCTGCCACTGGCGGTTGCCCGTTGAATAATCTCATCAGCATACTGTTTCATCGCGGCTGGGTCGTCACTGGCACGAAATACCACTTCAACATCAAACTGCCCTGCGGTAGGAAGCGATGCCGGTAGAATAGGGAATAAACTTAGCCCTGTCACACTGCCTAATCGGCCGTATAGATCGTACAGTAAGTCGTGTACTGAATTTTCTCGCTCATCAAATGGTGCAAGCTCTACACCGCCAAAACCTGCTGCCGCCGTAATAATCTGCCAAGTAAACTCAGCGCCTTCGGTGGCGTTCATTACCTCGGCTGTGTCATTCATTTTTGTGGAAGTATAAGCTTGAGAAGATTCAGGTGGTGCTTCCACAACGACTTGGATACTGCTTTGATCTTCGATAGGGGCAAGCTCTTTTTGTGATAACAGGTAAAACGGCACCGACAATAAAGAGAACACGATAGCGACAAAAAACACCTGCGGACGCCACTTAAACAAGGTGTCGAGCGACTTAAAATAGAACGCTTGTAATCGGTCAAAGTAGCCATTTACCTTTTGCGTTAATTTACCTTCTCTACCGCCTTCGGGGTTAACGTAAGCACTCATGATAGGCGATAAGGTAATAGCAACCAGTCCAGAGATTAATACCGCAATGGCTAGGGTGAACGCGAATTCTCTAAATAAAAACCCCGTTAATCCTGTTAAAAAGCCAATTGGCGCGTAGACCGCTGCAAGGGTCAGCGTCATGGCAATTATTGGTACGAGTAATTGACGCGAACTGATAAGCGCTGCTTGTAATCTGGGTTTGCCTTCGCGCATATGGCGCGCAACGTTTTCAACTACCACGATTGCATCATCTACGACCAAACCAACAGAAAGCACGATAGCCAAAATGGTCAGCAAGTTGAGTGAAAAACCCATAGCTGAGATCACCGCGATTGCGCCTAAAATAGAGATAGGAATGGTAACCAGCGGCACCATGGCGGTTCTAAACGAGCCCATCATTGCGAGAACAACAATCCCCACAAGTAGTACAGTTTCTCCCAGCGTGGTGAAAATTTCTTTTATGGAATCACGCATATACAGCGTGCCATCGTAGCCAATTCTTAGGTGCATGCCATCAGGTAAGATGGTGTTTATCTCATCAATTTTTTTATAAAGCGCGTCACCGATATCAATTTCATTGGCACCAGGTAATGCCCAAACGGCTAAAAATACCGTGTCGTGGTCATCAAGGCGGGCGGTTACCATGCCTTCGGCTTCACCAAGTTCTACTGTGGCGATATGTCCAAGCTTGAGTTGTGCGCCGTCGACTTCTTTTACCACTAAGTTGTTAAAGTCTGCTACCGTTTTTAGAGAAGTATTCGCCATCAGGTCAATGCGTTGTCGGTTATTTTCACTATAACCTAGTGTGGCAATGGTATTGTTTGCTTGTAGCGCTGCAAATACGTCGCTGGCACTTACGCCATAAATAGCGAGTTTTTCGGTATCAAGCCAAATGCGCATGGCCGGATCGCGACCACCTTCTAGCGTGACCTTTTGCACACCAGGAATATCAGACATCGAAGGAACAACGTTACGGATCAAATAATCGCTCACGTTATTGCGTGGCAAACCTTGAGACTCAACATCCAGATAAAAGACTGCGTAAGGACTGTCGGCACGCACGATTTGAATAGCCGGATCTTCAGCGCCACTAGGTAACTCAAACTTGATCTGGTTTAATCGGGTCGTCAGCTCTGCCAAGGCGTCTGTGGTATTGTGATTCAGCTCAAGCCAAGCGGTAACTTTACTCAGTCCTGAGGTGGTGACTGAGTCGACATAATCTACGCCCGGTACGGTTGAAGCAACACGCTCAATGGGTTCTGTAACATAACCTTTTACTACGTCTGCGGCGGCGCCGGTATAAACGGTGTTGATCACCAAGGACGCACTTTCTATTTTTGGATATTGCTGTACTGAAATATCTCGTGCTGCGTTTAGTCCCGCTAAAATAATTAAAAATGAGACCACAATTGCAAGCACAGGACGGTTAACAAAAATATCCATAATGGAGGGTTTGTTTTCGTGTAAGGCGCTCATTATTGCTCCCCGTCCGAGGTGTCTGTAGCGGCAACCTGATCGGTGTAAACCAGTAAGTTTTCTTGTAACTTAAAGGCCCCTTCGGATGCGATAAATTCGCCGCCTGTTAATCCCGAAAGTACCAGTTGGTGATCGTCAACCTTGTTGCCAAGCGTAACCTTGACTGGTTTCGCGCGCCAATTTTGTGATTCGTCTTTTTCAAGCACATACACAAACTCGCCAAAGTGGTTACGAGTAATAGCATTGGTTGGCACAACTGCGGCGCTTACCACTTCCGTGGGTACGTTGACCATTACCATTTGGTTATGGCTAAGGGCGCCGTTGAAGTTTGGTAATTCAGCACGATAATTTTGTTGGCGTGATGCTACGTCTACCGTGGGGGTTTTTGCCTGTACGCGAGCGGTGAATTGGGTATTAGCATTGGCAATGGCGACAGTAACGGTATCGCCGAGTTTAGGCTGGGGCAGGGTTTGCGGTATTTTGAAGTCAACCCACATGCTTTCGTCTAATCCCACTAAGAAAGTGATCTCACTGTTGGCATCGAGCAATTGGCCTATTTGATATTGCTCTAATCCCGTTTGGCCTGCGTAGGGGGCACGGATGGTTTTCTTTTCGATCAATCTTGTTAGTCGTTTTACTTCAGCCTGATTGATTGCCACTTCAGCTTCCGCTTTGTCTACCTCGTCTGGGCTGATACGTTTTTGTTCAAGTAACTTAGCAACGCGTTGATAGGTTGATTTAGCAAGTTTTACCCGTGCTTTAGCGGCTTGCAAGTTGGCTTCATCAATACTGCTATCTAGGCGTAGTAGTACTTGGTTAGCTTCGACTTGCTCGCCTGGCTTAAAGCCAACGTAAGTGACTAGGCCTGGATATTCATTACTGATAGTCACTGTGCGTTTGGCATGCAGCTGACCTACCACTTTGACCGATTCAACATGTTCAGTGGTTGTTACATAAGTGCTTTTAACGGATGCAGAAGGCTCAGGAAAAGACTCGCCAAATGCAATAGCGGCTTGAATTTGAGTAAACTTCACAAAACCAAGCGTGGTGATAACAATTAAGATGATAACAGTGGCGACGAGCCAGCGTTTGATATTCATTGTGTTTTCCTCAAATTAACGAAGCGCAAGTGCTTGTAGTGCTTCTTCTATACGTACTAAGGAGTCTTCGGTGATCGGTTTTTGCCATGGATAACTGTTTAATAGCCGCACAGTACTGCGGATAACCGGATCAGTAAGCTCAAGTGGTGCGAGCAACGACGCAGTACCTTCAACGATTTGCTTGGTTTGTTGTAAACGTTGTACTTGTTCATAACCTACAGTGAGCGCCCAGCCCGTAATAATGATCTCTTCTATCATCTCATGGAGATTGGGTGTGGCTTGCAATTCACCAGCTTCAATGCCATCGATCAACGCTTGCTTAAACACGTTTTCACAGCCACCACAGGATTCGATAATTTTGTTGGTCCAAAACTCCGACGCTCGTTTAATCACCGCCTCATTGGTCGAGTAGGATTGCAGTTCATAATCGAAAGAAAAGCGTTTCAGCTTTTGTGGAGAGATAAGACACACTGCAAGCATACGCTCAGGAGTACTTAATGGGAGCGATAACACCTGCTGAAATACACTAGAGGTGTGTGTAAAAGACTCGTAAGCCAATGCCATCACTAAGTCTTCTTTTGTTTGCACAAATTTATAAATTGATCCCATCGACAGGCCGGCCAACAAAGACACCTTGGCCATCGTAAAATCAGTAACTGAAGACTCGTTAATACATTGTTCGGCCGCATTTAAAATCATGCGCTGCTGGGTTTCTTTGTCGTACTTAGGTGCTGGTGCCATTGCTGCTCCTTATCAATTTGAACTTCATTCGAACGTTATTCGAATGAGGTTCAATTATAGGGGGAATTTTTAAAAGTGCAATAAGTAAACAATGCTTAGTTGCTTAAAAATGGGATTTAAATATGCCGGAGGAAGGTAGAGTAAAGGCTCTATATGGCGTTTCACAGAGAACGCCACGCTAATTATCTGAAGCTCAGGTTAATTATTTAGTGATTTAAAATCCAGCTTTTAACAGGTGCCAACCATTCGTCTCTTGGGAGATAAAAAGCGCCGTGTTCTTTGCCGGTAGAAATTGAAAACTCTTCAAAGCTTTGGATGTTTGTAGAGCGTGCTTTTACAAAGTCGCAAGAGCCCACCTGATCTGAGGTTTCGTAAACGGACAACACCTTGCCGTAGAGCTGAATGTTGGGCTTCTTTTTGATAAGCCCCGCACAGCCTGCCAATATGACGAAATTAATGGCATCATTTTTTAATGTATTACTGGCCATAATAGTTAATGCGCCACCACGAGAAAATCCCACCAGTGTAATGTGCTTTGCACTAACGCCTGCATCCAGTAATTTGCGGACCTTGCTGGCAAGGGTTTTAGTATACGTTTCTGGTGCGATGCCTTTAGGTCGATGTTCAGCAATTAGTGTATAAGCTTCATCACTTAATGCCTGCTTGATGGCTGGAAAGTCGTACTTACCCCAACGTTTATGAATAGGCGTTTCGTTATCACCTTCAACGATATAGCCATGAGAATAAAAAACGTATTTAGCGGATGGATTAATTTGCTCTGGTAGATCCGAATATAGCGTATTTGCTGAGGCGGAAGATGCCAAAAAAGCAGCAAATAAAGTACCAGTAGTACGTTGTAAGTAATTCATTTTTAGTTTTTTTTTAGTTGATGTAGTGAAATGGTATAAGTTGCGAGAAAAGAATCAAGCATATCGCGATGGATTATTTTTGTAGAGACGAGTTCACCTTGTGGGAGCGAGTTTATCTCGC
>NZ_NKHF01000169.1 GCF_002744175.1 Pseudoalteromonas piscicida
ACGAGGTAAACTCGCTCCCACAGAGTGAATAGCTCGGTAGGAGCCGCTTTACGCGGCGAGCGGTTAAAAGATCGCGAGGTGAACTTGCTCCCACAGAATGAACACCTTGGTAGGAGCCGCTTCATGCGGCGAGCCGTTAAAAGATCGCGAGATAAACTCGCTCCCACAAAGTGAATACTCTGGTAGGAGCCGCATCACGCGGCGAGCCGTGAAGAGATCGCGAGGTGAACTCGCTCCCACAGAG
>NZ_NKHF01000170.1 GCF_002744175.1 Pseudoalteromonas piscicida
CTCCCACAGGATGAATACTCTGATAGGAGCCGCTTCATGCGGCGAGCATTAAAAGATCGTGAGGTGAACTCGCTCCCACAGAGTGAATCCCCTGGTAGGAGCCGCTTCATGCGGCGAGCTTTAAAATATCGCGAGGTAAACTCGCTCCCACAGGATGAACACCCTGGTAGAAGCCGCTTCATGCGGCGAGCATTTAACAGATCGCGAGGTGAACTCGCCCACAGGATGAATATCCTGGTAGGAGCCGCTTCACGCGGCGAGCATTTAACAGATCGCGAGGTAAACTCGCTCCCACAGGGTGAATCCCCTGGTAGGAGCCGCTTCACGCGGCGAATATTAAAAGATCGCGAGGCAAACTCGCTCCCACGGAGTGAATACTCTGGTAGGAGCCGCTTCACGCGACGAGCT
>NZ_NKHF01000171.1 GCF_002744175.1 Pseudoalteromonas piscicida
TGTGAAAAGATCGCGAGATGAACTCGCTCCTACTGGATGACATCATGGTAGGAGCCGCTTTATGCGGCGAGTAGTTAAAAAATCGCGAGGTGAACTCGCTCCTACGGGGCGACGCCATGGTAGGAGCCGCTTCACGCGGCGAGCTGTGAAAACATTGCGAGATGAATTAGCTCCCACAGGGTGAATACCCTGGTAGGAGCCGCTTCACGCGGCGAGCGATTGAAAGATCGCGAGATGAACTCGCTCCCACAGGGGAAACCTCTGGTAGGAGCCGCTTTATGCGGCGAGCCTTGAAAAGATCGCGAGGTGAACTC
>NZ_NKHF01000105.1 GCF_002744175.1 Pseudoalteromonas piscicida
TTGGCACTTACGTCAATTTGATTGGCGGTGACGTCTAGGTTGGTTGCTGCATCGGCAATCACCGACTTTTTACTCTCCAGTGCCAGTTGTTGTTTGGCGCTGGCAATAAAGGTTTTATTGGTGAGTAGTCGAATTGCGCTTTTAACACTGCCCAGTTGTATGTCTTTGGCTGCAAAAATGTTCATCGCGCCAAGTTGCGCAAGCCAGTGAATATAGGGCTGCTTTTTATCCCCATGTAATACCAGCTGCTGCTTGCTCGCTAAAGTTTGCAACACAATATGTGGGGTATTTGGGGTGTCATCAAACATCAATAGGTTTTGGCCACGAGAGCAGAGCACGTTCTGGGTGTTATTAGCACTAGTAACAACCGAAGGTTGGGTGTCGTTAATGGCAAAGCCTAAAATATAACTTTGGTCTGGGTCATTGTTCATACAACCGATGAGTACATTACTGTCTGGCAGCAGTGGAAAGTGTAATCCTGTAGGCTGCTTTTGACCGCGACAGACATATTGTGTGAGGCGCTTTACCGACTCGGTCACCTGATCATCAAAATGTACTTGCGTGGCATATTGCCCTTGCGTATCTACATGAGGGTTGGTCTTTGAACCAGACAGCGAGCGCACTGTGGCGGTAAACACCATCGGCTTGGGGCTATGCTCTGGGGGAGTAATACGAATTGGCTCACCCCGTGGTACACAAACCGACTCGCTATGGTGAGCAACTTGGTTTGGGTCATTAGCGCTGCCTTGTTTATACACCTGTTTACTGCGGATACAAGTATAATCGCCACCTTTCGCTGTGCCCAATTTACCATTTAACGAAAACGAATAACCGGCATTGGCTTCGGCCACATTTCCTACCAGCGTGACTTCATTTTTACCTTGTTGATAGGCAAGCTCGAGATTGCCGGTGCGCTCAAATTGCTCAGCGGGATTCTGTGCAGCAGGTTCAAAATAGCTACGTTGCGCCGAGCTGACCGAGGTTGGCGGATGGGCATTCATATGCACTTGTGAGCCACCCATTCTAAAACGATGGCGGCTTTGGCACTGCGTAAACCCAACAAAGCCAGTTTCATGTTCGTGAACCAGGCCATCTTTATCCGTTACCGACAGCAAACCTCGCTCAATATACGGGCTTGCGAGATTCCCCTCGGCAATCACTATCGACTCAATAAAGTCATGGCATTCAAACCAATAAATTAGCCCGTATTTTGCTAACAGCCGGGTGAAAAAGGTGTAGTCGTTTTCTAGCGCTTGTACGCACTGTGGTAGCGTGGGTAAATCTTTAGTGACACGCCATTTTATACATTCTTGTGAATAGCCTGCCTTCAAAATAAGAGAGTTGATTAAAGAGTGTACAGTTGTGTTTACGAAAACCTGACTTTTTTCTGTCCGCTTTAATAACTCCATTCTGGGCATAAGGGTTATCTCATAGGAGTTAGTATGCTCAGAGGTGATGGTTGAGCGGATCTCAAACAGAGTTCCCGTGAAAAAAGCGCTTGTTTGGTCTGGATTGATTATTTCAAAAGTTACATCATTACCAACCAAAAGTTCGAATGAAAGATCAGAGTCTGATTCTAAAGTACTACGACAAACGAAACCTTCATTGATACAAGTGGTTAGTTCAAAGTTGACCACGTGTGTGGTTTGGCTTGTGCCGTAAACTGCCATCCTTGTGTGCATGTTATTTAACCTACGCTGTGTTGCAGACGCTTTCAGTGGTCCACTATTTTTGGTTAATGTTATGTAAACAGTAATTGTTTATGTAATTATCTGTTATTAGTTTAATTCATAATATAAATAAGGTTATTACAGTATCTTGGTGTAATGCAAGTGTGTTTTAAAATTGCCTTTTAGTATTAATTTGATATTAAGGTTGATCTAAAAAACTGGTTTGTGTATCTTATGCGCCGTTCGAGAATGTACATCAAAAACCCGGTTTCTTAGTGTGGTTTTTGTTTTCAGGGAAGTGGTAATCTCAACGAGTTACAAGAAACCTTAATGCAAAATGAATTGATTTTTTGGTTTTTACTCCTTCCCTATGATCTTCTTGAGTCTTTATTAAATTCAATAAAAACAGTAGTTTGCAATAAGCTTGTGGAGAATTATGAATATTAATTTAGTATTCAGTTACGAACTGCATACTTGTGCACTGTAATTTCTTGTTAAATAGTTAAATCAATTGTATTTTTGCTATTGTACTGGAAATTAAAAAGATTAATTATTTCCAATAATCTATTTTGGATGTCTTATAGTTGAGGCGAATATGGCTAGGAATGCTTTATTTATAATGGTTTTATTTTTAACGGGTTGCATGTCTACTTACGTCAAGCTGGATGTAACTGCGACGGATAACATAAATTTAAACCAATTTGACGAGCCACTACCTGTGGTATTAAAAGTTTATCAACTTACAGATATTCAGGCATTTAAAAATTCTACCTTCGAACAGCTGTGGAAATCGGATAAATCGATTCTTGCAAATACGCTAGTGACTGTAGAAGAGCGGACCGTAAATCCATCTGATCGGGTTAAAATTGAGTTTGAACAGGCCGAATCGGCAAAGTATGTCGCATTTGTAGCATTGTTTAGAGATAGAACGGGCGGAAAGTGGCGAGCGTTTTATGACTTAAACGATTGGCCTGTGCCGCTTTCTACCTCTCTTGATATTGAAATTACGAGTAATTCTCTTCGTTTACCTGATGTTGAGGAGAACAAGTAATGCAGCATAATAACGTGTACAAACCGGTATGGGCTGAAGGGCTAATGTTAAGCCAACAGCATCTGCAACTGTTTGACCAATACCAGCAAGCTCAGCTAGTAGGCGTGCAACAAAGTTTAAAAGACAATGCATTTGGCATTGAGCGGTGTGTTTTTGATGAGTCAGCATTGGCTAAAGGTGTAGTCAAGCTACATAGTATCTCTGCAATTTTTAAAAGTGGTCGTCATATTCAACATGTGTTTACTGAGCATGAAGCGCCTATGTTTGAGCTAGATGACACAAAAAACGAGTACACCATAAGTATTGCACTAGCCAACAACCACTCAGTGAGCAATATCCAAGGTTATCCACAAACTGGGCAACTTAGCGCCTATGATTGTGACTTCGTTGAGCTTCAAGACGCCCATGACCCTAATCGTAAAGCTGAAGTGATGGTCGCTAAACCCAAACTTATGTTGGTCGAGCATAGTGCGAGCAATAGCTTTATTGAGCAACTTCCTTGCATCAAAGTTCGCCGCGGTGAGCACGGCCTCTTTGAACTTGATCATAATTATATTCCCCCAGTATTAAATATTAAGGCCCATGCTTACTTGTCTGAGCGAATAAATAAGCTGGTTAATATGATAGAAGCCAAGTATATGGCGTTACTTACAAACCGAGCAAGTATGGGCATAGTTGAAGACTTTGGGCCAACAGAATTGAAGCATTTTTTGTTGCTACAAGCCTTTAGCTCAGTGTTTCCAGAAATCAAACAGTTTTCAAGTGCTACTAGAGTGAGCCCTGATTCGCTATTTATGTCGCTGAATAAGCTGATTTGTCAGCTTATTAACTTTGAACCTGATGGTAGTCAATTTGAGTTGCCGAGTTATGAACATCAGGACCTTACCCATAGCTTTGGATTAATCGAGTCTCATATTCAGACGCTCATTGGTTCTATTAGCGCGGCTCGTTCTTCTGATCTGGCATTAACGGCAATTTCTCAATCTATTTTTGAGCTAAAAGAGTTAGACAGTAATTCATTGACTCGAGGTGAGATCTATATTGCGGCCTTCTATGAGCATGAATCTACGCAATGGATCGAGTTGTTTGCAGAGCAAGTTAAGCTTGCAGCACCAAGTCAGCTAGAGATTTTAATCGCCTCTGCACTTGGCGGCGTCAAATTAACACATTGCCAGCGCCCACCTAATAGAGTGTCAGTTAAGGGCGGTTATGAATATTTTAAAGTTGAACCTCATGGAGCGGCTTGGGAACAAGTTGTACAAGAATTAGCATTAAGAATTTTTGTGCCATTTAGCCTTCAAGGCGTGAAACTGGAAGTAGTTTCGGTGGCAAACACATAAACAATAGGTAAAGGTCATGGAAGCGTCGAAAAATAAATCCGAATTAGTCGCCTGTATTTCACCGGTACTTGAAGTGCTTACTTCAATTCGTCAAGGTGGGGCAGATCACCAAGGCGTTGATGGCTTACGTAGTAAGGTCATGGATGCTTTTGATGAATATGAAAAAAGCTGTTACGACGCGCGGATCGGCGCATCAGAAATGCAAGAGGCAAAATTCGCCTTAACTGCGTTAGTTGATGAGCAGATCATGACAGCGCAAAAGCCATACAGCATGGAATGGATGGCGCGACCTTTACAGCTAGAGCTATTTGGCAATATGCGTGCAGGTGAAGCATTTTTTGAAAAGTTAGAAAATATTCGCCGTGCATCCGCTCAGCAGCGCACGGTGCTTGAAGTGTACTTTGTTTGCCTGCAATTAGGGTTCGAAGGGGTATATAAAATTAAGGGTGTCGAGCAGCTCAAGGCGCTTATGCTAGATATCAGAGCGCAATTAGAAGAACTTTCTGGCCCTGCTAAATTACAGCTCTCAGACCATGCAAAACCTCACGAAAGTATGGTAGCAAAGGTCGGTAGGAATTTACCTTACTGGGTTATTTTATCAATAACACTAGCACTATTAGCTTGTATGTACGTTGGTTCTACCTATTTCATTGAGAACCGTGCGGATCAGCAAGTTGTGCAAATCGATAAGCATATTGAAGTTTTAACGCAGTTAGAGAAAACAGGGAAAGCGAGGTAGCAAGATGTCAGGAGTGAATCGTAGTGGGCTAGTGCACTTAGTTTTAGGGTTTTTATCGTCTCGTGCGACGGCGCATTGGTTTGGGATCATCGCGATCTTAACGCTGATCTGGTTTGCGGGTCGCTTTGTTGGTCTTGAAGATCAAAACCATCGCTTGATGGTAATGGGAGCGGTATTTGGCTTATTTTGCTTATCATTGTTAGTCCGTTGGTTGTGGGTAAAACGATCTGGCGATAAATTAGCAAAAGAAATTGCTAACAACCACGCTGGCACCGAGGCTGAAGTCGAAGAAATTAAAGCAAAAATGGAAGAAGCATTGTCTGCTTTAAAAGCTTCGCATTTAGGCGCCGGATATCGCGGTAACGCTGCACTCTATGCATTACCATGGTATATGATTATCGGACCGTCGGCTGCAGGTAAAAGCACTTTATTTGCAAACTCTGGTCTGCATTTCCCTTATTCAAAATCAAATCAGCTGCATATTCAGGGATTTGGCGGTACACGCAATTGTGACTGGTGGTTTTCAGACCAAGCTGTCCTTATCGATACTGCGGGACGCTATACTACGGAAGAGTCCGACAACGAACAGTGGCTCTCATTTTTAAAGTTACTTCGTAAATATCGTGCTAAGCAGCCGATTAATGGGGTAATGGTCGCTATTAGCGTCGCCGATATTCTTACTTCAGATAGTGAACAGATCCGAGATCACGTTAAACAGATCCGCGCTCGCATCGAAGAGCTTATTAACCAACTTGGACTGATTTTTCCGGTATATGTGGTATTTACTAAATGCGATTTGATCAGTGGTTTCGAACCATTTTTTAATGAGCTAAGTGAAGATGAGCGGAAACAGCCGTGGGGAGCATACTTACTAGAAGATGACGGAACCAATACTGGTGAAGTGGCAAGCGAAAACTTCTCAAAACACCTAACGGGGTTATACCAGCGCTTATGTGATCAGCGTTTGGTTAAAATGACACGCGAACGCAATGCTCAGCGAAAGCAGCTGATTTACGATTTTCCAAACCAGTTTAAGGCTGCATCTGCAAAGGTTGAAGAGTTTATCGACACGCTGTTTAAAGAAAACCCTTATCAAGAAGTCCCTTGGTTTGCTGGCGTTTATTTTACCTCAGGAACACAAGAGGGAACGCCTATTGAACGCAGTGCAACGAGTAGACTTTCCACCTTCCGTTCGGTGTTGTTCGAATATCGTCAAGAAAGCATTACTTCAGCATTCTTTATTAATCAGGTCTTCAAAGATGTGTTATTTAAGTTGCAGGACTTAACTCGTGGCAATCGCAAGAAACGCCGCGTGCAAAAGTGGCTTAAAGGCTTTGCAGTGTGTTTATGTGTTACCTCAGTTTTTGCGTTAGCTGGCCTACTAGTCAATTCGTACACTCACAATCAACAACTTCTAGTAACAGGTGATAAGTTGACAACGGCGGTGGTTAATACCCGAGTCGAAAACCAGCCATTGACTGAACAGTTTAACTCGACATTGTCATTGTTCTCGCATTATCAGGAGCTGATTAGTTACGAGAAAAAGCTACCTTGGTATTTCCTACTCGGCGTTTATAGCGCTGACAATACCATTGAACCAATTGAGCAAGTATTGCGCCAACGCGTTCAGGCTTTGATTGGTGAGCCAAGTTCTGAGTTGGTGCAGCATGCTTTATTTGAAAGTCATCAAAATTGGACCGCACTATTAAGCACAGAAGAACAAGTGGCTAAACGCATTGAGCCAAAGCTACGTGATAAATACTACCAGGCGCTGAAGTTACAGCTAATGATGAGTAGTGAGTTTGCACGTTTAGACCAGGATTATGCTAAGTCTGAACTACTTGATTACACCGCAGACAGATTAGCATTGATGCTGAATGAAGATACTCAAGCGTTAAATGAACAATTATCAGCTTTAATTGATTTTTATTTAGCCCAACTCGCTGTAGAGCCAAGCAATCAGCAGCTAGCTACATGGCAAAACAATGAGTTTTTAGTTAATCAGGCACGTTCAGACTTGATGAGCGCACCAGAACCCGCAGCTTTATATGAACAGATCAAAGCAAAAGTGACGGTTTCTAAAGCGGCATTAACCTTAGACCAGATGATGCAGCAAAACAATAAAACGTTTTTGCAATCAAAGTTAAGTATTCCGTATGTTTACACTAAAGAAGCGTGGGAAAATGAAGTGTTTGATGCAATCAAGATTGCCGCGAATCGAGCTTTTTCAGGTGACTGGGTAATGGGTACAGAGAACCCAGAGAACCAAGGTTCGGTGGATGAAGCAAAAGCCAGTGCCTTGGTCAAATCGATCCGTGCTCTGTATTTTAGAGATTATGCAAACGCTTGGTTTGAATTTTTAAATTCGGTTGAGATAAGCCCATTCAATACCAGTAATGCAGCGAGCCTAACTTTAGCGCAATTATCCTCAGCAGAAGGCCCACTAGTTGATTTGATGGCATCTATTGACGAGAACGTCAATCTAAGTGATACGCCAACTAAAAAGGTAAAAACAGAAAAGTTAGCAGAGCAAGCCAATGCTTTGTTGGCTAAATCGAACAACAGCAAAATGCAAGATGCCAAAATTAAAGCGGCATCTAAAACTCGGGTGCCAGAATTATCTAGCCGATTTGCAGATCTTCGTCGATACACTGCCAAAGGTGAAGAAAACGCACGCTCTGACTACCTAGAGCAATATTTAGGTGCGTTAAGTGCATTTCACTCAGACATTAAAACGATTGCTGCGAGTAATAACGATGATTACATGGCAACATCGTTTACCCAAACCTTACTCAATGGTGATAGTAAAAACCATGCGTTGCAGAGTGCATGGGTGGTGGTAGAAAGCCAAGTTAGGGCCCTTGATCCAGATACCAAGCAAGCGCTTGAAAAGCTATTAAAAGCGCCGCTATTAGCAAGCGTACAGACGGTAATGAATGAAGCTAAAGTGCAGCTAAACGAGCGCTGGACTAACCAAGTGTTCTTAACCTACAAAGACAATGTTCGTGGTAAATATCCGTTTAATATTGCAGGCCCCGACGCCGCTGTTGAAGACATCAGTGAGCTGTTGAATCAAGAGTCAGGGATATTTTGGCAGTTTATGACCGAAAACCTTTCACCTTATTTACGCCTAAAACGCGGTGAGTGGGTGGAAAAGACTTGGAATGGCATTGGCATTGGTTTTAAGCCAGGTGTGTTAGATAAACTCACTAAAGCCAGAAAAGTAACACGCTCGTTGTTCCCACGTGATGGTTCAGAGGTAGGGATCAGCTTTCAAATGATGCCCGTCGCACAAAGGGGCTTAAAAGAAACGTACATAGGGTTTAGTGATCAGAACTATCGTTATCGAAACGAACCTGAAGAGTGGCGCCGCTTTAATTGGCCTGCAAGAGCTGGGACGGAGAAAGCCGTTGTATATGGCCTTGACAGCAATGGCCGCAGAATTGAAATTGAAAAATCTGGACCATGGGCGTTTTTGAAGGTGCTTAACGAAGCAAACGTAAAGTGGGTACGTGGAACTGAGTTTATGGCGACTTGGCAACTAGAACGAGAGGCTGAAGAAAATAGCGCGCCTATCCAAGTCCAAGTAGCGCTCAAATCCAGCAGAAATAGCGGCATATTTAGCAAGTACTTTATGACGTCTTTTGCATTACCGGAGTCACTGTTTGATACCAGCGTAAATGTTGCATCCAGTGATAACGTGGCATTGAGGTAGGATCGGTATGTTTGGTTTTTTTAACAGTAAAAAAGTCGCCAAAGTGCCGACGACGCAGCCTTTTGGATTTATGGGGAAGAGTCCCATCCAAGCCGATTTCATTAAGTTTAACGTCGACTCGAGAGAAGCAATTACCCTAGAGCGCTGGCTACAAGAAGGTTATGCCGACATGAATCGACAGGCACAGGGGCAAGATAGCGTCGCACAAAAAGAACAATCAACACTATTTTTTATTGCATCGGGCCAGGACGAAAACTGTTTACTAGGCACTTTGCAACCCAGTGAAGATAAAAGCGGCAGACAATATCCATTTTGCTCATTTGTGCTCTCTAGTAATGCTGACTACAAGCAAAATCCAGCATTTTTATTTAGCGAATGCGACAGCGCTTTTAAATCTTTAAGCTTAAATCATGAATTGATCAGAAACTGCAGTAACGTGGAGCAAATGCGCCGCAGTGCACAAGCGCTTAAACAAGTAAGTGATCTCGTTTCGATGCCCATCGATTTTGATAAAGCGATGTCGGCTTTGCGTGCATCACCTATCCAACGAGTGTGGGATGCACTGGAATTAGGTGATTTAGATCAGCGGGCTCAGCTTATTGGTCAAGTGATGTCGGCGCTAAAAATGGTCAAAAATCAGGGTTGTCTACGTTGTCAGTTTGGCTTGAAACTGCCTATGCCACAAATGGGGGAGGACACTCATTTATTGGGGGCATTTTGGCTTCATCTCATTACTAATATGGTTGCAGATCATCACTGGCAACCCTGGTGTTTTTATAATTACGGACAGCTAAGTCAGCGTGCGTCGCTGGTGGTGTATTGCAGGCCAATGCCAGCATCCTATTTTTCATCTGTGTGGCTTGAGCACAATAGCCTGTCAACAACCATAAACCTTACCGGTACGCTGCCGCAGCATCCAGTGACACCACACATGTATGAATTAGCAAAAGCGTCGAATATGAGTGTATTCGATGCTTTAAGAAGTTGGAGTAAGCTATGAGTCAACCGCATAAATACCAAAGTTGGGACGCGTGGTTAGCGCGTTTACTCGAGCCGCTGACTGATGCTCCATGTGGTGAAGACTTAAAATACGAAGAGTCGTTTAAATCGTTAAAAGCATCTTCTTCAGGAGTTGCTGAGCCGGACTTTAAAGCCAACTTTATTTTGGCATCGACACTGTTAGAGTCCCAGACAAAAGATATTCGGGTCGCCTCGTATTTGGCTTTGGCAGCGACTGCTGAATTTGGACTTGAAGGTTTGATCCATTCATTGGATCTATTTAACCAGCTGTTACTAAAGTTCCAAGCGCAGATCCACCCAACCAAAGCCAGAGCAAGAGCGTCAGTTCATACTTGGTTTTTACAGCAACAGCAACGCTTACTCGGAGTTGCCACTGCTCATAGCGCAACAACGCCTGAGCAGTGGCCAGAACTACAGCGAGTACTTGACCAATATGCAACCGAGAGTGTGGCAATATTGGATGCCGATTCAGGCCCGCTAGCTGATTTAAAACAGTGGTGTGAGCAAGAGCTGATTTCACAGCCTGTCCCTGTGATTTCTGCGCAAGAAGTGCAGAAAGTGCAAGAACCATCGAAAACGGCGACACCAGCTGTCGAGACCCAAGCGCGCAAAGAAGCGCAAACACCTGTGGCTCCACAGCCTAATTCAGTTAAGCCTTCAGCCGCCGCTGCGGTCATTCCAGAGACACCACAGTCTGATTCAGCTTATACAGATCAAGTGCGCAAGCTGCTTAGTTATGACAGAGATAACCAAAACTGGATGCGAGCAATCCGCCTATCTCGTGCTGTAAGGTGGGGGGCGTTGGCACTTCCGCCCCATGACGGTGAGCTGAAAACCCGTTTACCAGCCCCAAGACAGGCTGCATTCGTGCCGATAGAAAATGCATTAGCGGCAGAGAAGTTTAGTGAGGCGCTTGAAAAAGCGGAAGCGCTTTTTATGGAAGGAGCGATGCACTTTAATCTGAACTTACAGAGGTTGACGATTACAGCGTTAGAGGGATTGAAGTTATTTAAAGAGGCACAGTGGATAGAATTAGAGCTGGCAGCTATTGCAGATCAATACCCAACGCTGTTGAGTCTCAAATATGAAGATGGTAGTGAATTTTGTTCAGCAGCAAACCGCGAAAGAATTGGTGAGCATAAACTACTTACCCAAAGTGATAGTGCGGCGAATGACAGTGACCAAAAGGTTTGGCTCGATAAGTTTAAAGAAGCACAAGCTTTGGTTGATCAGAATAAACTTGCGCAAGCCCTCAAGATTATGGAAGGCAATGCACAGGATAAATTCGAGTTTTCAAAACAAAAGCTATATCAAGCGCGCTTGTTAATGCGCAGTGAGCGCGCTGATCTTGCCTATCCGATGTTTATGCAGTTACTGCAAGACATTGAGCAGTACAGGCTGGATTTGTGGCATGAATCGTTTGCTCTTGAAGTGTGGCGCTATGCGAAACAATGTAATGAAGCTGTATCTGCAGAGCAAGGAGATGAATTTGACCAACGAGCGACTGAAATAAAGCAGCAAATGCTCGTAACCAAAGTAAGCTCAGCCATCGACTGGGTTTGAGTGTGAACCGCTGGGCTTGTGACGGCAGGCGCAACGACTGATTAAATAAGGAAAGACAATGTCTGATACGTTTCAAAAAGAGATCCCAAGAGCGCGGATTAATATAGCGCTGGAATTGGAAACCGATGGTGCAACGCAAAAAAGTGAACTTCCAATGAAAGTTTTGGTTGTTGGAGACTACTCTAACGGTCAAAACGATAGTGAGCTTTCTGAGCGAGAGCGTGTTGCCATAAATAAAAATAATTTAGAGCAAGTGCTAAAAGATATGTCTCCAAAAGCCCAATTCCAGGTGGCAAATAAAATTGCAGGTGATGGCGAAATTGGTGTCAATTTAACATTTGATGATTTTAAGTCATTTGACCCTGAACAGGTTGCTGCGCAAGTGCCTGAGCTAAACAAAATGATGTCCATGCGTAATCTACTGCGTGATTTAAAATCAAACTTGCTTGATAACTCAACACTTAGAAAAGAGCTTGAGCGTATCTTACAAAACAAACCTGAGCTTGAAGAGTTAAAGGCTCGCCTAAATGAGCTGGCGCCGCTTTTGTCTGAGCAAGAAAAACAACCGCAAGAGTAAGGACACTAAACGATGAATATGCAAGAAACGTTAAACGTAGAAGCGCGTAAAGAAGAAACTCTATCTGCTTCAGCTTATGAAACGATCTGCGACCTCGTGTCTATCGAGCCGGTTTCAAGCGAAATTAGCATTGATAACTTCCGTGACGCGAATAACCTAGCTGAAACGGATACTAACGAGCGACTCACAGCGGCAATCAACGTCTTTTTAGATATGGCAACGAACGATAACAAAGAAGTCTCTCGTATCGATAAATTGTTACTCGATGACTATATCGCAAAAGTAGATAAGATTATCTCTGAGCAGCTGGACGAAATTTTACATCATCCGCAATTTCAAAAAGTGGAGTCGGCTTGGCGTTCGTTACGTTACTTAGTAAGCCGCTGTCCAAACAACTCGAATGTTAAGTTAGAACTGCTGGACGTTGATAAAGAAACACTGCGAGATGACTTCGAAGAAGCCCCCGACACAACGCAATCTGCACTTTACAAGCAAGTTTACACCGCTGAGTATGATACGCCTGGGGGCGAGCCAATCTCAACTATGGTATCAAACTTTGAGTTCGATTGTTCTGCACCTGATATATCACTATTACAAGAGATTTCTCGTGTTTCGGCAGCGGCACACTGCCCATTTTTAGGTAGTGTTGGCGCTAAGTTTTTCTTAAAAGACTCACTTGAAGAAGTATCAAAAATTCAAGATTTAGGGTCATATATGGAACGGGCAGAGTTCTTGCGTTGGAAGAATTTCCGCGAGTCTGAAGATGCACGCTACATAGGTTTGGCATTTCCGCGTTTCCTACTGCGTTTACCATACGGTGACCTAAACCCGATTCGTCACTTTAACTATCAAGAAGACGTAAGCAGCGAGCATCATGAACGTTATTTGTGGGGGAACGCGACGTTTGCGTTTGCAGCAAACATCGTGCGTAGCTTCCACCAAAATGGTTGGGCGGTAAACATTCGTGGTCCGCAATCTGGTGGGCGCGTTGAAAACTTGCCTCTGCATTCTTTTGAAGCTGGCCGTGGTCAAGAAACTAAGATCCCAACCGAAGTGCTTATTTCAGAAACTAAAGAGCTAGAGTTTGCAAATCAAGGCTTTATCCCGCTTAGCTACTATAAAAACAGTGACTTTGCGTGTTTCTTCTCTGCAAACAGTGCGCAAAAACCGCAGATTTTTGAAACGCCAGAAGCAACCTCTAACTCAAGGATCAACGCAAGATTACCTTATATCTATTTAGTGTCGCGTATTGCTCACTATATGAAGGTGATCCAACGCGAAAATATCGGCTCCAGTAAACCCCGTCACGAGCTAGAGCAGCAGCTTAACGATTGGTTAGGCGCGTTGGTGACTAAGATGAATAACCCAGACGAGTCACTTATTGCGACGCACCCGTTAAAAGATGCTGATGTTACTGTGTCTGAGATCCCTGGGAATCCAGGTTACTACCGAGTCAATACTTATGTAGTACCGCATTTCCAAGTGGAAGGTATAGATGTGCGTTTAGCACTTGTTGGGCAAATGCCAGGCGAAAAATGAAGGCCTACTGAAAACCCGATGAAGCGTATTTAGGGCAGGGAAACCTGCCTTTTAAGAAGGTTGTCAAATAGCTTGAAGCTGAACGTTCTGCAACGTGACAACTGTATGCAAAATAAGTGTATAGAAATATTGAGTCTAGGTTTTGCATACAGCTGATACAGAGCAGCTTTTGAATAGCAGCATTAAATAGCCTCTGACCATCACTAAGACCTTAAATAGTATAAGTTGGTTAATGTGGTGGTTTGTAAAGCGAAGAGAAAGATTGCCCCAAGTTGGCTGCCACCAACTTGGGACATGTTCCCAAATTGGCATAAAGCGTGGCGCTTTGTTTGGGGATCAAGCGTGAAAAACTCGCGCTTGATCAATGCCATTATCAATTAGGAAACATCTTATATTAAAAGGAGAAATTAAAAATGGCAATTCCAGCGTATATGTGGTTAAAGGATGACCAAGGTAACGACGTAAAAGGTTCTGTGACTGTTGCTGAACGTGAAGGATCAATTGAGATTTTGCATTTCGATCACGAACTGCGCATCCCAACTGATAACGACACAGGCGAGCTAACAGGTACACGTAAGCACGAGCCTTTTGTTATCACCAAAGCGGTGGATGCGGCAACACCATACCTGTACAAAGCATGTTCAAACGGCCAAACACTGAAGCAACTTGAGCTTAAGTGGTATCGTATTGATGATACTGGTACAGAGCGTGAGTATTTCCGCCATACGCTTGAAGACGTAAAAATCACGTCTATCTCGCCAACAATGCACAATGTAAAAGATTTGGACAAAGAGCGTTATCCACATCTAGAAACTGTGCACATGCGTTATAAGCGCATCACTTGGACGTATCTAGACGGTAACATTGAATTCTCTGACTCATGGACTGAAGGTCGTTAATCTCGAGTGTTGGAGGCCCCTCGGCCTCCATTTCTAAAGCCAAATTAAGAGCGTATTTTCCTATGGCACTATTTGATTTGTTGGCTCAACCTTCGCGCCAAGCCTATAGCGATAATAATTTATCGCAGTTAAGCGAAAGCGTATGTAATCACCTAACACAGCTATTAAATGCGCGTAGAGGTGTGCTTGAGCATTTAGGTGACTATGGTCTGCCCGACGTGGAAGATTTATACGAAGGGTTGCCGTATTCACAGCAAACACTCGCCAATGAAGTGAAAAGAACCATAGAAAAGTACGAGCCTAGAATTACCAACCTCATTGTTCGTCCTGTCGACATCAAGGAGGAAAATTGTGTGATCCGATTTGAGATCCGAGCCCAGTTGAAAACGGGTGAAATCATTAGGTTGAACACAAAGTTTGCATCAGGTGGTAAAGCAAACGTCAATGCAGGAGGAGCAGACTAATGGATATGCAACAATATTTTGATGCACAAATGAGGCTGTTGACCCAAGCTGGTAAACAATTTGCCCAACAATATCCTGAACACGCTGGCTTTTTGAATATTGACGCACTTAAAGACAGAGATCCTCACGTAGAACGTTTACTTGAAGGGGTTGCTTATTTAACGGCATTTACTCAAAAACGCTTAGATGAAACACTGCCAGAAGTATCTGAACAAGTGCTCAGGCAAATTTGTCCAATTTTACTCAATTACTATCCGTCGACTACGGTCTTGGAGTTTGCGCCTAAGCTAACCATGCAGGGGCTTGTCTCGGTGCCAAAAGGGGCTGAGGTTTCCTCTAAAAAGAGTGATAAAGCACCGGTAGCTTGCCACTTCACCACAGCGGCAGAAACCAGCATTGTGCCGTTTGAGTTATATTCTGTTGATTATCACGAAAACCATACTGGTGCGACACTAAACTTACACTTAAAACGTGTTGGACAAGGTAGCTTAGAAGATTATGATCTTTCTACTCTTAGGTTTTACTTGTGTGGCGATACCCCGCTGTGTGCCAGCCTATATCAGATGATGAAAGCTCCTAATGGTGCCATTGAAGTCGAAACAGGTCAGCTAGGTAGTACCAAGCAATACACTTTAAATCAGTCAAAAATTGACGCCGCTTTTCATAAAGACAGTGCTGGAATTTTACCCAATAGTGAGCAAAGCCATCCTGCTTATGCTTTACTACTGGACTATTTTAATTCTCGTGAAAAGTTTTATTTTGTAGAGTTAATGGGGCTAGATAGTCTAGATATCGATCCTGATACCAATACCATCAGCATCAAGATCGCCAGTGACATTAAACTGCCACCCGGTAATAAGGTTAACGCTGACAATATTCTGCTTAACTGTGTTCCAGCCGTTAACATTTATCCAGTGGATGCGGAGCCTATTCGAGTCAGTGAAAATCAGACAGAATACCAGTTACACCCAGTGCAACATACCCTTGGTGAGCGCTTTTGTTACAGCGTGCAATCAGTTCGAGGTGCGAGTAGCAGCACAGGGCAAGCCATCGAGTTTGTGTCACGATATAGCACTGTGTATGAAGACAACGCGCATCTTTACTCTCTTATAAGTCGTGACATTGGCGGGGTTTCACCACAAACCTACATTCAGTTGTCAATGCATGAAGTAGGGGATATCACCACTTTATCTACCGATTTGCTTGCTCATAACGCAGCATGGCCGAGACAAACCTTGCAAGAGAGTGATATTAATCTTCCAAGCGCTGATGTACCACCAGTGCTAAGTGTTAAAAATGTAGTTCGACCAAGTAAATTGCTTAACTCACCAGAGCAGGCACTACATTGGCAGCTTATCAGTTTACTCAATATGCGCTTTTCTCAGCTTGCAGAACCAACGCAACTGAAAAAGCTGTTGGCGTTGTTTGATTGGTCAGAACGTTCTGAGAATCGCAATCGAATTGAGAGCATCCAAGGCGCTGAGTCTAAACCCATTTCCTTGTTACAAAGGGGAGTGTTTGTAAAAGGGATAGAAATTCATTTGACCTTGAACGAAAAGGGCTTTGTTTGTAACGCTGACGCTTACCATTTTTGCGACGTGCTACATCAGTTTTTTAAACTGTACGCTCCCATAAACGAATGCCTAAAAACACGTGTGACCTTGCTACCTAGTTATCGTGAGTGGGAGTGGGACGTTACCGCAGGCGATAGTTACCAGGTGTGAAGATGGAACAGCAAGAACAACCCATTTGGGCAAAGTTGCCCGAGCCAATTGCCCAGTTAATGGAACACCCTTGGCGCTTCAGCCTGTTTAAAGCCTTGACGCTTATTGAGCAACATTGGGCTAGTAATAATGAATTACAAAGCGGTCACAGCCATCGTGTTGAAATAGCGCCATATAAAGAGCTTGGTTTTCCTGCGTCTGATGTAAGACGTTGTGAGTTACAGGTTAAACAACGAGGCAAACTTAGGCTCGAAACTTCCTTTTTAGGACTCTATGGTGTTGATGCTGCAATGCCGCATTATCTTTTGGAACAGGCGGTAGGAGATGAAGAAACAGGAGCGCGAACGCGTGCATTCTTGGATCTGTTTAATCATGTTTTGTATTGTCAGTTATTCCAAAGTTGGAAAAAGTCACAAGTCAACCTAACAGGAATAGGCGCTCAGCAATTTGACCAAATTGTAGCTGCGGTGTTTGAAAACACTCAGTCGGATAAAAACAAGTTAAATCTGATCAGCGCAAAACAAACCAGTGCTGCTGGATTGGAGCAAGTTCTAAAACAAGCGTTAAAGTGCCCAAGTTTAACGCTTAAAGACAATATTGTTGAATGGGAAGAAATCACCGAAGCCGGAAAGCTTGGGAGTAAACAAGGCAGGTTTTCTCTAGGCGAAAACGCAGTGCTGGGAAACCGAGTACTGGTTACTGGTAACCGTATTTGTATTGAGTTAGGTCCAATGGATGAGGCGCAGGCACAGTCGTTTGAACCAGGCGGTGCTAAAGCAAAACAACTATCACAGCTGCTTAATTGGCATACTTCGACTCAACTAAACTGGCAGCTCATTGTACAAGTTAACCGTCGAGCCCATGAGGGGACTCGCTTAGGCGCTGGCAAACTTGGTAAAAGTTGTGCGCTGGGCAAAGTGAAAGCAAGAGTAGAAAAGAAGATTTATTCACAATCACAGTATTAATGCGAACGGGAATAGCAAGGATAAAAAGATGGACGCAACAAGCATAAAGCACCTTATAGATAAACTAAATCACCACAGTGCCACAGCATTAGAAGCGGCAGCTGGGTTTGCAGCAAGTCGAAAGCATTTTGAAGTGCTACCAGAGCATTATCTTTTAAAGTTAATGGAGGAGCATAACGATGGCGATGTTGCGAAGATTTTGCCGTTTTTTGAAGTAGACCAAGATACCCTTTGGAACAGCGCCCTTGAGTTTATCAATCAACAAGACGCTGGTAATCCGAGTAAACCGGTGTTTTCTCGTAGACTATACGAATGGCTTGAAAAAGCTTGGCTGAGTGCAAATATGCGCCATCAAAGTGATTGGATCACAGGAGCTGCACTGATCGATTCATTTAAAGACATGGCAATTTATAGTCCTGCTTTTGGCCTAGCCCGTGAGTTCGACAAAATTGATACTCACTTTTTAAAGCAAAACATAAATAAGATCTGCAAAGGATCAACCGAACGCCAAGTTTTTAGTAAACCGAGTGCGAACAACACGATTTCTAACAGTAAGGCGCAAGACGAAAGTGCACTCAATGCATTTTGTGAAGACCTAACAGAGAAAGCCCGTGGCGGAGCCATTGATCCGGTGCTTGGTCGAAATGAAGAAATTCGTCTTGCCATCGACGTATTGTGTCGTCGCCGGAAAAACAATCCTATTTTTGTGGGAGAGCCGGGGGTTGGTAAAACTGCAGTTGTAGAGGGGCTTGCGCAACGTGTTGTTGAAGGACAAGTGCCCCCTGAGCTGAAAGATGTTCGGATCTGTGTGTTAGACATGGGGCTTCTTCAAGCTGGAGCGGGTGTAAAAGGTGAGTTTGAGCGACGACTTAAACAAGTGATTGATGAAGTGAAGGGCGCCGCAACGCCTGTGATCTTGTTTATAGACGAGGCCCATACTTTGATTGGTGCTGGTGGTGATGCGGGCATGGGTGATGCCGCCAACTTATTAAAACCAGCCCTTGCGCGCGGGGAAGTACGCACGCTTGCTGCAACAACATGGAGTGAATATAAAAAGTATTTTGAGCGAGATGCTGCGCTTGAGCGACGCTTTCAGCTAATTAAGGTGGACGAGCCGAGTGAGCAAGCAGCGAAGCTCATGCTAACCGGCTTAAAAGACAAATACGAAAAACACCATCAAATCCAAATTACTGACAGCGCAATCGAAGCGGCAGTATCACTGTCTGCAAGATATATTACCGGTAGACAATTACCGGATAAAGCCATTGATGTGCTGGATACAGCTGCGGCCATGGTCCGAATGGGGCCTGCCACCTCTCCTGTGGTTATTGACAAAGCGAAAGAGCAAATTCGCTATTACCAAAGCCGTATTGAACGCTTGGGGTTGGAATCAAAGCTGGGTATTGCCGATCAAACTTGTATTCAAAGTTTGACCAATGAGTTGGCGCAAGCACAGACTGAACTGGCTGCGCTTGAGCAAAGCCGAGCTAAGCAAATCGAAGTATTTAATGCTTTGCATGCTGCAAGTGAAGAAGAAAAACCAGAGATAAGACATTTGCTTGCGTCTTTAAATCAAGACGATAATGCCATTTTCTCCGAAGTGACCAGTGACACTGTTGCGCAAGTGATTGCGAGCTGGACAGGGATCCCTGTCGGTAACATGGTGAAAGATGAGCTTGAAAATCTTATTACCTTAGAACAGTCACTAGCTCAACATGTGGTCGGACAAACCGCTGGGCTTACCGCAATTGCACAGACATTGCGGGTAGCTAAAGCTGGCGTGTCGGCATCGGCTGGTCCATTAGGTGTGTTTCTGTTGGCTGGCCCCTCTGGTGTAGGTAAGACAGAAACTGCCAAACACATAGCAGAGCTTCTATTTGGTGGTGAGAAGTTTTTAACCACCATAAACATGAGCGAATATCAAGAATCACACACGGTTTCTCAATTAAAAGGCTCACCCCCTGGCTATGTTGGATATGGTGAAGGGGGAGTGCTAACTGAAGCAGTGCGCCAACGACCATACTCTGTGGTGCTGCTTGATGAAGTTGAAAAAGCACACGCAGATGTTATGAACATGTTTTATCAGGTGTTTGAAATGGGTGTAATGCGAGACGGAGAAGGACGTGAAATAGATTTTAGAAACACCGTTATCATTATGACTTCAAACCTAGGTGCTGAGCAGATCATTAACGCGTGTACACCTGAAACTGAGCAACAAGCGATGCAGCAGATGGTTGATGGCATCATTCAGCAAGGTGTACCGGAAGATGAAGAAGCTGAAGGAAATAAAGCACAAACGCCGTTTGAGCGACCAAGCTTTCAGCAGCTAGTCAGCTTGATTAAGCCAAACTTGCTCGCGCATTTTGCTCCGGCATTATTAGCTCGGATGCAGGTCGTACCGTTTTTTCCACTAGATACCGAAGTACTAAAGCATATTGTTGCATTAAAGCTTGAGAAAGTGGCTACGCGTTTGCGGGACAACCATGCAATAGGACTTCGTGTAGACCAAAGCGCACTTGATTATCTTGCGGATAAGTGTGCGATGTCTGATAGTGGCGCACGCTTAGTCAACGCAACGATTGAACAACAGATTTTACCGGGAATAGCTCGCTCAATTTTAGGCTTTATGAGCGAAGAGGATATGCCAGATTTGCTAACGCTTACACTGGATGACAAGGGTGAAATTGAAGCCGTATTTGCCGACTTAAGCTAACGGTCAATACGAGTAAGGAGACGATTATGGAAATGTTAGCATCACTTGCCGATAAACTTCCTACAGCCAATGAAAGTCATTTTGCGATTGAAATCGCGGGGCTATCAGGGAGTTTATTTAAAGTACTGAGTTTTGAGTCCAACAATGACAGCTTATGTAATGACTACCAATTTAACATTGAAGTGTTAAGTGAAGAGTTAATCGAGCCCGACTTAGTAATAGGTAAGGATGTGACACTAACCATTACATGGGCGATGTCAGATAGAACCATTTCCGGGATCATTACCGAGTATCTTTGCCATGGTCGCAATCATCAAGGCTATGTTTATACCTTGTCTTTGCAATCTTTGTTGGTGTTATTAAAGCATCAAAGATCAAACCGTGTCTTCACTGATATGTCAGCAGATGCCATTGTGAAAAGCGTGTTAGATAAGGCAGGGTTCCCAGCTGCCAAATTACAGGTAAAAGCATCATCACCAACATTAGAAATGACGGTGCAATATGATGAAAGCGACTTTGACTTTGTAACTCGGTTAATGCGGCGATATGGGTTTGTCTATGGCAGTATCGAGTCTACTGATGGCCAGGCAAACTTGTCGGTGTTTAACACCAGTAGTGACTTTTCTTCACAAATGGAAGAGATCACTTTGCCTTATGTCGCGCCGACGGGACAAGTGAGATCCAGTGAATCGGTGTTTGCTTTTTCTAAAAAATCGAGCTTTTTGAATGCTGGATTTCATCTCTACGATGAAGATTATGAGAGCGGTAGTGCGTTTTCACTCAACAGCCAGAACCAGTCTACAGTGGCAGGTTTTGGCGAAAGCAGTATTTATGCTGAAAACTTTACCACTCAAGGCGATGGCGACACGCTTACTCAAGTGCACCAGCAAAGCATCGACTGCCAAAGAAACTTATTTATTGTAGATACCGATTGTAGAGCGCTTCGACCAGGCCTTACTTTAACTATTACCGATCACCCAAGTTACAGCGGCCGCTACCTGATAGTGTCGGTGGCGCACAAGGGCTGTCAGAGTGGTAGTGTTGAATATGGCTCAAAAGTCAAAGGGTTAACCTATAAAAATCAAGCTACGATTATTCCAATCGACGTGCAGTTTAAAGCACCCGTGATAAAACGGAAAAAAGTATTTGCGTCGTTTAATGCCACTATTGAGCAAGAGGTGGATGACAAAGGTCGTTACAAAGTTAAACTGCCATTTAATCAAGATGGTGAAGGGGAGCAAAGCAAGCCAACACGATTAATGCAACATTATGGCGGACCGGGAGGGCATGGTATGCATTTCCCGCTAAACAAAGGCACTGAGGTTATTGTTGCTGGGGAAAATGGCGATTTAGATCGGCCCGTTATTCTCGGCGCGCTGTTTAATGACGAGGCCTTAAGCCCTGTCACAGCTGAAAATTCAACAGAAAACAAACTTGTTACCAAGGCAGAGCACACCTTATTGATGGATGACAAACAAGGTGAAGAGAAAATTCAATTGTTCACCAAAGGGCAAGAAAATATCCTTGAATTTAACGCAACCGAAGGAAGTGAATTTATCAAGCTTGAAACCCAAAAAGGTTATATCGATATTAAATCGAAAGAAGCGATGACAATGTCATCACAAGCTAATATGGCAGCTGAAGCAGAGAAAGAGATCAGCATTCGTGCTGAAGATGCCATCTATATCCAAAGTATTGAAGCAAATGTTGAAATAAACGCCAAAGAAGCGGTTCAGCTTAGCGCAGATACAGACATTAACATTCAGTCTTCACAGAGCAATATTCTATTTGAATCGCAGCAGAATATTAGCCTTGAGGCAGCTCAAGATATTAGTTATTTCAGTGTTCAAGGGAACGTGGAGTTAGCCGCCCAAAATGGCGACTTTACTGTTAATGCAGAGCGAAATATTTCGATTGTAGGGCAAGGCAGCGGGTCCATTCAGTTGTCTCAGGGCGGCGGAAAAATAGAGATTGATGCCGCCGGTAACATCACAATTGAAGCCAATAATTTGAATCTGAGCGCTAGCAATATCGCGGTGTCGGGTAGTGCAATCAGCCATAACTAAGCAGGGAGCAAAGTCTATGAAAAGTAATGTTGTACAGTTTCCTCAATCATTAAATAGTACTGTGTGGCGAGTATCTGCCATTGATGAGTTGGGCAAAATATTACGTGTTAAATGCCATGAGGCTAATGTTGAACTGAACGTACAAGGTCAGCTAGACAGCGTTTGTAGAGCAGCCATTGATGATGAAGTGTTACTTCATAGTGTGGAAATGCCAGTGGTGATTGGTCGCTTATCTAGCCACAAAGATTTTCCCGCTGCCGCCATTTCAGACAACAATGGTACGGTAGTGTTAAGCGCACAACAAAAGGTATGTGTTAAAACCAAAAATGGCAGTATCGCCATTAATGGTAATGGTGAAATATACCTCGAGGGTAAATTGCTAAACGCTGATATTGAGCAAGATTTGAGCCTGCAAGGCTGGCCAATCAGACTAAACTAAGCTGGGTTGTCGTTACTATGTTATTAGCAACAACTAAATTAGCTGTGCATCGTCAGCAGCTTAAGTCACTTTGGCGACATTATGAAAAATTGAACACACGTCAAGTTGTAGAGCAGGGACGTTTGTATGCCCTTGAGCAGCAGCTACTTAATCACCTCTATACGTTAGCAGCGACGGATGAAGCGCATTGGATAAACCTTTCCCAAATTGAGCGCTTGGTAAACGGCTCTATTGAGGAAGTATTTGAGTTAACGCAAGAAATTGACTCACCACCGCTGTTGCTACTAATTAAGCATTTATTCGGAACGAGGGATTTTAGCGGAGAAACTGATGAGGTGCTTGCAGCTATCGGTCGTAGTCCAGTACTTGCAGATTTATTGGTACATAA
Organism: Pseudoalteromonas piscicida; assembly: GCF_002744175.1. Taxonomy (GTDB): domain Bacteria; phylum Pseudomonadota; class Gammaproteobacteria; order Enterobacterales; family Alteromonadaceae; genus Pseudoalteromonas; species Pseudoalteromonas piscicida_B. The sequence goes on from NZ_NKHF01000105.1 coordinate 22,873, forward strand.
TTTATCGGCATGGCAGCTGGATTTTGGAGATGCCCTTAGGCAGCGAATATTGTCGACTGACGAATGCTGGCCAACAAGTCTGATCTGTATGGCTTTTAGCTCGGTTTCTCTGTCTCGTCATCAGCTTTTGGCTGCGCTTGAGCATAGCAACCCTGAGATTGCATTTGCCGTATTAGTGAATATGTGGATCGAGGGGAACGATCAGTTATCGCAGCAGTTAATCAAGCGATTTGCCATGACAGATGATGTTGCAATTAAGGCTAAGTTGTTGCAACTAGCGGGTCTGCTTGACGATCCGAACTGGGATGAGCCCAGCCTACTTTATTGCCAACAAAACCCAAGCTACATTGCCGAAGTATGTCCGTATTTTTCGCATACCAGATCACTACAAAACTTAGTCCAATTACTTCAAGTCCCTAGTACAGCGAAGGGCGCATACGAAGCATGGAAGCAAATTACTAATATAGAGCTACCTGAGGAAAGTGCAATAAGTGATGTTAAAACAGGTGTTAAATCTCAAAAATCACAAAAACTACCTAGTTTTAAGCAAGCCGAGTACGAACGCCAAGCATTAGCATCCGCTAATATCCATTATCAACTTGCGGGGCGCGATGAATTAGCACCAAATCAATGGCTAGACCAAGGAGTTGTTGGCCTTGCTGTGCAACGTAAGCTTGCAAAGTTACCTTCACGATCACTTGGCGCGGCGCTTTATTTTGTTCAAATGCATGAGCGACAGTGGCAATTAGTAAAGAAGGAGCTAATGGCATGCTAGTGAATGAATCGAACTGGCAAAGTAGCACTATTGACGCATGGGACGAAAATAAAGACGCTATTGCCTTGCTGGTCGTAAAGCAGAACTTTGAATACGACAAGGAAGGCAATCTAGTGCCAGATCCAACTGGCGAGCCCGTTGTGCTTGCTGATGATTTCAACGGTAAAGGGCTAGAAGCCTGCTTAACAGCGGTGAGTGAAACGCAGCCATATAAAGCAGGGTTTGAAGTATATGGTGAACTAACGTGCTTTCCACCTACCGATAAACAGGCTCGTGTTGTTGAGGTGGGTGTAAAGCTTGGGTGCAACGACCAAGTATTTGTCGATAAGCTACTGCGAGTGACAGGTGAGCGACACTGGAGGAGGTCTTTATTCGGTCCGGTTGCAAGTGACCTGATGTGCTATCGCCTTGCGTATTGAATTATCAATTGGCATTTGGCGGTGCAAGCATTGCTGATGAAAAACAAATCTTGGCACAAAACCCGCTCGGACGAGGATATAAACTAAGAAATAAAGACGCTAAAGGCCGTCAGTTACCACAAGTTGAATATGCCGATCAGGTGTTAAAAAAGCCAAGTCATGAAACTGCGGTGGCCTGTTTTGCTGCGATCCCCCCTTTTTGGTCCCCAAGGGTAGACAAACTGCCTGAAGTAGACGCGTCTGCGGTATTGGCAGGTAAATTTCCTTTTAAAACTGCGGTTCCAGCGGCGCATTATCAGGTGGCTCCACTCGATCAACAAACTTCCAACCGCTTTAGCGATGGCTGGTGGCTTGAACTGATGGGGTTAACGCAAGGCTTGCCCTACGGACAAAGTCTTAGACTTACACTCCCTTTAGTTCATCCACGCTGTCGATTAATAAATGGCGCTGAAGCTACCCCTGTTTCTATGCAGTGCGATACGCTTGTGATTGACTCACAAACCCAGCAATTATCCTTGATCTGGCGCGGTTCGGTAAAAAAGAGTCAAACGGGCTGCAGCAGTGTGTTTTTGGTTGAAGAAGAGGGAGCACATCATGCAGTTTGAGTTAATCGCAACCGCTACGCCCGCGGGCTGTCATCAAAGTGCGTTATACACAGCAGTCGCCAATAACATGCGCTTTTGTACACCGAGTAAAGCAATTGTGCAATATGACCAGAGTCTCGACGCACCATATTTATGTGCACAAATAGAAGAAATTTCTGTCACTAGGCGTAAACATCGGTGTTTAACAATATTAGACACTTTGCTAAGTAAAACCAAAGAGAAGTTTGATCAGATGGCCAACACTTGGGATGGCACTATGCACCTGATCACCGCTTGCTCCAAAGATGGCGAATTATACATTGACGAACAAGAGGCGCGTAAACTTTGTAACGATCTTGAATTGACCGTTGATAGTATCGTTACGCACAAAACGTGCGATTTAAACAGACTAAGCCCACATAGCCTATATGTGTTCGTTGATAGCTGTATTGGCTATGACGAAGCGTCACGACCAGAGTGGGTAGGAAAACTACAAGTTGTTGGAGGTCCTGAGGGGACAGTGCTAAGTGAAGGTGGTTGCGTATTACTCGGAGCAAACACAGACTTAGCTTGTGAAGCAACAGTGTATCAAGGTGACTTAAGCGAATTATTAACCGAGCTAAACGCAAATATACATGAGCCATACGTTTCAACTTGTCTGCTTGGCGAACAATGGCAAAGAACCTGGCTTAACGCCACTCGAGCACTGTACCAAGAGCATGACTCGCTAATTGAACTACGTAACACGGCCAACACTATTGGTTATAGCGGCGTTGGTCATCATGCGCTTGGACTTGCAGTTGCAAGCAGCTATTTACACAATCCTTTAAACACTCATATTGAACGAGTGTGGTTAATCATAGAACAGCAAAAACCACAATTAATTGCAGTAACAAGGAGCCAGTGATGAGTTTTATCGCAGCTGTAAAGGGAAAAGAGCCGGATTCAATTCAATACGATCAAGACGCAACTACCGCCACATTGAGAGTGGGTGGTAGTGTATCTTGGCGCCACAATAATCCAGCATTATTAAAGCTCACTATCGCAGCGAAAAATAATGGTGCCATTGGCTGTGTAAATGGGATTGCCGTATTCCCTGACAAGACAAGCGGTGAAAATGCATTTATTGATGAGATAGCCAGAGCCAAATACGGTGATATGGTGCTTGGAGAGATGATCACTGAATTTATTAGTGACTATATTGTGCCACCACCGCAGTGGGATGCCGATAAAAACCAGCCCATACTACCCCATGAAGAGCCTGAAACTGGCATGGATATGCATAAGCCAATTGATGACGCCAGAGCATTTTTAGATTTGGTTGAGCGCAAAATAGGATGGCAAGTTGGTAGCGAGGAACAAATCGAAAAAGACGTAGCTAGTGAGGCGCAGCAAGTTGGCATCGTAAGCGGCCAAAACGTATTAATTAATGGCCGCACCGCAGTCCATAAAGACAGCGGTGGCATGCTCAATACCATAGATGTTTGCTGGACTAAAATTGGTAAAGTTGTTGTGCCAATTCCTTATAGCAATCTCGCCAAATCCAAAGATGCAGCGAGCACGGCAAGCTCGGTAAAAATCAATGGTAATCCTGCAGCCAACATCAAAAGTAACTTTTCAAAAAGTACAGGTGATCAGCCCGGCAAAAAGAAAGGCATTGCCAGTGGCACAATTAAAGGCAAAGCCGAATTTATTCTTGGCTCTTTTGATGTGTATATCGAAGGAAAACCCGCCGTTCGCCAAGGAGATCTTATGATCTCTAACAGTAAAAATACGCCGCCTTCTCCCCTAAACCAACCGGGCGGTGCTACTCCTAGCTCACTGTCAGTGGCAAAAAGAGAGGCAATGGTTACCGAACAAGATCCAATCCAAAGTGCATTTGGTCTAAAGAACCAAAGCAGCCGTAGTCTTATCTCACAGGGAAATTTCGTGATAAAGCAAGGCGCAAACAAACAACAAAAAAAACTAGAGCAGGGAGGGCAATAAAGTATGGGCACACATATTTTTAATACTGAACTGAACGATGAGCAAGCACCTTGTACGCTGGAATTGCAACTTCAAGGATTAAACGGCAAAGATTGTACTGTGCCCCTTGGTTTTGCTGAAACTCAACGGGCGTCATCCCCCAAATCTGACGACCAAATTCCTTTCGTGGAGACGGTTGAACTACGTGTGTTTTCAGAAGCATCGCTTGATATTAATAAAGCAAAGGCACCTGAATACGTGCCTATGTTTAAAGATCAAAAAGCATTTCAAGAAGACGAACCTGTTGGCTACTATTACTTTTTTGTCAATGGTTATTTGTGGCGCGAAATAGCCGCTATTGCAGAGGGCTTGCTTAGTGAAGTTGACCTTCGCGAGCATCATGGTCAAAACTTCAGGCCTAACAATGGCATGCACATGCCAAGACTCACACTGCCAATTCGCGCAAAAGGTCTCTTCTCAGACTCAACTTCAGTTGAAACCATGACTTATCAAGTTGCCTTTTCACGCGTGCAATGGTCGTGGGATTACATCAGCGCATTGGGTGATATGAAGCCAGATGACAGTCGCTTTGATAAAAAGCCAATGACGTCGAAGTGCCCAGACGAAGGTAAAGCCTCGACCTATCGTAGCGAGCGGATGCAAACCATCGATTTTTCATCAGCCCCCAACTGGGACAATATTGAAAACCTAAAAGCCAACGAAAACGGTGAGCCCTGTATTTATTTACATGATGTTTTGGGGATAGCGCAAAAATACTATTTGGATGGAGAAGCTGCATTACATAGCCTGAGAAACAGACAAACTGAGCTGTCTAAAAATGGCTTTCAAAAGTCAGCGTTAATTGCTCATAAGCTCCTTTTTGATGAGTCACTCTATGAAATTGATTACACAAAAATGAGAAATCGACTCGCTACAAATTTATATGAACAAAATGACAACACTTCTAAGGTGCTTAGAAAGGCAGCCGCCTTAGTATCTGAGGATAAGTTAGAGCAATATCTTCTAGGTGAAAACCCACAAGAAGTTGTTAACGAATTGCAGTCAATAATTGATGCTAGAAATAACTTGTATGATATCTACAATAGAAAAATAGAGGCTCAGAACACTACACTTTCTGATCTTTGTTCTAGTAATAATATTACGATCCCGCCCACCCAAAAATCTGTACTAATTGATTTTAGTACACTTGAACAATCAGCTTTTGATGATGGACTAGGACTCACATCCGAGCATTTTTTACTATTAACTATGCCCGATGATTCTATACCTATATACATAGATTCAATGGTTAACAAAACAGAGTTGACACGAATTAGAAAAGATCTACAGCTTCAACAAAGTAAAGCACTAAAGTTTGTATGGCAACATTTCGACAATGAGAGTAGCTTTTTTAATGTTCTATTTTGTGCTCACCCAGATGCTTACGGAGATATGCTCAAGAGTTCCATTTATGATGAAGAATTGATTTCATCTGAGCTTGGGGAATTCACACCGGAAAAGTTTAAAAGTAATATCCAAGATAATCCGCACATCAACATGGAGGGATCCGCTTTTAATGTTGCTAAAGGAGGAGTTGATATTTCACTCAAAGGTGTACAAGAGTACGTCGCACTTCAGCAACAGTTAGCTGTACTGAAATTTGAGAAGATACCACCTAGTGAAAGACTATTGCATATTGTTGGTGCAACGATAAAAGCGAGGTCTCCAAGTTGGTTTGGTGAACTAGAGGTTCATCCTTTAGGAGCGATGCCAAACGATAGAGTTGCAATTACCAAAGAGTTCGTTGATTTGCCTGTTTTGCAGAAACTTGTCACGGGCGAGGCAAAAAAACCTTTTCAGCGGATACTCAGACAGGCAAGTAACGGAAAACAAGCAAATATAGCAAAAAGAGATCTTAAGGTTGTTGCTGATACATTAAAGCTAAAAATTAAAGGGCCTGGAAACAAACCTCACAATGCTGAAATGTTGAAAAAGACCAAAGAGGTTATTATAGCTTTAGCACTGAGGGTTTCAGATATTAAGGAGGTTCAAGACTCCGTGCTCAGGGGTAAAAGTGCGCTTACCATGCCAAAAACGTCACTTTATAAAGGTGGATTTGCTTTCAATGTGGCACAAGAATTAGGCGGAGACTATTCCATTAATGGAATATCCTCTACAAAAGCAAACTTAGGTGCTCAGCTTATAAATAAATCTGTTGCCCATATTGTTTTTATGTTGGTTTCTTACAGTACCTATCTTGCTTATTCAGACTATAAAAAAAACTTTGAAGGCAAAGGGGAGAGTTATGAGAACGAAAAAAATGTCGCGATAATTGGGGCTCAAATAGCAGCGTCCGTTTCTCTTTTTAATGCAATTAATCAGGTTAAAGAAGTTGAACATGCTATTAAAATTCGTAGATCAATATTATTGTTTACAAAGCTTAGGTTGTTTAGTGGAGTTGTCGGGTTTGTAGGAGCTGACATATTATTAAAAGACGCCTTGAAGCTTATAGAGAGGAATGACACTGTAGCGGGTACGACAATGTTGATAGCTTCTGGCGTGACATTCTCTTCGGCGATGTATGGTATATTTGCTGCCAAATTAGGTCCGGTAGGTTGGGCTTTACTCGTCGGAAGTATAATAACTACAATAGTAGCTGAGTCATTAATCGAGTCAAAGTTAGAAATTTGGGCTAAAAATGGTCCCTTCTCAAAGTCTGGTGAAAATCTACCTGCTTTTACAAACCCTGAGAAGTATCATAATTATGTCAACTCTATACTTTTTGAGCCGAAAGTCTCAATATCCAACTTAGGAGACAATGCTTATTTGGTTAAGGTGTTAACACCAAGGTTTGAGATTGGGGTGTCTGATTTGAGTCTAGTTGTTAATTATGAGTATCGACATAAAGTGACACTTAATAAGCATAAAGGAACATGGGTTTATGGAACTCAAGATTATACTCCTACTTTTTCTAAAGAAAATGAGCATGTTTCAGGTGACTTCTATTTCAAGATTCCAGATGATGTAACTAGCATTAGTATAAGTCCTAAGTTGATTTTAGATAATTATATGACTCTCCCTATAGATTATGAAAGTTATGAGACCGGTGGAGGTTACTGAAAGTGAGACGTACACGATATAATGGTTTTTTTAAAGAGTGTAATATACTGTACCTTATGGGTCCGAAAGAAAAGGGAGTAGCCTTGCTTAATGATGAAACTGACGGAAAGATTTTTCAAACGATCCAGCGGGAAATGTGGCGATTTCACTTAGTGTTAGATGAAGGGGGGTTTAAACGGTTTTTGATGTTTTTACCTCTAGGTTTATGCGGTGGACTATGGTTTCTCTTGTTATTTAATATTGTGTTGTATTTTTTTTCGGAAGATATCACTAATGAAGGGTTAATTGAACTTTTTTCTGGGCGATTTTTATTTAACTTAGTTATTTCGCTTTTTTTACTGAATATTTATCCATACTTTTTGAGAATGTTGGGGCATAAATATGCCTACTTCGATAGAGTTAAACAAACCGTTAGTTTTAGTTTTGATGTTGGCTCAGACGAGCTGGATGAGTTTGGCAATCAGTGTTTTCCATGGCTGGATATAGAAGCGGAAATTTTTGAGCAAATTGGCGATATGGGAGTCCCACGTTTTTTTGTCCGTTTAGTGCACAAAGATCGTGATAAATACCCAAAGGTAAACCTTTGTATGGATGTTGTGGGAATACAAAACTCAGCTATGTACTGTCATTTAAGGTGGGAGTTGATTATCCGACATATGGATAATACTAAACCACTACCAGATATTCCTATTTATGAGCTTACTAGAAGCAAAGATGAATTGACCAAGGAGTTTGATAAGCAAAACAATCGACCAGAGCTATTTTGGGCTGGGTTTAGTTTGGGAGAGCAGAGTCGATTAAAACGACTTTATGAAGAAGACGCAGCAGATTTTAACTTCACTCACGGCCCTGAACGTGAGGAAATTGTAAAACCTTGGTTAAAGTGGAAACCAGATTTAACTCAAGAACAAGTCAATAAAAAGCAAAGCTTTATAAAAGTTTCTTTAATACAAATTCTAACGGGGTTGCCCTAACAGTTGTTTATGCTTATAAAGCATTTTGCTGTTAGCCATGGATGTTTGACTTAGTAACGTCATATTTATAGCACCTAACTGCCATAAAACCTTAGCTTTCTTGACTTTTTTCCCTCGTATAGTGACACCCGCCACGTAAAACGCAACGGTTTGATACTGATTCGCTGTGCTTCTAGCTTCGGCTTCTATTTCTAGAAGTGCAGCTAGAAGCAGTGTGAATTGGCATTACTGTATTAACCATAAGCATGCGCACGGGTATGCAAACAAAGTTAAGAAAGGACTTATGAAAACAAAACTACTTCCAATCGCACTGCTTTGCGGTGCAACAAGCATCATGACTGGCTGCTCAGATTCAGACAATGACTTTGAAATAAATGTGCCAAAAGGACCTGATATTCCAGAAGAGGGCACTTCGGTTTCTCTACGTTTACTGGAAACCACAGATCTCCATGCGAATGTATTAAATTACAACTACTTTTCAGACAAGCAAGATGACAAAGTAGGGTTGGTCAAAACCGCAGCGTTAATTCACCAAGCGCGAAGCCAAGCCAAAAACACCATGTTGGTGGATAATGGAGACTTGATCCAAGGTAGTCCACTTGGTGATTATATGGCCAAGATAAAAAATCTAAAAGAAGGTGAAGTTCACCCGGTTTATAAGGCGATGAATACATTGTCTTACGATGTTGCGAATATCGGTAACCACGAGTTTAACTTTGGTCTCGCATTTTTAGACGAAGCAATTGATGATGCCAACTTTCCTTACATCAGTGCCAATGTATTTAAGGTAGATGGCGATGAAGACGAGTCAAACGATGTGCCTTTGTTTAAACCTTATATCATCCAAGAAAAGCAGTTTTTTGATGAAAACGATAAGCTGCAAGTGATTAACGTGGGTTTTATTGGTTTCGTACCACCACAAATAATGCAGTGGGACAAGGCTAACCTTGAAGGTAAGGTAATTGCCAAAGATATCATTAAAATGGCTAAACACTACGTCCCTAAAATGAAAGCTGAGGGAGCGGATATTGTTGTTGCTATTCCACACTCTGGGCTAGATGTGAGTGCTGATAAGCCAATGGCAGAAAACGCTTCATATGCGTTATCTAAAGTAGATGATATCGATGCAATTATGTTTGGTCATGCACACGCTAACTTCCCAGGTGCAGGCTATGTTGAGTTAGAAGCGCATGGTGTTGATAACGACAAAGGCACAATTAATGGTGTTGCGGCTGTTATGCCTGGGTTTTGGGGGAATCACTTAGGAGTAATTGACCTAGATATTCAGTTTAAATCGGGCAAGTGGGTAGTTGTTGACTCCCAGTCAACGCTCAAGCCAATTTATGAGACCGACGATAACCGCAATACGGTTTCTTTAGTAGAAAGTGATGCCGCTATTGAAGCTGCTGTTCATCGTGAACACGCTGAGACGCGCGCGTGGGTAAATGAGCCTTTTGCAAAAATCACCAACACAGTGAATAGTTATTTCGCTTTGGTTAATGACGATCCATCTATTCAAATTGTAACCGATGCACAAGCGTGGTACACCGCAAAAATTGTACAAGGCACAGAACTGGATGGTTTACCTATTCTTTCCGCCGGTGCGCCATTTAGAGCGGGTCGTGGCGGTCCTGACGACTTTACAGCCATTCCGGCAGGTGATATTGCTTATCGTAACGTCGCTGACATGTATATTTACCCTAATGTACTAAAAGTATTAAAGCTTACGGGAAGTGAAGTGCGCGAATGGCTTGAGATGTCCGCAGGCCAGTTCAATCAGATCACTCCAAACACCGAGGGCGTTCAGGCGCTTATCAACCCAGATTTCCCTTCCTATAATTACGATGTATTAGACGGCGTAAGCTATCAAATTGATGTTACTGAGCCTGCCCGCTACGCTGCAAATGGAGACAAGGTGTCTGATGGCAACCGGATTAAAGCACTTAAGTATCAGGGTGAGTTGGTAACAGATGATCAAGTTTTCTTGGTGGCAACGAATAACTATCGCGCATCAGGTGGTGGTAATTTCCCAAATATATCTGGTGAAAAAATTGTGGTCGATTCGCCAAATGAAAACCGTCAAGTAGTGGCTGACTATATCACCTATGTTAGTGACCAAAACGGTGCTGAGGGTTTAGATCCATCCGCAGATATGAACTGGTCATTTGCTCCTGTGGTTGGTGCAACTATTGAGTTCTTTAGCTCAACAAGCGCAGACGCAGAAGCATACAGTCAGCAGTTTAATCACATTCTTCCTACCGGTAAAACCGATGACAGAGGTTTTGCGCTGTATCAATTAGATCTAACGCAGCCACTTAACTAATACACAGAGCCGCCGTAAGGCGGCTTTTTTATGGCTTTTTTAAAACTATTAACAACGGGATTTGAGTAATGAAACAAGTAAAGTTTACACTTGGTAGCCTAGTATTGGCCGCTACAATTTCAACCTCAGCGCTTGCGGCACAGCCCTATGACTGGAATAACCAAGCTCCAGTAAAAACGCCTAGTGCAAATAACAATGGTAAAACCGTTTTATTTGATGTGTCGCACGGTGGTGTTGAAGGGAATGCCGATTGGGTAATTGATGGTGCTTTTTCTGATTTCGCCGATGCGCTGGTAAGAGAAGGTTACACAGTAAAAGAGTATCGTGGAGTCGACTTAAATAGTGACGGTAAAATACGGTTTTTCGATGACCGTACTTCGCAAGTTAATCAAAACGAAGCCATTATCAGCTACGATGCTATTAAGCATGCCGATGTATTTGTACTTGCAGAAACAAACCGTCCGTTTACACAGTCTGAGCAAGCAGCGTTGTTACAGTTTGTGGCCGATGGTAAAGGACTCTTTTTTGTAGCAGATCACTATGATGCAGATCGGAACCTAAATACTTGGGATGCAACTGAAGTCTTTAATGGTTATAACCGCTCTGATCTAGCCAAGTATAACATTGGCGGTGAATACGGTGATTGGCGTAACCCTAAGTCTGCAGATGCAGGTTGGCTTGCTGAAAACTTTGGTATTCGATTTCGCTTTAACGCGGTGGATTACAAGCAAGGGGTGAGTGGTATTGAGCCTGCGAGTAAAACAGAGGGTATTACCTTAGGTGTTACGCCAGTATTGATGGCGGCCGGCGCGACGCTTGCGATTGTTGATGAGCAAAAAGCCAAGGGGCTAGTTTATTTTTCACCATCAGACACTCCAGCAAAGTGGCGTCATGCTAAAGATGATGGACTTTATTTTGGTGGTCGAAACGAAGGTCCATATGTTGCTATTGCAAAAGCAGGTTTTGGTAAAGCGGCTTTTATTGGAGATTCATCACCAATTGAAGATGCGACGCCTAAATACAAACGCCAAGATAATGGTAATACCAAGAAGACGTATCCAGGCTGGACAGATAGCGGTAATGCAGCAGTACTTGCAGTTAACCTAGTTAATTGGCTTGCAACTCCGGAATCTTATCAGTATTTTGATGGTAATAATGGTCATGTAAGTGGTGAAGTCACACCGATACCTATGGCCCAGCAAGAGCGATTTGATCCAAATAACGGCCAGCCTTGGGGGACGCCAGCATCGGGCTTTGATGCATGGAATACCGACACCTACAAAAACAATTCATTTAATGCACCCTATGGTTCGGGGCAAACCAATCCAGACCCAGATCCAGATCCTGAGCCAACACCAGGTGGCACGGTGTCTGTTAAGCAGGCACTGGCAGCTACCACAGGAACTCAGTTTACGGTGATTGGTAAAGTAACGGCTGAGGTTAATAGTATTTACGGACTATTGCTTAGCGATACCACAGACACATCTGTGACCATCAACGTGAAACTAGAATCATCACAGCGCAGTGATTTTAATCCACAGCTTAACCCTGAAATTTTAGGTCAAACTATTTTGGTGACAGGTACTCGTGATAGCTATATGGGCGAGGCTGGGATCCGTTATGTTAGTGATATCCAAATTGCACCGATTGCACTGTCAGTTGAGCAAGCGCTTGCAACAGCGCAAGGTAATGAAATTGAGTTGATAGGGCGAGTAAAATCAGCGTTAAATGACATTTATGCCCTAGTGCTTGAAGACAGTACCGACTCAAGTTACACCATTAATATTAAGTTAGAAAGCCACCAGCGAGCAGCGTTTAGCCCTCAGCTCAATCCGTCTATTCTTGACTCTACATTAATTATCAAGGGTGTGCGCGCTTCTTATATGAGTGCACCGGGTGTTCGACAAGTTAGTGAAATTCACCTATTTGAACAAGCACCTGAACCATCTGATGATTTAAGTGTTTCGGATGTATTGGCGTTAAATAATGGGTCGGCTGTGGTGTTGACCGGAAAAATTACCGCGCCGGTTAATCATATTTATGCGTTAGAGTTAAGTGATCCCAATGTAGAAGGCAATAAACTCTATATAAAACTTGAAGCTTCTCAGCGAGATGCTTTTAGCCCCAAGTTAAATCCAAGTTTAGTTGGCAAGTCATTGAGAGTTGAAGGGATAAAAAACGATTACATGAGTCACCCTGGTGTGCGCAATGTATCGTCTTTGACATTATTAAACCAATAGATGAGCTTGCACAGTCATTTCTAATCAAGCTGAGGTTTGGAAAGGGAATGAGCTAACTCATTGTTTTTAAAATTACATTAAATAACCTCCCAAATAGACACAAGCTTGCTTGTGTCTATTTTATATGTCTATGATCCCCTTGATACTTTTTTGACCAACTGTTATCCCACAAACTACACTTTTTAAGCGCCTTACCGTGTTTAGATGGTAATGATTGCTATTTGTGTTAGGGTGTCGCCGTTTTTGCTGTTTAACTTGTCGTTAATGAAGCTAAATCGAAATCGGCATAACTTGTTTATCAATATATGCTGAAGGGAATATATTATTAACTTTGGAACAAATTAGATGAAATGCGTTTGCTTAATACTCTCTTTTCTGTCTTTTAATCTCTATGCCGCAGCAGCCAACGTTGTGGTCGCTGATGTAAAACAGCAACAGCTTGAACGCACGCTCGCGTTGACAGGTTCAATTATTGCAGCTCAGCATGCACAGGTTTCGAGCCTGACAGAGGGGGTTGTAACGACAATCTCAGCTGAAGCTGGCGATGTTGTTGCTGCAAATACTGTTTTAATGACCTTAGATGCCGCTTTGATTAATGCAGAGCTGCAAAGTTTAGAAGCCGCGCTTGAGCGAGCAAAGGTTGGCCGGAATAATGCATTACGTTTGGTCAAAGAAGCCCAGTCGCTGTCACAGCAAAAGCTGTTCGCGCAAACTGAACTTGCAGATAGAAAAGCCAAGCTTCAAGCAGCTGAGGCGTCAATTTTAGAAGCTCAAGCAAATATTGCTTATCAGCAAGAGCTACTTAACCGCCATCAATTAAAGGCACCTTTTACTGGTGTAATAGCGAAGCGAGCGGTTGATTTAGGGGAGTGGGTCACGCGCGGCCAAACGGTTTTTGAGTTAGTTAGTAACCAAAGCTTATGGTTAGACTTACAGGTGCCACAAGAATACTTTCAGCTTGTATCACTTGGCCGCATGGTCAAGTTCAGCGTGGCCAGCGCTCCAACTGTGGAGTATCAAGCGAATGTATTAGCAAAGCTTCCGGTTATGGATAGAGCGAGCCGAACATTTTTGCTCAGGCTCGCAATTCCGAAGCAGGAGGAATTGCGCGTTGGGGCGTCGGCAACCGCTAAACTACCGTTAATGCGCACTCAGAAAAATACAGTGGTGATCCCAAGCGATGCGATTTTACGTCACCCAGACGGTGGTTTTAGTGTTTTTGTTGTTGCAGATGGTCAGGCGCAACGTATAAATGTGCAAGTCGGCAAGCGGATCAATGGTCACATTGAAGTTTTATCTGGCTTAGCTGTTGGTCAACAGGTGGTGGTTGAAGGCAATGAATTATTGCAGCAAGGCCAAATGCTGAACATCGTACCAAGTTTGTAGGAGTGTGTGATGTTAAAAGCAAGTGTAAAGCACGCTATTTTGGTTGCAGTAACGGTATTGATCTGCTCGATACTAGGGATAGTCGCGGCTTTTAAAATACCGGTGCAAATGATCCCTGATCTTGAAGTGAGAACAATCACTGTCGTCACTAATTGGCCTGGCGCTACCCCACAAGATGTCGAAAAAGAAATACTTATTGAGCAGGAACGGTATCTACGGTCTCTCGCTAATCTAAAACGTATGTCCAGTTATGCAAATACTGGCGAAGCTGAGATAGAACTTGAGTTCCCATTTGGCGTTGACGTAAATGAAGCTCTTATCAATGTGAGCAATGCATTATCTCAAGTGCCAAATTATCCTGAAAACGTTGATCAACCAGTACTATACAGCAGCTCGTTTTCAAGTAATGCCTTTATGTTTTTTAATCTAAAACCACAGTCGGGGAACCCGCTCAACATCGATATTGATATGTTGCGTGATTACGCTGAAGACTTTATCCGGCCAGAAATGGAGCGAGTAAAGGGGGTGTCCCAAGTAAATGTGCGCGGTGGGGCACTTTATCAAGTACAAATTTTGGTAGACCAAGAACAACTGGCGAGCCGAGGGATCAGTTTAGTGGATGTTAGAAATGCCATCCGCAGTCGAAACCAAGATGCCTCTGCGGGGGATATTGACAGTGGTAAGCGTCGCTACCTGTTGCGTATGGTTGGCCGCTTTCAGTCCGCGCAAGCACTGGAAGAATTGGTAGTGAGTCATCGTGAAGGCACTACCATCAAGCTCAAAGATATCGCACAAGTAAAGCTTGACCACTATGAAGTAAGAGATATTGCCTATAACAATGGTGAGCGTTCGTTAATGCTCTCTGTCCGGCGTGAAAGCGGCTCAAATGTGATGGCGATTAAAGAAGAAATGATGGCTGTGGTGGCTCAAATTAATCGCGACATGCTGGCAAGCAATGGCTTGCAACTAACATTATTGAGTGATGATGTGCGTTACGTTAAGGGCTCTGTTGAAAACGTTTGGACAAACCTTGCTCTGGGGGCATTGCTTGCAACATTGGTGATGTTTTGGTTTTTAAAGAGTCCACGCTCGACCTTTATTGGTGTCATGGGTGTTCCAATTTGTACCATAGCGGCATTTTTAGGGTTATTGCTGTTTGATAGGACGATAAACGTGATTTCTCTTGCGGGAGTGGCGTTTGCTATTGGGATGACAGTAGACAATACCATTGTGGTACTTGAAAACATTGAGCAAGCCAGACGTAGAGGATTAGATAAACTTCAAGCGGCTATAACGGGTGTACAAGAAGTATGGCCGGCGGTGTTAGCCTCAACGCTGACTACGGTATTGGTTTTCGCTCCTATTTTATTTATTCAACAAGAAGCGGGGCAATTGTACTCTGACGTTGCGATAGCCATTTCTGCTGCAATCATTGCATCGATGTTGGTAGCCTTGTTCGTAGTGCCGGCAGCAAATGCCAACTTTGCATGTAAGGACATTTCCAGCGGTATGTTGTCCACACCTAAATTACCTAAGCTTATCCCCGCAATGTTATCTAGTCGTCGTGCTCGCCTAATATGCATTACAGGTGGGTGTATTTTGCTACTTGGTGGTGCTTGGATGTTGATGCCCAAAGCAGAATACTTACCAGAGGGAGAGGAGCCAAAAGCATTCTCGATGATGATAGCGCCACCGGGATATAACCTTAGCCATATGCAAAAAATTAGTGACGAATTACTCCCGTATTTAAATAAACATCTAGACAAGGATGACAGCGACTTTGTTGCGGGCAAGACGGCGCTACCGCCATTAAAATATTACTCTTTGTCGGTTGGTGTTGGCAGTATTTGGCTATTAAGTGAACCTTATAACAGTGATTATATAGACGAGATGATGGAGGCAATCACCACCAAATTTAAAAGTTATCCTGGTATGCGAGCATTTTCGTCCAGAGGATCAATTATATCCAGTAACGATGGTGGCTCAAGAGCGGTTGCGTTAGATATCAGTGGGACAGATCAAACCGCGCTTTATCGAGCGGCAGATGCGGTTTATCGATTAGCAGGCGAGGTCTTTGACAATCCACAGGTCGACTCAGCTCCGTCTTCACTTACCCTCGACCAGCCGTTGATAGAAATCCAACCAAGATGGCAGCGTTTAGCGGAAGTTGGAATGAGTGCTGAAGAGCTGGGCTACACAGTTGCGGCGCTGAGCGACGGGGCATATGTTGACGAACTTATCCTAGACGATGACAAAGTAGATGTTTTTTTGTTTTCTGAATCGGGCAATCAACAGAGTCTTTCGCAACTAGCGCAGTCACCTGTTGTCACCAAAGCAGGCCTGATCCCACTAAGTTCTTTAGCCGATCTCCAAGAAAAAGCTGACAGCGACAGTTTGCGTCGAGTTGATGGTCGCAGAACCGTTACTGTATATATTATTCCGCCTAGAAATGTCGCATTGGAGCAGGCTCAAGAACTTGTCAGAACGGAGCTCCTTCCACAGTTGCAAAGGCAAGGGGATTTGTTACCGGGTGTCAATGTGAGTATTGGTGGTGCCGCTGATCAGCTAGACAAAACCAAAGAGGCATTAGGTAGTAACTTTATTGTTGCATTAGCGCTGTGTTATTTACTACTTGTCGCTATCTTTAAGCATTGGGGCTATCCATTATTTATTATGGCTACGGTCCCCCTTGGTATGGCGGGTGGTCTACTCGGGTTAATTACTATCAACGGGGTTGGAAGTCTTACGGGCACGTTCCATCAACCCTTTGACATGATCACTATGCTTGGTTTTTTAATCTTGCTCGGCACTGTGGTTAATAACCCAATATTGATAGTGGATCAAAGTCGAAGAAACTTAGAAAACACATCAATGGATGTTTATGAGGCTGTGCTTTCGGCATTACAAACACGTCTTAAACCAATCATTATGTCAACGATGACGACTTTGTGTGGTCTTGCGCCACTGGTATTTATTCCTGGAGAAGGCTCTGAATTGTATCGAGGGGTTGGCATGATAGTACTTTGTGGTATTGCGATGGCAACAGTAGTGACTCTGACTATCTTGCCCGCGTTATTGGTCAGCTTTTTAAAAAGGCCGGTTGTGGGTTCAGTAAGTAATCCTTAAGTTTATATTGATCATGCTTTAGATGTAACGAATGCCTTGCTTGAACGTCTTTGTTGAGCAGGGCATTTTTTAAAACTGAGTGATAGCTTGAATTTACTGGTATTTGCCCTCAGTAAAAGAGGATGTATACAGGTTTACATCAACAGAAGAGCATGGCATGACAAACAACATACACTCTGCAATCATTGCCGAAGGTGGCGGTCAAAAAGGCATTTTTACCGCGGGAGTGCTCGATGCCTTTCTGGAAAAAAAATTTACGCCATTTGATTTAAAAGTAGGTGTATCAGCAGGAGCTCAAAACCTCGCTGCATATTGTGCCCGCGCCAGTCAATATGCACAAACTGCGATTGAGTCATTGACGACTGAGCAGCAATTTTTCCGTCCCGCTCGCTTTTTTACCGGTGGTAATGTCATCGACTTAGATTGGTATTTTCACCAAGTAGAGCACAGCGGTAAAGTACGCTTTCCTACAGAGCCGCACCACTTAACGCCACAAAGCAACTTTTATGCGGTTGCGAGTCATCTTGAGTCGTTGCAACCACATTATCTTCATACTTGGCATGAAAATATGTTCACACATCTCAAAGCCTCTAGTGCAATTCCTTTTCTGTACCGTCCTGGTGTGAATGTGCAAGGCCATGGTTTGATGGACGGCGGCGTGGCAGATCCACTCCCTGTTCGGTGGGCACATCAGCAAGGCGCAAAGACTATTTGGGTGATAAGAACAATCGAAGCGCATGATGATGGTAAAATGCCGGTGTTGGAGCGGTTAAAGCCCATTATGCGGCGGGTTAACCAGTCTCCTAGAATGTTTGAAATGTATCATCATTATCAAAGTAGTTATGCTGATGCGGTTAATTTTATGAACGCCCCACCAGAGGATGTTAATGTGGTCCAAATTGCGCCTACTCGGCCGCTCGAGTCGATGATATTAGGCTCAAGCCCAGAAACCTTAAAGTCAGACTATAAACTGGGGTTTGAATTAGGGTTAAGGGCAGTGGATAAATGGCGTGATATGCTTGAAGTCAGTGTGATGTAATAAGCAAGCCTCAGCTAGAGACTTGCTTATATATCCCGAGTTCAGGTTAGTTAGCGATTAAGGTTTTCGAATTGAAATGGAGGTGGCCTCGATATCAATTCGACCATCTTTAAATAAGCCACCAATGGCTTTTTTAAAGTTTGCCTTGGATGTTGAGAAGGTACGCTTAATGGCATCAGGATCAGACTTATCACCTAAAGGTAAATAGCCGCCGCTTTCTTCTAATTTGCTGTATATTACCTCTGCTAGGTCTTTTACTTTGCCTATGCCTGGTTTTTCTAACACTACGTCAATCTTATCTTCGTCATGAACGGCTTTGACAAAGCCTTTCATGCGTTGACCGATGTACATACGCTTAAATACGTCGTTAAAGAACACCAAACCAAAGTGTTTTTCATTGACAATAACTTTATAGCCAAGGTCAGTTTTTGCGGCGACAATTAAGTCAACCTCTTCAAATTTTTCGTACTCTGCTTTGGACTTACCTAAAAACTTACCCAGTGCGCTGGATGCGCAAATGCGTTTACTGGCATTGTCTAGATACAACTTTACTAGATAGCTGTAACCATCACGCATTTTTGGTTTTTGCTCATTGTATGGCGCAAGTACGTCTTTATCTATGCCCAAATCCATAAAGGCACCGATCTTATTGATTTCTTTAACGCGAAGTAGCGCAAATTCTCCAACCTGAGCCAGTGGCTTTTTGGTTGTTGCGGTTGCGTGTCCTAGATTATCTTGGTAAATAAAAACTTCTACGGAGTCGCCTTCTTCCATATGCTTTGGCACTTCTGCTCGCGGAAGAAACACATCGCCAAGTTCACCACCGTTCAAGTACGCGCCCTCAGCGGTAAGCTCTTCAATGGTTAACATCTTGATTTGACCTAACATGGTTATTCCTCGTCAGTTTGTGGTTTTGGTTTGCGACGCAGTGGCATTGAGCCATCAATATCAATTGGTGGTTGGATCACTTTTCGTGGCTGTGATTTTTTCACCGGCTTTTTCTTTGGCTTGGTCGTTTTTTTAGGCACTACATTTTCAGCACGGTTCTTACTTTGTTGTGGTTTTTGCTTAAGCCCTTTGAACTTACCCACAAGACCTTCCACTTGTTCAAAACGTAGTGGTTCGTCTAGATAATTCTTAATCGCGACATAGCTATCCCAGTCTTTTGGACCAACCAAGGAAATGGCATGTCCTTTAAAACCAGCTCGACCTGTACGGCCGATGCGGTGAACGTATTCTTCAGCCTGCTTAGGTAAATCAAAGTTAATAACGTGCGTTACTGACAATAAATCCAAACCACGGGAGGCCACATCTGTAGTGACCAACACTTTATAGATACCACGGCTAAAGCTTTCCATGATGTCTAAGCGTTTATTTTGCGGCATGTCGCCCGACAGCGATACCGCTTTAATCGACATCTCGTTTAACAATTTGCTCAGTCTGTCGGTATCACCGCGAGTTGCAGTAAATATAATGCATTGCCCCACTGCATCTTGGCTGATGAAGTGTTTTAACAGTGCTTCTTTGTGATCCAAATGATCAGCAAAATATAGCGCTTGTTTTATGTCTTCGTGCTGCTGGTGGGCGTTACTTAGCATGATACGCTTTGGTGATTTGAGTAGCTGGCGTGAAGACGCTTCTACTTGGGTATGATCAAGCGTAGCTGAAAACAACAGTGTTTGTCTTTGACGATGATCTGCAGAATCATTAATGATGTCTAACTGCTTTTCGAAGCCAAGGTCGAACATGCGATCGGCTTCATCAAAAATTAGCAGTTCTAGACCGCCTAAGAACAGTGAGCGATTTTCAACATGGTCGGCAATCCGCCCAGGCGTACCAATTACAAAATGGGGGTCACGACGCAGCGCTTTAACTTGGTCGTTATAATTTTCTCCCCCCAAGATTTTACACACTTGAATATTAGTACCTGCGCATAACGAACGGCACTCAGAGAATACTTGGGTCGCGAGTTCACGAGTTGGGGCTACGATAACAACGCGAGGGTCGCGTTTGCTTAACGCTTTTTGTTTCATTACACGCTGTACTGCGGGCAGCAAGAAAGCTAGGGTTTTACCCGAGCCCGTTTTAGACTGCGCAAAAACATCGTGGCCAGCTAAAGCCGTTGGGATGGCATGCGCTTGGATCTCGGTTGGTTCCGTGATCCCTTGGTGAGCCAGTTGTTGTTCTAGGCGCGTATCTATCCCAAGTTCAGTGAATCTCAAGTCAATTTCTCCAAGTCTTGAATTTTAAAAACACGAGATTATACCAAAGCATAGACGCTATCGGATATAGAATTTGTGTTTTTTGCATTTTAATCAAAAATCCGTAAAATACGCGCCTCAGCGCCGGGTTTGCGACTCGGTTTTCATGCTTTACACATCGTCATGCTTAATGTGTAAGCTAATCAAAGCTTAAATCTAGGAAAATACAATGTCAGAACAATACGTTGTTTGTGCTATGTACAAGTTTGTCTCTTTACCTAACTATCAAGAGATCAGGCAGCCACTTCACGATGTCATGGAAGCGAACGAAGTTCGTGGTACGCTTTTACTTGCCGAAGAAGGCATTAACGGTACAGTTGCCGGTAAACGTGAAGGTATCGATGCGCTACTTACATGGTTAGACAAGCAGCCAGGCCTTGATAATATTGTTTACAAAGAGTCGTTCGACGAAACTTGCCCGTTCTATCGCACTAAAGTAAAGCTTAAGAAAGAAATCGTAACCATGGGTGTACAGGGTATCGATCCAAAAGAAGTGGTTGGTACATATGTAAAACCACAAGATTGGAACGCATTGATTTCAGACCCTGATGTTGTGTTAGTTGATACGCGTAACGACTATGAAATTGAGATCGGCACGTTTAAAAATGCCATCGATCCTAAGACGAAAACATTCCGTGAATTCCCCGAGTGGGCGCAAAATAACCTCAACCCAGAAAAACACAAAAAGGTGGCCATGTTCTGTACTGGCGGGATCCGTTGTGAGAAATCGACAGCATATATGAAAGAGCAAGGGTTTGAAGAGGTTTACCACTTAGAAGGCGGTATTCTTAAGTACTTAGAAGACGTGCCAAAAGAAGAAACTTTGTGGGAAGGTGAGTGTTTTGTATTTGATAACCGCGTAGCGGTAGATCACGATTTGAATAAAGGGTCTTATGATCAGTGTCATGCTTGTCGCATGCCTATCACCGAAGAAGAGAAACTTCGCGACGAGTATATGGAAGGCGTGTCTTGTCACCACTGCCATAAAGACCTAACAGAAGAGCAAATTGCACGCTTTGCAGAGCGTCAAAAGCAAATAGAACTGGCTAAGCTTCGCGGTGAAGGACATATTGGCCATGAAGCACAAGAGGCCATTCGCAAGCGTAAAGAAGACAAGCTAGCGCAAAAAGAAGCGCAGCGTCAAAAGTCTTAATCTCTATCTTCAACTGCGATGAAAAGGGGCTTGATAGTCCCTTTTTGCTATTTACGCGCTAAAGGCTTTGCAATCTTTTCATAGTGAGTGTGTAGTCTTTTCTAATTCATACCTTCAAATTCTAGTAAACGCCACAAAAACATATAATAATCATGCTGTTAACTATAGTATATACATTGGTGTCTTCCTTGCTTGTACAAAGATTATCGCTGTAAATCTCAAAATTGATTTGCACCGTAAACTTTTTGAAGGAGCTTTATGATGTCAAACACCGTAACCACAATAAACCCTGCGACAGAGCAACCCGTTAACGAATATAGTCTGATGAGCTTAGATAAGGCGCAAAAGGCTGTAGATTTAGCCAATGACTGTTATTCATTTTGGAAGAAAACCACATTCACACAACGAGCTAAAAAGCTACATAGACTTGCTAATTTAATTGAGGAAAATAAATCCAAATTAGTCTCACTGATGACTGAAGAAATGGGCAAAGTGGCAGAGCAAGGCGAGCAGGAAGTCTCGTTATGTGCTGAAATTTGTCGATATACTGCTGAGAATGGCGAAAAGGAATTACAAGATGAGCACCGTGTGTTTGAACAGGGGCATGCCATTATCACTTACCAACCAATAGGCGTTATCTTAGGAATACAGCCTTGGAATTTCCCACTTTATCAGGTAATCAGATACAGTGTATCAAACGTTATGGCTGGTAATACTACGGTAATGAAACATGCATCTAATGTGTTTGGAATGGCTAAATTAATTGAAGAGTTATATCTCGAAGCAGGTTTTCCAAAAGGCTGTTATCAATCACTATTAGTTGATGGCAAAACGGCTAGTGAGCTGATAAAAAATCCACATATTCGCGGCGTGACGTTTACCGGTAGTGACAAAGTAGGTAAACAAGTGGCAAAACAAGCAGCCGAACTTTCTAAGAAAACGGTTTTAGAGCTTGGTAGTAACGACGCATTTGTAGTACTAGCGGATGCCGACATTAGCAAAGCAGTGTCGGCGTGTATTCAAGGTCGTATCGTTAATAACGGTGAAACCTGTGTGGCTGCGAAACGTTTTATTATTGTTGATGAAATCTATGACCAGTTTAAAGATACTTTCCTAGACGGGTTTAAGCAACTTAAAGTTGGCGATCCAACAGCAGCAGACACCGACCTAGGCCCAATGGCGCGTAAAGACTTACGTGATGAATTACATCAACAAGTTGAAGCGTCTGTTAATGCTGGTGCAAGCTGTACACTCGGAGGAGAAATCCCAAAACAACAAGGTTTTTATTATCCAGTCACCATTTTGGAAGATGTCAAACCTGGCATGCCAGCTTACGATGATGAGCTATTTGGTCCAGTGGCATCGCTTATTCGTGTAAAAGATGAAGCTGAGGCAATGATGGTCGCTAATGATTCACGCTATGGTTTAGGAGGAGGTATCTTTTCTGAAGACACGCAGCGTGCAACTGAGCTGGCCATCAAAGAGTTCGACACTGGCATGGTCAATATAAATGGCTATTCGCTCGCACAGCCAAATTTACCATTTGGAGGAGTTAAGGATAGCGGTTATGGCAGAGAACATGGTGGTTTTGGGATTAAAGAGTTTGTTAATGTAAAAACCGTGATGGTCGCAAGCACACAATAACAAACATTAACGTTAAGGATTATGCTAGAGCCAGTAGTACTGGCTCTTTGCATTTTAAATTGGTTATAATTCGCGTCCATTTTTTGCAGTGAGAAAACAACGTGGGCGAAACGAGCTTAAACACCTTACATTTATTGGCAACGGATCCAACCGCAGTGGTGCAAGCGGCTGAACTTGCACGTGATGGTCAACTCGTTGCAGTTCCAACTGAAACAGTTTACGGTTTAGCGGCCGATGCTAACCAACCTGATGCGGTAAAAAAGATCTTTGCAGCTAAAGGACGCCCAGCAGATCATCCTCTTATTGTTCATGTTGCAGATAAGTCCCTTGTGCCTCAATGGGCCGAAGCATTACCAAACTACTTTGAAACGTTGGCAACGGCATTTTGGCCGGGTCCACTGACGATTGTCGCTAAAAAGCAACCTCATGTGAGTGATATAGTAACCGGTGGTCATGCAACGGTCGGTATTCGAGTTCCTGATCACCCAGCGATGTTAGCATTACTTAAGCAACTTAACTCTGGACTGGCTGCGCCTTCAGCCAACCCTTACAAAAAAATCAGCCCGACCACCGCTGAGCAGGTTTTATTTGGCTTATCGGGTAAAATAGCCGCCGTTTTAGATGGCGGTCCATGTGAAGTGGGACTTGAGTCTACGATTGTTGATATATCTTCTGCTACACCGAGAATTTTGCGCGCAGGACCGATCACCAAAGCAGAACTTGAGAGCGTATTAAAAATGGAAGTTGAGGAACCCGACGTGCACACAGTTGCCGTTCCTGGCAATGTGAAAGCCCATTACCAACCAAGCAAGCGCCTAACTGTACTGTCAACGGAGGCGCTCATATCTCGATTATCAAACTGCGAGCATAATACTGGGGTTTTATATTATTCTTCGAAAGTTGCAACCCTGGTCGCTGAAAAAGAGCTGGTGGACCTTAAACTAGGAGCTGAAAAAGCAAAGTACGCGCAAGGGCTCTATTACGGTTTGCATCAATTGGACCAATCTAGTGCCACAGAAATTTTATTGGAAGCGCCTCCAAGCACTGCAAAGTGGCGAGATGTAAACGATAGACTCATGCGTGCAGCGGCGCAATAAAACAACAAGGCGCGAGTCTTTTTCGCGCTGCTCTACCGCCTCCTTCTTTACATTACTTTACCTTACTTTACATAGGCTTATCTTGTCTTTGCCGTGTTAGAGGGCATACTGCAGCTTATCGCACTTATACAGTGTATTATCGAATAGTCTATCTTGGTTAGAGTGAATAACTGATACACTCAAGATAGCTAAGTATAAAGGTAATTTATAAGGTTTATATGTGTAAAGTAACACGCTTGGTGGCATTTTCGGTCGCCATGTTGATAACCAGTGCCGCTCAGGCAAAACCTTCGCAAGTGATTGCAGAGCCTATTCAATTTGAAAAGAGCAGTGAGCAAATTCAAGCTGTAGGCAACGCAGAAGCTATTCAATCTGTCATGCTTTATCCCGCCATTGGAGATAAGGTCACTGCTGTGCATTTTAAACCCGGCGATCATGTTAAAGCGGGAACCCTGTTGCTCGAGTTAGACTCTCGTCGTCAAAAAGCAGCGCTTGAAGAAGCACAAATTCGATTAGCTGATGCGCAGCGCACAGTGGATAGGTTAACCGACAGCCAAAAGCGCGGTGCGGTACCAGTAAACGAGCTAGATAAAGCGGTAACAGAGCGCGACTTAGCCAAGGTTGCTGTTGTGCAAGCAAAGAACGAGCTTGAAGACCGTCGTGTTATTGCGCCTTTTAGTGGTGTGATGGGATTGACCGACGTTGAAGTTGGTGATCGTATTACAACGCAAACTGCAATCGCCAGTATCGATAATTTTGACAAATTATACGTACAGTTTGCTGCACCTGAATCTGCTTATGGCATGTTAAAAGCCACCGATAGTGTACTGCTAACGCCATGGAATGATAACGCTACACGCATCAACGCAAAAATTGCGCAAATGGACTCAAGAATAGATCCCACAGCGAGAACGCTTCGAGTAAAAGCCATTTTTGAAAATCACAACGAACGGTTTTTGCCGGGCATGAGCTTTAGGGTATCGTTAAGCTTATTAGGGGACGAATATGCCGTTATCCCTGAGGCTGCGCTTCTTTGGGGGGCTACGGGACCATATGTATGGAAAGAAGAGGACGGCAAAGCAAAACGTGTTGATGTGAAAATCCAGCAGCGTCTGCCCGGCAAGTTATTGGTGTCTGGGGATTTGACCCCAAGAGAGTTGTTAGTTGTAGAAGGGGTGCAGCGTCTTCGTCCAGGGCAAGAGATTGCGGTGATGAATGCACTGGCGAAGGAATAAACTGTGACTAAACCTGATTTACCACAATTACAAGATTTACCGTCGATGGCTATTCGCCGTCCGGTATTAATCGTCGTTTTAAATTTATTAATCATTATCGCTGGTATTGCAGCACTAGCGGGTGTTGAAGTCCGTGAACTACCAGACGTAGATAGACCACGTTTGACCGTTTCAGCTTCTTTTCCAGGAGGGTCACCAGAAACTGTCGACACTGAAGTGACCAGCAAGCTTGAAGGTGCGGTAGCACGGGTGAGTGGGGTTAAAAGCATTCGTGCGCAAAGTGAAGAGAATAATGCCCGCATTGTTGTTGAGTTTCGTCCCGGAATTAACCTTGACGATGCGGCAAACGAAACGCGCGAGTCGGTTTCTCGGGTTCAACGAGAGCTGCCAGAAGAAGTTGAGCGTGTTTCGATAATAAAGGCAGACAATGACGCTGAAGCGGTAGTATCGTTAACCGTAAGCAGCGCTTCATTAACACTTGAAGGCTTAACCGAACGGGTTGAGAAAGACTTAGCACCACAATTTTTAACCATTCCAGGCGTTGCTGATGTGCGTCTTAATGGTGACAGAGAGCGGGTGCTCAGGGTTAGGCTTGATCCGTTAAAGTTGACAAGCTTTAACCTGACGGTGCCAGACGTTGCAGCAGCCCTCAAACAAGCACCATTCGATGTGCCCGCTGGTAGTTTAAAATCCGATGACCAACAGCTGATTGTTCGTGCCGATGCAACCTCCATTACCGCAGAGCAGGTCAGTGATATTATTATTCGAGGTGATACCCGCATTGGTGATATTGCTTCTGTCTATTTTGGGCCAGCTGATCCGCGTTCTATGGTGCGATTAGATGGCGAGCCTGTGATCGGTCTTGAAATTATTCGTCAAGCACAGTCCAATACCATTGAAATTTCGGATGAAGTGCTACAACTCGTAGACAAAATAAAAGTTCGCTTTCCTGACTTGGAGCTCTTTGTTACCTCTGATGATGCGCAGTTTATTCGTTCATCAGTGGATGAAGTGCTGAGCTCGTTGGTGATAACCATATTATTGGTGGTTTTCACGCTTTGGGTATTTATCGGGTCTTGGCGCGCTACGCTGATTCCGGCTTTTGCAATTCCGGTAGCGCTGGTTGGCTCTTTGGCCCTTATTTGGGCGCTTGGGTTTTCGGTGAATATTCTTACTTTGCTGGCACTGGTATTGGCAACAGGACTCATTGTTGATGATGCTATCGTGGTCAGTGAGAATATCCAACGTCGTCGGGGTGAAGGCATTGGCCGTCGTGCTGCGGCGGTACTTGGAACAAGAGAAGTATTTTTTGCTGTGGTCGCCACAACCGCGGTGTTGGCTGCGGTGTTTGTGCCTATTGCTTTTTTACCGTCAACTGCTGGGCGATTATTCCGAGAGTTTGGTGGAGTGTTAGCGGGTGCTGTGATCATTTCGTCGTTTGTTGCCCTGTCTTTAGTACCTGCATTAACCTCAAAATTGAAGTTAAAACAAGATGGTAAAAAGCACATCTTTTCAGCTGTTGGGCTTAAGTTAGCTCAATGGTATCGCGGTACAATTCATTGGGTACTAGACCATGCTTGGCTAACGTTCGGTGCATTTGTAGTTATTGCAGGTTTGTCAGGTGCACTTTATTCACAGTTAGATAATGAACTATTACCCTCGGAAGATAGAGGTAAAATTCGCATCTTCGCTCGAGGGCCGGATGGTGTTGGTCTTAACTTCATGGATAGACAAGCCAAGCAAATGGAGGATATCTTATTACCATTTGTTGAGAGTGGCGAGATAGAATCTATTTACACCGTTGTTGGTCAGTGGGACCCAAATATTGTATTTATCACTGTGCCATTAAAGCATTGGGATGAGCGGCATTTCTCACAGCAAGAAATCATCGATAAGATCCGAGGACCACTTGGCAATATTCCTGGTGCGCCTGCCCGAGCCTTTGGGGCAAATAGTTTAAATCTCAGAGGTCAGGGTGGAGGAATCGAACTTGCGCTACTTGGTAACGATTATCTAGAAATATTTAAAGCAGCGCAGGCATTTGCAGCCTTGGTGGAAGAAAAAATGCCGGATGTGGCACCTGTGCAGATTTCTTATCAACCGTCACAACCTCAGTTACGTGTAAATATCGACCGTCGACGAGCAGAAGAGCTAGGGGTTAGTCTAAGCGATATTTCTACTACGCTCAGAGCTGCCATTAATGGTGACGATGTGGCTGATCTTAATGTCGGAGATCAGTCCATACCTATAATGCTTCAAGCGCAAAACCATACTATTCGAGATCCAAGTGATCTAGCGAATCTCTATGTGGGAAGCCGCTCTGGTGCATTAGTCCCACTTAGCAGCCTTGCTGTTATTGTAGAAGAGGGCGTTGCGGCGGAGCTGGAGCGTCATGCTCAGCGCCGTAGTATCGAGCTTGATATGAAACAGCCAGAAGCGATGCCAATGGCAGAAGTGGTCGAACAATTGCGAACGCTGGCAGAGCAGAGTTTACCGGATAGCGTGACCTTGGCTTTCAAAGGAGAAGCGTTAACGTTTGAAGAGACCGCTAACGAGGTGTTATTGACCTATGTGTTGGCGTTTTTAATCGTACTATTGGTACTTGCAGCACAGTTTGAGAGCGTCAATAGTGCGGTTGTAGTAATGATAACCGTGCCGTTTGGGATCACTTCAGCGATTCTCGCACTGTATTTAACTGGCACGTCACTTAACATCTATTCGCAAATTGGCTTGGTGATGTTAATCGGACTCATTGCTAAAAATGCGATTTTGCTTGTTGAATTCGCTGACCAATTACGCGATAAAGGACGCACAGTGAGACAGGCGGTAGAAGAGGCCGCGGTAATACGCTTACGTCCAATTATGATGACGCTCGTATCGACTTTACTTGGTGCATTGCCCTTGATATTGTCGGTCGGTGCTGGGGCTGAGTCGAGAAATGCGATTGGTTGGGTGGTATTTGGAGGTCTAGGATTAGCCGTATTCTTTACCTTATATCTCACACCTGTGGTTTATCTTGGTTTGGCAAGATTTACTAAACCAAGGGCAGATGAAACGAAGTTATTGGTGGATGAACTTGATAAAGCAGATAGTTAAATTCACCACAGAAAAATAAAGCCGAGAGAGCGCAGCAATAGCTGCGCTTTTTTTATTCACTGATTAATGTTGGGGTAACAGATACTTTGGTATTTTTTATTGAACTTTTCATAAATTGAACTGTCTCAGTCGATGTGGTTGTTTTATAGCCAGTATGTTTGCTACTCTAAGACAGTAAATCCTGTTTTCTATAACAATAATAAAAATAACAAGCTAATTGAAAGAAGATGTGTCATGGGTAATTTATTTTTAAAAGAACGGGAAAATTGGACTGCCTGGATCATTTGGAGCTTGATTGGATGCTCTGCGACGGTGGCGCTTTCAAGCTACACCAGTCAGGTTTGGATGAGTCTACTAGCGCCAATCTTAGTATTGGGACTGTTAACAACATGGATGAGTTACACTAAGCGATTCGATTTTTCTAGAGCATTTAAGGTGCTCAGTACGGTTGTGTTGTTCTCTTCAATTCCGGTTATCGTTGAAAAAGTGCTCCCTGCTAAAAATGCAGTCATAGGTATGATTGATTCGGGGATAATTGTCGTTGGCATGGTTATAGCCAGTTGCGTTTTTGCTTATATTGCCAAAAGACCAAAGCAATATTATTGATGGTTTGGTTGTAATTTGTGCTTTTGAATGCAAAAAGTGAAATAGTGCTTTACAACCAGGTAATTAATCCATAGAATGCGCGCCAACAACGGAGAGATGGCTGAGTGGTTGAAAGCACCGGTCTTGAAAACCGGCATACGTTAATAGCGTATCTAGGGTTCAAATCCCTATCTCTCCGCCACCTCATTCCCAAAACCGCCTAATTGGCGGTTTTTTTCGTTTGGAGGCGTGCATGTCAGCGGCTAGTAATATTGCAATAATAAAACATAGTTCTCTTTGGATTGTATTTAGTTATTTTTATCTTAGTGGTCTCAACATGGCACTGACGCTATCGATTGATTCGCAACGAGACCCAGATATTATAATGACACTATTACATGTGTTTTTATTCAATTGTTTGGTAGGACATTTAATAACTAAATACGAAAAGTTATGGCCCGAAGTGGCGAGCCTCGTTATTGCGTTGTTTGGTGTGATCGGGTTTGGTCATTACTTTGTTGGCAGTCTAGGCGAGTATAGTGACGAGCTGAATATTGGGCTGATACTACTGCTGCCATTTGCAACCTTTGTGATGAAAAAACTCAAACAATATGCTGACGAAAAAGCCGCTGACTAGCGGTTTTTTTGTGTCTGATAACGTGCTCGACTGCTTGATATTCAAACAGCTCCGGTATCTTGAGCTATTTGGCTGTGATACAATCTAGGCTTCTTGTTAAATAAAAATATGGAAAGACTATGTCTCAATTCAACACAGACGCAGATAAAGCGAGCTATGGTATTGGTTTACAAATGGGCGAGCAGCTTAAAGCAAACCCTTTTGAAGGCCTAAACCTTAACTCTGTATTCGAAGGTATGAAAGACGCTTACGCTGGTGACAGCTTCCGCGTTGAGATCCCTGAAATTCAAGCAGCATTTGAGAAAATTAATGCTGAAATTCAACAGCGTCGTGAAGAAGAAGCGAAAGTATTGGCAGCTGAAGGCCTTGCATTCCTAGAAGAAAATGCAAAGCGTGCAGAAGTAACGGTCACTGAGTCTGGTCTTCAGTACGAAGTAGTTGAAACTGGTGAAGGCGCAAAACCTGAAGCTGAGTCAAAAGTACGCGTTCATTACCACGGTACGCTTATCAATGGTACTACATTTGACAGCTCTTACGAGCGTGGTCAACCAGCTGAGTTCCCAGTAAATGGCGTGATCAAAGGCTGGACAGAAGCACTACAAATGATGCCTGCTGGTTCTAAATGGCGTCTATACGTACCACACGAGCTTGCATACGGCGAGCGTGGTGCAGGTGCTGCAATCGCACCTTTCTCAACGTTAATCTTTGACGTTGAGCTACTAGACGTACTTTAAGTCTATGCTTTGAGTGGATCTGTTTGATCCACTCTATTACTCCATTTAGTTTTAACACTCCCTCACTTTGAGCAATTACATAACAAAAACTCGCTCTTGCCGCCATAGACCTCGCTACCTTCCCCGAGCAGTATTCTCGACCTGACTTTATCGTCTCAAATTAAATGACTGCGTTGAGCTAATTGGCATTACTTCCATTTAATACTAGATACACGTTTTCCCAAAGCTTGGCTAATGCCATGAGGTAGTTAGGTTTTTGAAAGTGGGGACACTCACCATTGCCATAGATCACAGCCTTAAGTTGTTCGAGTACGGCTAAGTTGGCTTTGTCGCGCAAGGTCATTATTTCGTTCACTGTAAACGCATGTTGCTCAAGCAGGTAGTGGCTCCGCCATTCTTTACTAGACATAGTGATAGGTGATGGCAACCAAGTTAACGGGCCATAAGTATCGCTTAGCAGTAATGTACCATGGTTAAATATGGCTGAGACTCTGTGATTGATAAATGTTGCTGAGCCATCATCAAACTCAGACGCAAAATTCTGACAAAGCAGCGAAATGGACATAGACCCGCGCTGTAGCAAAATACTGGCAAACGCACCCGGCGTAGCTTGCGGTTGAGTGGCTATTGTCACATCAACGTCGTCTGCAAATAAACGGCAAATTAAATCCAGTCCCGAATACAGTGTTCTGAGGTTTACGGCAAGATCTAGATGCATACATTGGCCTTGTGATGCGGCACTGAAGTAGCTGTCATAGAAAAAACGAATAGGGTACAGATCGCCGAAATGGGCGTTTACCCAGAATCTAACGCCATTAGCTTTGGCTACAGTTAGTACCTCTGTCATCGAGGCCTGCCCAATTGGGTGCTCACAAATTACATGAATATGCTTCTTTAATAGGGCGGTGGCAATCTCAATACCGGCATCGCCAGCGATAGCCACACAAGCAATATCCACTTGTTGGTCTGTTATCTGTTCTACATCGGTGTAATGTGGCACCGCAAAGGACTGAGCGTAATGAGTTGAGCGAAGGCTGCCTGTTGACAATATGCCACTGAGCATCAATCCCGTATTTTGAAATTGTAATGCCCGAATATAAGTAGCACCGTAATTTGTTCCGCATACTAAAACTTTCATAGCTGAGTCCTTATGCAATGGGGTGTGGATACAAGTTAACCGCACGGCCAGCCAAGAGTTTATGCAATCTTGGGTTGTCAATGCGCTTGAATTGTTCACCAAAATGAATAGGCTGCATATTAACGCCAACGGCTCGAGCCACTCTAAATGGACTTAATGCAACGTCGGAGGCAGTGACATCAACAATGGCAATATCAACCCCCGCTTTGGTAATGCGCTGTCTTAGATCTGCGGCTCCCTCAAGTGTAGGATAAGACCAACATGATAGCGGTTTAGATTCAGATGCAGGCTGTCTCATAAAATCAAAGGCGGATAAGTGCGCATTAGAGAAATAAAATGCGGCATGATCTTCTAACGTTCTGACCTGCTCTACGGTTTGAGGGGCTTTATGTCCACCCTGCATTAGGCTGCAAAGGTAGGGCATAACATGACCTTGCTCTAATAACGCTTTGGTGACAGCAACATTGATGTTGTCATGGGTGGCTAGTGAAACCGATACCGCAGGCGTGCTGACGCCATCGCCTAGACCAAGACAAACCACTGTTGGAATATGGATGCCGACGTCGAGAAGGTACAACTCCAGCGTGATGCCTTGCTGTGTTATTGACTCTACCATGAGCTTCAACTTGCCAGTTAGCAAGGAGTCGGCATTTAATCTAGTACAAGGGAGTTGGGCGTACCAGGTAAGCATCATTGCATCTCTTTCAATGAGTTCGAAGCAGGCTCTGATCGCCGCATCTTCGTTATCTTTACCTGCCGCTAAGCCATTGGAAGAAACTTGACTGAATTGTTCTTCATAAGGGCAAGTAAAATTAAAGTAGCTCACTAAAGCGGGGACCCAAGTAGCGCGACGTGTGCCAATCCAATTGCCTTCAACCCAATGAATTTTTTGTTTGTTTCGCCACTTGCTAAAGGGAAACCCAGGTGTTGCATACTGCTCGGGAGAATAGAGGACCAGATCTGCTGGGTTTACGTAGTCTCCTTGAAGTTGATTTATCGTGGCATAACGACATTTACGAATATCGTATCTCGCAGCCGAATAACGTTCAAGCGCTTCACCTACCGCACTAATATGAGCAGAAAGCGAGTCTAACCCTTTACCTGAACCAACTTGGCCTTGTGTTCTCGGATCGAATTGACCACTTGTAAAACTACTTAGACTAGCAGATGCGGTGATAGGGAATTCAGGCAAGTGGGGTGCATGGCCCGTTAATTGTTTTATCACGCCAAACTCTGGGTCTATCCAACCTCGCATCATCTTTTTAAATTGTTCAACTGTCTGTAATTCAGAAATGGCCGGTAAGGTGTTATTGCTAGCAGAGATATCTTGTTCGCTAGGGCCAGTGCATACTGGGCATTCAGGCACTGGAATAATAGGGTGAAGCGAGCTTTCGCCACTAACCAAATTGGTTGTTCTGATAGTATTTTGCAGCACAGATGACGTGTACTGTAACAAAATGGTTTGTATATCAGTTGCAGCCTGCATTGCGATGGATGCTGACATACTGCTTAAAATTGAATGGGCTCGAGCGCCGGAATGTGCTTTATTCGTGATCTCATCAATTTTGTGTGCAGTTTGCGGATTTATTGCGGTACCAAGCTTTCGCAGTCGTAAGCAGTTCCAGCACCCACCGCTTTGATTGGTAACATATGGACCTACCTGTCCTGTTAGTCCATCAATGGAGACGTAAAAAGTAGGTAGTGCAAGCTTAGCTAAATGCGTGGCGATGTTGGTATGCGCACTGAGCGAGTCCGAAGGCAGAGAAATAACAACCAGATCCCAGTTTTGAAGAATAACGTCATCTAATGGGGAGTTCAGTTCGGCCGTTTGTGCACTTACTTCTGAGTGAATAAAGCGTTGCTTTAGGTGATCTGTGAAGGCATCAACCGTTGTAGTATTACTTGGTAGGTGATTAACTGCATGATGATAATAGCCACTTTGGTTAGTACAATTGGCGTCATCGAGAATATGAATATACCCTACGCCTGCATTTAACAGCTCTTCTAGCATCGGCATCGCCCAAGGCGTTAACCCTATACATAGAATACGGTTATTCTGTAGTGTTCGTGGGTCACGCTTTGCTTCATTTTGCCAGGCGTTAACAAAGCGATATTGTTCAGGCCAAGGAGCTGAGGTTGAGTCGATAACAACGCGTTCAATGAGGCCTTTTTGCTCCAATAACTGCAGCAGTTGTTCAATGCTTGCGCTAGAGTATTGCGTTATCTGTGATGCGATCTCATCAAGGTCAAAGTCACCATTTAGTAAAGGAATAATGTCGTCAACAAAAGCACTTATGTCTTTGCCATGGAGTTGAAAGTCTCCAAGATCAGAGCGTAACAATACTCCCTCATCGTTAGGTAAGATACTTGCGGCAGGTGATAGCCTTATTTTATCTTTATTCATATGCATCCTCTGTAAGTTATGGAAGCCCCGATAAAGAGGCTTCACTATGTCTTTATCCTTGAACTGCACTTAACATACAGCAATAGATTGGACTGGGGGTACAGGTGTAACATTGGTATGTTGGGTTACTTCCGGCACATAATTGAGCACCTTGAAAGTGATTAACGGAGGGCTGACACAACACACACTGTGTTGATTGGCAAGGAACACACTGCGGCTGACATAAAACACATTGTGTTGGCTGACAAGTAACGCACTGCGGCTGACATAAAACACACTGTGTTGGTTGGCAGGTAACGCATTGCGCTGGCTGACAGGTTGCACAGAACGAAACGATGCACGGAACACATTGTAGGCTTTGTGCACATTGAACACTAGCGCCGCCTGAAGGTTGGCATTGTATACATTGCAATGATGCAGATTCTGGCGTAGCGGTAGGCTGACAGTGAAGGCAGCAGTTACAGAAGTTGACAACACAAGGGAGGCAGTTTGTACAAGGCGAACATGGAGTACAAGGTGTGCATGGTGTACATAAATAGCAAGGGCTGCAAGTAACGGTACAAGCGTCGCATTTACGTACTCCCTCTGCTTGTTGCTCTGAATATTGCTTTTCTAATTCTTTAACTTTTGAACTTAGCTCGGTGAGCTGAACCTGAAGATCTTTAACGTCATTACTCATTTTCAAATCCTTTATGACCAAAGTCATGGCTTTAGATTGATATTTGGTGCCGGGCGATAGACACCGCTAAATTCGCCATGGCAAATAACAACAAGGTTGAGACCTGACTAACTACACTGTAGATATCAACTTATATTTTGAACCTAAGCGAAATCCTAGTATCGCTATCCCACCTTAAACAGGGTGTTTGCAGTAATGTGGGGAAACCGTAGTTTGCTGTTTTTGGTGTTGTTAAACTGTAGCGAAATATTCTGTGTGTATTGCAGTTGCAACGCGCCATTGGATAACCTTTCAATCCAATAAGTGGTAGAAAAGTTTGGAACGTCTACATGGTTTTTACAAAATGGGATACTTGAAACTAATCCATCATTGTCACTGTTAACGGTCAAAATATCCGTTTTAGTGATAGGGTTATATGCTTGATTAACTGCCAATTGTTGTTCTAACACGATGTTCGGATTGATATTTGGATTACTCGGTGAGTTTTCACCATACAAACCTGCAATAGCAGTAGTAGCCTTAGTTTCTGGCTGTGGCAGCGTGTTAGCAATGGGAATTTCTGGACTGCCATCGACAAAGTGATGATTTCCAAGTGCTAAAATTGAGTTACCGTGTGGAATTGAAACCTGCTTAACGATGGCATGCTCTGGGTTTTGTATCGGCACGTTTGCTCCACCTGAAGGCGCGGGGATATAAGGAGGGCGGTTGTACTTACCTGAACCTTGATTGGTGGTGGCTAAATTGAGCCAAGTGCCATTTTCAGCATGCACCAGTTGGTCTTTTTTGTCACCGTCGGCAAAAAATACACGTTGTTCATAAAAGATCGTATAACTATTTTGTTGATAATCTCCTCCTCGGTTAACGACTTTTCCTTGCGTGGCGCTAAAGGTTATCACCTCGTAATAGGGGAAGTTAAATAATATAACCCCTTCTGGGGCGGTTTCTTGTGGCAGCGGCATGACGTTAAATCCCGCAAAGCGAGCGCTTGCCCAAGTGCCTATCAAATCCGCCAATGGTCCGAGGGCGGAGAGGGTTTCCGGCTCGCTATTTCCTCCCCCTGTTGCGAGTAGAGGTATATTGTAATCTGGGACAAATCCTTGCTTGTTAGGTTGCAGCGCGGCTTGTAGATGATCTGCTGTGGCTTTTGCTTGCTGATTGGTGACGGTATTAAACATAAAAAACTCCCTTTACAAAAGGTTTGTTAATAAAGTGTTTTCAGTGTTTAATTTAAGTACGGTTTTGTGCGTTAGTCGATTACGTCACATTACATTGAACGCGGTGATTAATGTATGAATACTTAGGCGTTTGAATTGGCAGGATTCTATGAGCTCAAGTAAGCCTTGTGTTAGTACAATTATAGTAATACGCTTACGCCGTCATGAGAGATTTCAAAACGCGCAATGCAAAACGCTCCCTTGAGGGAGCGTTTTTAACAAGGCAGAGTTTGTGACGTTTTAGTACGTCGCACTGCCTTTTGTACGTGGGAATGCGATAACGTCACGGACATTACCCATACCTGTTACGTATGCAACTAAACGCTCGAAACCAAGCCCGAAACCTGAGTGTGGTACAGTACCATATTTACGTAAGTCTCTGTACCAGCTATAGTCTTCTTTGTTTAGGCCCATTTCTTCAAGGCGAGCATCAAGCACATCTAAGCGCTCTTCACGTTGTGAACCACCGATGATTTCACCAATGCCTGGTGCAACTACATCCATCGCAGCAACGGTTTTACCGTCCTCGTTTTGACGCATATAGAATGCTTTAATATCGCGAGGGTAGTTTTTAATAACTACAGGTGCGTTAAAGTGTACTTCAGCAAGATAACGTTCGTGCTCTGACTGTAAATCTACACCCCACTCAACAGGATATTCAAACTTCTTATCACATGCTTTAAGGATCTCGATAGCATCGGTGTAATCAACCTGAGCGAAGTCTTTATCAATAAAAGATTCTAAACGTGTAATCGCATCTTTTTCGATACGTTGAGCAAAAAACTCCATATCGTCACGGCGTTCGTCAAGAACAGCTTTAAACACGTATTTCAACATGTCTTCCGCCAGAGCTGCGATATCATTAAGATCCGCAAATGCAACTTCTGGTTCTACCATCCAAAACTCGGCCAAGTGACGAGAAGTGTTTGAGTTCTCAGCACGGAATGTTGGGCCAAATGTATAGATTTTAGAAAGGGCGCTGGCGTACGTTTCACCGTTAAGCTGACCAGATACTGTTAAGAATGCTTCTTTACCGAAGAAGTCTTCTGAATAGTCTACATCGCCTTTGTCTGTGCGTGGTAGGTTGTTCATATCAAGTGTAGATACACGGAACATCTCGCCTGCACCTTCACAGTCACTAGCCGTAATAATAGGTGTGCTGATCCACTGATAACCACGCTCATGATAAAAGCGGTGAATAGCTTGCGCAAGACAGTTACGTACGCGAGTCACTGCGCCCATAACGTTTGTGCGCGGGCGAAGATGGGCATGTTCACGTAAGTATTCAATGCTATGGCGTTTAGCAGCCATAGGGTAAGAGTCTGGATTTTCAACCCAGCCTAATACTTCAACACTGTTAGCTTGGATCTCAAAAGATTGGCCTTGACCTTGAGATTGTACAAGCACACCAGTCACCGCTACTGAACACCCAGCAGTAAGACGAGTCACTTCGTCATAATTATTCAGCGAATTAGGGACTACGGCTTGAATAGGGTCAAAACAAGAACCGTCATGAACGGCTAGAAATGAAATACCTGCTTTTGAATCACGTCGTGTACGGATCCAGCCTTTTACTGTAACTTGGCTATCAACCGCAACGGTGCCTGCTAGTAGCTCCGTTATCGCTGTGTGGCTCATCTTTACTCCAAATGATTTATTTTTTATTTGTAAATTAAAAGACAGAGTGTCTTATCGTCATGTAAGCCGTATCTTACCTGCGATGAACAAATAAAAAAACACTGAAATGCAAAAAACTCCCCCTAATTAGAACACTAAAACCATGAAAAAATGGCGGCGTTGTGGCATTATGAATATTCGATGATAAAAATTACTTAAATAATACTAACAGTGACGTTCAAAATTCGATGAAACAAGTTTTTATTTTGAGGGGGCTACCAGGCTCTGGTAAATCGCATTACGCGCAAACGCTAGCCGATGATTTGGTCGCTGGTGATGAAACACAGTATTTTATTTGCTCAACCGATGACTTTTTTACCAACGAAAACGGTGAGTACCATTTTGAAAAGCAACGCCTATCTGAATACCACAACTTAAACCTAGCGCGCTTTATTAATGCCTTAGCGGAAGGGATCCCACTCGTCGTTGTCGATAACACGAATATTAAAAAGTGGGAGTTTGTTGCCTATGTTTCAGCTGCGACGGCAATGGGCTATCAAGTAAAAGAGGTGATTGTTGGTGAGATTAGAGACAAGTCATTACAGCACCTTTACGCTAAGCGTAATGGTCATGGAATTGGCTTGAAAACGATTTCTAAAATGGCACACCTCTTCGAATGGTGATTAAGCATAGGGTAGAGTAATGCTAACAAGGCTCGTGCATGTTAAACAGGGTAGTAGCTCATATCCGACTTCACAGTTAAAAAGCGCGGGTTTAGACTTGTCTTCGAGCGAACTGGAGACGGTCGTCAATGTTAGCTTCATTCTACATCGCGGCTGTTTAGTCAACTCATTCCTGCCCCAAAACAAGCTAGAAAATTTTGCTTAAAGGGCTAACAACACCGTTTGCGCCTTGCTGTAAAACATGAGTATAGATACATTGTCTAAAGGATTTATGCGTATTCGGCATTACAGTTTTTTAGCCAATGCGTATCACAAGCGAAAGTTAGCGCTGATAAGGGCGCAGGCATCATGCACATGCAGAGCAAAGAGGCCAAAGACAGAAGAAAACGTGACATTGATACCGCATTGGCCTTGTCAGCATTATAAGGTAGGTATCTTGCGGCTAATTGGCGTATTCAAGTTAGATGCAACAACGACCAAAGTAAAGCGAACGAGTTAGCAGCTAGATAACTGCTTAAAATCAATTCGTTAACCTGCTTAATTACTCAGGCTAGCGGCCTCTGTATACGTAAAAAATATAATTGCTTATTAAGGCAAATTTAGGTGTAATGAATACATAACAAGCGCTGAGCAATGCAGTGAAAGCTTCATTAATAATAGATTAGCTGTTCAAACCAAATGATTTGGCTAATGTCTCTAAAAAGCAAATTCCCATAGCATAAATAACACCAACTCTGACACGTCGAGCGGGTAGCTGCTCAGTCCAACAAGCGATTATGCAACACAAACTGCGTGTCGCATAAATACTAAAATGTTAGCTGTCCATTGAGCGAAACAATATTACATACTTGAATTTATAGGATTTTAGGTGAACGAAAGAATAACAGAACGACTAGTAACTGATGAGTTAAGAGAGTTAGGTTACTACAATAGTTCCGACATTTCGGTGGAAGAACAAAAAAGTGTAATTATTGAAGTTCAAAAACTTTTAAAAGGCGCTGTAACT
>NZ_NKHF01000172.1 GCF_002744175.1 Pseudoalteromonas piscicida
TGTTCACGGCTCGCCGCGTAAAGCGCGCCTACCAAGGTATTCACTCTGTGGGAGCGAGTTTACCTTGCGATCTCTTCACGGCTCGCCGCGTAAAGCGGCTCCTACCAGGGTATTCACTCCCTCACATCCGAAGATACTGGAACCTAAATCCAGCGCGTCTACCAATTCCGCCACTGTGGGGGCGAGCTTACCTCGCGATCTTTTCAA
>NZ_NKHF01000173.1 GCF_002744175.1 Pseudoalteromonas piscicida
GAGTCTAGCTAACGACACCCAGCTTGTTTAATGTTCCAAGGTAACAGCGATTCAAGATTATCAGGCTGCTCAACAAGGTGCTGTAAACAAGTAGAAATATAATCATGCACTACAAGGTCATTTGCCTTTGCGGTTTCAACAAGGCTATAAAGTATCGCACTGGCATGTGCACCCTTACTGGTATTAGAGAACAGCCAGTTTTTTCGCCCT
>NZ_NKHF01000174.1 GCF_002744175.1 Pseudoalteromonas piscicida
TCCGCTTCTTCACGCTCTGCTTGTTCTTTAGCTAACTGCGCTTGGCGCTCCGCCTCTTCACGGTCTGCTTGTCTTTGGCTAACTGCGCTTGGCGCTCGGCCTCTTCACGTCGCTTTAGCTAACTGCGCTTGGCGCTCCGCCTCTTCACGGTCTGCTTGTCTTTGGCTAACTGCGCTTGGCGCTCGGCCTCTTCACGTCGCTT
>NZ_NKHF01000066.1 GCF_002744175.1 Pseudoalteromonas piscicida
TTTTTTGCATTAGTTATTGGAACCTAAATCCAGCGTCTATATCAAGACAACTGCCAATTCCGATACTTCCGCACATTTTTTTGCTAGCTCGATGAGTTTTGGTAGTAGTTAAAGTATGGTGGCTATGCCCTGATTTGAACAGGGGACCCCATCATTATGAGTGATGTGCTCTAACCAGCTGAGCTACATAGCCATCTCTTTAACTTCTCATCATCGCTGATGCGGGGCGTATTATGCGTATATGCCCCCAAGCCGTCAACACCTTTTTTGCAAAAAATCTGCTAACACAGTTTGTTTGCAGATAAATTAAGCGAAACGGCCTGTTTTTATATCAAATCCTATAGGGCAATTGCAAATTTTTAACAATGTTGATGAGTTTTTAGTCTTGCACACTCTATCACAGGCTTGAAGAATAAGGCGTTTATTTGGCGAGTTACCCTGAGCTCAAGTTAATTTGTCTGGTTTGGGAAACAAAAAAGGAGCCGAAGCTCCTTTTAGTGGTATATCGTGTCGTTAAAACGATTATACGTTGAACAAGAAGTTCATCACATCGCCATCTTTTACGATGTACTCTTTACCTTCTTGACGCATTTTACCTGCGTCTTTTGCACCAGACTCACCACGGAACTCGATGTAGTCATCAAAACCGATAGTTTGTGCACGGATAAAGCCACGCTCGAAGTCAGTGTGGATCTTACCTGCCGCTTGTGGTGCTGTTGCACCGACAGGGATAGTCCATGCACGTACTTCTTTAACACCAGCTGTGAAGTAAGTTTGCAGCTTCAATAGTTCATAACCACCACGGATAACGCGGTTAAGACCAGGCTCGTCAAGGCCTAAGTCGTCCATAAACTCTTTCTTGTCTTCTTCATCAAGCTCAGACAGTTCAGCTTCAATCGCAGCACATACAGGAATGACAACGGCGTCTTCAGCCGCAGCAATTTCACGCACTTTGTCAAGGAATGGGTTATTTTCAAAACCGTCTTCATTAACGTTTGCAATATACATGGTTGGCTTGATAGTCAAAAAGTTTAAGTAGCTTATTGCAGCCGCTTCTTCTTTATTAAGCTCTAAAGAACGAAGGGTTAAGCCTTCATCTAAGTGTGCTTTTACTTTTTCCAGTACTACAAGCTCGAACTTAGCGTCTTTGTCACCACCTTTGGCTTTTTTAGCGTTACGTAATACAGCACGGTCAGCTGTATCCATATCCGCAAGGACCAATTCAGTATTGATAACATCAATATCTTCAGCTGGGTCAATTTGACCAGAAACGTGTACGATATTTTCGTTCTCGAAACAGCGCACAACGTGACCGATAGCGTCGGTTTCACGGATGTTTGCTAAAAACTGGTTACCTAAACCTTCACCTTTAGATGCACCTTTTACCAAACCGGCAATATCCACGAATTCCATAGAAGTCGGGATGGTACGCTGAGGGTTGACGATTTCAGCTAGCTGGTCAAGACGAGCATCTGGTACAGGTACTACACCGGTATTCGGTTCGATAGTACAAAAAGGAAAGTTTGCGGCCTCAATGCCCGCTTTAGTCAACGCATTAAATAAAGTAGATTTACCTACGTTAGGTAAACCAACAATGCCACATTTAAAACCCATAGTGTTTATTCCTAAATTTCTACCGTATTATCTCAAATTCGCATATACGAACCGAGAAGCTTAGGTATTACTCAATCAATCGCAGCAGTGAACTGTTACGGTTTAAATGAATGTAGTCTATTTTGCGCCTTTAACACACCGTCTTTTGCGAGTATTTCCATACATCTGACCGCTTCATCAACAGCAGCATCAATTTTTTCTTGATCCGCTTGTGGGGCTTTGCCTAAAACCCAACCAGTTACCTTGTCTCGATGACCGGGGTGACCAATTCCAACGCGTAGTCGCATAAACTCTTTGTTGTTTGCCATTTTTGCGATGATGTCTTTTAAGCCATTATGACCACCATGGCCGCCGCCTTTTTTAAGCTTGGCGATGCCAGGTTCGAGATCCATTTCATCATGAGCAACGAGAATGTTCTCGACGGGGATTTTATAAAAATTGGCAAGACTGGAAACCGCTTTACCACTTAAATTCATATAAGTAGTAGGGATCAGCAACTTAAACTCTTGGTTATTGATGAGCACTTTACCTGTAAGGCCGTGGTGCTTAGAGTCTGGTTTTAGGAGGCAGTTGTATCTTCTGGCTAGTTCTTCGATAAACCAAGCGCCAGCATTATGACGGGTGTTTGCGTATTCGGGGCCTGGATTTGCCAGGCCCACAAGCATTTGAATATTATTCAAGGTGCTAACACCTGAATAATTACTCAGCTGCGTCTTCAGTAGACTCTTCAGCAGGAGCTGCTTTAGGAGCGTTTACTGAAACAACTGCTTGGTCGTGATCTGCACCTTTAGCAAGCTCAACTGAAACAACGCCAGCTGGAAGTTTGATATCAGATAGGTGTAGAGTTTCGCCAACAGCTAGTGTTGCTACGTCAACTTCGATGAACTCAGGAAGTCTTGCAGGAAGACAAGTGATTTCAATTTCAGTTAGTTGGTGAACGATAGTGTTGCCACCTTTAGTTGCTTTCTCTTCGTTGATGAAGTGAACAGGAACCTTAGTGTGTAGCTTTTGGCTAGCATCAACGCGTTGGAAGTCTAAGTGAGTAAGCTTAGGCTTGTACGGGTGACGTTGGATATCTTTAAGAATTGCTTCAACAGACTCACCGCCAATGTTTAGCGTTAGGATGTGAGTGTAGAAACCTTCGTCTTCTTGCGCTTTCAATACTTTGTTGTGGTCCAAAGTTAGTGAAACAGCTTCTTTACCTGCACCGTAAAGGATTGCAGGAACTTTATCAGCGCGACGTAGGCGGCGGCTCGCACCAGTACCTAGGTCAGAACGTACTTCAGCGTCTAGTTTGTAGTCAGACATGGATG
This sequence comes from Pseudoalteromonas piscicida, assembly GCF_002744175.1. Taxonomy (GTDB): domain Bacteria; phylum Pseudomonadota; class Gammaproteobacteria; order Enterobacterales; family Alteromonadaceae; genus Pseudoalteromonas; species Pseudoalteromonas piscicida_B. The sequence continues at coordinate 2,928 of NZ_NKHF01000066.1, forward strand.
TCTCCAAAATAATTAAGTTAATGTGTCAGAAAGCTCGCGACCAAGCTCCCTGCCTAAAAAAGGCGCGCCAATATAACACTAACGCCCCTACAAAGAAACCTATAAAACAAAAAAAGCACCAGAGGTGCTTTTTGGCTAATCGTCAAATTGACTGATTAGTGTTGAAACATCGCAGAAATTGACTCTTCATTGCTAATACGACGGATGGTTTCAGCCATCATATCTGCTAGCGTCAATACTTTAATGTTATCAAGCGCTTTCAACTCGTCAGAAAGCGGAATTGAATCCGTTACAATCACTTCATCAATGACAGAGTTACGTAAATTTTCTGCAGCATTGCCCGAAAGTACAGGGTGCGTTGCATAAGCAAATACGCGTTTTGCGCCATGCTCTTTTAATGCAGCCGCTGCCTTACATAATGTACCACCAGTGTCGATCATATCATCAACGATGATACAGTCACGGCCTGCAACATCACCAATAATGTGCATCACTTGAGACACGTTTGCTTGTGGACGACGCTTATCAATGATAGCAAGATCTTTATCATCTAATAGTTTTGCGATCGCACGAGCGCGAACAACACCGCCAATATCTGGAGATACAACTACTACATCTTCAAATTGACGCTCTTTCATGTCTTCGATTAGCACTGGGCTACCGAACACATTGTCTACAGGCACGTCAAAGAAGCCTTGGATTTGTTCTGCGTGTAGGTCAACGGTAAGAACACGGTCAACACCAACGCTTGAAAGGAAGTCTGCAACAACTTTAGCAGTAATTGGAACACGAGCAGAACGCACACGGCGGTCTTGACGTGCATAACCGAAATAAGGAATAACGGCTGTGATACGACCAGCAGATGCACGACGTAGCGCATCAACCATGACGATTAACTCCATTAAATTATCATTTGTAGGAGCACATGTAGATTGGATGATGAATACATCTGAACCACGAACGTTTTCGTTGATTTGAACGCTAATTTCACCGTCGCTAAAACGGCCAACAACGGCATCACCTAACTCAATAAACAAACGTTTTGCAACTTTTTGAGCTAGCTCAGGTGTTGCGTTACCAGCGAAGAGCTTCATGTCGGGCACGGTAGGGTTCCTCAGGCACTGAATTTTTTGGACTAACATGCAATGACCATGAAATAAAAAAGTCAAAACAAGCTAACTTAAACGATTTACTTCTAGTTTTGCCAAGCGCGCAATTGTCTATGACAAATTGACTCACTTGTATTTTGGGCAATAAAGCCCTGCCAAGATGAAGGTAGAGACTCGAGCACACGCAGCGCTGCCTCACGATTTTCGAATTCCGCGAAACAACAAGCTCCAGTACCAGTCATTTTGGTTGGTGCATATTTTAGCAACCACGAGAGGGTCTTTTCAACCTCGGGGTAAAGCTTTTTGACAAGAGTTTGACAGTCGTTACCTGTTTCAGAGAGTTTCCAGCCATTTTCAAGCTTAGGTGTATTGCGTGGTAAGTCGGGGTGAGTAAAGACTAACGCAGTACTTACATGTACAGGTGGTGCGACAACCAAATACCACTTTTGCGCAATATCCATTGGCTCCAACTGCTCTCCTACACCGTGTGCGACAGCCGTTTTACCTTCGACGAATACAGGCACATCCGCGCCCAACTGCAATCCAATTTTTGCAAGTTCTTCAATAGTCAGCTGGCATCGCCATAATATATTTAATGCCAAGAGGGTTGTAGCTGCATCAGACGAGCCTCCACCAACCCCCCCCCCCATTGGCAAATTTTTAGTCAGGTGAATTTCAACGCCCACATTTATTTTTTTATAAGACGCAAGTAGTTTAGCAGCCTTATAAATGAGGTTGTCTTCAAGGGGAATACCTGAAGTGTCGCCTGTTACTGTGATTTGGTCACTATTTTCAATAAGAGAAAAAGTAAGTTCATCACCAAAATCTAAAAATGTGAACAGGGTTTCGAGTTCGTGATAGCCGTCAGCTCGACGGCCATTGATGTGCAAAAATAGGTTTAACTTTGCCGGAGCGCTTAGCGTCAATGTCTTCATTTAAACTGCCATGAAGTAATTAATACTTTGACCTCAATATTGGTCGATGAGAGTTTCATACGGCTGGGCAGCCACATGCCGTCCTGCATTTTATATTGTTGATAAGTAATTTGCCACACTCGGCCCGACGGGCTTTGCCATTGAGTGCTGCTTACCCTACCTAGGTCATCAAGTTTACTGGCAGGAGCATCAACCAGCCCAGTTAACCATTGTGGTGCTTGATTAACAGGGAGCGATAGACCGCTTAGGCGCTTTACTAGATCGCTGCTGTCCATACCTTTGTGGACGTTATCTTCAAAAGTAAGCTGTGAATGTGTATCGAGCTCTTCTAGCTCAAAAATACGCGTACCAACAAAGCTAGTTAAAATTAGATTTTGCTTATCTTCTTGCAAATACCAATTAAAGTTTGCTGACTGGCGATTATCTGGCGCAATAAAGGCAAGTTTGCCTCTTGCTTGCCAATTTTTTTGTTGTTTTAGCTTAGATTGCCAGTTTTGTGCTACGTTTTGCTTGGGTAATTGCTGCGCACAACCGGTTAAAATTAATAAAAACATGAGTAAAATCAAATGAAGTTGTCTCAAAGGCTTTTCCTTACTTTCCATATTCGATTGATTTTTGGTAAAATTGCCGGCTTTAAAGCAGGGCTCGAGCAACACTGGCATCTATGACCATCATCGCACTTGGCATCAATCATAAAACCGCGTCTGTAGAATTACGTGAAAAAGTTGCGTTTTCTCCAGAACAGCTTACAGAAGCATTGCACCAACTCCAACATTCTTCGCAGTTTAAAGAATCTGTGATTGTGTCGACCTGCAATCGAACCGAAATCTATTGTAGCCTTGAGTCTGCTGATCCCCAAGCATTACTCGGTTGGCTGTCTGAGTTTCATAACATAGAACAACAAGACTTAACCGAAAATGTCTATGTACATATGAATCAAGATGCGGTTAATCACTTGATGCGGGTGGCCTGTGGACTGGATTCTTTGGTATTGGGTGAGCCACAAATTCTCGGTCAAATAAAACAGGCGTTCAGTACGGCAAAGCAGCATCAAGCCATTCAGCCTACCTTTGAGCGATTGTTTCAGAAGACTTTCTCTGTAGCAAAACAGGTGCGAACAGAAACCGACATTGGCGCCAGCGCTGTCTCTGTTGCTTATGCCGCTGTAAATTTGGCAAAGCACATTTATGGTCAGCTCGACAAAACCCAAGTGTTACTTATCGGTGCGGGTGAGACAATTGAGCTCGTTGCGAAACATTTATCGCAGCACAACCCTAAATCAATTACCGTTGCCAACCGCACCATAGAGCGCGCGCAAAACTTAGCAAAAGAAGTCGGTGGCAGTGTTATTTCTTTGGCACAATTACCAGACGCATTGCCAGATGCCGATATTGTGATTAGTTCTACGGCAAGTACATTGCCAATTATTGGCAAAGGGGTGGTTGAGCAAGCACTCAAAAAGCGCCGTCATAAACCTATGCTATTTATTGATATCGCAGTGCCGCGAGATATAGAGAGTCAAGTGGCAGAGCTAGATGCCGCCTACCTTTACTCGGTTGATGATCTACAAGCAATAGTCAACGAAAACTTGGCTAGCCGAGAGCAGGCCGCCGTCGAGGCGCAACAAATTATTGATGCGCGAACGCAAGAGTTTTCTGAGTGGCAGCGTTCTTTACATTCCGTCGATGTCATTAGGCAGTATCGTCAAAGCGCACAAGAAATAAAAAATGAGCTCGTCGAGAAAGCCTTAAATCAGCTACAATCGGGCAAAGACGCAGATAAAATAATTATTGAATTAGCAAATAAGCTGAGTAACCGGCTAACCCATGCACCTACACGCGCCATCCAAGAGGCCGCGCGCGAGGGCAATATCGACAAGTTAGCGCAACTCAAGCAAACATTAGGAATTGAGCAGGAATAACAGTTAATGAAAGAGTCTGTATATCGTAAGTTAGAAACCTTAGTAGAGCGCTATGAAGAAGTGCAAGCCATGCTAAGCTCACCTGAGGTAATTAGCGATCAGAACCGCTTTCGCGCCTTATCAAAAGAGTTTTCTGAATTAGAAGACGTAGTTAAAGCGTTTACAGCCTATCAGCAGGCCCAAGAAGACGTCGCAACTGCGGAAGAAATGCTAAAAGACTCAGATCCAGATATGCGAGAAATGGCGCAGGAAGAGTACAAAGAAGCCAAAGCTGCCATCGCTGCACTTGAAGATGACCTTCAAGTATTGATGCTGCCTAAAGATCCAAAAGATGACAATAACGTGTTCTTAGAGGTACGTGCCGGAACCGGTGGTGATGAAGCTGCGATTTTCGCGGGTGACTTATTCCGTATGTATAGCCGCTATGCAGAAACCCAAAAATGGCGAGTGGAAGTGGTGAGCGCCAACGAAGGTGAACACGGCGGATATAAAGAAGTAATCGCTAATATCAGTGGCGATGGCGTATATGGTAAGCTGAAGTTTGAGTCAGGAGCACACCGAGTACAGCGTGTTCCTGAGACAGAGTCTCAAGGTCGTGTTCATACCTCAGCGTGTACAGTGGCCGTGATGGCTGAAATCCCTGAAGCCGAAGCCATTGAAATCAATCCGTCGGAGCTGAAAATTGATACCTTCCGTGCATCGGGGGCCGGTGGTCAGCACGTCAACAAAACCGATTCTGCAATCCGTATTACTCACTTGCCTACCGGTGTGGTAGTAGAGTGTCAGGACGAACGTTCACAGCATAAGAATAAAGCCAAGGCATTATCTGTACTAGGCGCGCGTTTACAACAAGCAGAAGACGAAAAGCGTGCAGCAGCAGAAGCATCTGAGCGCCGTAACTTAGTCGGTAGCGGCGATCGTTCTGAGCGTATCCGTACCTACAACTTTCCTCAGGGGCGTATTACCGATCACCGTATCAATTTAACGCTATATCGTTTAAATGAAGTAATGTCGGGCGAACTCGGTGCGGTTATCGATCCGCTGGTAATTGAATATCAAGCAGATCTACTAGCTGCGATGAGTGAAGGCGATTAATGTCCACGCTCACCATTGCCCAAGCTATTGCTTGGGCAACCTCCCAACTTAAGCCGTATTCAGAATCGGCAAAACTAGACAGTGAAGTACTGCTGCTTCATGTGATTGAAAAAAATCGCACCTATCTGTTTACTTGGCCCGAAGCTGAACTGACTAAAACGCAACAAATGTTATTCAATGAACATGTCGCACGTCGAGTAAAAGGCGAGCCTGTTGCACATATCACCGGTCAGAGAGAATTTTGGAGTTTGCCGCTTAAAGTTAACAACAGCACGCTGATCCCAAGACCTGATACTGAAACGTTAGTTGAACATGTACTCACTCTTGCCATGCCAAATGACGCAAAAGTGCTAGACTTAGGCACAGGCACTGGTGCAATTGCTTTGGCACTGGCAAGTGAATTCCCCACTTGGCAAATCACAGCAGTAGACGCTTCTGCTGAGGCTGTCGTCTTAGCTCAGGCAAACCAAGCCCAACTAGGGTTTGATAATGTAACGATTTTGCAAAGCGATTGGTTCAGTGCCTTAGCAAAGCAGCGGTTTGATTTAATCGTAAGTAATCCGCCTTATATTGACGAGCAAGACCATCATTTATCACAAGGCGATGTAAGATTTGAGCCGCTTAGTGCACTGGTTGCTGATGACCACGGCTATGCTGATATTTTTCATATTATCACCATGGCTAAACAGCATTTAAATCAGGGGGGTTATTTACTGCTTGAACATGGCTATGAACAAGCGGAGAAGATCCAACAGTTTTTTGCAGAAATGGCGTATATTAATATACTTACAATAAAAGATATGGCAGGGTGTGATAGAGTGACTTTGGCAATGCTGCCCTAAAGCCATGAACCCACACAAGAGTTAGGCGCTTCAATAGGATCCGCAATATGGATGATTTTTTGTTTTCAGACGAACCCGCTGACGTAGTTGAACCTGAAAAGGTCGGTACTTGGAAAGTGATCATCGTTGATGACGAACCCGAAGTTCACGCAGTGACCAAACTGGCATTAAGTGATTTTGAGTTTCAGAAAAAGCGCCTTGAATTTATTAGCGCTTATTCGGGTGAAGAAGCAAAAAAGATTGTCGATGCGAATCCTGATGCGGCTGTTGTGCTACTCGATGTTGTCATGGAAACCGATGACGCCGGCTTACAAGTAGCGAAGTATATTCGTGAAACGGCCAAAAATAACCACATTCGTATCATTTTACGAACTGGTCAACCTGGGCAAGCACCAGAGCGTCAAGTTATTGTTAATTACGATATCAATGACTATAAATCAAAAACCGAACTAACCGCGCAAAAACTCTTCACTGTGGTGATGTCTAGCCTGCGCTCATATCGCGACATTCTTGCCATTGATCAATCAAGGCAGGGGCTTGAGAAAATCATTAAAGCCTCCCGCGATATTTTTGCTACCCACTCCATTGAAAGCTTTATCGAAGGAGTCTTGCAGCAATTGACTTCGTTAATTGGTACGGTAGACCAAGCGATGTACGCCACTTCACTCGCGGCTGGAAAAGAGGCCGGGCAGCCGAATGAGCAGTTAATCGTGTTTGCTGGACGTGGCGAGTTTGAAAGCAGTGAAGGAAAACCCATTTCTGAGGTGTTAAGTACCGACCAAATGGACGCGTGTTTAAAAGCACTGCAAGACAAAGATATTGTGTATAAAGACAACTATCTATTTGCTTACTGCTCAAGTGATTACAACCACGCTTCTATGCTGTTTGTGTCTGGTATTCCGGAGTTTTTAACCGAAACACAAAGGCACCTCATAGATATATTTGCACAAAACATGCAGTTAGCTTACGAAAATGTTCAACTGCAAGCTGAAATAGAAGACACTCAACAAGAGCTAGTGATCCGCTTGAGCGAGGCGCTGGAGCTACATTCAACAAACACCGGAAACCACGTTAAACGGGTTGCCCATCTTTGCTATGTACTGGCTAAAGAAATTGGACTCTCAGACAAAGAAGCCGAATTAGTAAAAATGGCCTCGCCCCTTCATGATGTGGGTAAGGTGGGGATCCCAGATGCGATTTTAAATAAACCAAGCAAACTTAACGACGAAGAATGGAAAGTGATGCAAACGCATACCGATAAAGGATTTGAATTGCTGAAAGACTCTCGTCGTGAAATTGTGAGTGCCGGGGCGCTAATAGCACGAGATCACCATGAAAAGTGGGATGGTAGCGGCTATCCCAAAGGTAAAAAAGGCGAAGACATTCACCTTTATGCACGTATCGTCGCGCTAGCGGATGTGTATGATGCGCTGCGCCACAAGCGTTGTTACAAAGAAGCATGGAGTAAAGAAGATGCGCAAAAAGAAATCACAGCGCAAAAAGGCAAACACTTCGACCCTGCATTAGTAGATGTATTCAACCGCTGCCTAAATGAGTTAGAATCAATATTACAACGTTTCCCTGATTAGAGAATTTTATGGATTACATGGCGTTAAAACACACCCACTTGTTATTTGTGGTGTTAAGTATTGTGCTCTTTTACACTCGTGCGGTCTCTCGTTTAAATACTGGTAAATTAGCAGCCAACAAGGGTGTATTTATCACCAGTCACAGTGTCGATACTTTACTATTAGTTAGCGCGGTTATTTTAGCCGTTACGGCTGGGTTGAGTCCTGGACAGCAACCTTGGTTACTGCAAAAAATCATCTTAGTATTTGGTTATATCGGGCTTGGTTTTGTGATTGCCAAAGCAACAGCTAAAAAGACTAAGCTACTTGCGCTTGGCGCAGCAACGCTCGTGTTAATGGCGATTGCGCATCTTGCTGTTAGCAAACAAGGCTTGTTTGCTTAACGCTATCAAGGCGCTTAGTTAACCCTAAGCGCTCATATATCTGCTTAAATCCTATAAATATTTTATTATTTCGTGAGACTGGTTTTAGGATTACCGCGTCACCCCTATTGGGAATATGACAAAAAATGGTAAACTAGTCGTTCTTAACGAAAGCAATTCAAGAGAAACCGAATTATATGAAGAATGATATCTGGTTAGATGAGAAAGACTTATCTCTCGATGACAATTCAGATGCATTTTCCTATCCGCCGTTGATAAGTTGTATCAAGGCTGAGCAAAATTGGGATGCACAAGCTGACACCAATGAAACTTTGTGTCAGCTAGCAGAGCTTGAATTTGCAGTGGATGAGATCCGCCAAAAGCATGCCAACAAAGATCAACGTTTGGATGAAATTTTAGACGCATTTTACACCCTGTGGCTATTCAGCGGCAGCAGTCAAGATGTACCTGAATATAAGCTCAATAGTGTATGTTATGCGCTCTCAATGCGCAGTGGGACAAACACTGCATTGGGGCTTATTTTGGTGCACTTGCTCGAGCGTGCCCAATTAAATGCCAGCCTTGCATTAAGCCAAGGGGAAATCATAGTGCACGTTGCGTGCAGTGATGAAGAAGGGTATGTCGTAGAGCCAAGCTCGGGACATCAGACGTGGTATGTCATCCCTGAAAACGAAGATAAAGATAAAGATCAAGACAAAGACCAAGAGCCTATGGAGCTTATTTTTAACGAAGAGTCGTTAAAACTATATTTGTCTCAGCAAAAATGGGCGTTCATTGCCGCGGAAAAGTTTGGTCATGCATTGAGCTGCGTAGAGCAGTTAATGGATATTTTAGGCGATGATCCTTATGAGCGTCGTGACCGTGGCTATTTATTGAACCAGCTGAACTGCCCAAAAATGGCAAAAGACGATTTACAGTTTTTTATTGATGAGTGTCCGGATGACCCAACCATCGAAGTCATCCAGCACCAGATCAAAGAATTAGCCGATCATAATAATATTTTGCATTAAAAATAATAACAGCGAGGATTTATGGAGCAAAGCGCTGCGCTCGTTACCAATAACGCGGTAATCATGGGCCTATTGGCCGTTATTCTAGGGTTTGTTTTTTACACATCTAGCCAAAAAAGTGGCTTCTGGGCCAAGTTCTATAAATATGTTCCTGCGCTATTAATGTGTTATTTCTTGCCGTCATTGCTCAACACATTTGGCATTGTGGATGGTAACAATAATGACGTCTATACGGTGGCAAAATATTTTCTCTTACCTGCTTGCTTAGTGTTACTGACACTCAGCATTGATCTTAAGTCTATCGCGGCATTGGGTAAAAAAGCGATTATCATGTTCTTGACTGGCACGGTGGGGGTTGTAATTGGTGGTCCAATTGCGCTCTTATTAACAGCGACCTTTATGCCTGAATTACTCGGCGTTAGCGGTCCTGAAGCCGTATGGCGCGGAATGGCAGCCCTTGCAGGTAGCTGGATTGGCGGCGGCGCTAACATGGTTGCAATGAAAGAGATTTACGGCGCAGGTGGTGAAATCTTTACGATTATGGTTACGGTTGACATCGTAGTGGCGAATTTATGGATGGCATGTCTACTTTATATGGCTGCACGAAATAAAGAAATCGACGCTAGAACGGGAGCTGATACTTCTTCAATCAACCGCTTGATTGATAAAGTCCAAGCGTTTGAGGCCGAGCATGCAAGACGGCCCGAGCTAAAAGACTTTATGATCCTAGTCGGGTTCGCGTTTGGTGCAACCGGCTTAGCGCACTTTGCGGCAGATTTACTTGTGCCATTTTTCAGTGCTAACTATCCAGAACTAAAGAAATTTTCGCTTCATAGCAAGCTATTTTGGATTATTGTATTAGTTACGACGATTGGATTGGCCTTATCATTCACCAAGGCTCGCCAGTATGAGGCCGTTGGCGCGTCAAAAATAGGCTCGAGCTTTTTATATATACTTGTCGCGACGATAGGCTTACACATGGATATTACCAAGATTGTAGAAGCGCCTAAGTATGTCGTGATTGGTGTGATTTGGATGGCAGTGCATGTTGGACTGTTATTTATTGTTGCTAAACTCATTAAAGCCCCTGTGTTTTATGTTGCGGTAGGCAGTAAAGCAAACATTGGTGGTGCGGCATCTGCCCCGGTTGTTGCTTCAGCATTCCATCCTGCGCTTGCGCCGGTTGGGGTACTGTTGGCGGTACTTGGCTATGCCCTTGGTACATATATGGCTTGGTTATGCGGACAACTACTCCGTGTGATCGGTAGCTAAAGGATAAAAAATGAATACTGATATTATTAACGTCGCAGGACGTGAAGTTGCTAACGATAAGCCGTTTGTTTTATTTGGCGGAATGAATGTATTGGAATCTCGTGACTTAGCAATGCAAATTGCTGAACACTATGTTGAAGTTACCAATAAGCTGGGGATCCCATACGTTTTTAAAGCGTCATTTGATAAGGCTAATCGCTCTTCAATAAATTCCTACCGTGGACCGGGAATGGAAGAGGGCTTAAAGATTTTTGAAGAAATTAAAAAGACCTTTAATGTACCAGTGATCACGGATGTCCATGAACCGTTTCAAGCAAAGCCAGTTGCTGAAGTGGCCGATGTTATTCAATTACCTGCCTTCTTAGCTCGCCAAACAGATTTGGTTGTAGCGATGGCTGAAACTGGTGCGGTAATTAATGTGAAGAAGCCACAGTTTTTAGCACCACACGAAATGCGCCACATCATCAAAAAGATCAATGAAGCGGGTAACGATAAAGTTATCCTGTGTGAGCGTGGCAGCAGCTTTGGTTACAATAACCTAATCGTTGATATGCTAGGCATGGATGATATGAAGCGCATGGCGCCAGTCATCTTTGATGCCACACACGCCCTACAGCGCCCAGGTGGCCGCAGTGATTCGGCGGATGGGCGTCGTGCTCAAGCTGCAGAGTTAGCTCGCAGTGGCATGGCACTTGGATTAGCTGGACTCTTTATCGAAGCGCACCCTAATCCAAATGAAGCGAAGTGCGATGGCCCTTGTGCATTACCTTTGGCTAAACTTGAAGGCTATTTGCAGCAGATGAAAGCGGTAGATGAGTTAGTTAAGAGTTTTGCACCACTGGACACCAGCGCTGCTGATTTATAATCTATATACAAGCAACCGGTGTTAAGCAGGTTGCTTGGGTATATTACTTGCCCGCGGACCGCGGGTTTTTTATAGGCATGAATAAATGTCACGAAGAGTTCCACCATTAAACGCATTGAAAGCCTTTGAGGCGGCAGCAAGACACCTAAGCTTTACTAAAGCCGCGGAAGAGCTGTATGTCACGCAAGCTGCAGTGAGTCATCAAATTAAAATCTTAGAAGAACATCTGGGCTTGAAGCTGTTTTTACGCAAAAACCGCTCACTCCTGTTAACTGAGGAAGGGCAGGGCTATTACCTCGATATTAAAGATATTTTTTCGCAGTTAATTGATGCTACTGAAAAGCTACTGGCAAGAGGGGCGAAAGGCTCACTCACGGTGAGTTTAACGCCGAGCTTTGCGATTCAATGGTTGGTACCAAGGCTCAGTAACTTTAACGAATTACACCCAGAAATTGATGTGCGGATCAAAGCACAGGACCATGACGACAACTCATTAACCGATGATGTTGACGTGGCGATTTACTATGGTCGTGGCAACTGGAATGGGGTACAAACTCACAAATTACACACTGAGTATTTAGTACCGCTATGTAGCCCGTTTTTGTTAACTGGTCCAAAGCCACTCAACCAGCCAAGCGATCTGGCGCAACATACCTTACTTCACGATACCACTCGTCGTGCGTGGAAAGCTTGGATGAAAACGGCTGGAGTAAGAAATGTTGCAGTAAACACAGGCCCTATATTTAGCCACTCTTCGATGGTATTACAAGCCGCTATTCACGGCCAAGGTGTGGCGCTGGGTAATAGTGTACTGGCAAGACCGGATATAGATGCAGGTCGATTGGTTATTCCATTTAGTCATCACCTTGAAAGTAAAAATGCCTATTACTTGGTATTTAGAGAGTCACAATCGGAACTGGGTAAAATTGTCTCATTCAAAGAATGGATGCTCGGTATGGTAGAACACGAACAAGAGTTAAATAGTTTATGAGCGCAGTAAATATTGAATGGCACTATGCTGAAGCCCCGATTGCACAGTTTATTTTTGCCCACGGTGCTGGTGCTGGCAGTGACAGTGACTTTATGCAAGAAATGGCAAAGTTGTTGGCAGCAGCGGGTATTCAAGTTGGCTTGTTTGACTTTGAATATATGCAGCAAGCAAAACGCGAAGGGAAAAAGCGCCCGCCAGAGCGCGCTCCAAAGCTATTAGCTTATTTTGAGCAAGTATTAGAGGCAGCCGACCCTGAACTCCCGCTTTTTATTGGTGGCAAATCAATGGGGGGGCGCATGGCGTCGATGTTGGCCTGTGAGACAGCCGTTAAGCTTCAAGGCGTGTTGGCGTTTGGTTATCCATTCCACCCGCCGGGCAAGCCTGAGAAGCTCAGAGTAGATCACCTTCCTGAGCTGAAGTGCCCGATGCTGATTTTACAAGGTGAGCGTGACACCTTCGGTAACCGAACCGAAGTGGATGCCATGAGCTTCCCTGAGCAAATAACGGTGAAGTGGCTGAAAGATGGCGATCACTCATTAAAGCCACGTAAAGTGAGTGGCGTAAGCGAATCAGAAAGTCGCGCTAATGCCGCTGCAATCGCGGTAAATTTTATCAAGGAGCGCTTCGATGGCTAAGCTCTATCTTATTATTGGTAGTGTATTTTGTTTGCTGTCAGTGGCACTTGGGGCATTTGCAGCCCATGGTCTCAAAGGCCGCTTAAGTGAGTATGCCATTGGTATTTTTAATACTGCTGCACAATATCAAATGACCCATGGCCTCGCCATTATTGTCACAGCATTTTTAATAAAGTGGGGGCTTAAAGCCCAACTTGCGGGCGGCTTCTTTATCGCTGGTGTATTGTTATTCAGCGGTAGCCTTTATTTACTGGCTTTAACTGGCATGAAGTGGCTTGGGCCTATCACGCCAATTGGCGGTACCTGTTTTTTAATTGCTTGGGTGTTATTAATCGTTCAAGCGGCTAAATCCTCCTTTTAATCAAGTCTTACAGAGAGTCTGATGTCGAGTATTGTTATCTATTGTCGTGGTGGTTTTGAAAATGATGCCGCCGCCGAAATTAATCATTATGCTGCAAAGCATGGTATTGCGGGTTATGTAAAAGCCAAACCCAATACTGCGTTTGTCACATTTGAATGCTTTTCGCCAAATGATGCTGAGACATTGGCAAAGAAAATCGACTTTAAAAAACTGGTATTTGCCAGACAGTGGTTTGTTGGCACCTTACAAACAAACATGCCAATAGAAGACCGTGTGAGTGTGATAAAAGAAGCGGTACAGGATTTTCCTTTATGTGGTGAGCTACGTGTAGAGACACCGGATACCAACGAAGGAAAAGAACTCTCTAAATTCTGTAAAAAGTTTTCTACGCCGTTGTCAAAAGCGCTTGAAAAGCAAAACAAATTAACTCGCGAAGTGAAACCGACAAAGCCAGTGTTACATGTTTTGTTTTTAGCCAACAATACCGCGTATGTTGGATATTCGTTTAGTGATAATAACTCCCCTTTCTTTATGGGGATCCCGCGCCTCAGAATGCCAGCAGATGCACCTAGTCGCTCGACTCTCAAGTTAGATGAAGCGTTTCATGTGTTTGTGCCAAAAGCACAGCAAGAAACACGGGTTTGCTCTGGTATGCGTGCGGTCGATCTAGGCGCTTGCCCAGGTGGCTGGACCTATCAGTTGGTGCGCCGCGGCATGTTTGTCGCTGCAATTGATAACGGCCCAATGAATGACGACCTGATGGAAACAGGGCAAGTAAAGCACTTTCGTGAAGATGGCTTTAAGTATCGCCCAGAAAAGCGCAATATTGACTGGCTCGTTTGCGACATGGTTGAAAAGCCAACTCGCGTTGCCGATCTGATGGTGGACTGGATTGTTAATGCCTTCGCCCGTGAGCTCATCTTCAACTTAAAATTACCAATGAAAAAGCGTTTTGATAGTGTGTACGAGTGTCTCACTTTAATCCACGAAGAGCTGCAAAAGTACAACGTCGACTATGAAATTCAAGCCAAGCACTTATATCACGACCGTGAAGAAGTCACAGTACATATTAATGTATTGAAAGTGCCGCAGAATTTATATAGTTAACTGTATTTAAGCTTACTAACGTTATTGAACTTGATTTGCAATCACAGTCATTCCGAGATACCCGTCAGCAACAGTGAACTGAGTAGTTGTTGCTGCATTCATTCCCTTAGACTTTAAGGGCAATAATACGCCCGTAAACGCTTTTCATTTTTCTTTTGGCTGGTAACCTAACCACATCTGTCTTGCAAATTACTATTTTATGTTTCCATTACTCAGAGCAATTATCTACTCTATTTTATGTTTTTTACCAATGATGCTTGAAGCTCTGACTCTAGGTGCCGAGCGAGCTGAGGAGTATTTACCAGCCCTAAAAGGTAAACGAGTAGCACTTATTGTCAATCAAACTTCTCGCGTTGCAGATCAGCACCTTGTTGATTTTTTATTGGGTAAAGGAGTTGATATAAAAAAAGTATTTGCACCAGAGCATGGCTTTCGAGGCAATTATGATGCAGGTGCTCAAATAAGTGATACAAAAGACGTGAAGACAGGGCTGCCGATAATCTCCCTTTATGGCAGTAACAAAAAGCCCACGTTCGAACAGCTCAACGATATTGATATTATTATTTTTGATATTCAAGATGTTGGCTTACGCTTTTATACCTACATCAGTACTATGCATCTTGCAATGGAAGCCGCGGCGGAAGCGAATAAAGCATTTTGGGTGTTTGATAGACCCAATCCAAATATTGCTTATGTAGATGGTCCCGTCTTAGAAAAACCGTTCCAGTCCTTTGTTGGTATGCATCCTATTCCCGTATTGCATGGTATGACTGTCGCTGAATTGGCAGTAATGATAACAGGAGAAGGGTGGTTAAATACCTCGAATTCACTCAGTTTACGCATATTTCCAATGTTGAATTATCACGGAAAAGTAAACTATACCTTGCCGATACCACCAAGCCCTAACTTGCCTAACCAGCAGTCTATTTATTTGTATCCATCCTTATGCTTTTTTGAAGCGACTCCCGTTTCAGTTGGGCGTGGAACTGAGTTTCCATTTCAAGTGTTTGGCTACGCAAACCCCAAGCTCGGCGGTTTTCAGTTTACGCCACGTCCTGTGAGCGGCGCAGCCTCTAATCCAAAGCTCAATGGTGTAACTGTGTATGGTCAGGATTTAAGGAGCAGTACGCTGCGAGGTTTTGACCTATCTTGGTTTGTATCCGCTTATGCGCAATTTAATCGCAACAATAAAACATTTTTCCAGTCCCCCAACTTTATGGATAAGCTTGCAGGAACAGATAAAATTCGCAAAGCCATAGAGTCAGGTAAATCAGCCGCTGAGCTCAGAAAAATATGGGCAGCAGATGTGCAGCTTTTTATTGAGCAGCGACAACCATACTTATTATACCCAAGGTAATGAAGCCATGCTAAACAATACGACAACGCTTGGTTGTCGTATTGTTTAGGGAAAAGATTACTCGCTGCGTAATAGTTGCATGTTTTCATTAGCCTTATCTACCCGCTTTTGCCAGTGCAAGTTTGATTGTGCAAGGGCGGTGAATAAAACATCAATAAGATAAGCTTGGGAAGTGCGTGACAACATACCTGAGTGCTTGAGTGGCTCACCTTCATTGATGCAATAAAGGATAGCGTCTGCCATCTCCGCCAATGAGTGATTACCATATCGAGAAATCGCAAGGCATTTACAGCCATTATCAAGTGCTTGATTCGTTAATGTCAGTAGACTCTTACTGGAGCCTGTATTGCTGAGTACAATAAATAAATCATCTTTTCCCATGGTTGCGACATAGCCTGATGCGCTAATTTCATCGACTTGGGCGATCGCTGGGATCCCGAGTTTTTGTAGTTTCCAAGTTAAGTCTTGGGCCATAGTGAATGTGCTGCCTAGCGCACACACAATTACTTTCCTGGCACTTTTTATCAATTGAATGGCGTTTTCAAATTGTTTTGCTGTGTTTAACTTTCGAGTTTCAGAGATAACGTTTTGCTGCTTTAGTTGTAGTTTATCTGCGATTAACTCGATAGAGTCGTTACTTGATATTAATTCATCCGTAGTTATACGGGCACCCGCCTGCTCATTAAGAGCATCAACGACAGCGAGCTTAAAAGTTGGAAATCCCTTATAGCCAAGTTTTTGAGCAAACTTGACGACGCTAGATTGACTGACACCGGCTTCACGTGCCAGCTCAACAGAAGATAGCGCACGGATTTTGTCGCCCGAGTTTAAAGTAAAATCAGCAAGCTTGGCTTCACTATTTGATAGCGATGGACGAAGTGCTTTTATTTTGACAAATGTAGACATGCGATACTCAATCCGAACTAATTAAATTTGTACTTATTATAGGTGCAAATGTAACGTTATGATAGACCAAAATAGAATATAATTGCGTAATCCACACTCGTTGTACCAGTAAAGGGTATATATGTTGCCTTTCGTTTAATTTTGTCGCAAAGACTTGGTGTTTTAAAGCGCTTAAATTAAGCTAAGTGTTTTGAATTTGTTGATTAAACTATATGGCTTGGTACTCGGTCCTACCGCCCTTGATTGCGATAGCAGTCGTTTTTTGGCGTAAAGAAGTAATTGTTGCGTTGGTTCTAGCGCTCGTTTCATCTGAATTCCTACTGGCTTTACATGGGCAGCAGCCGATGGTGTCTGGCACATTTGTTGGTAGTATTGAGCGCATCATTGAGGTGGCAACCTCTGCGGGCAATAGCAGGATATTGATTTTTAGTATTGTTATTGGCGCTTTACTTGCTTATATACGCGAGTCGGGAGGTGTTGCCGCAACGGTGAATATGCTGCTTAATCGTGGTATCGCAAAAAGCAAACGGCAAGTTGGCCTCTTAACAATGTTCACAGGAACAGCCGTGTTTATTGAGTCCAATATGAGTGTACTTACCTCTGGTATTGTCGCGCGGGGACTGTTTGATAAATTCAAAATGAGTCGTGCGCGCTTGGCGTATATTATTGATAGTACCAGTGCACCGGTTTGTATTTTGATTTTACTTAATGGTTGGGGGGCGTATGTTCTGGGCCTGTTGAGTAACTATGAACTAGAGCAGTCGCCTGTAAGCATTTTATGGGGAAGTGTGGCGTTCAACTTCTACGCCATCATTGCATTGCTTATCGTGTTGTACACTATTGTGTTTGATAAAGTGCATGGACCTATGAAGAAGGCAGAGCTTGAGCTTAGGCACCACAGCGGAGAAATCGACAGTGGGCCCGTTGCAACTAAACCTCGTTATATGCTAGTGCCACTACTGACTTTAATCATCAGTATGATTGGGTTTATGTTTTGGACTGGCGATGGGGTTTTAGCAAATGGTAGTGGGTCAAAATCAGTATTATATGCCACTATTCTTGCCACCACAGTTGGATATTTGTTGCTGTTAACGGGCAAAAGGTTTACCCATCACGAGCTAATGGATGTTGGCTTTAAAGGAATGGGAGAATTGCTACCGCTTGTGAGTATTGTTTTACTTTCATTGACGCTAGGGGCAAGCCTTAAAGAGCTAGGTACAGGGACCTTCGTGGCATCCTTAGTTGGTGATTACTTACCAATATATTTAATTGTGCCCGTACTTTTTGTTACTGGAGCTATCATGTCGTTTACCACAGGAACATCTTGGGGCACGTTCGCCATACTTATTCCCATTGGAGTACCTCTGATACAAGCCTTAGGCTTACCGCCGTCATTGGTGGTTGGTGCGATTTTAAGCGGCGGTATATTTGGTGATCATTGCTCGCCAATTTCTGATACCAGTGCTGTCTCGGCGTTGGCTTCAGGGTGCGACTTGCTAACGCATGTCAAAACACAGCTGCCTTACGCCCTTGCTGGCGGCGCGCTCGCTATTGTTTGTTTCTTCATAGCGAGCCTTGTGATGATCTAATTCCAATTGTATTAAGCAATAATTTCTAACAAGTGGTATTGCACTTTTGAACTGATGCGTGTTAGTTATTGACTTGCTTATCTCAATTTTAAATTAATTCAATGGGCATAAGCTCTAAGGGCAAGCTAACACCTGCTGGCTTTGCCCTAGGCTTTCAACTGCAATAATTTGCCCTTGCTGCGCTGTTGATAACGCAAGCATGACAGGCGTATTGAAGTCGACAGACGTTGTTTTTGGTGTTGGCATTGCTGCCAGCACACTCTGTTTGAGCTCTATTAGCGTATGCGTATTGCACTCTTCTATCAGCCAAGCATCGTCATTAATCGCCACTAGGCGACCATAACGATGTGCTTTCACATGTTGTGCAGCGGTCTCAAATTGAGCGTCCAGTACCTTTTTCTGATCATCGATATGCGCTAGGTATTGGCCTTGGTTCAGCTCATGGGTTTCAATATGTTTAAAATCGCCGTAGCTTATCAAATGCCCACTCATACCGCTGACGTTTGATAAGTTCATGGGTTGTTGCTGATACCAGAGGGTAAACAATAGGGCCAATGAGCAGGTCACTGCGCTCCATTGCCAAGTCTCCACGCGGCCCAAATAATGATGTAAGAAATGCACCATTCGAAGCTTAATGCGAAAGGTTGCTGGGAGGGCCTTAGCCGCTTGCTGTGATTGGTAAGCGTCTTTTAATTTGCTATCAAAATCATCTAACTTATTCATTGTTACTGCTCACTTGAGACTTAATAGCCTCTTTTGCGTATCGAATTCTTGTCTTTACCGTTTCTTGTGGTGCTCCAACAATTTGAGCAATCTCATCTAGGCTGAATCCTGCCAGTTGCAAGCTAAGCGATTCGCGCTGCAACGGAGGTAGCGTGATGATTTGTTGATATAACCACCGCTGCTCTGCGTGCCCAGACAGCGCTTTGGTGTTTGTCGGTATATTTTTATCATCAGGTAAGTCCGTTAACTTGGCTGAGCTTCGAATTGAGTCAATCAACAGATTGCGGGCAATTTGAAACAAGTAGGCTTTTGGACTGCCCTGTTGACGATAGTATTGCCGCTTCTCAATGACTTTGAGCCAGGTTTTTTGGCAAAGATCCTCTGCAGTTGCGGTTTGCGTTTGTGTTTTTAAAAAGTGAAATAACTCACTATGATACCGCTCTATAACCAGCTCTAGATACTTAATATCACCTGTTGCTGTATATTCATAAAGCGGATCCTTGATGTTGTCGGTGGCGCCTGTGCGCCACAGTTTTAAGCTACTCAGCATAGGCTATTCCAACTGTTGATATTACTGTTCCAGTGTAAATTCCAATACAACGCGTTGAGCATATTGCGGCTGTGGTTTGCCATCAACGACAAGGGGTCTGTATTTCCACTTTTTTAATGCCCTAGTAGCCGCTTTATTGAAAATTCTTTTGGGTTGCGCATTGGTGACTTTAACATCAAAAACCTCACCTTGTGGAGAAATTGCAAATTCCATTTCAACCCACCCTTCAACGCCATCCCTTGCTGCTGCGGGTGGGTAGCTGGGGTTGGTTCTGACCAAAGGAGTTGCTTGGCCATCGGTGTTAAGCTGTAAGGTCATCGTATTGGTGACCTTATCAAGCGCAATACTTGGTGGCTCTGTACTGATACTCAATGTGTTCTGAGTCTCTACGACGTTCTCAACCGGCCGTGCTGGTTGCTTCATTGGTTTTGGTGGTGGTGGAATTGGCTTTCTCTTTTCAACAGGAGAATCTGGCCTGTCCGTTTGAATAGTAAGGTCAAGCACGGCTTTGTCAATAATAGGGCGAGTTAACTCCTGCGAAACCAAGCTTTGCATAAAACCGAAGGTCGCAAAGGTGACGACTATGGCACCGGCCAGTGAAAAAGCAATTTTTTTCATACCTGAGTGAGGCTGTGAATATTCAATTAGTGTTGTCATCATTTCATCCCCGAATAATTGTCTTCAAAGATAAAACGTGTGGCGGCGTAAAACAGGGTGAAAGTTTTTTAAATTTGTTGATATGAATCTTGGTACGCCCTGACACCCTAGTTTACAATGCACTGCACCCCAGCAAAACAAAGTCGCTTTAGGTAAGAGAAACCATAGGAAATTATGAAATTAGTAGAGATAGATAAAGCCCGTTATCGCAAGCATTTGAACCAAGTCATTGTTGCCTGCGTTATCGCCCTTACTTTAGGCAGCTTAGGTATTGCACAAGTGCTGATCCAGTTGTTTCCAGATGCAGATGGCAGCCATTTTCATTGGAACTTATCCGGTGTGGTTGTAACTTGCTTACTGATTGGTCTGGTACTAAAAAAGTATAAAACACACCCATATATGACCGAAGTAAGCTATGTTTGGGATTTAAAACAATCACTGAACAAAATCACCCGAAAAATGGCAAAGTTAAAGCAAGCTGCTGAAAAAGGGGATGTAGATGCCATGACAGCAATTCAATATAGCTACGCAGGCTCTCGCCAACTGTGGCAGCTAGACGATAATACCATTACGATGGAAGATTTAGCCTTATGGCAAGCTGAGCTTGATGTATTGGCAAAGAAGTATCAGGTTGAAATTAAAGCTGAAAATTATAACGTGTCTATGTTAAGTAAGTACTAGGGCAGAGCTTGATTGGCATTTCTGCTGTGTTACCCCACAAGGATGTAGGGTAAGGTGACTTTGCAGGATCACAAAGTCTTTATCACCTAGCTCACATAGAATAACTATGTTACATAGGCTTTCCCTTTTATTATGCGTCACAACTAAGGATCTGGTAATGTTTATTGTGATGATAGTTTTTCAAAAGGTCTTAGCTCTTCGACTGTGAATTATAAAGTTGAAAAGCATTTTTTTTGTCATTTTTAACGGCATACATAGCCACATCCGCACATTCAATAAGCTGGCTTAGTGTTGTTGCATCATTTGGGTAACTCGATACTCCGATACTTGCTCCCACTTTAAGGGAGACGGTTTTACCTTCCTTGGTTTGCCATTGCATTTCTGTATTGATAGCCACTAATAAACTTTCCGCGATGCGTTGTAGCTTTTCTTCTTTGATGCAGTGAAGTGCAATTAAAAACTCATCACCTCCCCAGCGACAAACGATATCTTGCTCTCTGACTTGCGCACTGATCCGGTTTGCAACGTGCTTTAACATTTCATCGCCGGCGTTGTGACCATAAATATCATTGATTGGCTTAAACTCATCTAAATCAATAATAAAAAGGCTAAATGGGGTTTCATCATTCATCCACTCATCTATTTTGACTTCAGTGCCATGGCGATTATAGAGGCCTGTGAGTTTGTCACGATTGGCTTTCTTATGAAGCTCTTGAAACACGGTTTTTCTAAGCGTGATATCGGATAAAAAAATCTGTAAGTAGAGTTGTCCACCACTTTCTAATCTTAACATGATGATACTAAGCCAGACTGGTTGCTCTGTTAATGGATTGAGAAACTCAAACTCAGATTGGGTTGGCTGATTGAGCTCGAGCGTGTGCTCCGTAAAGGTATAAAGAATGTCTGGAGTTTGACAGTAGCGACCAAAGCTTTCTGGAAAAAACTCATCTAAATCTATGCCCATACCAGCAAGTAAGTCGCAGGCCGCATCATTAGCTAGGAGCACTTCGCCTTTATCCTTTACTAATAAAGTTGGTGACGATGAACGTTCAAACATGAGTCTGAAGCGCTTTTCTAGCACTTCTATATTGGTCCTTAGCTGTCGCTCTTGTTCGAACATTGCTGCTGTTTTAGCAATCAATTGATTGGTGTTGGTTGCTATATCACCAATCTCGCTGGATTCGTGTCCGCGGGGGATTGAGAGCTCTAATGGTACACCGGGAATAACTTTGGCTATTTGCGTACTGAGTGCGCTTAGCGGCTTCGTCACCAAAAAGTGGGTAACGATTGTGAATATAAATAAAATGGGCACAATCACAATCATTAACGTTTTTACGCTAGAGCGGGCAATCTCCCTAGCATTTTGCTCAATAAATAAAGAGTTAGGCTGAATATAGATTTCCCCAACCAGCTCGCTGAACAAAAAAGGATGGTTGAGCTTAATGATCATGGCGTGCTCGGCCTTAAACCCAACGCTTTGTGCCAGCCACTTTTCTTCACTTTTTATCGCCGCGGAGGAAATGACATCATTACTGATCAGGCCATTAATAACTTCTACAGCGAGGTCTTTATCGTTGAGGTAAGTGGCAATGGAAGAAGAGGTAGAGACGGTTTGGCCAATCTGGCCAACAATTGTGCTTGACCGTTCCAGCTCACGCTCGAATATATGGTCATGATATAACTTGGCATAAAGCATTGAAAAAATGAACGTCGACACCAGAAGTATCATCATCAGTCGAACAATCAAACCGTATCTAGTCATCAAAGTGATAAATTACCTTTACGTCGCCAGTCACCAACTCTTTTGGAATATACCCAATGGCATTTGGCGTATTGACAATGTTTTCAAGTATAGCTGACGGAGATGAAAAGTACTGTGGAGGTGACACTTTGCCGCTAAACTTAATTCGCGACCAATAGGCATTAATTTGACTCTCATTGCGGCCCGTTAATGCTAAAAAGAATGGGCTCCGGAGCGGATGTGACTTCTCATAATCATAAGTGATGGCCATCTCTCCATTCGGAAAAGCAACATATTTGCCCATGTACATATCAATAAGTTGACGTTGCGAAATTGACTCAACAGGATTGTCTTTGTTGACGATAACGGCGATATCAGCGCTGGCACTTAGCGGGTAAGATGTCAAAATTGTCAGCGTAAACAGTAGCCGATTCATCAGAACACCCAATTAAAACTAACAGTAAAGGTGTTAAACGAGAGATCGGGCTTAGTTAGCTTATCCAAGTGATGGAGGTAGAATGCGCTCGGTAAGTGATTTGTCTTAGTGTGCTTCAAATTTAACTTTAATGCTAAGGTTGGGCTCAGTTCGTGGCGCCACGTGATGGACGTGCTACTTTGGTCAAGTTGATAAAAACCAGAGTGCATAGAAGCGGCTTCGTAGAGTGCGAGCAGCTCAGGAAGCGGCGCTATAGGCCCAGGTTCTACTTTTGGCTCATTGTCAGACTTAGCCACCGAGTAGGTGATGGATATTGTGTTCATATCAAAGCGTTTGCCTAAAGTAACATATCCGGCTTTTAGGTGATTCAATACACTCGAGTTAGAATCTGTTAATGAAATTTCACTTTGCATGAGCCAGCTAGAGTTATCGTATCGCATGCTCAATGCACTGTATTTAAAGCGCTTATTTATTATTTTTAAGGAGTCGATGAGTGCGTCTTTAGTCGGCCATAACGGTTGTGGAACTTGATTTAAGGCGTCACGCAGTTGTTGCTGCTGTGCATGTTCGTTAGCAGATTTAGTGGTGGTATGGTTGGCCCTAAACAACCAGTTAAGGGTTTCGTATTGTAAGGCGACTCCCAATATAGACTTTAGCTCGACGTTCCAAAAAAAATCGTTATCACTATAAATAGGGGCCTCTGATCGTCCCCAAAAAGTTTTAATACTGGCGATTCCTTCTGAGAGTGGGGCTCGGTATTGGAAATCTATCCCGTCTAGGTTTTGATGGGGGATAATAGAGTAAAATTCGACAGGCGCATGTTCATGTCCATGGAGTAGCCAATATCGCGATATTCCGTCATTAAAAAGAGATCGAGTCCAGTTCGCCCCGCGCGAATTTGCCAGTTGGAGTTTATGTTGTAGCGTAAAAAAGCAAGCTTGATGGCATTGTTAACACGATCATGGTGCTGCTCTTTAAGCAATAGCTGCCCAACGAGTTGTAGATTTTCATTGGCCTGCCACTGTGCTTGTATGCCTAAAGACGAGAAAGAAAAGTCCAGTTCATCTTTTGTGACACCATGAGGCTGAGAAATACTCTCTCGGATCTTCGCCGTATGTGAATCTGTTTTAACGGCTTTAAGCGTGGCAAAGCCGCTGAAGTCAATATCAGCGCCATAACTACTGCATGTTATAAACAATAAGACGATAAACACAGAGCGCATGAGAGAATATAGAGTTTGTCTTCCTTTCTATACAGCCTAGTTTGATTTTTGGTTTTTACCAATGCGATGTCACGCTCAGCCTTGTATAATGTAGTTAAAGACACCATATCTCATTTATGGTAGCATATTGTTATATTATCACATTAGGCAAGATTAAGACGTGGCAGAAGTAAGAGCGAGAGTCGAGCTGAATGTAGGGCAGCACAGTAATATCCCTGCAGAAATTATTTCTTTTTCGGGGCTAAAAGATGGCCAAGAGCATGTTGCCTTGGTATTTAACAGAGCTGATGAACAGCAAGTTCCTCTTATCCGTATGCATTCAGAGTGTCTAACTGGCGATGTCTTCCATTCTTCGCGTTGTGATTGCGGTGAGCAGCTAAATGAATGTATTGAAACAATGCATCAGCAAGGTGGTATTTTGCTGTACTTACGCCAAGAGGGTCGTGGAATTGGCCTGTACAACAAAATTGATGCTTACGTTTTGCAATCTCAAGGCATGAATACCTATGAAGCAAATAATCATCTGGGCTTTGAAGATGACTTAAGAGACTTCTCCGATGCGGTACTGATGTTACAAGCACTAGGCTTGGAACATGTGAAGTTGATGACAAATAACCCAAGAAAGCTAAAAGCACTAAGAAGTGCCGGTATTACCGTTGATGAAGTGATTGGCACACAAGCGCATGTAAAAGCGGGTGTTTCTGGTAACGAGCATTACCTTAAAACCAAAATTCAACATGGCGCACATATGCTAGATATTAAAAAGATTTCAAAAGCAGAGTAATATATCTAAGCCGCTACGCTATAGTAAACGAGCCAACTAGGTCACTCCTCCGGTTGGCTTGTAACACGACACCGCGGTACTAACTATCACCCCATCAAACTCAAGTTGTGCGAAGAGATAACTCGACAACCTGTATTTGTTTCAAATATGCTAAAAAGCGCTGACAAATCCGCCTTTCATGCCTTTTCACTCGACACGGTAATCAGTATAATCAAAGACGTTATAGCTTAAATTAAGTGGACTATGTCGACACCAATTAGAACATTCAAAGCCAGCATGGGCATTCAATGGTTAAAAGCAGGATGGGAAATTTTTAAAACCCAGCCATTGACCTTTATGCTGATGTATATTTTTATGGCTGTAGTTAGTTTGTTGCCACTACTTGCACCAGTCCTCCAAATTGTTGCTGCCTTATCAGGGCCTTTTTTAAGTGCCGGCTTTTATCTTGCAGTGATAAACAAACAGACCAACAAAGCAATTAAACTTGCCGATATTATTGAACCGTTTGCCGCAAAAGGTCGCCGCTTGAACCTATTTCGCGTTGGCATTTATCAAATGGCAGGCGCACTTTTGTTGACTATGGTTGCAGGCGTATTATTCAGTGACGTTGCAACAGCACTTGAAAGTGTTGGGCCAAATACGAGCCCAGATGAGCTGATCCAATTGATTGCCGGGAACATTGGCTTTGCTGAAGTCGCGCTATTTGTGAGTGCACAATCGGTGGTAATGATGGCGTTTGCTTTTGTTGTACCCCAAGTATTTTTCCAAGGCGAGAAACGAATTTTTCATGCTATGAAGTGCTCGTTAGCGGCGTTTTATCATAATATGGCCGCATTGAGTATTTTTGGTTTGGTGATTGCCGCATTGATAGTTGCCTCCATTCCGCTGTCGATGATCCCGGCAATAATTATCATGCCCGTTGCCATGATAGGCTTTTTCGTTTCATTCCAAGCGATGTTTATGCCAATCATCGTCGACAAGAGTCAAATTGAGCAGAGCGCAAGTACTGGGCAGGATGATTCTGGGCGTTTTGACGCGTAATGGACGAACAAGAAGTTAAAAAGCTAAAAAACTACGCAGTTTGGTTGTTGTCGAGACAAGAGTATTCACAGGCTGGGTTAACCCAAAAGTTGCTACAAAAAGGAGCAACAGCAGAGGTTGCTCAGCAGCTAGTCGCTTGGCTTGAATCACTCGACTATGTCAACGATGACCGCTATGCAGAGAGCTTTCTAAACCGACAAATCGCCAAGGGATTAGGAGAGAAGCGCGTCCTATTGGATGCTGGGCAAAAAGGAGTGAGCCGCGACACATTGCATGCCTTAATCGCAGAGCGCGAGATAGACTGGTATATGCAAGCTGCAAAAACCTATGAAAAAAAGTATGGTATTTGCGCACAACCGTTAGAATACAAAGAAAAAACAAAGCGAGTACGGTACATGAGTTATCGTGGCTTTAGTTTTGATGAAATAGATTTTGCCATTGAAGCTGCAAAGACAGCAGCAGAGCAAGAAGCAATAAAGGGTGAATGATCACATGCAGCATATGACTACCGCACAAATCAGGCAAAGCTTTTTAGATTTCTTTGCTAAACAACAGCACCAAGTGGTGCCTTCAAGCTCGTTAATACCGGGTAACGATGCCACATTACTATTCACCAACGCCGGTATGGTGCAGTTTAAAGACGCCTTTTTAGGTGCTGAAAAACGTCCATATACTCGAGCTACCAGCTCGCAGCGTTGTGTACGTGCTGGCGGTAAACATAATGACCTTGAAAATGTGGGTTACACCGCAAGACACCATACTTTCTTTGAAATGCTGGGCAACTTTAGCTTTGGCGATTATTTCAAAACGGAAGCAATTAAATTTTCGTGGCAATTCCTGACTGAAGTTATCAAATTACCAAAAGAAAAACTGCTGGTCACTATATACCACGAAGATGACGAAGCGTTTGATATTTGGTCAAAGCAAGTCGGCGTGCCAGAAGATAGGATCATCCGTATTGCGACGGCTGACAACTTTTGGTCAATGGGTGATACCGGCCCATGTGGCCCATGTTCAGAGATCTTCTATGACCACGGTGAACACATCTGGGGTGGACCTCCTGGCACACCTGAAGAAGACGGTGATCGCTTTATTGAGATCTGGAACCTCGTATTTATGCAGTACAACCGTCATGCAGACGGCACAATGGAACCACTTCCTATGCAGTCGGTTGACACTGGTATGGGTCTTGAGCGTATTTCTGCCATTATGCAAGGTGTACATTCAAACTACGAAATCGACCTGTTTCAAGCGCTGATCAAAGCGGCTGCAAAGGTGACGGATGCACAGGATTTAGAAGATAAATCATTGCGCGTAGTTGCCGACCATATTCGTTCATGCGCATTCCTTATCGCAGATGGTGTGATGCCTTCGAATGAAGGTCGTGGCTATGTATTGCGTCGCATCATTCGTCGTGCCGTTCGTCACGGCAATAAGCTAGGTGCAAAAGGCACGTTCTTCCATAAGCTGGTGGCTGCACTTGCTGAGCAAATGGGTGAAGCTTACCCAGAGCTTGTTAAGCAACAGGCGATTATTGAAAAAGTATTGCGCATCGAAGAAGAACAGTTTGGTAAAACACTCGACCGCGGCTTGGCTATTCTTGAGGAAAACCTTGAGGGAATTGAAGGCGATGTGATCCCGGGTGATTTAGTATTCAAACTCTATGACACTTATGGGTTTCCAGCGGATTTAACGGCGGACGTTGCTCGTGAACGCTTTATGACCATCGATGAGCGTGGTTTTCAGGCATGCATGGAAGAGCAGCGTAAGAAAGCGCAAGCGGCTGGTAAGTTTGGTGCCGATTACAACGAGCGCTTGAAGTCTGATAAAAATACCGACTTTAAAGGCTATGATGCTGAGCATTACACCGGCACTGTGGTCGAAATCTTTAAAGAAGGCCAGCATACCAACACCTTAGAAGATGGCGAGCAAGGCGTTGTTGTACTTGACCGTACACCTTTCTACGCAGAGTCTGGTGGTCAAGTTGGTGATACCGGTGTGCTTAAAGTGGCTAACGGTGAATTTGTGGTTACCGATACACAAAAACTAGGTAATGCTTTTGCTCACCATGGTCATGTTGTCGGTCGCATTGGTGTGAATGATAAAGCTGATGCACGCATTGATGCTGAGCGCCGTGAACGCGTGAAGAAAAATCATACTGCTACACACTTAGTGCATAAAGCACTGCGCGATTTACTGGGCGAGCACGTAACGCAAAAAGGTTCGTTAGTACTACCAGACCGCCTTCGTTTCGACTTCTCTCATTTTGAAGGCGTAACCAAAGCGCAGCTGCAGCAAGTGGAAGATGCAGTTAATGCAGAGATCCGTCGTAACTTTGCGTTACAAACTGAGTTGATGGATATCGACGCTGCTAAAGATAAAGGTGCGATGGCGCTATTTGGCGAGAAATATGACGATGAAGTGCGTGTGGTTTCAATCGGTGATTACTCTATTGAGCTATGCGGTGGTACACACGTTAAACGTGCAGGCGACATCGGTCTATTCAAGATTGTTTCTGAGGGCGGTATCGCTGCGGGCGTTCGTCGTATTGAAGCGGTAACTGGCGCTGATGCAATTGCCTACGTGAATGAGCAAGAGCAGGTGCTTGGTCAAATAGCTGCGTTAGTTAAAGGCGACACGACATCGGTACTTGAAAAAGTAACTGCACTTCTTGAAAAGTCAAAAGGACTAGAGAAACAAGTAGCGCAACTAAATGACAAGCTAGCAAGTGCTGCGGGGGCATCACTACTCGACTCTGTAACGGAAGTAAATGGTATCAAGTTACTCGTTGCGAACGTTGCTGGCACAGAAGCAAAAGCGCTACGCGGTATGGTCGATGACCTGAAGAACAAAATTGGTTCTGGGGTTATCGCACTGGGAGTCGCTAATGGTGAGAAGGTGAGCCTTATCGCTGGTGTAACGAAAGACCTAGTAGGCCAAGTTAAAGCTGGCGAACTGGTTAATCACATGGCTTCTCAAGTCGGTGGTAAAGGCGGCGGCCGTCCAGATATGGCACAGGCTGGTGGTTCGCAACCTGAAAACCTAGACACGGCACTAAGCAGTGTTCCTACTTGGTTAAATGAAGTAACGCAGTAATCAGCAGGTGGCGCTGATTGTACAAAAGTTTGGCGGCACCTCGGTAGGCTCAATAGAGCGTATTGAGGCAGTTGCCGAACACGTTATTAAAACTCAGCAGCAAGGCCACCAAGTGGTGGTCGTGTTGTCTGCAATGTCAGGCGAAACTAATCGCCTTATTTCCCTTGCTCAACAAATCGATACTCGCCCCAGTGCACGTGAACTCGATGTCTTAATTACTACCGGTGAACAGGTTTCTATTGCGCTATTGGCGATGGCTATAATCAAACGAGGGCATTCAGCCGTTAGTTTACTCGCCGATCAGATTGGTATCAAAACAGACAATATGTTTTCTAAGGCTCGGATCTCACATATCGATACAACGCGCCTGAGGCAAGAGTTAGAACACAACCGGATCTCAATCATTGCGGGGTTCCAAGGCCGTGACGAAGAGGGCAACATTACAACCCTTGGGCGAGGTGGGACAGACACTTCAGCGGTTGAAATTGCCGGCGCTCTGCAAGCAGACGAGTGTCAAATCTATACTGATGTTGATGGTGTTTATACTACGGACCCTCGCATAGAGCCCAATGCTAGACGGCTGTCACATATTACGTTTCCCGAGATGTTGGAGTTGGCCAGTGTTGGTGCCAAGGTGTTACAGATCCGCTCTGTTGAGGCTGCCGGTCGTTATAATGTTCCGCTTCGCGTGTTGTCTTCGTTTGCACCGGGTAACGGCACATTAATTAGCTATGAGGAAGTCAAAGTGAAAAATACCAAGGTGGTTTCTGGGGTTGCCAGTGTCAAAGATGAGGTATTGATCTTAGTTAAAAATGTTGACGTAAAAGCAAGTAATCTAGCTAATATTCTGACGTTACTAGGTGAACATAATATTGAAGTCGATATGATTAACCATTTGAACCACAGTGAGAAAAAAATAGACTATGCTTTTACTGTGCATTCGAATGATTATATTCTGGCGGAAGAGGTTTTAGCGCAACATGCACAAAATTTAGGTGGCGCAACGATAGAGGTTAATGCTAACGTGGCAAAAATCTCAGCTGTGGGTATCGGAATGAAATCTCACTCTGGCGTTGCTGGTCTCTTTTTTATGGCATTGGCCGAAGAAAATATTCACACTCTATTGGTGTCTACATCAGAGATAAAAATCTCGGCATTGGTAGAGGAAAAATATTTAGAGCTAGCAGTACGAGCTTTACATGCCAAATTCGAATTGGAAAGTACTGAGTAAAAGAAGTTTTTGCTTACTTTTCTGGGAACTTTTATTTAAAATGGATTTGACGCGGAATCTTTTAAATTTTGGAATAACAGGAGCAAGAGAATGCTAATACTAACTCGTCGAGTAGGTGAAACCCTGATGATTGGTGATGAAGTAACTGTAACAGTACTAGGTGTTAAAGGTAACCAAGTACGTATTGGTGTAAATGCGCCTAAAGATGTTTCAGTTCACCGTGAAGAAATCTACATGCGTATCCAGGCTGAGAAGTCTAGCCCAGGTAATATGTAATAGATCTAGTACTGAATTATGATGCTAGTTAAATTAGCTCAACTAGCATAAATAAACCCCGCAATTGCGGGGTTTATTATTTCTGGCTCTGTTCATACCAATTGAAATTGATTCTCTAATCAATTTGAAGGATGAAATAGCATATTAGCGTTGTTAAAAATTCCTCATTTAGAACAATCGGACAAAAAAGCAATCGCTTGTTCGCTGAGGCCAGACTTACTAATATAGCTGGGCTTATTATTTTGAAAGACTAAAAAGCCTCGAGTGGTTTCTTCGAGCTTATCTAAGGTATTAAATGGATAAGAAAACTCGGCATGAGTAGCTTTTGTCGAAATTCCTTTATTGGTAATGGATACTTCGACTATGTTGCCTGCGGCACGCGATAACGACTGTCTAGTCACCCACCAGGCTTTGCGATAATAAAATGCCAGGCACTCAACCACAGCAAGTAAAATAAGAAAATTACCTAGGTAGTGTTGCTGCAGACCATAAATCGCAATCAATCCTAACGTAACCAACAATACAAGTAGCCCGTATTTAGGCTTAACAGCGAGCCCATTTGCTTCTGATTCTTCAAAACACTCTTTGTAATACGCTTTATCTAACTTAAATTGGCTTTGAAAAGATAAATTTTCATTTTGTTCAAGTGGTGACATACATCAATACTTCAGCATCATAGTGCTTCTATTATACCTAAATGAGTCGAGGAAGCGGTAATAGTTGCTGCGAGTTTATTTATACATATTTATTACAGGTGAATAAAAGTAAGCCTTGCAGCTTAACGTTTACGTAAACGTCACATTTTGGTCAGTCCAATTTACAACTCAACTTGCAGATCTCCGCATTCGTTCTATATTCAATAAATTCTTACTATTACTTAATGCTATTTTGAATATTTTTCATATTTATTACTCCATATTACCAATAAAACTGACGTTTTTATGGCTAACTAGCTGATTGTACGTGAGTAAAGCTTCTTGGTAATACCAATTTACAATGGACTTTACAGTGTGTCATTTTTTGTTATAAGGTGAATAAATATCTATGAAAAGTGAAGGTTTATATCAAATCGTTAACGCGAAATGACAAAACCAAATAGCAAGTAAGGGGTTAAAAATGGATATAGGGTCGCAGTTACTGCAAGCAGGAAACCTAATGTTAACCGGTATGGTTGGCGTATTTGTATTTCTGTCCATTTTGATTTTTGCTATGCGGCTTTTAGCCAACTTTGCCGCTCAGTTTAAAGAGGTTGAGCCTAGCGCAACCAGAGCAAAAGCAACCAAAACAATATCATCACAGGGCGTGCCACAGGCACACATCGCAGCTATCAGCGCTGCCGTTGCAACCTACAGAAAAAATAATTAATAGGGGTTTTGCATGTCACAGTTAAAGCTTACCGAACTCGTTTTGCGCGATGCGCATCAGTCACTACTTGCAACCAGAATGCGCTTGGAAGATATGCTTCCGATCGCCGAAAAGCTCGATAATATGGGGTACTGGTCTGTTGAGTCATGGGGCGGAGCGACTTTTGATTCGTGTATTCGCTACTTAGGGGAAGATCCATGGGAGCGGATCCGCGCACTAAAAGCTGCGATGCCAAACACCAAACAGCAAATGTTATTGCGGGGGCAAAACCTATTGGGCTACCGCCATTACGCTGATGACGTAGTGGAAAAGTTTGTTGAACGCGCGCACCACAACGGGGTTGATGTATTTAGAATCTTCGATGCGATGAATGATGTGCGCAATCTTGAAACCGCGATTAAAGCAGCGATAAAAGTAGGTGCTCATGCTCAAGGCACTATTTCATATACTGTGAGCCCTGTTCATACATTGGACATGTGGTTAACCCAAGCCAAGCAGCTCGAAGATTTAGGGTGTCACTCTATTTGCATTAAGGATATGGCAGGGCTGCTTAAGCCATACGATGCTGAAAAGCTAATTTCTGGTCTAAAAGCATCGGTCTCGATCCCGATTGCGATGCAGTGCCACGCCACCACGGGCTTAAGTACCGCGACCTATCAAAAAGCCATTGATGCTGGTATAGATATGCTGGATACAGCAATTTCATCTATGAGTATGACTTACGGCCATAGTGCCACTGAGACCATTGCGGCTATTGTTGAGGGCACTGAGCGTGATACTGGTTTGGATTTACTTGAACTTGAGGAAGTTGCAGCTTATTTCCGCGAAGTTAGAAAGAAATATGCTGCGTTTGAGGGGAGTTTAAAAGGGGTAGATGGCCGTATTCTTTCCGCACAAGTACCCGGCGGTATGTTAACGAATATGGAAAATCAGCTCAAAGAGCAAGGGGCTGGGGATAAATTGGATGCGGTGTTGAAGGAAATCCCAAGCGTTCGTAAAGAGCTAGGGTACTTGCCGTTAGTGACTCCAACCTCGCAGATAGTAGGTACGCAAGCGGTACTCAATGTACTTACCGGCGAGCGCTACAAGTCTATTACCAAAGAAACCGCAGGTGTACTCAAAGGTGAATATGGTGCAACTCCAGCTGCGGTAGACCAAGCACTACAGCAACGAGTGTTGGAAGGTGCTGAGCCGATAACATGTCGTCCTGCTGATCTGATCGAACCTGAGTTAGATACGTTGCAAAGTGAGTTAGTGGCAACTGCGAAAGATGAACAAATTGAGCTCGCCGATGATGTTATTGATGACGTGCTAACTTATGCGCTGTTCCCGCAAATTGGTTTAAAGTTTCTTAAAAATCGTCATAATCCAGATGCATTTGAACCAAAGCCAACATTACTAGAAAGCAAACAACAAAAAACAACCACATCACCTGCGCAAAAAAGTACATCCGCGCCTGAACGCTATAGCGTAAAAGTCGATGGTAAAGTATATGACGTAGTTGTGGCCTCCGGTGGTGAGTTACAAGAAGTACAGGTAAAAGACAGCGAGCTTATTCCCCAGTCAACATCGGTGAGTTCAAGCGAAACCCTCAATGCTCCCCTAGCTGGCAACATTTTCAAACTCATGGTTCGGGCTGGAGACGAAGTGCAAGAAGGGGATGTGGTACTCATTATGGAAGCCATGAAAATGGAAACCGAAGTTCGCGCGACTCACAGCGGCCGAGTGGCCGAGTTACTGGTATCGGAAGGTGACGCAGTTAGTGCTGGCGATGCCATCATGTCGTTAGCATAAGGATGTCATGATGGAAGGGTTATTAAATTTGT
This sequence comes from Pseudoalteromonas piscicida, assembly GCF_002744175.1. Taxonomy (GTDB): domain Bacteria; phylum Pseudomonadota; class Gammaproteobacteria; order Enterobacterales; family Alteromonadaceae; genus Pseudoalteromonas; species Pseudoalteromonas piscicida_B. The sequence continues at coordinate 36,524 of NZ_NKHF01000066.1, forward strand.
GGCAAGCGACAGGGCTTGCTAATTTTACTGTGCCTGCGCTATGTATGATGGCAGTGGGCTGTGGACTATTGTATCTTGCAATTGCCAAAGGCTTTGAGCCGCTTTTGTTAGTGCCTATAGGTTTTGGTGCCATACTCACTAATATTCCAGTAGCCGGGCTTGCCGATCCTGGTGGCTTGCTGTACTACGTGTATGATATTGGTATAGACAGTGGTGTCTTCCCGCTACTCATTTTTATGGGCGTGGGCGCGATGACTGACTTTAGTGCACTAATTGCCAACCCTAAAATGCTGCTGCTCGGTGCCGCAGCTCAATTTGGGATCTTCGCAACCTTGTTTGGTGCCATCTTACTGAACTTTATTCCGGGTTTTGAATTTACGCTTCAAGATGCTTCTGCGATTGCCATTATCGGTGGCGCGGATGGCCCAACCGCGATATTCCTTGCTTCAAAGCTCGCGCCTGAGCTATTGGGTGCGATTGCTGTTGCTGCATATTCATACATGGCACTAGTACCTATTATTCAGCCTCCCATTATGAAAGCGCTTACGACCCAAGAAGAGCGTCAAATTGCTATGCCGCAATTACGGCATGTAACAAAAACGGAGAAGATTTTATTTCCGTTAGCAGTACTGGGCTTAACGATATTGTTTTTGCCCGCCGCGACACCGTTAGTGGGTATGTTCTGCCTAGGTAATTTGATGAAAGAATGTGGGGTGGTTGACCGTTTAAGTAAGACTGCACAGAATGAGTTGATTAATATCACCACCATTTTTCTAGGCTTGGCAGTTGGCTCAAAACTCGCAGCAGATCAGTTCTTAACAGTAGAAACTCTGGGAATTTTAGGGCTAGGTGCGGTGGCATTTGGTATTGGTACGGCAACGGGTGTGATCATGGCAAAAACCATGAATAAGTTTAGCGATACGCCTATTAATCCGCTTGTTGGTGCTGCAGGAGTGTCGGCTGTTCCTATGGCGGCTCGTGTGGTTAATAAAGTTGGGCTAGAGAGTAACCCGCACAACTTCTTATTGATGCATGCAATGGGACCTAATGTTGCCGGAGTGCTTGGGAGTGCGGTTGCCGCAGGTATCTTGCTTGCCCTAGTTGGTTAAATTTATACTTCTCCAACCATTTGCGTGGCAGTTATTTGATTGCCGCGCATTTTTATTACTGGACTTTGCGAACGGCAAATTGATAATCTTTAGTCACTTTTAGTTAACATGAACCCTTCGAATGAAATTTATTCCATTTCGTGATTTACAATGCCCGGGCTTAGAAACTGCGTTGTGGTATTGTCGTTTATTGTTTCTAACCGGTATGGCGCTGGTTGTGCTTGGCGCGATAAAAGAAGGTATTGCCATCTATCACTGGCTAGCAGCATTGATTGCCAATGGGGATGTTAAGATTAAAGCTGCTTATATTTACGACTTAGATCTTCTTTCTCATCCGAACTTTCATCTCATTGTTTTAGGCATTGTGAAGGTGTACTTTGCATGTGGACTGGCCATCAAGTTAAAGTCTATGTCTCGGGAGAGGTCGGCGTAGGGGCGACTGCTGTGGTCTGAATTTAGCCAAAGAGTAGTCGCAGTTGATTTCAAGTGTTGATTCAGCAGTGGTTAAACCGTTCGCGTTAGGTTCTTTCTTGTAGATTGGCATTGGCTTGTTTTTTTTGTTTCTTTTTTAATCTCTTACGCTCTGCTTTGGTGACATGCTTTGCCACCCATTTGGCAATTTTCTGCATGAGTAGCGGCGGGAAGTCATGTCCCATGCCATTCACCAATTTTAACTTTGACTTACGAATATTAGCAGCGGTTTGTTGCCCCGCCGTGGCAGGAAAAATAGGGTCGTCCGTGCCGTGGATCACAAGCGTTGGAGTTTTTATTTTTGCAACTGTTTGTCGTCTACATTGACTTGCAACAATGGCGGCAAGTTGGCGTTTGAACCCTTGTGGATTATGGGCGCGCTCAATGCTCTGTTTAGCTTGTTGATGTAACGCCATTTCATCTTGAGGGTAAGCTGGGCTGCCAATCAATTGATTGAGCTTCACGTTATAATGAATAGCAGAGTCATGACAGTCTGGTTTTGGTCTTGCTTTGGCAAGTTGAAGCATGACCTTGAGGTTTGCCGCAGTAAATTTAGGGTAAGCTGAGGTCGACATCAAAGAGGTTAAACTCACCACTTTCTTTTTATGTTTGGTAGCAACAATTTGCGCAATCATCCCACCCATAGAAGCGCCAACAAGGTGGGCACGTTTTATCTTCAGTGCAGCCATCAGCGCAACGACATCGGCTGCCATATCCTCAAGCGTGTATGGCACTGAAGCTTGAATCGGGAGTTTTTTACTGAGCATAGTTTTGATGACGCTTGGTGAGCCGAGGTGATCTAAATGGCTGGATAAGCCACAGTCTCGGTTATCAAAGCGGATCACCCTAAAACCTTTGTTGACGAGCCCAAAATAAAGTTCATCGGGCCAAATCGTCATTTGTGCACCTAGACCCATAATCAAAATAATGACAGGGGCGTGCGGCGCTCCTTCGTCTTGATAATGTAATGTGATCCCAGTTGCAATCTTAATATCGGTCATTGTCACAGAAGGTTTGTTTGGCCTGTAGAACTGAGTGTAAGTATAGGTGTCTCGAATGAACTTAACTTTAAAATGACAGTCAAAAAAACGGAATATTTACTATTAAAGCCATTGCGCTTTGCAAACTTTAGGTTAATATTCGCGCTAGCCGATGAAGCAGCAATCGTCGGCATAAACAATATCAACATTACAGTATTTTGGAGTAAATGATGACCAAAAAGCACACCGTTCAGCATGCGCACCAGCGTGGTGAAATCAAAGATAATGCATTAAAAGCACTGGTAACTAGCCCGCTATTTAAGGCGAAAGTTGAAAAAAGCAAAAAAGGCAAAGGAAGTTATCAACGTAGTGCAAAACATAAAGGCCAAGAGCCTTATCTTAAGGCAGCCTAAGTTTTAAGATAGGGTTTTTTGCTGATACATTTTTTATCAGCTTGCTCAAGCTAGGTACTAATATTTAATTGGTTTAGTCGTAAGTGCTAAGCCGACACTGGCTTGTAGCGTGATATTTTTCCCGCACCAAATTTAAACCAGACACCCACCACAATTTAAACCAGACACCCACCATATTAGGGGGAAAATAAACCCTGATTTTTATCTCAAATTTGTGCTCTTCAAAGGTGGCGTCTATCATTTAG
>NZ_NKHF01000175.1 GCF_002744175.1 Pseudoalteromonas piscicida
CTACCACGTAACATTGCCGCTGAATTATCCTCAAACGCCACCTATGGTAGGAGCCGCTTTACACGGCGATATGTTCATCATATATCGCAGGGTGAACCCGCTCCTACCGCACTACCACGTAACATTGCCGCTGAATTATCCTCAAACGCCACCTATGGTAGGAGCCGCTTTACACGGCGATATGTTCATCATATATCGCAGGGTGAACCCGCTCCTACCGCA
>NZ_NKHF01000176.1 GCF_002744175.1 Pseudoalteromonas piscicida
TGGGAGCGAGTTTATCTCGCGAGGTGTTTGTTTGATCTTTAGCGTCTTCGACTGCATGTATATACACAAATCGGCGGGTAAACCACCTCCTACCATGCTGAGGGTGTGGTAGGAGCGAGTTTATCTCGCGAGGTTTTCAATGTCGTCAGGTGTAAAAGCCTTTGGCATCTTGGACTGGGTGTGTGACGGGTGAACCACCTCCTGCCATGTTGAGACTGCGGTGGGAGCGAGTTTATCTCGCGAGGTGTTTGGTGCCTTTGGCG
>NZ_NKHF01000041.1 GCF_002744175.1 Pseudoalteromonas piscicida
TTTGTTTTTTACGGGCAGTCGCCATCGCTTTTTCCTCAATCCTTTGAGTTCAGAGTTAGAGCGTAGACGACATCTAAGAGGCTTGCAAATTTGAAAAAAGTTGAGGTGGGTGTCAGTTTAAAAAAGAAGCCGCTAAATGCTCATGATACCTTCTAAATTAGTTTTCGGTTTTATTTGATTTCAACAAGTTGAAGAGAGTTGAAGTGGGTGTCAGCTTTAAAAAGAGTTATGAGGATGCGGAAACCTGCTTTTAATTGCTGCTTGTTAAGTATCCACCATCCTTGGTGGTTTGTTAACTTACTGGATCTGTTGTAATGCGCTGTCACCGAAGCCGACTAACTGGTTATTTTTGAATACCAGCGGTGTGCACTCATCTTTGGTTACTTTACCATCTGAGTGTTTGCTGTTGGTTGCATAATAGAGTACTTGATAGTTATCACCGTCTTTAGACACAAGCTCGCTAAAGTCAGGAGTTGCGAACATATCTTTTACTGAAGCGTAAGATACGCCCATTTCTAGATTCGCAATCTTTTCACGGTTTTTACGTTGTTTGTGTTCCCAGTTAGACGAGTTGTATTCTGATGCCCAACCGTGCTCTACTTCACCGTCGGATACAGCAACGATACAGCCTGATAATAGAGTAGAGCTAAGCGCAGCAACTAACATTAATTTCTTCATTGTTGTTTTCCTTTTTTGAATTTTCTCGCCATGCAAATGATGCTATAAGCGGTTTTATTTTGGTCTTTATTTGCCTTGGATTTTGCAAGCTTTTTGCCAATTTAAAAAATATATTAATATCAAGTGTTTGTTGTTTTTTATTCAATTTTGATTTTAGTTTTTTCACTAAAAGTTAGTGATATTGCTCACTTAAAATATAAATTACACCACTCGATTTCTCGCTATGCCCATTACAAAACTATCAATATTGGTGGCTATCTCTGCAATTAGTCTTACGATTGCTTCTTTACTTGCCCAAGCCGTGTGAGGTGTTAGTAGTAGATTCTCGCCTTGGTACTGAATAAGTGGGTTACTTGCATTTGCTGGCTCTTGTGTGAGTACATCGACCGCGGCCCCTGCAATTTGATTGTTGCCAAGCGCTGCTACTAGCGCCTGTTCATTGACTATGCCACCTCTTGCTGTGTTTACAAGGTAAGCGTGATCAGGAAGAAGCGCAAAGGCATTAGCGTCAATAAGATCAGTGGTTTCAGGAGTCTGTGGGCAATGAATAGAAACGATATCCGCAGCACGCAAAGCATCTTCGAATGCAACTCGTCCAGAGCGAACCGTTGATGCTCCTTTTCGTTCAGCAATCATGACATGTGCACCAAAAGCTTGCGCTACTTTTGCTACCGCCTCTCCTAAAGTACCATGGCCAACAATCACGAAGTTTTTGCCTGAGATCTCTGCAATATTATAGTCCAAACGACAAAACATATCGCTCTGTTGCCAAAGTCCAGCACGACAGTCTTGTTGATAGCGATGAATATTAGTCATCAAATTACCCAGCATGGTAAACGTGTGCTGTACAACAGAAGGGGTAGAGTAACCAGCTACATTAGCGACGGCAACTTGATGCGCTTTCGCTGCCGCTAAATCTATATTATTCACGCCAGTAGCTGCCACACAAATTAACTTTAAGTGAGGTAAAGAAGCGATGATGTCGGCATTTAACTTTACCTTATTGGTTATAATCACGTCTGCATCTTTACTGCGCGAGAGCACGTCTTCACTAGAAGTGGTGTCGTAAGACGTTAAAGCACCCAACTTTGCGATCGGGGAAAGGTCGGTTCCGGCTAGCGTTTTAGCGTCTAATACCACGATTTGCATTATTTTTATCCTTTACTTGACTTTGGAGTTAACTCTAAGGTTTATACTTATCACGTCGACTAGGATAATCTTCAGGACTTGGGAGTGTAAAGTGGTAAAGATTGGTGAGCTAGCAAAGCGACTAAACGTATCAACTGACACGTTAAGGTATTACGAAGCAAACGATTTACTTCACCCTTGCACAAGGAGTGAAGGCGGCTACCGCTTGTTTGATGAGCAAAGTGAAAAACAGATGCGTTTTATTCTGCGTGCTAAAGAAGTGGGGTTTAGCCTCAAAGAAGTGCAGGATCTATTGAAAATTAAGTTTGAAAAGCATCAACACAGCTGTGAAGAAGTAAAAACGCTGACGATTACCAAGCGTGATTTAGTGAGAGCGCGCATAGCAGAATTACAAAAGTTTGAACGATCGTTATCGACGCTGGCAGAGCAATGTTGCGGCGGTAAGGAGGCGGCAGTGAGCTGCTCGATTTTAACAGCCTTGGAGGCTATCGATGAATGAACTGATATTAAATTTTTGGCAGCTATTTTTAGTGTCTGCCCCCTGGTTATTACTAGGCTTAGTATTGGCTGGGTTACTCAATGTCTTTATTCCAAAAGACTTATTACAAAAGCACTTAGGAAAAGAGGGGTTTTGGACCACGATAAAAGCCGCATTAATTGGCGCCCCTATGCCGTTGTGCTCGTGCGGTGTGATCCCAGCAGCGGTGGGACTCAGAAGAGCGGGGGGATCAAAAAGTGCGACCACGGCTTTTTTAGTCTCTACTCCAGAAACCGGTGTTGACTCTATTTCTGTCTCTTATGTTTTGTTAGGGCCATTCATGGCGGTGATTAGACCAATCGCTGCTGTGGCCAGTGCCATTGCCGCAGGGCTATTAGTCGGCAGTGAAAAAGACGACAAGCCCACAACAGTAAAAGACTTACACAACGCTGACGAAACAGAGAGTTGCTGTAGTTCAACCAAGGGGGCTGAGTCAAAACCGCAGCCTACCAAGTCCTGTTGTGAGAGCAAACCGGTCGCCATGCAATCTGCTAGTACAAGTTGCTGCGCCACCGCGGAGCCACAGCTAGCAATGGCTGGTGTAGGCGGGGGCTGTTGCGAGACTGCTACACCAGCAACTAGTAGCTGCTGCGAAGCAACAGCAGATACTTCAAGTTGTTGTGAACCCACTCCAGCCGGAGAAACACAAAGTGTATTTGCGAAAATAATAGAAGCGGTGAAGTTCAGCTGTAATAAGTTACTTTCAGACACCGCAGTATGGCTATTGATAGGCTTATTCTTTGCCGCTTTAGTACAAACTTTTGTTCCTGAGTCATTTCTATCACAATGGGGCGACGGCATTCTAGCTATGTTGGCGGTCATTTTAATTAGCATTCCTATGTATATTTGTGCCACAGCTTCTACACCTATTGCCGCTGGTTTACTTATGGCGGGTGTATCACCAGGTGCTGTCTTGGTCTTTATGCTTGCTGGCCCTGCGACCAACATCGCGACAATAGGGGTTGTAGGTAAAGAATTAGGGCGTCGAGCTGTATTTGCCTATTTAGGCGGTGTGATAGGTGTCGCGCTGTTCTTCGGCTATTTAACAGATTACTTAGTGACAACCTACGGCTTTGTCGTGACACCCATGATAGGCGAGGAGCATGAGGTGCTACCACACTGGCTTACGGTATCGATGGGCATGCTATTAGCGGCGCTCTTGCTCAGGTTGGCTATACTCAAAATCGGTAAAGTTGTTAGAAGATAGATAATTGTGGTACTTTTTACCGTATTACAATTGAGTTACGTCTAAGCATTTTATGTTCCAACATAACGCATCACTTCGGTGGTCAGACATGAAATGCTTAGCGTCTGTTTATCTGACACGATAGAATGCAACAAAGTATTCGTTAATCCGACAATTTGAGAAGTAGAGTGGATAAATACGCTGACATTAGACCGTATAATGATGATGAAGTAGTGCCAGCTTTGGCACGTCTGCTAGGTGATGACCAGTTTATTGATGTGATCGCTAAATATAACTTGCCTGCATGGTTGAATGCTTGGCCCGCAATCGCACGCCCACTAGTACGAATGAAGCTAAAAAAGAAGTGGGGAGACTTTTGTACGATTGAGCAAGTACAGAATGAAGTGGCGTACTACCTGCAAATCTTAATTAACAAAACGACTTCTAAAGTCACCTATTCGGGCCTTGAAACATTGGACTCGAACACTTCGTATTTATTTATTTCAAACCACCGCGACATCGTCTTAGATCCCGCATTAGTGAATTGGGGTCTGCATCAGCAGGATATGCGTACCGTACGTATTGCTATCGGCGACAACTTACTGCAAGTGCCTTATATCACAGAGCTTATGCGGCTAAATAAGAGCTTTATCGTGAAGCGGTCGGCAAAAGCGCCCAAAGAAATGCTAAAGGCATTAACGCAGTTATCGGCGTATATTTTTGATTCGCTCAGTGAGGGTAACTCAATTTGGATTGCGCAAAAAGAAGGACGTGCCAAAGACGGTGTTGACCTTACCGATCCAGCTCTACTTAAAATGCTACAATTGCATGGCCGCAAACAAAAGCTGGAGTTCTCTGACTACGTAAAGCATTTGAAAATAGTGCCTGTAGCGATTTCATACCAGTATGAACCCTGTGCTGTTGCTAAGGCAAAAGAGCTATATCATAAGCAGCAGTTTGGTCAGTATGTAAAAGCTCAAGGTGAAGACATTGCTAGTATTGTAGAAGGCTTTAGCTCGGACAAAGGACACGTACATATTGCCTTTGGTGACCCAATTACTGACGATGTAACAAACCCTGATGAGCTTGCAGCTGTCATCGACAAGCAAATTTTAGCTTTGTATCACCTGCACTCAACAAACCATTTAGCCGCCGGTGATGACGCACAGGTGAGCTCAAAAGACAAAGAAGACTTTATTACCAAACTTGAGTCCGTCCCTGAAGAGTTAAAGCAATTGGTACTTAGCATGTACGCAGAGCCGCTTCGTCGCAAAGGAATTTAATACCTTTGGGTACGTGCAATAACGGTATTATACCCTTCAAATTAATTTTCTCGTCAATTTGAAGGGTGAAATATCAATTTAGCTTCGTAAAAAGCTCCTTATTTAGAACAACTAAGTAGCAAAATTTTTGGCTTGCCTATACCTATATGGATATAGATACCTTGGCGCTAGCAGGACGCTGGAGTTAAGGTTATTTCCCCGCTTCAAAATAGCGAGTGTACTTAATACCATTGATATTAGAATGTTGTGCTTAACTGACAGGTTTGTGGTAATAAACAACCTCCATATCCCCTAGAATATCGGTGTGGATCCCTTTTTTAATATAGGTCATCCCGAGTTTTTTCATGATGTTGATAGAGCCAAGGTTTTCTTCTTCGGCAATTGCACTAAAGTGTGTCAGGTTGGGATTGGCGACAATTAGTTCTGACATGACTTGCTGCGCGGCTTCTGTTGCCAAGCCCTTCCCCCAGAATGCTTGTTTGAAGCGCCAGCCTAGCTCTAAATCTTGATCATTTCTTTGCTCAGTAAAAAAGTGGGCAGGGCGAACCAAGATCCAGCCAATAAAGTGCTCACCTGGCAATGCAAAGCAGCCCCATAGCCCCCAGCCTTTGGTATCATTCGTAAACTGCTTTAAGCGAGGTATATACACGGTCTTTACTTCTTCCAGTGAATTAGTTTGACCGCTCGTAATGTACTTCATGACTTCGGGGTCACTATCGAGATCGGCGAGTAGCTGGGCATCTTTTGCCGTGAGTAGGCGATAACTCAACCTTGCAGAGTCCTTTACTTGCATTTTTATATACTCCTAACAAAACCCTAGAGTACAAAAGGCGATGTGGGGAGTAAAGGTGAAAAAGGTTGATTAAGTTTACATAGACGCAGGGCGAGTGCTTTACTAAAATACGCCGGCATTTTTTGATGGGGAACAGAGTGAAAAATTCAGTATTAGCGCTTAGACAGCGCCAAATTGCCGCGGCTCAACGAGAATATAAAGCCAGAGGCTCTAAACTGGCGCGTTGTGAATGCTGCTTATTGGCGACCACTCTGTGTATTTGCGAAAAAGTTCAAATAGCAGACGCCAATTGTGCAGTGTGCTTGCTAATGTATCATAATGAAAGCTTTAAACCCTCGAATACCGGACGCCTAATCGCGGATGTGATCCCCGACAACCATGCTTTTCGCTGGGATAGAACCGAACCTGACGCAGCGTTATTGTCACTACTTTCGGACGAACAATACGCACCGATCGTGGTATTTCCCGAACAAGGCGTTGAGCCGGAGCGAGTGATCACCAAAATACAGCGACAGGAAAATAAAAAGCCTTTGTTTATCTTTTTGGATGGGACCTGGCGAGAAGCAAAGAAAATGTTCCGAAAAAGCCCCTACTTAGACAATTTACCTGTGTTATCAATTGCCCCTGAAAAGCTCTCAGATTATAAACTGCGAGTGGCACCACATGAACATCAGTTGGGTACTGCTGAGGTCGCTTGTGTGTTATTTGCAGAGTCGGGTGAGCAAGACGCCGCGGATAAATTGACTGCTCATTTTATCGACTTTAGAGATGCTTACCTAAAAGGAAAGCGTAGCAAGTTGTAGTCGGTTGTGGGTGGAGTCAGCCAAAGTTAGCACTTAAATGGATGCGGGGTGGACTTTATCAAGAGTTGTCCAACTCAAGTTAAACAAATAATCAAAGCAAGTAATAGCGATTAGCTTAACTAACCCGATAAATAAGAAGAGCGCGACCCATTTCTGAGCCGCGCTTACGGAATCTTCTAAATGCTTCCTGCAAAGTTGAGTGGTTCAACGTCCTGAATCTTTCCTCATCCATGGCATCGCTTGGTGTTCTCGTTTTGCGAATAAAGGCATCTTGCCCTGTGTCCATCTTCCTTTTACACGTCCGCTGTCTTAATCCTGTGCCGTCCCATTGCTAAGAACAAACCTTTGTTCTAATTGTCCCTGATTGCTACTTTCCAAAATAGCAGTGCCAATAATCACTTTGCTTACCTTGGCACTTGGTAGCCTGAACCTATTGCTTCAAGCTAGGGGTTGCGTTATCAACCGCAACGATTGGCATCTCCTAAGCCACTTGTTACTAGTACATCCGATGTACCTTCCTTCCTCATCCTTAACCACCTGTATATCCAATACAGCAACGCTAACCCTTAGCGTTTGGCTTCTCCCCTGAAGCAATCCCTCGGTTCATCATGAACCGCAATCATTCCTTGTCCTTACTGTTTCACTCCTTGTGAAAACGATCTCGCTCTATTTACCCTATTATCCTTTAAGTGGGTGCCTATCCATCGGCAAGTCCTGCCCTGAGCGTATTCCTGAAATCCTTTCTCTCTCTTCCTGAGATGTTGTTAAGTATAAGCAGACCACAAAAAATAGGGAGTGGTAAAATCCAATCTTTTTGTTGACGTCTTTTAGTAATAATTAATAACTTTATATTTATTAGTTGGTTAACCTTGTTTTGAGTGTTATTTCAGCGCTGCTTTACTCAATTTCTTGCAGCTAAGTGAGATATATCTCACAGCTGATTTTCCAGTTTTCTACAACACTAATTTTGTGGCTGCATCGAGATAAAGATTCAGGGTGTAAAACTGCACAATTACAGGTAGAATTAGTTGATAATAATTATTGTTTACTAAATGGAGTCTTTATGAAAAAAGCACTTGTTACTTTACTAGCGACGCTGACTTGTCTACCAGCAATGGCTGCAGGGGAGGTTAATATCTATTCGTTTAGACAGCCCTTCTTAATTCAGCCTATTTTGGACGATTTCACCAAGCAGACTGGTATTAAGACTAATGTGGTTTTTGCAAAAAAAGGCTTAATTGAACGAGTTAAGCGTGAGGGAAAACATAGCCGTGCAGATCTAGTTCTTACCTCAAACTTCAGTGCTTTGATTCAGCTTGAAGATGAAAATCTAACCCAAGCAATTAACAGCGACACAGTAACCAAGAATATTCCTGCTAACTTTAGAGATCCAGAAGGGCAGTGGGTTGCACTTACCAAGCGTGTACGTAATGTATATTCAGCAAAAGAGCGAGTGGGTAAGTTAGATACACTCACTTATGAAGCGCTCGCGGATGAACAGTATCGTGGCAAAATTTGTACGCGTTCAGGTAAACATCCTTACAATCTAGGTTTAGTCGCGTCTATGATTGCGCACCACGGTGAAGCAAAAACCAAAACATGGCTTGAAGGTGTAAAGAAAAATTTAGCACGTAAACCTCAAGGTAACGACCGCGCACAAGTTAAAGCGGTAAAAGAAGGGTTGTGTGACTTGGCTATCGGTAACAGCTACTACTTTGGTAAAATGATGGAAGATGAAAAGCAAAAAGCTTGGGCTGAAGCCGTGTATATCAACTTTCCAAATCAGCAAGATCGCGGCTCACATATCAACGTTTCTGGCGTTGTCTTAACCAAGCATGCTAAAAATACTGAAAATGCCTTGAAACTCATTGAGTTTATGACCGACAATAAGGCGCAAAATATGTATGCGTCGATGAATATGGAATACCCAGTTAAACCTGGCGTCGAGTTATCGAAACTTGTGGCATCTTGGGGTGAGTTTAAGGAAGACAGCCTACCATTGTCAGAGATCAGTAAATACCGTCCATTAGCACTTAAGCTAATCGATGAGGTAAAATTTGACCTTTAATGCAATTATCATTTTCACTGTCTAAATGGCAGAGTTTTGCGTGGCTGATAGGGCTTAGCCTATCAGTCCCGCTGATGTTTTTAATCTTTGAGTCGCTTCAACCTGACTCCGAAGTCTTTTCTCATCTATGGGATACGGTCCTTTGGGATTACGTTAGCAATACGGTTTGGCTTATTGTGGGTGTCTGTGCACTTTGTTCCCTCATTGCCTTACCACTTGGTTGGTTAACCGCCTATTGTGAATTTCCGGGCCGACGCTTCTTCGAGTGGTCGCTCATGCTGCCACTGGCTATGCCAACTTATTTGATAGCCTACGTTTATACCGATTTACTTGATTATGCAGGTCCAGTACAAATAGCCCTGCGAGAGTGGTTTGGTTGGCGCTCACCTGATGACTATTGGTTTTTTGATATTCGCACTTTGCCTGGTGCGATCACTATGATTGCATTGGTCTTGTATCCCTATCTGTTTTTGATTTTTAGAACGGCACTAAGAGAGCAGTCATTTAAACTAGTACAAGCAAGTCAACTGATGGGTAAGTCGCCGTCGCAAAGTTTTTTTAAGGTTAGCTTACCCCTATCGCGAGGTGCGATTGTGGCAGGGCTGGCGCTGATCGCCATGGAAAGTATGGCCGACTTTGCAACCGTCCATTATTTTGCCGTGAGTACGCTCACCACAGCCGTTTACGATACTTGGCTAGGTTACTATTCGCTTACTGCTGCGGCTAAAATTTCCGGTATTATGTTATTGTTTTTGTTTTTAGCTTTAACGCTGGAGCGAGTGAGCCGCCCAACGCAAGTTGTGCACGAACGCCAATCGAGTGTGAATAGCACCACTTTATACTATCTTAAAGGGCCGCAAGCTTGGCTCGCGAGTGCCTTTTGTTGGTTTATTCTGAGCGTTGCCTTTATTGTGCCTACTTGGGTGCTAGGGGATTACGCCATCGACTATTTTGACCAAGCCTGGAATGATGACTTTTTCTTGTACGCATGGCAAAGTTTGAAAATTGCGTGTTGGGTTAGCGTCGTGTTAATCATCATGAGTATGCTAGTGGTCTTTAACCAACGCGTGAGTAGTGGCAAACGCGTAACCTTGCCAGGAAAGCTTGCCAGTACTGGATATGCGCTGCCTGGTACCGTTTTGGCCATTGCGGTGCTGATCCCATTGACACTATTAGATGATAAATTGAACAAGTGGTTTGAAGGCACTTCATTTGAACCTGGACTGTTATTTAGCGGTACGATTTTCGCCTTGGTCTTCGCTTATGTGGTTCGGTTTTATGCCATTGCCCAAGGTGCGGTTGAATCGAGTTACCAGCGGATCAGCCCGAGCTTAGATATGGCCAGTTTTTCCCTAGGTCGCAATCGTTTTAGCACCTTGCTATCGATACATTTACCCTTGCTGCGTCGGGGGATTTTAACCGCAGCTTTATTGGTATTTATTGAATGTATGAAAGAGCTACCTGCTGCACTGCTCCTGCGACCGTTTAATTATGAAACGCTAGCCACCCATGTTTTTCAATATGTCAGTGATGAACAGCTGGAGCTGGCCTCAGTGTCTGCGTTATTTATTGTATTGGTTGGTTTAATTCCGCTTTATGTCGTAAACCGTTCTATGGAGCAGCGAAGTTAATGCATAGTCTAGTACTAGAAAATCTTTCTTATCGTTATGATGGTGAACCGGTTGTTGATAGCCTGAATCTATCTGTAGAGCAGAATGAAATTGTGTGTTTGCTCGGAGCCAGTGGCTGCGGTAAAACCACCACATTAAAAGCGATTGCGGGGTTAATTGAGCCATTTCAAGGCTCGGTGAGCATATTGGGCAAAGCCATGAATGGCAAAGGCGCTTTTGTCCCCCCACAAAAGCGTAATATTGGTATGATGTTTCAAGATTATGCGCTTTTTCCACATCTCACTGTGGCACAGAATGTGGCTTTTGGATTAACCGCAAAAAGCAAGCGTGAGCGCCAAGACAGAGTGATAGAGATGCTTCACTTGGTACAGTTGCAAGATTATGGCGAGCGCTTTCCTCATGAGCTTTCAGGGGGACAACAACAGCGTGTCGCGATAGCGCGTGCATTAGCGTACAAACCAAATTTACTGTTGCTTGATGAGCCGTTTTCAAATATTGATGCGCAAGTGCGATTTCAGCTCATTAACGATATTCGCCGTATTATTAAAGATCAGCAAGTTTCTGCAATTTTTGTTAGTCACTCCAAAGAAGAAGCGTTTGCTTTTGCTGATCGCTTGGCCATCATGGATAAAGGAAAAATTGCCCAAGTGGGTGAGCCACGAACGTTGTTCCAACGACCAAAGAGCAAAATGGTCGCCGAGTTTTTGGGTCAGGGGATTTATATTCCCGCGCAGCGAGTGAATGGTGCGTCGGTAGAGACTCAGTTTGGTGCCGTAAAATCCCTAGTTGAACTTGGTAATATCGACGCTAAAGGCGAGATGTATGTTCGGCCGCAGCATATTATCCTTGAAAACAGCGAGCAGGGCAGCGTGCAAATTCTCAATCAACGCTTTATGGGAACTGAGTATATTTATCGTGTTGCGATAGAGGGACAAGAGCTAGAGGTGCCACATCCTGCCCATGAGCCACTCGACTTAAATCAACCAATCTCTTTAAAAATTAAGGCACATGCTGTAAATTTCTTTTCTTAATAGCAAATGAATAAAGCAGGGAGTAGAGCATGGCGCTTGCCCAATCTGGTGTGTGTGCTGAAGCCAACTTACATGGCTTGCACTTGTTCTTCAATGTGCTTGAAGGGCAAGATGAAGCGTTAAGAGCGGCGCTTGCCAATTGTGGGCGGTTGCAAGAGGAGCTGGAAGACCGATTTTCTGAGTCTATGCTGTCGAGCTTTGTGGCCATTGGTGCTCAGTATTGGCCGCATATCTACCCCGAGTTTATTCCCAAAGAGCTTAAGAGCTTTCCACACATTGTTGAGGCTGAACACACCGTGCATACTCAGCCCTTCGACCTACTTTACGTGATCCGTTCCGACCGTGAAGATGTCAATCATATCTTTGCCCAAAGCGTGCTGCATATGCTCAATGGTTTAGTCGAGATGGTGGCCCATGTTCGCGCTTTTCGTTTTTTAGATGGTCGTGACTTTAACGGTTTTATTTATGGAGCAGATACGCCAAGAGGGCGCAGTAAGCGCGAAGTAGCCCTTGTACATAACCCAAACGCGGCTGATCATCTGGGTAGCTACATTCATGTGCAGCGAGTAAAATTTGACTTAATGCGCTGGCAGACATTGCCGCTTACAGAGCAAGAGCAACTGATGGGGCGCACACGTCTAGACAACGATTTGATTGAAGATTGCGACCCCTGCAACCATGCTGCGTTAACTGAATTAAAAGACGAAAACGGTCAATCGCTGTTACTGAATCAGAGTATGCCTTTTGGTGATGTATTTGAGCAAGGGAACTTGTATCTAAGCTGCAGTGCTAAAGGGGATGCGTTCGAGCAAGTGCTTAGAAGCCGATTGGGTGAAGGAGATGAGTACGACCCCATATTGGATTATTCCACGGCTGATATGGGATCTGCATTTTTTGCACCGTCTCTCGAGTTTTTGGCAGTCATGGCGAAAATGCCCGAATAAGAAGTAACCTGAGCTTCGAATAATTAATGCCTTTCTAGCAGCCAGTTTTAGCATTCGCCTTGCCTACAAGGATGTAGGTACTTGGGCGGTAGCAGGACGCCTCTCTGGCTAGATAAGGAAATAATGTAATGTGAATTAAAAAACAATGAGTTAGCTCATTTCTTATCCAAACCTCAGGTTAAGTTAGCTCGCCATTTTCCTCTTCAAATTGATTGCAGAGTTAATACAATTAGCATTACCTGCCATGTTAACTCTTTATAGCCCATCCATGGGCATGACTAGCTAACGGTCGCTACAGCATATACGGATTTTTTGCGGGCGAGCCGTTGCTAACAATCGGCCTTGATTGAATATCCTCAAGCTTTTGCAAAATGTCTTTGAGCTGTTGTTGCTGGGCTTGTTCAGCACTTGAGTTTGCTAAGGTATTCGCCAGCAGCGTAGTGATGGCTTCGAGTGCTTTTGCACTGCTGTCATCAACATGATTGTCAACTTGAACACTAGGTTGTGCCACCGCTTCTAGACGCTCAGTTAAATTTGCAAATAGCGTATTCTGCTGCTGACCTTGTTGACCCAATGCTTGCTGTATTTGCGCTTGCGTGCTGAGCAAGTCGTTAAGCTTGGTAAGGTTAGTGAGTAGCTGCTCATGGCTTGAGGTTTGTTTGATAGCCTGTTGCAGCTCAGTGACTCCTTGAGCGACTTGCTGCTGTGAGGCTATCAACTGTTTTAGTGGCGCAGCATAGCGCTGCTGCGATAAGGTTTCTCGCAAGGCGGTTAATTCTGGGGCTAATCCTTGCTCGTCTAACACTTGAGCCAGTTGTTGCAACAGCTGGCTATAATCAAAGCTAAGTTGCTCTTTATCTAGCTTAGACGCGATTTGGGAAAGATATTTATTAACAAAACTCAACTGCTCAACGGCAAGCTGTGCAGGGCTGCCTTCATCGCTGTTTCGATGTAGGCGCGCATACTCAGCCTTGATCTCACACCAGCGTGCCGCTTCTTCATCCGTTAGGGTGCCGCGTAATTCTGCCAATTTTAGTAGGTTTTCTTCGCTGCCTTTGCTAAGCGTTTGTGCTTCACCACGATAGTGATCTTGGATCAGGTTTTCAAGTTCATTGGCATTCATGGCAGCAACGACCTTTTCAGCCATCTTATTCATATTACGATAGCTGCCTTGTAACTTAAACGGCGGCTCTGTACGGTAGTTATCATCTTGTGCTGCAGAGGCAATATATTGCGCATTTACTTTTAAGATGGTGTCACGAATGGTGAGCAGCTTTTTCAGAACGCTGACAATCTCATTCACTTGTGCTTGAGAATAATTAAATTCCAATTCATTGATAGAAATGTCTTCGCCTTGGGCAATACGTACGAGCTTGTACAAATCTTCCATGCTACGGTTGGCAAGTGGCGCAAGCACCGCATTGGAGGTAAGCGTATTTTCAATAAAGCTCATGGCAAACTCTTGCTCACAGCCACTCAGGGTGTCACCAAGGTTATAAATATCGGCACGGTTGGCGAGCATATCTGGGATCTTAAATGACTCACCAGACTCGGTGTAAGGATTTCCAGCCATCACCACAGCAAATTTCTTGCCTCTTAAATCATAGGTTTTACTGCGACCATTCCAAACACCATCAATGCGTCTTGAACCGTCACACAAAGAGATGAACTTCTGCAAGAACTCTGGGTGGGTATGCTGAATGTCGTCTAGATACAGCATCACATTATTACCCATTTCAAAGCTTTGGTTAATCTTCTCAATCTCTTTTGCGGCAGTGGCATTGATGGCTTGAGCAGGATCTAAAGATACTTGGTCATGACCAATAGATGGACAGTTGACTTTAACAAAGGTAAGTCCCAAGCGGTTGGCTACATATTCTATTAACGTGGTTTTACCATAACCTGGGGGCGAGATAAGCAGCAACATCCCCATCAAATCGGTGCGCTTGTTGTTCCCTGCAGCCCCAATCTGTTTAGCTAAGTTATCGCCAATAATGGGGAAGTACACTTTGTCGATCAGCTGGTTACGCACAAATGAACTGAGTGGTCGTGGCTTAAATTCATCTAATTGTAGGCGCTGTTTTTGCGTCTCCAGTACTTGCGCTTTTAGCTGTTGATATTGTTTGTAGGCCGGAACATGAACCGTAAGATACTCATTACTACGGGCAAAAAAGTCTGCGTAATCTAGGCGTAGCACTTGGTTATCAATACGTGGGTGTTGTCCCATTAGGCCTGATATTTCAGTTGTTATGTCGACTTCTTTCACTTGGTAGACAATGTCTAGGTGCGTTGCCGCTAAAATACTGTTGGCTGCTTCGAGCAGCGTTTCAGTACTTTCATTTTGTCTACTGCCATAGGCGCGTAGCCAGCTGCTTAAAAGGCGGCATTTGTCAGCAAGTTTAGTTAAGTGTGTTAATGAGTCTTCAAGCTGTTGCCATACGCCTTTGGTTTTAGCCATTGAGATAAACTGCTCGCTGGCGTTTTGTGCGGTCGCAGCTAGATCAAACTGGCGTGGCTTGGCCTGTTGTGCAAGCGCTTTGATTAAATACGTTGCACTTAACTCCCCAGAAAAGCGGCTTAATTCGTCCATATAACTCGACAAGTTTTGCTGGCAAAAGGTACTGATCCGCTCGCTTAATTCTTTACTTAATTGTTGACTAAAGCTGTGATCATCGAGCTTAGTTGCCATCAGCTCCGCCTGTGTTGCCTGAAATGTTAGTTCAGACAATTGAGCTTGGCTTTGCTGGGAGTAAAATAATTGCGCCGCTATCCGACAACTAGCGGGATAGATGAGTAATCCAAGCTGTTGTTTTTGGCCTAATAAGTTAGCTAAAATTAGGCTAGCATCTTGATCATGAATGCCTTTTTCATAGCCTTCTTGGTATCTGGGTTCAGCAAACTTTTGTACGATAGCCAGTAAACTTCCATCATTAACGGCGAGCTCAAGATCGCTATGGGTAAAGTCGTTGCCGTCTTGCTCTGCGGCGGCCAATACTTGCGCTGCTAGATATTCTCCGCGATAGAAATGACGATTTTCTGAGATCAGATTTTGCTGCCAATAGGCACTTGCGTCATTAAGTAGTTGATTGGTTTTAGGATCAGCAATGGTATCAAAATACTCTGTACCGGTAAGATGTAGCATCAGTTGCTCATCACGCGGTAGCAAGGTCAAATCAAGGATCTGTTTGTTAACACTAAACGCATGCTTGCCGACTTTTACGGTATTGCCACCGTCAGTGTAAATATCTTGCTTGTCTCGCAAAGAGCGGATCGCTTGATCTTTACAGGCTTTAAGTTTGGCCTGAATATCATCAGCTTTCACTTCATCGCTGAGGCTTTTCAGCTCTTGCGTTAAGTCTCGAAGCTTGCCAATCATAGGGTCAGAGGCAAAGTAGCTGTTGATGTCGTCTAAGGTTTTAAAGCTTTGTGTGCGCCGTGTTACCCCTTGCAAAATACGCTCGGCAGCGCCTGCAAGACTCAACGCACGACGCTGTCTCTCGTCAATGAGCTGCTGTTTGTGGGCTTCAAAGCTTTCATAAACGTCATCACGCTTGGCTAAGATCTCCGTTAAAAACTCATCGTACTGACTAAATTGAGACTCTAACTCTTCTAGCTGAATAAGTAAGCGAGATAGCTGATCGTCACACTGCTCAGGGGTTTTAGCAGCACTTAAGCCACTGGTAATACTTTGACTGAAGAGCTTAAAGCGCGCTGCAAATTCAGCCTTAGCCTCAACACTGCCGACGCTTTTTTTCTGAATTTCCAGGGCCGCTTTAGCGCGATTTACTTGACCATAAATAGCACTGACATCTTCCAATATTTTGGTCCGAACCCGGCTATCTTCAATGTCGAGATCCAGCATAGTATGGTTGAGTAAATCCAGCTCAGCGCTTAAGGTTTCCAAGGTCGCTAAAAAGCCGTTTAGTTCCGTCACGCTCTCGGTTTGTGCTCTGGCTTCTTCTAAGCTCTCAAGTTGTGCGTAATAGGGCCCTAATGCACTGTCTTGTTGTAAGAATTCGGCAGTCTTATGGCTTAAATTGACAGTTTGTTCATCAATTTGTTGCTGCATGGCTGATAGCGCTTCAAGATTGATGTATTTCACCTCTTCAAGGCTTATTACTTTACCTTTTAAGCGTTTTAGCGCTTCTAAACTTTGCACAAACTGCTCAGCTTTTTTAAAGCTGTCTGGACGTACTTCTCGCAGTACATCTTGTAAAGACTTTTCTATGTCGGCTTCTGCACGTCTGGCATCGGCCTCAATTTGGCTTACCTTTTCAAATTCATCTAAAACCTGCTCAGAGGTTTCAAAAATCTCGTGCAGTTTTGCTGTTACGTCGGCGAAATCTGATTCGGCAAGCCAGTGGTAACGGTCTAAAATACTGCGAGTGAGGGCTATTAAATCTTCATAATGAAAGACAGTTGGGCTTTGCTCATTGATAGCTTTGAAGACACTGTATAAGTCGGAGATTGCACGTACTAAATCTGGGTTGCCGATACGCCCAAATAACCCTGTGGCTCGAGGGGCCTGTGCAGCAAATTCGCTGCCACAAAATGGGCTTTGCCAGATCTGAATAGGGTGCACGCGTTCAGGTTCAGGCTCCGCTTTAAAGGTCAGCGCTAAACCGTCGTCATAAATACCATAGCCATGACAATAAATAGGGTTTTGCAGGTTTTTCTCGATAATATTGTAAGAGAAGAGTGCATAACGACCATCATTTGGCTCATAGAAGATATACAGCACGTCTTCACCATTGGGCGATTTGATCTGACGATGAAAAATCAAATCATCCAGTTGGTCGTCAAAGTAGCGAGTTTGCCCGGATTGTAAATAATAGCCGCCAGGAAAAATAATCCCCTGGTTCTCAGGTAATTGCACACATGCGCCGCCCAGTGCATCTTGGCGTAATACCTGCTGGGTGCGGCAATTATAAATAAAATAACGCCACTGTTTTTCACGGTAAGGTAGTAGTTTCAGAAGCACCATTTCGCCCACTTCGGCAAAACGTAAGTCGCAGTCTGCGAGCGATTGGCTAGCATCATCGACCTCTTCTTGGTAAATCCCTTCACCGCTTTGGGTATTGTTTTCAACTTTAACGGTGAGTTTACCGCGAGAGACCTCAATAAAAACCTTATCATTTACATTAATATGCGGGTGGCGACCCTCAACATGATCAGCACGGTCGGTTTTTTGCCACTCAAAGTCGAAGTTTTCCACTTCGCCCAAGTCACGCTCCCCGCGGTTGTCGATATAATCTAAGGTTTCGTCTTTGGCGATTTGCCAACGAAATACACGAACATCAGAGAGCTTCTCACCAATTTGGAATAGCGCAAAAAGTTTGTTCGATTTGACAAACAGGTGCTGTAGCCGAGTCTCTTTGTAGTAAGTGTAAAGCTCATCAAAGTCCCGTAAGAAACGTTGGTCGGTAAGGAATTTAGTTTCCTGTGGGTAAGGCTCTATTTCGTAATGGTCGTCTTGCAGATGTAACTTTTGTACCGTGAATACATCGCTAACTTGGGTGTTTTGCTTAAGCCCCATAAACACATTATAAGCAAAGATAAGCTTGTCGCCGATCAATACTATGTCTCGCGGTACGCAGTTATGCTCAGTGCGAACTCTGGCCCGACCTTTCACCTTGAGCTCAGTACTGCCAAAAGTATCAACACGTTGTTGGTTGAGTTGGTCTATTTGGCTTTTTAGCTCATTACCAAAGTTGCTAAGTCGGCGTTTAATGAGTTGATAAGAGTCTTGTTCGAGCGTTCGCTCTGGCGCTTGTTGCGTTGCTTCCGTCATGTTTTGCTTTCCTATGTGCGCTGTCGCAAATGGGGAAAGGAGCCATTGTTGGCTCCTGTTATTTGATTACTCTAGTGGTTCGCTTTGTTTACTGCCGTTCAAAGAACCACCCAGTAACTTGAGTAATTGCTGTTTATCCGCATCTGAGCTATTGCTTAACTGTTGGAAAAACTTACTCATATTGATGTTTTTTAGTGTTTCAGAGGACGCATTGGCACCAGCAAGCACCCCTTTTAGGTCGTCCATTAAGTTTCGCTCACCATTCAAATGATCTTTGAATACCGTTTGCACTGTTTTGCTTTCACCAACTAAGCCATCGATTGACTTACCTACCGTAATGGCATTCATGAACTGGTTAAAGAACTGACCGTCGCCACCCATAAAGTTGATATCAGCACCACTTAGCGCTTTACCTAATACTTCCGCTTGGCTTGCAGAAACGTGCTTGTTCGCTTCGATATTCGCAAGCGTTAGCTCTTTTTGCTGATTTAGCTGTAGTGTAAAGGCTTCGTATTCACGGGCCTCTTTGTCCATCTTATTAAGTGCTTCAAGTTTTTCTGTAAGTCCCTTGGCTTCTGCGGACATCTTACGCTCAAGATTGATGGCTTCTGCTTCACCTTGTTTTTCAATTGCTTCGGCCATAGCGGATTGTATCTCAGCTTCAGCCATGCCAATTTCACGTTTACCTTGTGCTTCGGCTTCGCTTTGTTTCTTCGTCGCTTCTGCCATTGCCGCTTGTACTTCGGCTTCTGCACGGCCAATATCACGTTTACCTTGTGCTTCGGCTTCAAGTTTTTGCTGCAGCACTTTCGCGTCAGTCTCACCTTGTAGTGCGCTTGCTGTCGCTTTCGCTTTGATGATATCCGCTTCTGCTAGTCCAGGGGCTGCGGCTTCAACTTGTGCAGCTTCTGCAAGAATTTTCTTAGATTCTGCTGTTTGATTAGCAATGCGCAGTTCGGCCGCTGCCATTTTTTCCATTTCGCGTGCTTTGAATTCGGCTGCCTGCTCTTTGGCTTTAGCCGCTTCAATATCTTTAACCAGTGCTTCTTCGGCTTCTGCTTGCGCAAGGATAATTTTTGCTTGCTTCTCACGCTCGGCTTCGGCGATACATTGCACGTCCTTGATGCGCTCTTGCTCTTCGGCAACGGTTTTTTCAACCGCAACGCGTTCGCGCTGTACATCTGCAATTTCTTTTTGCTCGACTTCTAGCGCTTTGGCTTTTTGAATACGTAAAATCTCTGTTTCACGCTCGCGTTCGATGATTTCAATTTCACGAGAGCGTGCCACTTTTTCTTCTTCAATAGCTAGCAGGCGAAGGCGGTTTTGCTCTGCAACGTCGATTTCCCGCTGTTTATTATGCTCGGCAATCGCGATGGCTTCGTCTGCTTTGAGACGAGCTTCTTCGGCCTTTAAACGCTCTTCGTGTTTAACGCGCTCTGCTTCTGCTGCCTCTCGAGCACGCACTGATTCGATTTCTCTGCGTTGTCTTGCGCTGGCATCTTCTCGTTGACGCTCTACTTCCGCTGCCTTTTCAAACGCCGCTTGATTTTGGTTATCAATTTGCGCTTTCTCATCGCACTTAAGTTGGTTAGTTTCAACGTTTTGACGTGCAGTTTTTTCGGTAATACGTCGAATACCTTCAGCATCAAGGATATTATTTGGATCTAGTTTATCGATGGAAGTCTGCTCAAGATAATCAATCGCCACATCTTCCAATGTGTAGCCAGATAAATCCTGACCAATCACTTCTTTAATCGAATCGCGGAACTCATTACGGTGGGTAAATAGTTCCTCAAAATTCATCCGTTTACCAACGGTTTTAAGGGCCTCAGAAAACTTAGCCTCAAATAATGCTTGTAACGTTTCTGGTGCAGACGCGCGAGCACAGCCAACCTGTTTTGCAACACGGAGGATGTCTTCTTTGTTTTCATTTACGCGGATATAAAAAGTAATGGCAATATCAGCACGGATATTATCTTTACAGATAAGACCGCTGTTTTCGCGGCGCTCTAGTACCATGCGGTTAGTGGAAATGTCCATGACTTCCATTTTATGGATCACGGGTAATACAACACCACCTGTAGTTGTGACATCTGGCTCGTTTTTCATCTTGTTGATGATCAACGCCTGACCTTGTTCGACCTTACGGTAGAACTTTCCAATCAAAAGTAGAATGGCGAATATAATTACAATGGCTATCCCCGCGATTGCGAGTACCGGTCCGAGGTTGTTTAGAAATTCCATGCTTGTTCCTGCTTTTCGCTATATTATTTTGAGTCAGAGTTGCGTTGTACAACACTCACTCTTGCCTAAATTCAGTTATTTTTTGTGTTAAACCAATCACATTTAGTCAATCAGCGTATTCATCCAGCCAATCGAATAAATAAATAGGGCTACCAAGGTTTTGCGACGATGGTGTAGCTATGAGTTGACTCATCATGTTCGATGAGTAGCGCACTGTCTCCTAGGGTAAAGGTGTTGTCTTCATCTGAGCGCACTTCAATTAGTTGCTCAGTTCCTTGAATATAGACTCTGGCTTGGCCAAAGCTGTGACTAACTCTAGAGGTGGCGATGGTGCACTCGAGCCCGATAAGTGCATGTTTGGATGTCGTCTCTTGGCTTTCAAAAAAGCGTCGTAATGGTCTAACCAAGAGGGCTGTGAGTGGCAAGGCAGCAATAAGGCTTGCAATCATAAATGCAGTGCCCGTTAAATAATAAAAAAAGCCATCACCGAGTAAGTAGGCAAAAAACTGCTGGACATAGAGGCTGATAATCCAGCCTAATGAAATGATAATACTCAATGAGATGCTCAAAGGAACGCCACCAAATGCTAGTTCCCAATATGAGCTACTTGAAGCACTCTCGGCTTCAATATCGACGTCACCTTCTAACATATCGAGATCTGCTAATCCAAGTAGTGCGATTAACCAAAACAACAGCACAATGATTAGTAAGGTCGAAAAAATGACCGTAGGAAAGGTAAATGCGGTATTCAAAAACTCCATTTGCGCTCCTTAATTCCTTGAGTTTGCAGTTTGATCTGCGAGTGTTTAGCTTGGCTCAGCGTGATCAAGTGCAGGTTAGTTTCTCAACGTGGTTGAGCTTAGCATCATATTGATAATGGGATGATCTGGTAACGTGAGTAGCGAGTGCGCCGGTAAGAATTGTGACGCTGTAGGAACGAGTCCGAGAGGCTAATCATTCAGCTTAACAATCATCCATGCATAGGGGAAAAATTCACCTTGCGTATCTAAATTTGCCACAGGTAGACATATTATGTCAAACAGTTTTTGCTGTTGTAATAGCCAGTTTATTCAAGTCAGTGCAACAGTTGGTTTTGTTTGTAGTAAGCGCTAACAGGTGTCATTAGCGCTAAAAACATGGCAGCTATATTTATACGTTATCGAACAGGGTTTTCACTTTATCTAATGTAATATCAATTTCAGAAACTTTTGCTGGTGCGATAAAGATAGTGTCATCCCCTGCAATGGTGCCAAGCACGCCATCAGCAGTTCCAAGAGAGTCCAACAGCCTAGCAATAAGTTGTGCAGCGCCTGGACTGGTACGGATGATGATCATCATTTCATTATGCATGATATCAACAACTAACTGACGCAATGGGCTTTTCGCAGTAGGAACACTCATTTCAGCGGGCAAGCAGTAAACCATTTCTTGTTTGGCATTGCGTGTACGCACGGCGCCAAATTTACTCAGCATGCGCGACACTTTACTCTGACTGACATTGTCAAACCCTTGTTGTTTTAGAGCATCAACAATTTCACCTTGAGAACCAAAGTTTTCTTCTTTTAAAATCGCTTTAAATGCTTTGATCAGTGCTTCTTGTTTTTCTTGCGGCTGCATAGTCTGTCTTCTTTTACGGCTAATCTTTAAATTCTACACAAAACTACTGGGATTCCCAAATTTGCGCGACCAAAATGGCTGTCGTAAAGCGTAAGTGTACAAAGTGTCGCGATCTTTACACTTTTATTTAAGACATTAGTCAAAAAATCTCGAAAATAACCGTGATTAATTTGTGTTTAACAGCGCTTTTCATTATCTTTACTGCACACTCAATTCCACCTTCAAATTATGGAGAATTCAAATGAAAGTTGCTGTATTAGGTGCCGCTGGCGGTATCGGTCAAGCTCTATCTTTATTGCTTAAAAATGGTCTTCCAGCTGGCTCTGAGTTAGCGCTTTACGACGTTGCACCTGTTGTACCTGGTGTTGCAGTTGACTTATCTCACATCCCAACTGCGGTAAAAGTAGCGGGTTACGGTAAAGATGACCTAGACCCAGCTCTTGCTGGTGCTGACGTAGTGCTTATCCCTGCGGGTATGCCTCGTAAGCCTGGTATGGACCGTGCTGACCTTTTCAATGTTAACGCTGGTATCATCAAAACACTTGCTGAAGGAATTGTTAGAAACTGTCCTAAAGCTCTAGTTGGTGTCATCACAAACCCAGTAAACGGCACTGTGCCAATCGTTGCTGAAGTTTTCAAAAAAGCAGGCACTTACGACCCAGCTCGTGTATTCGGTGTTACTACACTTGACGTTATCCGCGCTGAAACCTTCATTGCAGAACTAAAAGGTCTAGATGTTTCTGAAGTTAAGATCCCAGTAATTGGTGGTCACTCAGGTACTACTATTCTGCCGCTTCTTTCTCAAGTTGAAGGCGTTGAGTTCACTGATGAAGAAGTAGCAGCACTAACAACTCGTATCCAAAACGCGGGTACTGAAGTTGTTGAAGCTAAAGCGGGTGGCGGCTCAGCGACACTTTCAATGGGTGCAGCAGCAGCACGTTTCTGCTTCTCACTCGTCAAAGGCCTACAAGGTGAAGAAGTACTTGAGTATGCATACGTTGAAGGTAACACAGGCGATGCAACATTCTTCGCTCAGCCAGTTGTTCTTGGCAAAAATGGTGTAGAGAAGCTACTACCTTACGGTGAGCTAAGCGCGTTTGAGCAAAAAGCAAAAGACGACATGCTAGCGACACTAGAAAAAGACATCAAAGAAGGTGTTGATTTCATGGCGTAAAAGCCAGATTGAAAAAAACCAGTCACTTTCCAGTGACTGGTTTTTTTATGTGTGATGCTTTTTAGTGAAGTATGCGGGCTCTTAGTGTGCCTTCCACAGCGCTTAGTTCTTTCAATGCAACTTCAGAGTGGTCGCTGTCTACATCAATAACAACATAACCAATTGACTCATCGGTTTGCAGGTATTGCGCTGCGATATTGATCCCGTGTTGAGCAAATGCTTGGTTAATCTGAGTGAGTACACCAGGGCGGTTAATGTGCACATGCAACAACCGACTTCTGTTTGATAGTTCAGGTAGTGAAACCTCTGGGAAGTTCACTGCGGTGACGGTGGAACCATTATCAGAGTACTTCGTCAATTTACCCGCTACTTCTACGCCAATGTTTTCTTGTGCTTCTTGTGTTGAGCCACCAACGTGTGGGGTGAGTAGTACGTTGTCAAACTCACGTAGCGGTGATACAAATTCCTCATTGTTAGACTTAGGCTCAACTGGGAATACATCTATTGCTGCACCGGACAATTTCTTGGCCGCTAATGCTTCTGCTAAGGCATCAATATCAACCACAGTGCCGCGAGAGGCGTTGATTAGGATCGCGCCTTGTTTCATGACTTCGATTTCAGCCATTCCAATCAGGTTTTTTGTCTGCGGAGTTTCTGGCACATGTAAACTAACCACATCTGCACGTTGCAGCAGTTGGGTTAGCGTAGGAAGTTGAGTGGCATTTCCTAAGGTTAGCTTGTCTTCAATATCGTAGAACTCGACATTCATACCGATATTTTCAGCCATAATACCAAGCTGAGTACCGATATGGCCATAACCAATAATACCAAGTGTTTTGCCGCGAGCTTCGTAAGAACCGTCGGCTGATTTATCCCACTCACCGCGGTGTGCCTTAGCATTGCGTTCAGGGATGCGACGAAGCAACAGTAAAATTTCGCCAAGTACTAGTTCTGCGACGGAACGGGTATTTGAAAATGGGGCGTTGAACACCGCGATGCCACGCTTTTTAGCCGCATCTAGGTCTACTTGGTTAGTACCAATACAGAAGCAGCCAACCGCAACTAGCTTTTCAGCTTGCGCTAATACTGCTTCCGTTAGATGAGTACGTGAACGGATCCCAACGAAGTGGGCGTCTTTGATCCGCTCGATAAGCTCAGGCTCCGGTAAGGATGTTTTAACATAGTCTATGTTGCTATAACCGTTGCGTTTTAGTGTTTCTACGGCACTTTGATGCACGCCTTCTAACAACAAAATTCGAATTTTATCCTTTGATAACGAAACCTTGCTCATCTGTAATCTCACTAGTTGATTTTAGGCCCTTCAGGAGTGCCTGTTATGACAATGTCGGCGCCGCGAGCGGCAAATAGGCCATTTGTTACAACGCCAACAATCTGGTTAATTTTTTCTTCAAGCGCTTTAGCCGCGCTAATTTCAAGGCCATGTACATCTAAAATAACATTGCCGTTATCGGTGATCACACCTTGGCGATAAACAGGATCACCACCGAGTTTTAGTAACTCTCTTGCCACGTAGCTACGCGCCATTGGGATCACCTCAACGGGTAATGGAAATGCGCCTAGTGTCTCGACGTGTTTGCTACTATCAACAATACATACAAATTTTTTCGCAACAGCAGCGACGATCTTTTCTCTTGTTAACGCTGCGCCACCACCTTTAATCATTTCATTGTGGCCGTTAATTTCGTCTGCACCATCTACATAAACTGCCAGCTCTGATACATCATTTAATTCAAATACTTCAATACCAAGTGCTTTTAGCTTTTCGGTTGAAGCTTCTGAGCTCGAAACCGCGCCCTTTATTTTGTCTTTGATGCTACCAAGGGCATCGATAAAGTGGTTAACGGTAGAACCTGTGCCAACCCCAACAATGGTATTTTCTTCTACGTAATTTAATGCTGCCCACGCCGCGGCTTTTTTCATTTCATCTTGAGTCATAACGCTACACTTAGTTGTTATTGAAGTTGCACAGAGTATAACTCAATCAAAGTGCTAGCGTCATGGTCAAAAGCAGCTCAAAAGGTGCTTAGCTTGTTGCACTTAATTATTTCTTTGGCCAAGTGTATAAGCGGGTTGGGGTAAGGATCATTGGTAATGGCACATCCCAAGCTTCTGTCGGCAAGCTTGAAACGCGCTGACAGTCATGAGCCAGACCTATCAACACTGGCTTATCTCGCTGCTCAGCATAATGCTGCGCCAATGTTCTATCATAATACCCGCCGCCCATACCTAAGCGGTTTCCATGCTCATCAAATGCAACCAAGGGCATCAAGAGAAAATCTAGCGATGCAAGAGGTGCTACTGCTGAGCAATCTAACTTAGGTTCCAAGATAGCATAGCGATTTGACTTCATGGGTGAGTTTTTTTCATATTTCTGAAAGAGCAAGTTAGCGCCATTGAACGGGTGTATTAAGGGGAGGTATACACTGTGATTTTCTGACCAAAGTGATTGAATTAAAAGAGAAGTGTCTAGTTCGCCATCGTTTTGTGTATAGAGCCCAATACGGGCCTTTTTTGGTGGTTTTATGTGTTGAAAAAAATTAAAGTTGAGTTGGGTTGCTGCTGTTGACTGCTCCGCGTCTGTTAGCGAATTTCTTAGGCTTCTTATCACTTTTCTCAACTCACCTCTTGTAAGTTGAGATTTATTAATGTTGGTATTAAATTTACTCATTCTAAAGTAAGCAACTCAGGGAAAAACAGACTAACGCCCAGTAAAATAAATAAAATAATCAGTACGGCAAGTAAATAATAAAGCCATGTTTTCGATTTAGGAGGTGGCGCTGGATCGTACTCTAGCTCGTCGAATAACTCTTTCGACTCCCACTCGTCTTCCATAGTGTCGTCTATTTCACTATTTTGATTTGTGCCAAGGCGTTGCTCAATATCTTCTAAGCGTTCTTCAATCCGAATTAAGCTGCTAGTGATATAGTCTAGCGCTTCAAAGACTCGCTCTTGATCTGGATTGGTGACAGCAGAGGGCGTTTGGCTTTGCAGCTTCGCATTAATGCCAACACTGGCAAGTAGTTTTACCTGCTTCAGTGCTTTTGCTTTATCTGCAGGAGCAAACAGTGTTTTACCAGCATAGAATTGCTGGATCTTGGAAGGTGAGGTTTTCAGCCGTTGCGCAATTGCGGCTGCTGCGCTTTGCTGATCCTTACCGTCGGCCATGCCAACGAAGACGACTTTAAACTGCTCGTTCATGGTGCGTGCCTAAGTTGTGGTTGATAATACTGAGTATATCTAGATTATAGGTAACTGTAGAAGGATAAAAGGAAATTTTTACGATTTAAGATAAGTGACCGCTTGCGCGGCCACAGGTTGGTGGGAATTTAGTACAACGCAGATTGTTCTGCTTTGGGTATTGTTTTTAAAATAAACTCACGCAAATCGTCATTCGACTTTTGTAAGTCTTCATGACGCAGGTACATCATATGTCCCGAACGGTAGCCTTTAAAGCTGAGGCGATCACGCATCTTGCCACTTGGATCGAGTTGCCACATGTTATATTTGGCATCAAAGTAATTCGTTGCCCCATCATAATAACCTGACTGGATCATGACATTGAGGTATGGGTTTTGAGCCATAGCCAAACGTAACTGTTCCCCGACATTGTTATCGCTACTATCCCATGGGTGAACGGAGCCAAACATGTTGTATTTTACGTCCGTTTTATAATTGAGCTCGGTGGCAAAGTAGTGGTTAATCGCCGGTGTAAATGAGTGAAGCCAAGATGTGAGCTCTGGCCAATAATCAGGGCGAGAGCCTGCATCTCTTTTATCAATACCAAGGTAACGAGAGTCTAGTCGGCCAAGCGTAACGCCACGATCACGCAATAGCTCTTTCCAAAACGCTGCGGTAGGAATATCTAGATTGTTTTGGGCAACAAATAATTCGCTCAAGCCACTATATTTCGCGACCGCTGTAATAACACTTTGCTTTTCTTGCTCACTGATAAACGAGCCCTTTGCTAAGGCAGGTAAATAGTGATTAATTGTGTATTGCTCAACTTCTTCTAATACTTCTAATAAGTCTTTGCGCTGAAGCTCGGTTGGTAATGCTTTATGATACCAAGCTGCGGCAGCGTAATAAGGTAAACGGTTCGCTGCTTTAACTGGGCCTTGGCG
This sequence comes from Pseudoalteromonas piscicida, assembly GCF_002744175.1. GTDB lineage: Bacteria > Pseudomonadota > Gammaproteobacteria > Enterobacterales > Alteromonadaceae > Pseudoalteromonas > Pseudoalteromonas piscicida_B. The sequence continues at coordinate 27,073 of NZ_NKHF01000041.1, forward strand.
CTTGATCCCGATATCAGTAGGTGAGACTAAAATAACACCGTTTAGGTATAACCATTGGCTATTTTGCATAGCATGCGCAAGCCCTGAAACACGAGTGGTGCCGTAGCTTTCGCCGATCAAGTATTTAGGAGAGAGCATGCGCTGGTTACGGTGAATAAAGGTATTTAGCCATTCTGCTAAATACTTTACGTCAGCGTTGACACCAAAAAATAGCTTGGTTTGCTCTGCTTTACTTGGGTATTCACCCTCAGCATTTTTTAATACGCGAGAATAGCCTGTATTGACTGGGTTTACATACACTATATCGGCAACATCCAGCACTGAGTATGGGTTATCCTTTAAACCATAAGGCTGTAAAGGGTAACCTTCGTCATCAATTTTTAATACTCTTGGACCAGTATAGGCAATGTGCATCCAAACTGAAGCAGAGCCAGGACCGCCGTTGAATGAGATTAACAGTGGACGCTTACTCATGTCTTTTACTTTGGTACGTTTGTAATAGGTGTAATGTAGGGTTGCAATTGCATCACCATCTTCATTCCATACTGGTTGCGTACCAGTCGTTGCGGTGTAGTTGATGCGTTCACCCTTGATTTCGGCTCGATGCTCGGTTGTGATTTTATGATCTATCTCAATTGCGCGGTTGTGTTCATCAGCTATGCTAGGCATTGATAATAAAGCACAACTCACAAGCAATAGGGGTAGTAGTTGTTTCATTGCTTCCTCGGTATTGCATTAGTTATCTCTGCATTAAAGAAGTATTTCAGGTGAAATTCAAAGCCATTGAGACAAACTGGATGAAAAAAACGGCAAGCGTGAAAATGCTGGTTCTCATCTTGTTTATCATTGCGTAACAAATTTGAGCTGATTTGGTTTTTTTTAGTGCTAGATTCGCGTATATTTAATACTTAATTATGTAGTAATAAAGTATTTAGCTTCGTTAAATTCTTGTTTCACTGCGCTTCTCGTTGTACTTAAGAGATTTCATTCCATGCAAAGAATTTTAATTGTTGAAGACAGTAAGGTCGTGCAGCAGGTATTGCGACACCTTGCCGCTCAGCATCTAGATGTCGAAATTGATTTTGCTTGGTCACTCAAGGAAAGTAAGGCCTTCTTAGCTCAGCATCAATATACTTTGGCGCTGGTGGATTTAACACTACCCGATGCGATGGACGCAGAGGTGGTGCAGCTTACCCTTAGTCAGCAAATACCCACTGTTGTTTTAACTTCTAAAATTGATGAATATAGCCGGCAGCAAATGCTGGAGATGGGGGTAGTCGATTACGTGATCAAAGATAATCGCGACTCATACTTATATGCGGTTAAACTGGCCTCTCGATTGCTCAGAAACCAAGGGTGCAAAGCGCTTATTGCAGATGACTCAGTTATCAGCCGAGCGGTTATGAAGCAAATGCTAGAGAAGCAGCTGTTCACTGTACTAGAGGCGCAAGATGGTGAAGAGGCGCTAGATATGCTGCTCTCAGACCATGACATCAAGCTGTTGTTGACGGATTTTGCAATGCCAACGATGGATGGTTTTGAGTTGGTGAAATCGGTGCGAAATAGCCGTGGCCGCGATGAGCTTGCCATTATTGGCTTATCAGGGGCAGGCAGCCATGGACTGTCGGCTAAGTTTATTAAATATGGGGCAAACGACTTTTTAGCAAAACCGTTTATGAGCGAAGAGTTTCACTGCCGTATTATGCAAACGATGGAACAATTAAACCTGATCGCTGAAATTAAAGAATACGCGCACCGTGATTATTTGACCGGGCTTTATAATCGTCGCTATTTCTGTCAACAAGCGGAGCGTTTAATAAAAAGTAAGCCAAATCAGTATACTCTGGCGCTACTAGACTTAGATCATTTTAAATCAATTAATGACCAATATGGTCATGAGAGTGGTGATGATGTTCTCCAACAAGTTGCAGACTTACTACGTAGTGCTTTTGGTCATTATATTGTTGCGAGGATCGGTGGTGAGGAGTTCGCCTTGTTGATCCCAAGCTCAGATATTGCGCTTGCAAAACAAATGTTGGAAGATTTTCGCGAGCGTCTGGCAAAACAAGCCTTTGCTATCACACAAGGTCAGTATTTTTGCACTATTAGTATCGGCGTTGCCACCTGCCAATCAAAAAGCTTGAGTGAAGTGATGCGCAAGGCTGATAAAGCCCTATACCAAGCCAAAGATAAACAACGGAATTGCGTTATCGCACATTAGTTTTGCGCAAGGTGTCCATTTTTGCACCAACTCAGTTCAGGCTTTAAAACAATGCACCTTAATGGTGCATTTTTTATGCACAAAAATCGTCATTTGGTTTTAATTCATTGTTAATTAAGGACTAAAAAATTTGGCACAAAGGTTGGATTACAGCATGTAACAGGATCAACTGTCCTAAGGGGACTCAGCATGAAAATGATAAGTGCAATAATAAAACCATTTAAGCTCGATGAAGTACGTGAAGCTTTAGCCGATCTGGGGATTGAAGGGATGACAGTGGTTGACGTTAAGGGGTTTGGACGTCAACGCGGTCACACGGAGTTGTATCGTGGCGCCGAGTATCAAGTCGATTTTATACCAAAAATAAAAATAGAAATTGCGACATTAAGTGAAAACGCAGAGCGCGTTGTTGAAACGGTGACCAAAGCAGCCTTCACAGGAAAAATCGGTGACGGCAAAATTTTTGTGTATGACCTAGACCAAATCGTGCGGATCCGTACCGGCGAACTTGACGAAGAAGCAATTTAAGGGGATCCCAACGATGGAAAATGCAATCATAGAACTACAATTTTCGTTAAATACCTTTTACTTTCTGATCTCAGGGGTGCTGGTTATGTGGATGGCGGCAGGGTTCGCCATGCTTGAGGCCGGACTCGTTCGTTCTAAAAATACCACAGAAATATTGACTAAAAACATCGCCTTGTATGCCATTGCTTGCACTATGTATCTGCTCATTGGCTACAACATTATGTATGTTGATAATGCCGAGGGCGGTGTCCTTCCAAGTCTTGGCGCACTAATTGGCAGTGCTGCTGCCGATGCTGATCATGCCTTACAGTCTGACTTTTTCTTTCAAGTTGTGTTTGTGGCCACCGCCATGTCTATTGTGTCTGGTGCCGTAGCCGAGCGAATGAAGTTGTGGGCATTTTTAGCGTTTTGTGTGGTACTCACCGGTTTCATTTATCCGCTAGAAGGGTATTGGACTTGGGGGGGAGGCTTCTTATCTGAACTTGGATTTGTGGACTTTGCAGGATCAGCCATCGTTCATGGTGCTGGCGCTGCAGCGGCGCTAGCAGGCGTGTTGTTACTCGGGGCACGTAAAGGCAAGTATGGTAAAAATGGCGAAATCTATCCAATCCCAGGCTCTAACATGCCCTTAGCTACGCTCGGTACTTTCATTTTATGGATGGGATGGTTTGGTTTTAATGGGGGATCTCAATTATTCCTAGCCGATAAAGAAAACGCTATCGCGGTTAGCCAAATTATGCTCAATACCAATGCGGCTGCGGCAGCTGGTGCAGTAGCGGCACTGTTGGTGTGTAAAGTGATGTGGGGCAAAGCTGACTTAACCATGGTACTCAATGGTGCACTAGCGGGTCTTGTAACAATCACGGCTGAGCCTGCTTCTCCTACACCTGTGTTAGCGCTTATTCTCGGTGCGATTGGCGGGGCACTAGTCGTATTTAGTATTGTTGCGCTAGATAAGGCGAGAGTGGATGATCCGGTAGGAGCAATCTCTGTTCATGGTGTGTGTGGTGCGCTAGGGGTAATGATGGTGCCATTTTCAAATTCAGACGCTACATTCCAAGGGCAGGCTGTGGGCTTAGTGACTATTTTAGGGTTTGTTTTCATCGCATCTTATATTGTGTGGAGCGTGTTAAAGGCGAGTATGGGGATCCGTGTTGGCGAAGAAGAGGAATTAAGCGGAATGGATCAACATGACTGTGGTGTAGACGCCTATCCAGAGTTCGTGACAGTTCGCGGACAGTAATACCAATTGGCTCTCGGTCAATTATAAAGTTCTCGTTGTCTAAACAAAGTGAGTCCGGTGGGCTCACTTTTCTTTTTGAAATATTATTCTGCTTTCAGCAGTTGTTAATTTAGGTTACCCTACTATCTTGCGATTCATTTTTCAGTTTTACTTGGGTCATGACGGATAAAAAGAAAAAAACACCTACCAAAAAGTCAAACGTCAAGGCGAGCACATCGCGTAAAAACAATACCCAAAAAAACGTTTCTAAGGTGCAAAGAGTTAAAAGCCGCGTATTGAGCACGTTGTGGTCTTTATTTTGGAAAGGCACCATTGCGACCATCTTTGTGGTGGCGATCTACGTTATTTATCTCGACGCCAAAATTAGCAGGCAATTTGAAGGCAATAAATGGGAGTTGCCGGTCCAAGTGTATGCCCGAGCTATGCAGTTTTTTCCGGATCAATTCTTAAATGAAGAAGAAGTGCTTTGGGAGCTCAAACGACTAAATTACTCAAGAGTGAATCGTATAAGTAAAACGGGGCAATATACCGTTCAAGGCCGTACTATCACGATCCACAGACGAGCATTCGAGTTCTACGATGGTCCAGAAAGCGCGCGTATTTTTACCCTGAATTTCGGTGGTAAGAAGCTAGCCAGTATTGTCGATAATCAAGGAAGACGCATAGCGAACGCCCGTTTAGAGCCTGTACAGATTGCACGAATTGGCAATGAGACTCGCCAAGATAGAGAATTTGTACCGTTTGATAAATTTCCAAATATCTTAAAAGAAACGTTATTGGTTGTTGAAGACCGCAACTTTTATGAACATCACGGCGTTTCTGTTTTATCTATTTTGCGTGCGCTTTATACCAATATTAAAGCAGGCCGTACCGTGCAGGGCGGAAGCACGCTCACCCAACAGCTAGCCAAAAATTTCTACCTTACTCGTGAACGAACCTTGATACGTAAAATTAATGAAGCTTTTATTGCGCTGATATTAGATTTTCGCTATAGCAAAGATGAAATTCTCGAAGCATATCTGAATGAGGTCTTTTTGGGCCAAGCATATAATCAAGGTGTGCATGGTATGGGGTTGGCGGCAGAGTTTTATTTTGCCAAACCGGTTGATGAATTGGAGTTTGATCAAGTTGCTATGCTAGTGGCCATGGTTAAAGGACCTTCATTTTATAACCCCAGACGTTACCCTGATAGAGTAATGGAAAGGCGCGACCTAGTCTTGAGGTTGATGGTTGAAAATGGCTTGATCACAACCCCAGAATACCGTGCATCGCTTGCTAGGCCAATTGACGTAGAGCCACTAAAAGCAAGTCGCCTGCAGTCTTATCCAGGTTACTTAGAGCTGGTTAACCGTGAACTGAAAAAGCTTGTGCCGGATGATGATATGGTGGATTCTGGCTTACGGATCTTCACCTATTTGGATTTGCAAAAACAAACCGCGATGGAAGACGCAGTGAAAAAGGGGCTACCTTATCTTGAACGTCGTTTAAAACGGATGAATTAGAAACCGCAATGCTCTCGGTTAATGTCGAAAAGGCGGGAGTATCAGCGCTGGTTGCGGGACGACAGTTAAAGTTCTCAGGCTTTAACCGAGTATTAGATACCGAGCGAAACATCGGTTCGTTAGTTAAACCTGCTATTTATCTGAGTGCGTTGTCAGATCCAAATTATCACCTAGGCATGTTACTTGATGATAGTCCTCTTGAGGTAACAGATGGTTCTGGAAAGGTATGGTCGCCTGAAAACTTTGATCATAAATTCAGAGGCCAAGTGCCCATGTTTGAAGCTTTCAGTAACAGTATTAATATTCCGGCAGTAAACCTTGGCTTGGATGTTGGCGTAAATCGTGTGGCACAAACTCTGAATGAACTAGGGGTTGATAAGTCTATTCCACTTTATCCATCTTTGTTACTTGGCGCGCTGGAATTATCTAGCTTTGATGTTGCTGAAGCATACACTACCCTTGCAGCTGACGGTAAACACAGTGAATTGACGAGTGTTATGGCCATTACTGATTCGGTAGGCAAGCTACTTTTCGAACATTCAGCTCAGAAAAGTCAGACACTAGATAGTGATGCGGTGTATATGACCAAATATGGTATGAAGCGAGTAACAAAAAAAGGCACGGCTAAGCGACTCAATTTGCATTTCCCGTCTATTCAACTGGCAGGTAAAACTGGGACGAGTAATGACTTACGAGACAGCTGGTTTGCGGGCTTTGATCAAAACACGGTTACCGTTGCTTGGATCGGACGAGACGACAATACTCCCACAGGGTTGACGGGGAGTAGGGGGGCACTGGAACTTTACATTCGCTACCTGAAACCACTGAACCCTCAGGCGATTGTGGATGAGCGTCCAAGTTCAATTCGTTGGGCCTTTATTAACCCAAAAACAGGCAAGCAATCTCCACCTAGTTGCGGGCCTGTATTACAGTTACCTATCCGAGCTAGCATGTTTGAGCCAAGACCTGAGTGCTGAACAGGGTCTTGGCGTTTGCTCATGCTTTAAACTTGTCGATTTCTTGGTTTAAAGTATGGGATAACTGACCGAGCTTTTGTGCATCACTTTGGGTTGCTCTTGCCGAGCCTAAAGTATGCTGAGCCAAATTACTAATTTCTGATGACTCACTTAGAGCATGCTCAGTGGCCTGGGTTTGCTGCTGCACCAGCTGGCTGATCAACTTACCTTGGTCATCGATGTCGCGCATGCTTTGTTCTGCGTGCTGAAGCACTTCATTGGTTTCATTGGCTGCGATAACGCTTTGAGCCATATTATCTTCACTGCTTCGCATTTTATCTTGTGTGTCTCTCGACGCTGCCTGCAAAGACTGAATAATATTGTGGATCTCTTCAGTTTGTTGTTGGGTTCTTTGTGCAAGGGTACGCACTTCATCAGCCACAACTGCAAACCCTCTGCCTTGTTCACCTGCTCTAGCAGCCTCTATTGCTGCATTCAGTGCCAGTAAGTTGGTTTGTTCCGCTATCTCTCTAATCGCAGAGCTAACTTGGCTGATATTTTGTGTATCCTCTGCAAGTTTATCCAGCGCGGCACGGCTTTGTTGAAACTCGGCTTGTAACTCAGTCATTTGCCCTGCCAGCGCGGTGGTATTAACACTGCTTTGTTTCACTTGGGTTGCCGCTACCGATGCCAGCTCAGTGGCGCTGAATGCCGCTTCTTCAACAGAGCGAGCAGACTGAGCCATGTTTTCTAGCGAATGATGGATAGATTGAATTTTATTTTCCTGTTGCGCGACGTCTTTTTCGGTGTCTTGGCTTATTTTATTGAGAGTTGTTGTTGCTTGCTGCAGTTCATCGCTCGTCAGCCTGACATTGCCAAGCAACGAGATAAAGGCCGTAAGGACCGCATTAAATTGTTCAATAATTTGGCTTAACTCATCTGAGCCTGTTGTTGCGGCTTTGATGCTTAAATCCCCTCGAGAAGCGCTTTGTGCTGCCTTTGAAAATGTGGTGATAGTGCCCATAAACGATAAATAAAAACCAATCATGAGATAAATAGCTATTAACAGTGCAAAGACAGAGGCCAATGCGACGGTGTTTCTGATCCACTGTTGTTGACTTTGTTTTTCAGCAACTAACGTAGCTAGTGCCGGTGTGGCGGTATTAACAAACTGTTTGATGGCATCGCTGGCGCGTTGGTAATGACGCGTAAATTGAGCCTGTGAGAGTGCCAGTTCGTCTGGGTCGAGTAACCCAGTTTTAACGGCGTTTTGATAATCCAATAAGCTAGACTCAAGTTCACTCAACGGCAGGCTTAACAGCTTGTTGAGTCGCGGATTATCATTCATGGCGATGCTTAACTTACCAGTAAATTGTTTAGTAACCGCAGGTAAGCCCTTATGTAAATTGGAAAGTGCGATAAAGCTATCTGGTGTAAAGCTGCCTCGGCTTAGTACGGCGCTTGCTTGTACTTCAATTTGATTGATTTGTGCTATCAAAGTCGGTGTCGATTCAACCAGTGTTCGGTTGAGGTAACTACGGCCCAGATCATCGTCAACAGCTAATTGTGAAGCAATGGAAAGTTGCTCCAGCGCACTAGCGTTTGGCGCAGTGACCTTAGGGAATGTTGCCCGATTAAGTAAATTAGAATTATCGGCGATATTACCGTCTAAAATATTTTCCAGCATGTTAGGGTAGAGTTTAAGCCCTTGACGCTGTGTTTCACTCACAGTAATAGAGTGATTAAGCACACCATTTAGAAAAAATAAACTGAGGCTCAAGGGTAATAATAGCAAGCCAAACACCACCGCCATTTTGGTTTTATATTGCAACCTTGCCATCAAGCGAGTTGCAGGCTCTATGAGTGTATTAAATCCAGCCATCACTTCCTCTGTATGTTCCGTTTATCGTAGGTGCTGAAAAGCACGTTCTTATACCACTTAGTCTTGATACCTATTTAATTTGAGATAGCAAGCCAGACGCTAACTGCGTCTACATTTTTTATTTAACCAGATGTTTGGATAAGAAATGAGGTAACTCATTGTTTTTAAAATCACATTAAATTATTTCCTTATCTAGCCTAGGCAGAGCGTTTTGGGGATAACTCCGCTCTCGCGTCATGCTACCGCCCTGATACCTACATCCATGTAGGCAAGGCGGATTTACGCACCAATAGCTGGCTATTGGCAGTGAATTCAACGCATTTGTCGACAAGATTTTCTCGCCTCAAGCTAGATCACTTTATTAAGCAAACTGACATAAGTAGACCGAAGCTTTTAATAAGTTTATTCAAAGGGTAGCTGAAAAAACAAAAAAAGCCCTGAACGGGCTTTTTTTAATATGATTAATTTTGCTTATAGTTTGGCAAATGCACGCTTTGCAGCGTCGATGGTTTTTACAATTTCTTCGTCAGAATGCATTGTGCTTACGAAGCCAGCTTCGAATGCCGATGGTGCTAAATAAACGCCTTCTTCTAGCATTAGATGGAAGAACTTTTTAAAGCGCTCTAAATCACATTCCGTTGCCTGTTGGTAGCTAGTTACTTTTGTAGCTTCGGTAAAGAAGAAGCCAAACATGCCGCCTGCGTAGTTAGTCGTAAGCGCGATACCCGCTTCATCAGCAGCGGCTTGGAAGCCTTCACACAGTGCTTTACTCTTTGCTTCAAGCTCTGCGTGCAAGCCCTCTTCTGACAGTAGCTCTAGCGCCGTTAAACCAGCAGCCATGGCGATTGGGTTACCAGACAGCGTACCGGCTTGATAAACAGGGCCAACAGGGGCAATGTAATCCATAATCTCTTTTTTACCGCCAAACGCACCGACTGGCATACCGCCACCAATCACTTTACCTAAACAGGTAAGGTCTGGTGTGATATTGTAGTACTGCTGAGCGCCACCGAGTGCAACACGAAAACCGGTCATGACTTCATCAAAGATAAGCACACTTTGATTGTCAGTACATATTTCGCGTAGCCCTTCTAAGAAGCCTTCCACAGGTGGAATACAGTTCATGTTTCCAGCAACAGGTTCGATGATCACACAAGCGATTTGATCTTTGTACTGATCAAAAATCGCTTTGACTTCATCAAGGTTATTAAATGAAACCGTTAACGTATGTTTGGCAAAATCGGCTGGGATACCTGGTGAATTTGGTACGCCCATGGTCAGTGCACCAGAGCCTGCTTTCACTAGCAGTGAGTCAGCGTGGCCATGGTAACAACCTTCAAATTTTAAGATTTTATCGCGGCCTGTGTAACCTCGAGCAAGACGGATCGCACTCATTGTTGCCTCTGTACCAGAGCTAACCATGCGTACTTTTTCAATTGATGGTACAAGTGCTTTTACTTTTTCCGCCATCAGGATCTCGGTTTCCGTAGGCGCACCATAAGATAGGCCGTTTTCAACCGCTTCAAGCACAGCTTGCTTAATTTTAGGGTGGTTGTGTCCTAAAATCATTGGGCCCCAAGAACCAACATAGTCGATATATTGTTTACCGTCGGCGTCATAGGTATGAACGCCTTCTGCTTTGGTAATAAATAGTGGCGTACCACCAACACCATTAAAAGCGCGCACTGGAGAGTTTACGCCTCCAGGGATTGAATCTTGGGCGCGTTTGAATAAGTCTTGACTGAGAGTCATAGTCGATCCTTTTTAGCTTTCACGTTTGCGGCTAAACCAAGGTACTTCTACCTCGTATTTTTCCACTTGGTTTTCAACACCTAGCGTCAGGGCAAAAAGTGCCATACGGATCAATACACCATTTTGAACTTGGCGGAAGATAGCTAGGTTGTCGTTGTTATTTAGGTCATTGTCTAGCTCGTTTGCATCACTGCGGCTGTCGCGTGGTAATGGATGCATTAACACTGAGCTAGGTTTACAGTGGGCGTCATAAATCGCTTGGCTAATTCTAAAGCCGCCACGGTATTTATTTGCCTCTTCTTGAGAAGGGAAGCGCTCTTCTTGAATACGTGTTTGGTACACAATATCGGCAGCTAGGTTACCTTCCATCTTAGATACCACTTCGATACGGTGGCCGGCATTGTCAACCACATCTAAAATAGATTGCGGCATTTGTAAGCCATCCGGTGCAACCATAGTAAAGCGAATATTCTTGTAGTGACTGAGTAATTTAGACAGTGAGTGAACGGTGCGGCCGTATTTTAAATCACCAACGAGTGCGATATGCATACCATCAATGCCAGCCCCAAAGCGGCTAAGTTCTCGGTCAATCGTCAACAGATCTAGGAGTGCTTGAGTAGGATGTTCATTGGGGCCATCACCACCGTTGATCACTGGCACATCAGAGCCTGTTGCAAACTCGGCAACAGAGCCTGCGTCTGGGTGACGCATGGCAACTGCGTCGGCATAGGCAGAAATAACACGCGCAGTATCATAAAGAGATTCGCCTTTCGCCAGTGCAGAGCTTTGCATACCTGTAGTTTCACGTACTAAGCCACCTAAAAGGTTAAACGCAGTACCAAAGCTAACACGGGTTCTGGTGCTTGGTTCAAAAAACAGATTTGCCAAAATCGCCCCATCGAGTACTTGGGTACGTTTTTGCTTTTTTGCATAAGGTTCCATTTTTTTAGCAATGGAGAAGATGTGTTCAATAGAATCTCTGTCTAGTTGATTGACAGAAAGAATGTTTTCACCTTGGAAACTGAACATTTGGCGATTCCTAAAGACAAATTGACAACCGGGTTGCAAGGTTGCTCACCCAACCAGATAACACGCAGATTGTGGGCGGTTACTTGGGCGTATATTATACCCAAGTACCCCCAATAATGCACGGTTACAGTGCAGGTTTTAACACCGCAAGAAAGACGATGGCTAGCAGGATAAGTACGGGGAGTTCATTGAAATACCGGTAAAACTTGTCGCTTCTACGGTTTCGATCATGTTTAAAGTCAGCCAATAATTTAAAGCAAAACCCATGATAAATATAAAGCAAAATCACTAAAGTGAGCTTGTAGTGTAACCACATGCTGTGTCGAAACCATTCGCGTCCGTATTCAGTGATAGTTAACACGCCAAACACCGCAGTGAGAATGGCAAAAGGCGTAACAAAATAGAGTAAACGTCGCTCCATGATTTTGAGCATTGAGCTGCAAGACTTTTCTTCTGTCATAGCGTGATAAACAAACAAGCGTGGCAGATAGAAAATCCCAGCAAACCAGGCAATCATAAAAAAGATATGTAAGGCTTTATACGTTAGCAATAAGCTCATTATAAGTTCCACTTTTTAAACTAGAGTAAACTATTTCTGGTCGTGAGTATGTGACGAATTTGGTCCCATCGCAATAACCCAAGTATTTGTTTATCATCCTTTTGATTGTAAATGTAAACGGCGCCTGAGCGTTTGTCTTTAAGTACATCAAAGGCGTCGGCTAGCGTGGCCTGGGTACTTAATCCTTGCAACTCAATATAGGATACCGATACGCTTTCTTCAGAGATTAGGTTCAAATCGTACTCAGCTAAACGGTAGCCACTTTGTTCATCATAAACAATTAGCGGAGTTTGGCTGTCAACGGCCGAGAGCGTTTCTTTAATTTGCTCTTTGTCGTCGGAATAGAGCAGCTTAAAGTTTTCATCCATCTCGGCCACAATCCCCACCTTTTGTAACGCTTCTTTTGCTGGTGACACTTGGTAAGGCAAGCCCTGAAAATCAAGCTGTTGGATAAATATGGAGCGGTTGCCAAATGCTTGCAATGCGGTGACATAAGCGGTTGTGATCACAAGCATTGCAGGAACGATTATTTTTGGATTGGAAGTCAGCTCCATCACGGCGGTGAGCGCGGCCAATGGCGCGTGTAAAGTTGCGGCAAGCAGGCCAGCCATACCCAGTACGCCATAAGTCCCTGCGACATCAACACTCGGCTCAATAAATTGTGCAAAGAAGGACATCAGGGTGCCCATAATAACACCCAGCCCGATGACTGGGCCGATGAGCCCGCCTGGAATACCTAAACCGATAGCAAACAAGGTTGCCATGAGTTTCGCAATTAAAATTGTCGTCAGCAGCTGTAGATTGTGCGGAGACTCTACTGCTTGAGTAATGGCACTCATACCGGAGCCCATAGCTCCGGGCACGGCATACCCAATTAGTCCAGCAATGAGGCCTGCCAATAATAGGCGAGGAAACATGCTGATCGGCTTGAACGTCTTGATGATCATCATCAGGTTTTGATTAAAGGCAAAAGCAACAGCACCTAATGCGGCACCACAGATAATTAAATAGGGGTAATGCCAAAAGCTTAAGGGCGTAATGTGGATAAGCGCCAGCTCTGAGCTATTGCCAAAAACATATTGCGTACTCATCGCACCGATAACGGAAGCTAACATCACTGGAACAAAAATATGGATCTTGTATTCCCTAAGGACAACTTCCATCACAAATATAACGGCTGCAAGAGGGGTATTAAATGAAGCTGCGATACCTGCGGCAACACCACATCCAGCGAGTGTTCTTGCCGCATTTAATGGCAAATGTAAGCGCTCTGATAAGACGCTTGCAGCCGTTGCTCCCATGTGCACAGATGGCCCTTCTCGGCCAACAGAAAAGCCACTAATTAAGGCCACGGCTCCGCCAAAAAATTGGTTCGCAGAATTCCAGATTGGCATATGACCGTAATGATGCTTGATGCGATTAATAACGTAAGGAATACCGAGTCGGTAATGTTTAAACCCCGTTAAAGCGGCGAATACGGCAATCAGCAGGGCTGCCAGTACGGGTAAAAATAGCCGGTGTAATTCAGACAGTTCCGTAAAGTCATCTGGCTTATCTAAAAAAGTGCCTTGCACCAACTCTATCGTGAGACGAAATGCGATAATTAACATGGCCGCAAGCAAGCCCGCCCCGGCACCAAGTAGGCACAGTTGCGCTGAAGTTTTTGGTTTTGCTAGGCTTCGTCTTAGTGCATCCAGTGACATGAACGTCATTCCACAATAATTAACTTCATAAGAATACCAAATTTTTTACATTAAGTCCTTGTGCTGGCGCAACTTACACACAAACCATAAAGCCCTCTTGAAATTCTGAAACGGGATGGATGCTATACTTGATTAAAATACTCAGGTATTAGATAATTTAAAGATTACAGGATTAGGGGTCTAAATCTATGTCTGAACAGTTACCAATTCAGTTTTCTGACGCAGCAGCAAGCCGCGTAAAAGAGCTCATTGAGGAAGAAGAGAATACCAACCTGAAGTTGCGAGTGTATGTAACAGGTGGTGGTTGCTCAGGCTTTCAATATGGTTTCACCTTTGACGAAAAAGTAAATCCAGGTGATTTAGAAATCGTAAAAAATGGCGTTACTATGGTCGTTGACCCAATGAGTATCCAATACTTATTAGATGGTATTGTTGACTACACTGAAGGGCTTGAAGGTGCGCGTTTCTTTGTAAACAATCCAAATGCAACAACAACTTGCGGTTGCGGTGCGAGCTTTAGCGTTTAGTCAAGTTATACGGATTTTCTGAGTAAAGAGCCATGCTTTATGTCATGGCTTTTTTGTTTTTGCACTTTACCACTCACATCGTTTAAATTTGCCTACAGGCTCCCCGTTAAATACATCATCACGACAAAAAAGCCGAGCACAAACGTCGAAAACCCTAAGATGTAGATGAATCCTTTTTTGCCTTGTTTAAGCGGAACACCGTTAGAGCGCAGAAAATAGTACCAACCCAGACAGAGTAAAATTGGTAGCAAAAACAGTAATCGAATCATCTAACATTAGCCTCTTTTTTAACCTATTAGTAAATTCTAGCTGTAAGTTTTTATTTTTTAAAGAAAAATAATTTATTTCAAATACTGGTACATTTTTTAAAAATTTGATTAAAGTGTTACTGCATATTACAGCGCTTAATGAATTAAGAAAAAGTAAAAAATTAATTAGGTGTTACTGTTTTTTTAGTCTATACCTAATTGGGTACATAGGGACAAGTTAACATTTTGTCTACGTGTTACTATTTTTGGCACGAATTTATTCTGACTGCTGGTAACTTGTACCGTAAACAGGGTAAACTGTGCGCTTGATCTAAGTACTGACTAGTTTGGTTTTAAGTTCATAAGAATGTAAGGCCTTACATAGTATAGTGTTACGTTCAAGCATAGCTGTAATATTAAGTACAAAGCTAAATGAGACGGGCATATTTCATTTAGATAATTTTAGTCTTTCATCTAGTAGGAGATGTTTATATGATGGGTAAAACGGTTTCTTCTGAAGAAAACAGCAAGCTAACTAAGTGGCTAAAGTCAAAACGCCATGAGAAAGGCCATACAATGCGTAGCCTTGCTCAAGTGTTAGGTACACCACACTCGTTTATCGGTAAAATCGAAAACCAAGAGCGCCGTTTGGATGTGATTGAGTTTTTACGTTACTGTGAAGCGTTAGAAGTTGATCCGTATGAGGGCCTACAGCTAATTAAAGAAGAGCAATAAGCATTCTAGTTAGCAAAAACGCCTAGGGTGCAAGGATCTGCACCTCTAGTTTTTGTTAGCATGGTATGCCTTTTCAATAGCATAAAGCTTGTGCCTAATCAGATATAAGAATAATAACGATGGCAGCACCATAAGCGCAGTTAGCGCAAAGAAGAGTGCCCAATTACCTCCAAGCAAATCATCAATCACAAAACCACTATAACCTGACAGCACAGTTCTGCTAAGGCTTCCAAGGGAAGCAAGCAGGGCGTAGTGGGTTGCGCTAAATGCGCGGTCACATAGCATAGAAATAAATGCAACCATAGCTACCAATGACCAAGCCTGTGTAAAGCCATCGACCACAATTGCGAGTGCGTACAGATGCTCCTGTGGGCCAGCAACCGCTATCCAAGAAAACATCAAATTAGAGGCTGCCATAGCGACACCGCTAATAAACAAGCCTTTCACTATGCCGTATTTATGGTTAAAAATACTACCTAAAAAAGCAAAAATGATGGTGATAACACCTGTGCCTAATTTGGAGTATTGGCCAATTTGCGTATTGGTAAAGCCAATTTCTTTATAAAATACAATAGACATCCTAGCTAAAAAGGCTTCACCTATTTTAAATAAGAATATAAAGGCGAGTAGGGCTAGTGCCGTTTTTACCCCGTTATTTTCAAAGAAGCGTTTAAACGGTTCAACAATGGTAACGGCAAGCCATGCAAAGACTTTTTTCTGTGTAGATGAGGAGTTAATTTGGTTTAGCTTTTGCTCATAGCTTTGTTGCAGTTGAGCCTGAACCTGTTCTCGATGAGATATTGGCTCTTTTGCAAGTAGCGTAACGCACAACAACCCAAAAACAATGACACTGAGTATTTGGTATATCATTGGCCAACTAAAACCGGGCAAGTCGGCAATAAAAAAGGGGATTGCGCCAAGCAGTGCGTAGCCCGACCACCAACCCGATGTTGCCATCGCGGCAGCAGCGGTTGCTTTCTCACTTTCATTTTCTGGCAAAATATCAATGCGGTAAGCATCGATAGCAATGTCTTGCGTTGCTGAGAAAATTGCAATAATAAAGCAGAGTAATGCAGCATGCGATAAGTGATCTTTAATTGAAATACTCGCCAACAAAAAGGTGGCGATAATAATGATCACCTGACAGCTTGCTATCCAACTACGACGCTGCCCAAGCTTGCTATTCAACCATGGTAATTTAAGGCGATCTACCAGTGGAGACCACAAAAAGTTGATAGTATAAGCACCATAAACTAAACCAAAAAGCCCTATAGTACTGCGGCTTAACCCTTCATCTTTAAGCCAAGCTGACATCACCGAGCCTATCAATACCCAAGGGAAGCCGCTACTTATGCCAAAAGCAAAAACAGTTAATAGGCGTTTGTCTTTATAGTAACTAAGGTATTGTGAGAAACTAGATGATATCAACATAACAGCGCGTTACTCAGGCTGCTTCAATACTTCGATTGAAAGGATCACAACCGGCTCTTTAGGGATAAAGGTATAACCCAGCTTCTCGTTGTATCCTGTTTCAACCTTCATGATGGCATCTAGTGTTTCATATCCTTCCATAATATTACCAAATACTGCAAAGCCCCAGCCTTTGCCGGGATTCAAGTGGTCGTTGTTATCCATATTAAAAAAGAACTGCCTAGTTCCTGAATGTGGTTTGTTGTCTTGGTAGGCCATGGCAATGGTGTACATGTCGTTTTTTAGGCCATTACCACTTTCATTAAAAATCGCTTCACGTTCAAACATGCCATCATATTCTTTGTCGTAACCACCACCTTGAATAACAAAGTCTTTATCATTGGCTTCGTCACGCTCAACCCGATGAAACACCGAACCATTGTAGTCTTTGTTAATGACATAGGTCAGGAAGTTATTCACCGTGATAGGGGCTCTTGATCTATCTAGCTCAACGACAATTGGGCCTTTTGTTGTATTGATCTTCACCTGCGGGAATAAATTATTTTTCTGTACAAACTTGCCATTCATCTCGGCAAAAACATTCATACTTAACAGTAAGATGGTTAAACTTAGTATTATTTTTTTCATTAACGTCCTCTCACAAATTGAATAAATTCTGGATCTTGCACAACACGGGTAACCACTTGTTGAGCTAGGTTATTAAGTTGCTCTTCTACCTTGGCTTGGTCGTGTTTTAATGGGCCGGTTAAATTTGCACTTCCTTTATATTGCTTTTCGAAACTGCGGGACCCTTGTTTGATTTGTATTGTGACATCAGTGTGTGCATCGCTTTGATGTTGTGATAGCGATTCTTCAATGATGGCTTTAAAGCGGTTAATATTAACAATAATTTGGGTGTTGGCAATTGGAGTAACTTGCGCACCGTGGGCTGCCAGTGCTTGCTCGAAAACTTGATTTAAGTTTACCGGTAGATTGGCATCGGGCATATACAAAGCCGGTTCTTGATTTTTGACTCGAATAGTATATTTGGTAGTACGAAGGTCATTCACCTGAAGCGTGACATTAGTAGCCAGTGCATTCGATGATGGACCTTGATATTGTGGGTGCAGTATCACGCTTCGAGGCGTACTCTCACATCCGACCAATGCTAGAGTTAGCAAAGCAATGAGCAATGGAAAACGCATTTTTTAGCTCCTTTTTATCGCACTTAGTACAGTGAATTTCTTATTGTTGCCAAGTATCTTAGCGTTACCGAACAGGCGTTTTAGTTTGTCATCGTATTCAAGGTGGCGGTTTCCGATTATTCTCAGCTCCCCCCCTTGACGAAGTGTAGCCTTGGCTTGCATAAACATCTGCCAAGCAATGTGATCGGTAATTGCATTTGCTTGGTGAAATGGCGGGTTACACAGTACCAGATCCGCGCCTTCGTTTTCAAAGCCGCTAAGACAGTCGTTTTGTACAAAGCGACAGTCTTTGACTCGCTCTGGTAAGTTATGACTGATATTGTGTTTAGCACTATGTACAGCCATTGCCGATTCATCGATAAAAGTGACCGATGCATTGGGCATTCTCGCTAAAGTCATCAACCCGATTACACCATTGCCACAACCCAAATCAATGACCTTTAAGGGCTTTTTACCCATAGGTAAATAATTTATGAAAAACCGAGCCCCGATATCGAGAGAATCTCGAGAGAATACATTCGCTTCATTCGATAAAGTGAAATCCGTTTTCTCCAAAGGCCAAGACACTGGGAATTTACTATCGATTGCTTTCGCTGACGTTCTGCTGAATACCAAGCGTGATTTTTTAACCGCCAGACTGGTTGTCGGCTCAGTTAAAAAGTGAGTAAAGCTTTTGAGGGTTGAGGTGTGGATCTCTTTGGCTTTACCTGCTGCAATTACAGGAATATCTGCTGCCAGCTTGCTCAACTTAGCCAATTGCGATTGCAAGAGCCCTGAGTTTTTAGGGATCTTTATCAAGATAAGATCAAGGTCTTGCGGATAGGGGTCCATGCTAGTTAACACATTAATTTGTGTATTGCTTAGCGCGTTGGCGTGCAAATTATGTTGATACGCTAAGGTACTCACGTAGGAGTCAGTTACTACCGTGCAATGCTTGTCGGCGAGTGCACAGCATAATGCCCCGAAACTATCGTTAAGAATTAAGATTCGATTTGCGTCGTGGTGGTGTTCAAAGACATAATCTAGCAGGTATTCGTCGGCTGAATCCCAAGCTTGTAAGCTACGATTTTTTTGATCGAGTGGAAACCTGTGTAGCGTAAAAGGGTTTCCAGCTAGAATTGCATCAGTCGTCATGAGAGTATTCTGTAAATAAAAGCAGCGGGTAGTTTAACATGAGAGCAGTAGACAAAGCACGGAACTTGCCGACAGGTTTTAGCTACCAGCCGCAAGCCATTAGCTTTGACAAGAGTCTAGCTTTGTATGATGCGTTGCTTGCATCGGTGCCTTGGCAGCAAAATACCATCACATTATTTGGCAAAACACACCAAACTCCGAGGCTTGAACGTTTTATTGCCGACCCAGGTGTGCGTTACAGTTACTCTGGCAAGTTACTCGAAAATGCTCCTTGGCCCCCAATGTTACTGGGGATCAGAGCAACTTTAGAGCAGCGTTTCAATGTGACATTTAATGCGGTATTGGCAAATTTTTATCGTGATGGTCAAGATAGCATGGGCTGGCATAGTGATGATGAGCCTGAGCTCGGCCCCACTCCCGTGATTGCATCGTTGTCACTTGGGGCGACACGCAAATTTAAAATACGTCACAAAAGCAACCAATCGGTGACCGATATTTTGCTCGAAACTGGTAGTCTCCTTGTGATGCAAGGTGATAGCCAGCGGGACTATCAGCATGCGTTACCTAAGCAAGCAAAGGTCACCCAAGGGCGCATTAATCTGACTTTTCGAAGTGTTGGAAATACGGGGTGATAGGCGTATAGTAGCGACACGAATTGCTCTAGGAGACACAATACAATGTCAATGCAATCACAGATTTATGACAAAATAGCAGAGGCGCTTGCGTGTAAACACCTCAATGTTATCAATGAAAGCCATATGCATAGTCGCGGTGAAGACTCTCACTTTAAGGTGATTGTTGTTAGCGAACAATTTATTGGCCAGCGTTTACTCCAGCGTCATAGAAAAATCAATGAAGTGCTAAAAGATGAACTACAGAATCACATCCATGCTTTAGCAATTCACGCCTACACGCCAGAAGAGTTCTCAGAAAAAGAGGGGCAGGCACCGGCGTCACCTAAATGCTTAGGTGGGTCGAAGCTCGACAGCTGATCAGATGTGTATTTTGCATATCTACCAGTACACTACGCAGTAATTTTAATAAAGTGAGGGTAATCTCACTTTTATTTTGTATCAAATCAATGGATAGGATCTCTTATGGTCATTAAACCAAAAATTCGTGGATTTATTTGTACCAATGCACATCCAGTAGGCTGTGCTGAGCATGTAAAAGAACAGATTGACTACGTAAAACAACATGGGCAAATCGAAAATGGCCCTAAGAATGTGTTAGTGATCGGTGCATCAACAGGTTACGGCTTGGCATCACGTATTACCGCCGCTTTTGGTGCAGGCGCGAAAACCCTAGGTATCTTTTTCGAAAAAGAAGGTACAGAGAAGAAAACTGCTTCTGCTGGTTGGTACAATACCGCTGCATTTCAGCAAGCGGCTGAGGAAGCCGGGTTGTGGTCTAAGAATATCAACGGCGATGCGTTTTCTGATGAGCTAAAACAAAAAACCATCGAAACCATTAAAGCTGAACTTGGTAAAGTTGATTTAGTGGTATACAGCTTAGCGTCTCCTCGTCGTAAAGACCCTAAGTCTGACGAGGTTTATTCTTCGACACTTAAGCCTATCGGTTCTTCGATAACAACCAAAAACCTCAACACATCAAAGCGTATTATTGATGAAGTTACTGTTGAAGCTGCCAATGAAGAGGAAATTGCCAATACGGTTAAAGTGATGGGCGGCGAAGACTGGGAACTTTGGATCGACGCGCTGAAACAAGCTGATGTGTTAGCTGATGGCTTTAAGACAACTGCCTACACTTACATTGGTAAAGAACTTACTTGGCCTATTTACGGTCACGCGACGATCGGTAAAGCCAAAGAAGATTTAGACCGTGCAACACAAGCAATTCGTGAAGCAACGGCCGATATCAATGGTGAAGCTTATGTTTCTTCATTGAATGCTGTGGTAACTCAAGCAAGTTCGGCGATCCCGATTATGCCTTTATATATCTCTGCACTTTTCAAAGTGATGAAAGGGGATGGTACGTATGAAGGCACAATTGAGCAGATCCATGGCCTATTCACTGAAAACCTATACGGACAGTCACCACGCTTTGATGAAGGTGGTCATTTATTCCAAAACTATAAAGAGCTAGAAGACGGTGTTCAGGCTCGAGTGCAAACCATTTGGGATACCGTAGATACGGATACCATTGATGAATTGACGGATTATGTTGGCTATCACAACGAATTCTTGAAATTATTTGGTTTTGGTATCGACGGTGTTGATTATGACGCAGATGTGGATGCTGACGTAAAGATTAATCACATACTCTAAGGTTAGTTAGGGGGAGGGGAGAGTGCCCTTATTGTTTGTGACACTCACCTTTTATTTTCTCCATACTTGGAAAACTTGGTTGCCGCAGCGCAGGTAGCCAAGTTGAATATGCTGAATAAAAAAATGGGTGAGGTACTACCGTACTTCACCCATTTTTTTATTCGGTCATTATTATCATGCGTTAATAAAAATCTGAGTCACTATTCGAATTTTGCTTATTTTTCGATAATCGAGTAAGAAAAATTTTATCTATGCAACTTTGGTCTATACTCCTTCCAGTGATGGATTTTTCAACTAATCTAAATCCACGTTAAAGTCGTATTAATTTCATAATTCCACTCGCATACTCAGTACGATTAATGTTAAAATCAGAGAAATATGTGAGGACTTTTATCACGACGCTGCTTTTTTGTGCGCGTTGAGGGGTATTTTGGCAGGGCTTGTTTGGGAACCCTATCCGGACTCATAACTTACTGCTCTTTATACCTAATACTTAGTACAAACGAGGTGGCGCTGTGGTGACTAAAGATATTTTCAGTTTCTTTCCGTTAATGTAATGCAAGTGCGTATGATCAACATAAAAAAAGGTCTGGACTTACCAATAGAGGGCGCACCTCAGCAAGTTATTCATGATGGTTCTGCTGTCAAACGAGTGGCTGTGCTAGGTGAAGAATTCATCGGTATGCGTCCTACCATGCATGTTCGTGTGGATGACCAAGTCAAAAAAGGCCAAGTTCTTTTTGAAGATAAAAAGAACCCAGGCGTCAAGTTTACTGCGCCAGCTTCTGGTGTAGTTAAAGAAATCAACCGTGGTGCTAAGCGTGTACTTCAGTCCGTTGTGATCGAAGTTCAAGGCGACGAGCAAATCACTTTTGAGAAGTTTTCGGCTGCTGAACTAAGCAACCTAGACTCTGATAAAGTGAAGGAAGTGCTAATCGAATCTGGTCAGTGGCCAGCCCTTCGTGCACGTCCATTTAGCCGTGTCGCTGTGCCAAGTGCAACACCAAGCTCAATCTTTGTGACAGCAACAGATACTAATCCGTTGGCAGCAGATCCTGCTGTTATCATCGCAGAAAACGTGGAAGCGTTTGAAGCGGGTCTAGCGGTAGTATCACGTCTGACTGAAGGCAAAGTATTTGTGTGTAAGAAGGCCGGTGCTAACGTACCAAGCTCTTCAATCTCACAAGTAGAAGTACATGAGTTTGCAGGTGTTCACCCAGCAGGTAACGTAGGCACTCACATTCACTTCCTAGATTCTGTAGGCACAAACAAGCAAGTTTGGCACCTTGGTTATCAAGATGTCATCGCGTTTGGTAAATTGTTCCTAACAGGTGAAATCTATTCAGACAGAGTAGTTGCGCTAGCAGGACCTCGAGTTAAGAATCCTCGTCTAGTGAAAACTCAAGTCGGTGCGTCGCTAACAGATTTAGTTGCAGGCGAGCTTGAAGACGGTGATAACCGAGTCATTTCTGGCTCTGTGTTAGCTGGTAAAACAGCAACCGGACCTCATGCTTACCTTGGTCGTTACCATACTCAAGTTTCAGTATTACTTGAAGGTCGTGAGAAAGAGCTGTTTGGCTGGATCGCACCGGGTAGTGACAAATTCTCAGTGACACGTACATTCATTTCACACTTAGCACCTAGCCGTTTGTT
The DNA here is from genome assembly GCF_002744175.1 of Pseudoalteromonas piscicida. GTDB lineage: Bacteria > Pseudomonadota > Gammaproteobacteria > Enterobacterales > Alteromonadaceae > Pseudoalteromonas > Pseudoalteromonas piscicida_B. The sequence goes on from NZ_NKHF01000041.1 coordinate 49,648, forward strand.
CAAAATGACAACGTCTACAGGTGGCTCTAAGCGTGCAATGGTACCAATCGGTAACTATGAGCGTGTTATGCCACTCGATATTTTGCCAACACTATTATTGCGTGATCTTATTTCACGTGATTTAGACTCTGCGATTTCGTTAGGTGCACTAGAGCTAGATGAAGAAGATTTAGCACTATGTACTTATGTATGTCCGGGCAAATATGAGTACGGTTCAATCCTACGCGATTGCCTGACTACTATCGAGAAGGAAGGTTAAAAATGGCCTTAAAGAAATTTTTAGAAGACATTGAACCTCACTTTGAACCTGGTGGTAAACACGAGAAGTGGTACGCGCTTTATGAAGCCGTAGCAACTATCTTTTATACTCCAGGTTATGTAAACAAAGGTGCAACGCACGTTCGTGATAACATCGACCTAAAACGTATTATGATTTTAGTGTGGATGGCGACGTTCCCAGCGATGTTCTTTGGTATGTTCAACATCGGTCACCAAGCTGCGATGGCACTAGGTAATGGTTTTGAACTGGCAAACACATGGCAGGTAGCTATTTTCCAAGCGCTTGGTGGTGAGTTAACTGCTGATGCAGGTTGGGGCGCCAAGATGTTCTATGGTGCGTGTTTCTTCCTCCCTATTTATGCGACGGTTTTTGCTGTTGGTGGTTTCTGGGAAGTATTATTTGCATCGGTACGTAAGCACGAAGTGAACGAAGGTTTCTTCGTAACGTCAGTACTGTTTGCGCTGATCCTGCCTGCGACGATCCCACTTTGGCAAGCCGCTTTAGGTATTACGTTTGGTGTTGTTATCGCGAAGGAAATCTTTGGTGGTACAGGCCGTAACTTCCTAAACCCAGCACTTGCTGGCCGTGCGTTCCTATTCTTTGCTTATCCAGCTGATATTTCTGGTGATACAGTGTGGACTGCCGTTGACTCGTTCTCTGGTGCCACTTACTTAGGTCAAGCGACTGCAGGTTCACTAGACTATAGCAACATGGACCTTTGGTTTAACGCATTCTACGGCTTTATTCAAGGCTCTGTAGGTGAAACATCAACGCTAGCAATCTTACTTGGTGGTTTGTTCCTGATTTATGTTCGTATCGCTTCATGGCGCATCGTACTAGGTACATTCATTGGTATGGTTGTAATGTCATTCGTTCTAAATGCAATTGGTTCTGAAACAAATGCTGCGTTTGCTATGCCTTGGCACTGGCACTTAGTACTTGGTGGTTTTGCATTTGGTATGTTCTTTATGGCAACAGACCCTGTATCTGCGTCTTTCACAGACAAAGGTAAGTGGTTATACGGTGCGCTAATCGGTGTAATGGTTGTGCTTATCCGTGTTGTTAACCCGGCATACCCAGAGGGCATGATGTTAGCTATCCTATTCGCTAACCTTTTTGCTCCACTATTCGACCACTTCGTAGTGCAGTCAAATGTGAAGAGGAGATTGGCACGTGTCAACTAATAATGAATCAATGGGCAAGACGCTCGGCGTAGTTGTTGGCTTATGTTTAGTGTGTGCAATCGTAGTATCTTTTGCTTCGGTTCAGCTTCGTCCTATGCAGCAAGCAAACAAAAACGAAGATATTCAACGCAACATTTTAGCCGTTGCAGGCTTCGATAAAGTTAAAAATGTATCTGAAATTTTTAACCAAAACATCGAGTCACGCGTTGTTAGTCTTAAAACGGGTGAGTTTGTAGAAGACGTTAAAGCAGAGTCTTTTGACTTTGAAGCGACTAAGTTTGATGCCAAACGTAGTTACAAGCTTTCAAAAGAAGAAGATAAAGCGGGTATTCAACGTATCACGAATAACTCTCCGGTTTATTTTGCAAAAGATGACCAAGGTAAAGTGTCTACAATCATTCTACCAATCCAAGGTTATGGCCTTTGGGGTGTGATGTATGGTTTCCTTGCACTTGAAGCTGATGGTGAGACGATTAAGTCAATCAACTTTTATAAGCACAGCGAAACTCCAGGTCTTGGTGGCGAAATCCAAAACCCTAAGTGGACTGCACTTTGGGATGGTAAAGCGCTTCCTATTGACGTAGTTAAAGGTAGTGCTGGCGGAAACGAACACAAGGTAGACGGTCTATCTGGTGCAACACTAACGTCTAATGGTGTTGATCACACAGTTGATTTCTGGACAAGCGACAAAGCGTTTGGTCCATTCCTTGCGAAAGTACGTAAAGGAGCATTGAACTAATGGCTAATGCAAAAGAAATGAAGGAAGTCTTGTTTGGTCCTGTTTTTGCGAACAACCCAATTGCGTTGCAAGTACTGGGTATCTGTTCTGCACTAGCGGTAACATCAAGCCTTAAAAATGCACTTATCATGTCAATTGCATTGACTTTGGTTACTGCGTTTTCAAGTTTATTTATCTCAATGATCCGTAACCACATTCCTTCAAGTGTGCGTATCATTGTACAAATGACGATTATTGCATCTCTAGTAATCGTTGTAGACCAAGTGCTTCAAGCCGTTGTTTACTCAACAGCAAAAGAGCTATCGACGTTCATCGGTCTTATCATTACTAACTGTATCGTAATGGGCCGTGCAGAAGCCTATGCAATGAAGTCACCACCAACGATGTCATTCCTTGATGGTATCGGTAACGGTCTAGGTTACTCTGTTGTGCTTCTAACTGTTGGCTTTATCCGTGAACTATTCGGTGCTGGCACATTGTTCGGTGTTGAGATCCTACCGCTTATCTCTGAAGGTGGTTGGTATCAGCCTATGGGTCTACTAGTTATGCCGTTCAGCTCATTCTTCATCGTTGGTGCTTTCATTTGGGCACTACGTACTTGGAAGAAAGAGCAAGTAGAAGCGAAGGCATAAGGGGAGAGAGATGGAACAATATATCAATTTATTCATAAAAGCGGTTTTCATTGAAAACTTAGCTTTATCTTTCTTCTTAGGTATGTGTACTTTCTTGGCAGTATCTAAGAAAGTAACTACATCACTAGGTCTAGGTATTGCGGTAGTTGTAGTACTTGGTATTTCTGTACCAGTTAACAACCTTGTTTATCACGCAGTATTGGCACCAGGTGCGCTTGAGTGGTTAGGCTTCGCAGAAGTGGATCTTAGCTTCTTACGCTTCTTGACGTTTATCGGTGTAATCGCAGCACTTGTTCAAATTCTAGAAATGACATTGGATAAGTTCTTCCCTGCACTATATAACGCACTTGGTATTTTCCTACCACTAATCACAGTAAACTGTGCGATTTTTGGTGCGGTATCATTCATGGTTGAACGTAACTTAAACTTCGGTGAGTCGGTAGTTTATGGTCTAGGTTCAGGTGTGGGCTGGGCACTTGCTATCGTATTGTTAGCGGGTATTCGTGAGAAGATGAAGTATGCAGACGTTCCAGATGGACTACGCGGCTTAGGTATTACCTTTGTGACTGTAGGTCTGATGGGCTTTGGCTTCATGTCATTCTCTGGTATTTCACTGTAAGGTAGCGAGGAAACTATACGATGGAAACTATTGTATTAGGCGTAAGCATGTTCATCGCTATCGTTGTGATGTTAGTGCTTATTATCATTGCAGCGAAATCGAAGCTTGTAGCAAGCGGTGACGTGACAATTGATATTAATGGCGATCCTGAAAAAGCGATCAAGACACCTGCTGGCGGTAAGCTACTAGGTGCACTTGCAAACGCAGGTATTTTCGTATCGTCAGCGTGTGGTGGTGGTGGCTCATGTGGCCAGTGTCGCGTACATGTTAAAGAGGGTGGTGGTGACATTCTACCAACCGAACTTGACCACATCTCTAAAGGTGAAGCGCGTGAAGGCTGTCGTCTAGCGTGTCAGGTTAATGTTAAAAACGACATGGAAATCGAAGTTGAAGAATCAATCTTCGGTGTTAAAAAGTGGGAATGTACTGTTATCTCTAACGATAACAAAGCAACCTTCATCAAGGAGCTTAAGCTTGGCATCCCTGAAGGTGAAGTTGTACCTTTCCGTGCTGGTGGTTACATTCAGATTGAAGCACCTGCTCACCATGTTAAATATGCAGACTATGATATTCCTGAAGAATATCGTGCTGACTGGGAGCGTTTTGGCTTCTTTAAGCTAGAGTCTAAAGTTGACGAAGAAACGATCCGTGCATACTCAATGGCTAACTACCCAGAAGAGTTTGGCATCATCATGCTAAACGTACGTATCGCAACTCCGCCGCCAAATAACCTAACATTGCCTTGTGGTAAGATGTCATCGTACATTTGGTCACTTAAAGAAGGTGATAAGGTGACTATTTCTGGTCCATTCGGTGAATTCTTCGCGAAAGACACTGATGCAGAAATGGTATTCGTTGGTGGTGGTGCTGGTATGGCGCCAATGCGTTCACACATTTTCGATCAGCTTAAGCGTCTAAACTCTAAGCGTAAGATGTCTTTCTGGTACGGTGCTCGTTCTAAGCGTGAAATGTTCTACGTGGAAGACTTTGACGGTCTAGCAGAAGAAAATGATAACTTCGAATGGCATGTTGCACTTTCTGATCCTCAACCAGAGGATAACTGGGAAGGTTACACTGGCTTCATCCACAACGTACTTTATGAAAACTACTTGAAAGATCATGAAGCACCTGAAGATTGTGAGTTCTACATGTGTGGTCCTCCAATGATGAACGCGGCAGTTATTAACATGCTTAAAGACTTAGGTGTTGAAGACGAAAACATCCTACTTGATGACTTCGGTGGTTAATTAGGTTTCGGTCTAACAATGAACTTAAGTTAGAATATAAGCCCTCAAGCAAAACCTTTTGCTCGAGGGCTTTTTTATACCCGTTGCTACTAAACTCAGGAAGTTCTGATGCAAGCAAGTTACGCTTTTTTATCTCGATTTATTATCATTTCGTTTTTATTCGTTTTTTTAGCAGGATGCCAAGACGCAAAACCTGAAGCCAAGGAAATTGTACTGTCTGGTAAAACTATGGGCACGACCTACAACATAAAGGTATTTCCTGGTGAAAAGCCGCTTTCACAATCACAACTACACGATGAGGTTGAGCAAGCATTAAAGGTTGTTAACCAATCTATGTCTACCTATATTCCAGATTCTGAGATTAACCAGTTCAACCGTTTAGCCGCAAATACCGTTATGCCTATCAGTGAAGACTTTCGCTTGGTTGTTGCAGAATCTATCCGTCTTGGAAAGTCGACTAAAACGCTTGATGTTACGATGGGGCCGCTTATCGATTTGTGGGGATTTGGTCCTGACAAGAGACCAACAATGCGTCCGTCACAGGCTGAGTTAGACGATATGCGTACTCGTATCGGTGTCGATAAGCTTATTTTAAATGACCGTGGTCTTGCGAAAACAGTTGTGGGGCTTGAATTATCATTCTCTGCAACTGCTAAAGGTTATGGCATAGATAAGGTCGCTGAGGTGATTGAGAGTCATGATATTCATGACTATATGGTTGAGATCGGCGGCGAACTCCGCGTTTCTGGTAAAAAGCCGGATGGTGAGTGGCGTATTGCCATCGAAAAGCCCGACGCGCCTGTTGGTCAACGTCAAATTCACCGCGTTATCGAACCTGGTAATAATGGCATTGCTACCTCCGGTGACTACCGTATTTTTTATGAAATGGATGGTGAAACTTTTACACACCTTATTGACCCTACAACGGGTCGCCCAGTTAAGCATGAGTTAGTGTCGGTAACGGTACTGCATCCATCTGCAATGACAGCTGATGGCTTAGCGACTGCATTGACTGTGATGGGCACGGAGCGTGCAAAAGCGTATGCGCAACAGCACCAGTTACCTGTATATTTGATGTACAAGAGTTCTGAGGGCATAAAGAGCTACGCAAGCGACGCATTTCAGCCATACTTGAATTAAGCAGTGCATCACCCCATAATTTAATTGTGAGTGACGTCATGAAAGCGTATAATTTGTCCGTCGTCACTCAATTCAATGTAGTAATAAAAGGGGCTAGATAATGTCTTTATTCCTCCTTACTTTCGGTTTACTTATGCTTATCGCTGTCGCGATGGCTGTAGGCGTTATCGTGCAAAAGAAATCTATGGCCAGTAGTTGTGGTGGGTTAGGCTCAATGGGCATTGATAAAATCTGTGATTGCGACGACCCTTGTGACAAACGTAAAAAGCGGTTGGCAAAAGAAGAGATGTGGAAAGAAAACCAGATCCTTTAAGCATCGAAATAATCTAATCGAAAACGCAAGCTAAGCTTGCGTTTTTGCGTTTTGGTTAACGAATTACAGGAACAGTAGCAATGCAGCGACAGTTATACTTTGTTCGTCATGGTGAAACGACCATGCCTAGGCATTTGCTTGGTGTCACCGACCCTGAGCTTAGTCCCATAGGCGCCCAGCAATTGCTGCAATCGTTAACTGGCCTAGTTGGGGTGAAACGTATTATTAGTTCGCCACGAAAGCGCTGTCTAAATATCTCTAACGTCTTTGCAGCGCAGCATCAACTCGACCTTGAAATCGAGCCCAATCTTGCCGAATTTGACTTTGGATTATGGGATGGAAAACCCTACGATGTGCTTTGGCGCGAAACGCAATCTCCGAGTATTGGCGATTTTTGGCAAAACCCCTGGCAGCACACTCCCCCAAAGGGTGAATCAATGCATGAATTTCATCATCGGGTGACAAGTTGGTGGCGTGGTATTTTGAATTCGCCTAGTGAAGAGTGTGTCGCCGTCGTAGCACATGCAGGAGTTATAAAAGCGCTTATTGCTCTTATTCTTGGCTTGCCAGCTGAATTCACAGCACACCAATCAAGGCTAGATATCCCTTATGCGGGTATCGTAAAAGTTGAGGTATTTTACGACGACGATCAAACAGCTTGGTCAAAAGTTGTATTTTAGACGTCTAGACTTCATAATATTGCAAATTTCGTGATAGGCAGATATTGGGAATGAGGTGTGAGTCCTCAACTGTCCCCGCAACTGTAAGTGCTTGAGCCTAGTCTCTTGCATAAGTCAGATACCAAGGCCTATTTACATAGCCTGAGTTTTGGATGAAAAACGAGCTATCCGAAGGTCAGATTATTTACTTAAGCGGGCAGACTTAAGCCAAAGTAGCAGTTTCTTTTATAGCAATTTACTTCCTTAAATTGAGTAAGTTGATATAAGTGCTGTGTCTTTGCCGTGCCCAATCAGAGGTGCTATGGCAGTCACTCCCCAGTTTCAAGTCGATAAACTTAGCGTGCAGCTCGGTGGTAAAGCCATCTTAAAAGCACTTAGCTTTGCTATTAACAGTGGTGAATTTATTGGTTTACTCGGCCCTAATGGTGCAGGCAAATCGACGTTACTTCGCACCCTATATAGGTATATTTTGCCAAGCTCTGGGCTTATCAGCTTTAATGGCCAGCCATTATCTCACTATGGGCGAAAGGCTTATGCCAGTGATGTTGCTGTGGTACTTCAAGAGATACCAACAGAATTTAATTTACCCTTATTTGATATGGTGCTGATGGGCCTGACGCCAAACAAGTCACTATTAGCGACCATTACTTCGGATGAGCGGCAAGCGGTTTTACAGGCAATACAGCAAGTTGGATTAAGCCACAAAATTGAGCAATGCTTTAGCTCGTTATCTGGTGGGGAAAAGCAACGCGCAATGATCGCTCGGGCGATGGTACAAGCACCACAAGTCTTGATAATGGACGAACCAACAAGCCACTTAGACATTCAATACCAGATCCAAATTATGGAATTGGCTAAGCAGTTTGGCGTTACAATTATCGCCTCTTTTCATGATTTAAATTTAGCCAGCGCCTTATGCGATCGCTTACTTGTGCTGAATAAAGGTGAGCTTGCCGCTGAAGGGACGCCACTTGAAGTCATAAACGAAACCCTGTTGAGCCAAATTTTTGGTGTCTGTGCCGAAGTTTCTACAGTCCGTCACCCGCCAAGTAACAGCGAGATCCCACACATCCGCTTTCATTACGGGTATCAGTTATGATTGCACCACAGCGCATAGGGTTTATCTCTATATTGCTAGTGAGTCTATGCTGCTTCAGCATGCTCGCGGCACTCAAAATCGGCGCAATTGAAATATCTTGGCACATGGTGATTCAAGCACTGTTTGATTTCGACCCCAGTAGTTTGCAGCAACAAGTAGTGGTTGAGCTGCGTCTACCAAGAACTCTTCTGGCGATGAGTGCTGGAGCAGGGTTGGCGATTGCTGGGCTTATTTTGCAAACGGTTACGCGTAACCCACTTGCAGACCCTTATTTATTTGGAATTTCTTCTGGGGCTTCATTTGGTGTTGTGGTGCTTATTGCACTCTTTGGGGCACAGTCCAGCTTGATGATGTCAGGTGCTGCGTTTGTGGGGAGTTTATTGTCTATTTTGCTGCTGTTATTTGTGGCTAAACGAAGTGCTGTGCAGCAGGTAGAAACCATGTTGCTGGCAGGGGTGGCATTGTCATTTTTGTTTAGTGCACTGACCAGCTTATTACTGTATTGGAGCGACCCTCAAGCCATCAGTGCTATTTTGTTCTGGAATTTGGGTTCGTTTGCTCGTGCAAGTTGGCAGTGGCTATGGTTGCCATGTGTTGTCGTGGTGTTGAGCTTTATCATCCTGTTAGTGATGCGACGACCGCTTAGTGCTCTTCTGCTTGGAGATGAGAGTGCTACCACTTTAGGTGTGAATGTTGGTCGAGTTCGTATTGCGATGTTGTTACTTAGCTCCCTACTGACTGCCGTGCTTGTAGCGGCGTGCGGGGGAGTGGGGTTTGTTGGTTTGATGATCCCACATATCGTGCGATTCTTCATTTCTCAAGCTAAAGTCATCGGCCTTGTTGCCACAGCGCTTTGCGGTGCGTTGTTGATGCTGTGGGTCGATGTGTTATCTCGAACGGTGATCGACAATCAAGAACTGCCTGTTGGCGTGATCACCGCAGCTATCGGCAGCGTGTTCTTTTTGGCATTGCTTATTTTCAAAAAGCGCCGTGGCGCTGTATAGGAATAATTCATGATTAAACCGTTAGACACAAGCTTAAATGCGCGCATTCAACAGATCATCGATTTAAAAACTAAACCACTTGGCGCCCTTGGCAAACTTGAAGGGTTAGCTGCACAGCTAGTTCAGATCTTGTCACAGGGGCAAGCGCAATTAGACCTTCATCAATTGGCAATAACAAATCCAGCGATGTTGGTATTTGCCGGTGACCATGGCATTGCAAGTCAGGGAGTTTCTATCGCACCAAGTGAAGTGACAGGGCAAATGGTCGCAAATTTTGTGCAAGGTGGGGCGGCTATTAATGTTTTTTGTCGACAGCTTGGTTGGCAGTTAACGGTAGTCGACTGCGGGACCTTAGTGCCATGTGAACCAGCAGCTAACTTGCGTTTGCAGCGGCTTGGCGATATCACCCATGCTTTTCATGAGCGACCAGCCATGAGCGAAACGCAGCTCAAACAAGGCATGGAATTTGGTGAACAAGTGGTGACGTCAGTCATAGAAGCAGGTAGCAACGTGATTGCTTTTGGTGAGATGGGGATTGGTAACACCAGCTCTGCTGCGGCTATTCTAGCTGCACTTAGTGGGGAGAGTGTCTCGCTATGCGTAGGGCGTGGCACAGGCATTGACGATAAGGTGCTTAGTAAAAAGCGGGCATTGATTACACAGGCGTTAAATTATCATCAAGGCCAGTTATCAACACCTGAACAAATTTTGCAGCGTTTAGGTGGCTTTGAAATTGTACAGATGGTTGGTGCGATGCTGGCGGTAGCACGGGCACAAAAGGTGATAGTCGTCGATGGTTTTATTGCCACTGCAGCTGCACTTTTGGCGTACAAGATAGAGCCGAATAGCAAACAATATATGGTGTTTGCGCATGGCTCGATGGAGCAGGGCCATAAGCTGATGTTACAGCAGTTAACTGCTGAGCCATTGCTGCATTTAGAGATGCGATTAGGTGAAGGTACGGGCGCGGCCTTAGCCTTGCCATTACTGCAAGCTGCGCTGGGCTTTTTTACTGATATGGCCAGTTTTGCCGATGCGCAAGTAACACAGGTAGTAGACGCCTGATGCAATGGCAACAAGAATGGCGGCTATTTAAGCTTGCCATGGTCTTTTTAACCCGTGTGCCCATTCGTCTGCGTCCAGCTCCCTCGCCTGATGAACTTAACGAAGTGAGCGGTTACTTTTGTTTGGTCGGCGTATTGATTGGCGCGATCTCAGCTGCTTTTGGTTGTGTTGCCAGTGATTATATTTCGCCTATGTTTGGTGCGGTTGCAGCCCTTTCAGCCGGAGTTTTACTGACAGGGGCCTTTCATGAAGATGGTTTTGCCGATGTCTTCGACGGCTTTGGTGGTGGCTGGACTAAAGAACAAAAGCTCGAGATTATGAAAGACAGCCGCCTAGGCACTTACGGAAGCTGTGCACTGTTATTACTGCTACTTGCCAAGTTTTCTTTATTGACGATGCTATTCGAAGACCTCCTTATGGCATGGGTGTCACTGCTCTTGGCACACAGTCTGAGCCGCGCTTTGGCTGTTTCTTTGATTGGCTCGTTAGGGTATGTACAGGCGGATCAGCTCAGTAAAGTGAAACCGGTAGCGAAGCGGTTATCGGACGCCGCTTTGACTCGCACAGTAATTACTTCCAGTTTGATCTTAGTTGCTTGCTGGCCATGGCTGGCATTGTCATTGATAGATTTATTGGTATTGCTCGTTTGGCTGTATTTGCTGAGATTAGCATGTATTAAATGGTTTCATACTCAGCTTGGAGGCTATACCGGAGACTGCTTAGGTGCGGCGCAGCAACTCGGCGAACTGGTTATTTTGCTTTTTATTGTAGGTACTCTCTAATGGCACAAATACATCTAATTTTGGGCGGTGCGCGTTCAGGCAAGAGCCGATTTGCAGAGCAGTGCGCCACAGGCTTGTTGGAACAGGGGCAAGTGAAGCAACTGTATTATGTGGCTACGGCGAAAGCACAAGACAGCGAAATGCAAAGTCGTATATTTGCACACCAAGCTAATCGCGACCGTCGCTGGCAATTAATCGAAGAGTCATGGCATATCGATAAGTTGATTCGTGAGGCAAATGAACAGGCGTTGCTCCTTGTAGACTGTTTAACTTTATGGCTGAGCCATGGCTTGTGCGAGCAGGGCAAAGCTGCCGCCATAGATAAAAAAGCACAACTCCTCAGCGCACTTGAAAACACCAAAGCCACAGTCATTTTAGTGAGTAATGAAGTGGGCCATGGAATTGTACCTTTAGGTGAGCTGAGTCGCGACTTTGTGGATGAGTCCGGTTGGCTCCATCAAGATATAGCCCGTTTAGCGGATAGAGTTGATTTTGTTATTGCTGGTTTGCCGCAATGCTTAAAAGGTGAAAATGTATGAAAACCTTAATGGTGCAGGGCACTACCTCAGATGCCGGTAAAAGCACGTTAGTTGCTGGGCTATGCCGTGTACTCCAGCGTAGAGGGTTTCGCGTAGCGCCTTTTAAACCTCAAAATATGGCGCTAAATAGTGCCGTAACGCCCTGTGGAGGCGAAATCGGCCGGGCACAAGCGCTGCAAGCCGAAGCCGCGAAGGTATCACTTTCAACTGATTTTAACCCTATTTTACTAAAACCGAATTCAGACACCGGGGCACAGGTGATCATTCATGGTAAAGCCATTAGCAATATGGAAGCCGCCGCATATCACGATTACAAAAAAGTGGCTATGGATGCTGTATTGAGCTCTCATCAGCGGCTTAGCAAAGCATTTGAGTTGTGTATGGTCGAAGGTGCAGGGAGCCCTGCTGAAATTAATTTACGCGAAAACGACATCGCTAATATGGGGTTCGCCTGTGAGGTTGCTTGCCCTGTGATCATCATCGCTGATATCGACAAAGGTGGTGTGTTTGCTCACTTGGTTGGTACGCTTGCGCTGTTAAGTGATTACGAGCAGAGCTTGGTTAAAGGATTTGTGATTAATCGCTTCCGTGGCGATATTGCTTTGTTGCAATCTGGATTGGATTGGCTAGAGCAAAAAACGGGTAAGCCAGTGTTAGGTGTGCTGCCATATTTGCACGGTCTAGCGTTAGATGCAGAAGATGCAGTGACGATGGAAAATATCTGTGAACCGGGATCGTTACGTATCCGAGCTTTACTCTTTCCCCATATTAGTAATCACACGGACTTCGATACATTGCGCTTAAACCCCGAAGTGGATTTTCGCTATGTAAGCTATCAAGAGTCCATCGACCCCTGTGATTTAATCATCCTCCCGGGCAGTAAAAATGTGTTGAGTGACTTAACCTTCTTACTTAATCAGGGCTGGGACGAGGAAATAAAGCGACACCTAAGATATGGTGGCAAGGTGTTAGGAGTTTGCGGAGGATTGCAAATGCTTGGTCAGCTTATCAAAGATCCAAGCGCAGTGGAGTCAACACTAGGCGAAGTTGCCGGACTTGGCCTAGCTGATTTTGCAACGACACTGTCAACAGAAAAAGTACTAACACAGGTTTCTGGGACTTGCCGACTGAATGATCAACATACAGACATCAGTGGCTATGAAATTCACGCTGGAGTTTCCTTTGGACCTGCATTGGAAAATCCATTTTTATTTTTTGATAGTCACCCCAATCAGTGTGCAAAAGATGGTTTTATCTCTTTGGATAACCAAATTGCCGGCACCTACTTACATGGTCTATTTGACACGGTTGCTGCAACTCAAGCGATTTTAACTTGGGCAGGTGGTCAGCAGGCAGCCGCCACTGCTATTGATTTGGCTGAACACAGAGAGCGGCAAATAACGCGTCTTGCCGATAGCTGTGAGGCACATTTAGATTGGCAAAAATTGATGAACATAATTGAGGAATAGCATGAGCGAACAACAAGATAAACATCAACAACGACAACAAAAAGTAAAACAAAAAGTCGATGAGAAAATTGCAGCGGCGCAGCAAGAGCAAGGAATTTTGCAAGTGATCACGGGCAATGGTAAAGGCAAGTCGACGTCGGGCTTTGGTACGGTTGCTCGTTGTGTCGGTCATGGCATGAACGCGGCGGTCGTACAGTTTATTAAAGGAACTTGGGACTGTGGAGAGCGCAATCTGCTTGAAAAAGTGGGTGTCCCGTTTGCGGTTATGAAAACAGGCTTTACGTGGGAGACGCAAAACCGTGAGACCGACACCGCAGCTGCGCAGGCGACTTGGCAGCAAGCCAAACAGTGGTTGCAAGATGAAAGCATTGACTTAGTGCTACTAGACGAAATCACTTATATGCTAAGTTATGACTATCTTGATTTGGAAGAAGTGATAACAGCATTACAGCAGCGTCCTAAAATGCAATCTGTGATTGTAACGGGGCGTGGGGCACATCGACGCTTAACCGAGCTTGCAGATACCGTAAGTGAAGTGCGCAATGTAAAGCATGCCTTTGAGGCTGGTATCAAAGCGCAGAAAGGGTTTGACTACTAATGAAAAAAATAGCGCTGTTTATGCTGCTTGGCTGCACCTTAAGTCTTCAGGCCAAGCCCGCTGAACGGATCATTGCACTTGCCCCCCACATCGTTGAAAACCTCTATGCTATCGGAGCAGGTGACAGAATAGTTGGTACTGTAGCCTATGCCGATTATCCACAGGCAGCCAAGCAAATTCCACAAATAGGTGGATATCATGGTATTCAGTTAGAAAAAGTATTGGCCCTTGAACCAGACTTAGTAATAGCGTGGCAAACTGGCAATAAAAAGGCAGATCTTGAAAAGCTGGAACAGTTAGGGATCCAAGTTGTGTACAGCGAGACCAAAGCGATTGAGAAGGTGGCTGATGAGTTGATTAAGTTTGGTCAGCTCACAGGCCTTGAAGCGCCAGCTAGAGAGAAGGCGCAGCGCTTCACTCAACGCCTTACAGGGCTACAAAAACAATACGCACAAAGCAGCAGTATCAAGGTCTTCTATCAGCTTTGGCCTGCTCCTTTAATGACTGTCGGTGGTGATAGTTGGGTGCAGCAAGTGCTTGAAATTTGCCATGCAGACAACGTCTTTGCCGATTCAACCACTGATTATCCGCAAATAAGCATCGAGAATGTATTACTGAAATCACCAGAAGTTATGGTCATCCCAAATGAAAAAACCGAGCAAGATATCAAACCGATAGATTGGCATAAGTGGCCAAGTATTCCAGCAGTTAAACATCAACAAAGCATTTCCGTTGATGCAGACCTATTACATCGATATAGCTATCGTATGCTCGAGGGGATACTGATTTATGTGGTAAACTTGACAGCTCTCGAGCCTACTATAAAACGATGAAAAGGGTGAAACATGACAACGTGGAGTGACGTGTTAGGTCAGGAAAAGCAACAAGACTACTTTAAGCAAACTATGGACTATGTGGCTGAACGTCGTGAGCAAGGCGTGAATGTATTCCCGCCACACGAGCAAGTGTTTGAGGCGTTTAAAGTTACTCCGTTTGACCAAGTTAAGGTAGTGATTTTAGGTCAAGACCCCTATCACGGGCCAAATCAAGCGCATGGTTTGTGTTTTTCGGTATTACCTGGGGTAAAACCGCCACCGTCACTTAATAATATGTATAAGGAGTTGGTGCAGGATATTGCGGGTTTCACCATACCTAACCATGGCTACCTCATTGACTGGGCTAAGCAGGGCGTATTATTACTCAATACCGTACTCACAGTAGAGCAAGGACAAGCACATTCACACAAAAACCTAGGATGGGAGCGCTTTACCGATGTAGTGATCGATAAACTAAACGCCAATAGTGAAGGCGTTATCTTCCTACTGTGGGGAGCTCATGCCCAGAAAAAAGGCAAGAACATAGACAAAAACCGTCATCATGTTCTACACGCACCACACCCGTCACCGCTTTCTGCGCACCGCGGATTCTTTGGTTGTGGCCATTTCAGTAAAACAAACCAGCTGCTCACACAAATGGGTAAGCAGCCAATCGACTGGCGATTGACCGAGCTATAGCTGATAAAAACCAAAAAGAGCGCCGTGAAGGGCGCTCTTTTTAGTTAAAATCAAATTCGTCTAAATCAACATTGTCTGCGAAAATATCTAATTCCTGTAGTTCTTTGCGTAGTCGCTGTTTATCTTTTAGCGCTTCAATTTCGCGCCATTTTCGTTTTTTGCCCTTAGATGAAGTTTTTTTCTTAGCCTCTGGACTTTCTAATAATTCTAATAACTCGTCTAGGGTATCCATGAAAATCTCCTATTGATAAAAACAACCTAAAGTGGCATTTGCTTTGGCTGTTAGCACTACAACTGCAATGACACCGTTGATTTCTTCATACTATTTGGCAAACCTCTAATGAGGGAACCGTTAAAAGTCTGATAGCTAAAGTACGCTACAAGCAACCCCGCGCTGCTCGCTTTTTGCACCAAAACCAGAAAGTAGCGGCATCAATTTTCACTTCAAGTGACATTGATATACCACAGACGGAACAAAAATAAAACACAATTGTGTCTTTCGAGTTAAAACAACGTGACAGTTTGATGAAGGTCAATTAATACCAAATGTATGAAGTAAATGCGCTATTTCATCTTCCAAATTGATTAGAGAATTAATTCAATTGGTAGTTGAGGTGGAGTGAATTGATGGATATTAGTGGGTAGGGTTTCACCATGTTCTGAGGCTACAAAAAACGCCGCATAGCGCGGCGTTTAAGTATTAATAGCGTTACCGGGTAAACGCTTTATAGTGCTTTGAAACGAGCCACAAGCGTTTCTTGGGCATCGGCAAATGAGCGAATACCTTCGGCTAATTTTTCCGTTGCCATCGCATCTTGGT
This sequence comes from Pseudoalteromonas piscicida, assembly GCF_002744175.1. Classification (GTDB taxonomy): domain Bacteria; phylum Pseudomonadota; class Gammaproteobacteria; order Enterobacterales; family Alteromonadaceae; genus Pseudoalteromonas; species Pseudoalteromonas piscicida_B. Next base: position 65,372 of record NZ_NKHF01000041.1, read on the forward strand.
TATGTAACCAACGGAACTCACTTTCTGTTAATGGTGCAGGCTTTTCTTTGGTTTCGAAGTTTGCTTCTAACAAGTAATCTTCGTTTGCTGGCATGCTTGCAAGCTCTTCAAGTAGCGAAGGGCTAATCGTCAGTTTATCACAACCAGTCAGTGCTAAGATCTCGCCTGTATTTCTGAAGCTTGCACCCATCACAACTGTTTTGTAACCGTGCTGCTTATAGAATTCAAAAATACTGCGAACAGACTGTACGCCCGGGTCTTGTAGTGGATCAGTTGGTTTTTCTAGACCATTAGCGACATGCCAGTCAAGAATACGGCCAACAAACGGCGAAATTAAGAATACGTTAGCATCGGCACATGCTCGGGCTTGTGCTTCACTAAACAATAGCGTTAAATTACATTTTACGCCTTCTTTTTCAAGCGCTTCTGCTGCTTTAATACCTTCCCAAGTTGAGGCTATCTTAATTAAGATTTTATCTTGGCTCACACCTTGTGCTTCATATAAGCTCAGTAAGGTTTTGGCTTTTGCTATGGTGGCTTCGGTATCAAAAGATAAACGCGCGTCTACCTCTGTTGAGATATAGCCAGGTACTGAGTTGGCAATTTCTTTACCAATCACCACTGCAAAGTAGTCACACGCAAGCGCTAATTGCTTGTCAGCGTCACTTTCATTGGCTTTGGCATAATCCCAAGCTTCTGTTAGATAAGGCTGATAAGCAGGCATCTCTGCCGCTTTAAGTAAAAGAGAAGGATTAGTTGTTGCATCCTCAGGCTGTAGCTTGCGGATGGCTTCAATGTCACCGGTGTCAGCGACAATTGATGAATGTTGTTTTAGCCTATCTAATGCTGAAGTCATGTGTTCCTCATTCCAATATTGATAACAGCGAAGTGATATTAGACGCCTTATGTTGCAACACCATTAAATAGCTGGATAGGTCATATGTCCGTATCGGTTACATATCACCGTGTCTATTTGGGTTATTGTTATATAAGGTCGAGTTGTAAAGCGAAGCTACGTTTTTGTGTAGCGAATTGCTTAAGCCCAAGTCCAAAGCGGACAAACACTTGAAGTTACTTGGGGATAGTGTTGAAATTGACATTAATTACTAGCTAAGTCAATAGGCAAACCATGATCACAGTTATCTCTCCAGCGAAAAACCTAGACTATGAAACACCGGCACCAATTACGACTCATACCCAGCCAGAATTGCTGGAGCATAGCGGGTCATTAATCAACGTTTGTCGCGATTTAACGCCACAACAAATCGGTAGTTTAATGAAAATAAGCGATAAGCTAGCAGGCTTAAACGCGGCAAGATTTACCGAGTGGTCTGAGCCTTTTACCCAAGACAATGCTAAGCAAGCGATTTTTGCTTTTAATGGTGATGTCTATGTTGGGTTAGACGCTCAAAGTCTGAGTGAGGCAGATTTAAATTATGCGCAAAATCATCTACGTATCTTGTCTGGGCTGTATGGGATCTTAAAACCACTTGACTTGATGCAGGCCTATCGTTTAGAAATGGGTACAAAGTTAAGTAACCCACGTGGCAAAAACCTGTATGAGTTTTGGGGTAGTATCATCGCTGAAAAGCTCAATGAGGTCATGGAAGGGGCGCAAACACAATACTTGGTGAACTTAGCTTCAAACGAGTACTTTAAAGCCGTGGATAAAAAAGCCTTTAACGGTGAAATTATCACACCTGTCTTTAAAGATTGTAAAAATGGTCAATACAAGGTGATTAGCTTCTACGCTAAAAAAGCGCGAGGCATGATGGCCAGGTATATCATTGAGAACCAAGTGTCGGATCTAGAAAGTCTAAAAGCGTTTGATATTGCTGGTTATTATTTCAGTGAAGAAGCAACGCAAAAGGCACAAGAGCCGGTGTTTCTAAGAGCAGAGCAATGACAACAAAAATACTATTAGCCACGGCTGTCGCTGTGGTATTAATGAGCGGCTGTAGCGGAAAATTCACAACTAGAGTGAGTAATGTGCCAGTGGATTGTGAGAGTGATTCACGTTCTTGTTCACTTACTTGTCGCAAGGATTATTCGGATCCTATGCAAGTGCAAAACTGTGAAGACAGATGTTTCCAACAGCAGAATCAATGTCGAGTGGACAGACCAACACAAGACAAATGGGAAATTACGGACGAATCACCGACGTATCCCACTTCGTTTTAACTCATTAACCTGAATTCGGGAAACCGCTGCTAGAGTACCAGTTGTTATCCCGAGTTCTGGTTCATTAGGTTACGCGCCTTTTGGTAGGCTCATGTAAGCGCGTACTACTCTATCTCTAAACGCCATATCTCCAGCTTTTTGAGCATTTCTGTATAGTTGGCAAAAACCTTCTGGATTTCCTGTTTGCAGTAGAATTTCATCTGGTGACTTAATAGTTTCTAAAGTTTTCCTCCAACGCGATACAATACTGGCGTCGGGCTCAGGAAGTTGCTTTAGAATTTGTTCTGATAACTGGAATTCGCTGCTGGTGGCCACCTTGATCATGTCATCATTAGCTGCCGCTAACCAAGTTGCGCCTTTGGCGTCGACACAAATAAGCGGTAAATAGGGGGAAATCGCTGGAAATGCAGTATTTTTGTATACTTCGACCTGCCAGTAAGACTCAGCAATGTTAACGAATTGCTCAAAGCTAGTGATGGCCGAAAACCCTGACTGCGCAATCGGTTTGATTTCAACTCTTGGCTTATTTGCATTAACGGTATCGTTTGCAGTATCGATATACCACTCACCTACAAATATGGCATTTTGAAAGTATTCATCACGCAAAGAACCCCAGACTTTCTTGAGCTCTGCATTTTCTGCCATCATATATTTTTTTAGCACCGACAAACATTCTGAGTTTTGTTTGAGTTCAGCGGTGACGAGTTTAAACATTTCGTCTCGAATTTCTAGGCAACGGCCAAGCGGGTAGGGCTTATCCGAGAAATAAGGGTATTTAGGAGCGAGTGTGAGATCGGCTTTAAGTCGTAAGTTTGCGAGTTCAAAAGCGAGTAAATCTATTTCTTGTTGATCCAAAAGAAAACCACTGGGTCGATACGAGATAGTACTAGTATAACCGCAGTGGCAATTTTGACCTATTTAATTGAAGAAATTAAATAACTTAGGATCGTATCAGGCTCTGGATCTCGGCTGCTATCAGGAAGGTACTTGGGTCTTGTAAATATCCCTTGTTCCACCAATGCATCCAGTGCGTCTAAGTGCGCAATACCGGTTTTACCAAGATATAAATTATCTAAGCTGCGGCTATTAGCAAGCTGTACAATGTCTTTAAAGCCTTTTAAGTAAAGGTGATCTTTAGTAAAGCCGCCACCACGGAAGATACGTGTAGTAAGTGCAAATGCTTCGTTGACGTTCAGCACACCAGAATCAGCCAGAAACTCGTACACTTGATAGAACTTATCGCCCTTCAGCAGCATATTCACTGCAATTACCCTCAGCGCCAATACCTTGAGGCGTGTTAGGTTTATTTGTCCTGATTGATATTCGCGATAAATCGCCAATCCTTCTTGGGTATAGGTATTACCAGGTAGACCTAAATGTAGCACCTTAAGTTGTTGGGCGTCGGCATTTAAGGTTGTGAGCAAGTGGACCCCAATTTCATGTTCTATCAAGGCATTGATATCAAGCTCTGATAGCATTGCACTGCTATTAACGAGTAGTAACCGCTTACTGTTGTCGACCATTGCTTTAGCAACCAGTTTACTTGAAATTGCCACTTTGCAAGGTAAGCCCATGGTTTCAATGGCTTGATTAAAGCGTACTAGGGCCTGCTCTGCGGTAATGTCTTTTTTCGGCAGTGTTTCAGTTTCGCGCGCGTGCAGAAGGAAAGTCGCATTATTGATATCGTTATAGTCTGGTTCGCCATAATAACGCAGTGAGTTATACAAAAAAGCTTCGCGGCCAATTTGGGTGATCAACTCGATTTTAGTGGCGTAGCTGTCGATGACTTTGCGGTATAAATCCTTGACGATAGGGTCTTGAATTTTACCAACCGGTAAGCGGTAAAGCTGCTCTTTAAACTCATAAGGGTCAATTTTAAGTGGGCGATACTTAAATATTGGCTGATAATGACGTTTCGAGAAAAACCGACGTTTCTCTTGCGCAATATTGCTCGGGTTAACGTAATGCAGCGTTTCGAGGTTTTTAGCAATACGATACAGCGCAGCGTCAACGTTTATTAGTGCAGGGTCAAGTAGCGACGTTGATTTTGCTTTTCGAAGTGGCTTATAGCAATGATTCTTGGCAAATGTTTTTGCTGTTTTACTCAATGCGACATGCATATTACGCTGTAGCTTTTCAAATACTACAGGGAATAACTCGCCGCTATTTTCATCCATAAAGACCTTTTTCACTTCCAGCGGTATCACTAAAGTGTTGTCAAAATGGCGAGTAATATAATTTGCTTGATAACCATGACCCTGAAAAACCGTATTCTCCGCACAGTCCACCAGCTGGCCTGCGAGCTTTTTCAACCCAAGCTGTTTTTTTAGTTCGTCTAGTACGGTGCGAAAGCGCAGCGTGTCGAGTTGTGCTGTACCAATATTAAAGGTAGGCGCATAAGCGTGACTACGAATTTGATAGTTGTAACTATGGACATCAAATAGCACACAGGCACCAAACTTACGCTCAACAGTAGTAAGTAGGGCCGATAGCACCCGGTAATATGCTGCATGTTTCGACAAGCTGACGTCGACCTCCGCATTGGGTAATGCCTCCGTCCATACCTGTTTGCCCCACGCTTGTGTGTAGATTGCCTGCTCTGGTGCACGATTTAAATCATATTCATAACGGGAGTCTCGAGCGATTAGAGTGATAGGCAAAGACTCAATCATGCCATCGGTAAATGGGTCTTCTTCTTGCAAACGCTCGGCATCACTGATGGCGTACCAGCTCTTTAAGCTGGCACGAGTACGGTGTCCGGCGTGCACGGCGGTAGCAATATAGGGTACATACTCTCTCACCTCGAGATGAAAGGCGCCCTCTGCAAATTGTCCACTGATTGGTTTACCGGCCTCAAGTGCGGCAATAATGGCTTGTTCAGATAGCATGAGCGTCTTCTATTACTTGGCGGAATTGATTTTTGCGATGTGTTACAAGTTCTTTGGCATGTACGACACTCTCAACAAAGTCGATAACCTGTGTTTGCAACTTACACCGGTTTAAGCGGTTAATACGAGTGATCCCGCCAGGAGAAAGTACGTTCACTTCAATGAGTTTTCCGCCGATAACATCAATGCCGACAAAGTACAAACCGTCACGTACAAGCTTAGGACCAATATGTTTGCATAATGCCTTTTCTTGGCTGGTGAGTTTATGCTTCACTACTTTACCCCCTGCATGTACGTTGGCACGCACTTCGTTCGCCGCAGGTACTCGCTTCATGGCGCCAATTGGCTCGCCGTTGAGCATAAGAATACGAACATCGCCTTCGTCGGCGCCCTCTACATAGTCTTGTAAAATGACATAGTTGCTACCCTTGCCGGACTCGTCACCGCCAATATAAAACTCAAGCAATGAGCTAAAGCTTTGTTTTGCGCGTTTTTCCACTACAATCACACCACGACCACCAAAACCATCCAGTGGTTTTAAGATCATCTTCTCTTGTTCTGATTCAGAGAAAATACGCTCCAAATATTCTTTGTTTTTGGATACATGAGTATTGGGAATAAACTCTCTTGCGATACCTTGAAAAGAGGCGGTATAGAGCTTGTTATTTGCAATCCTAAGCCCATCAATATCATTCACAATAAAGGTATCATCACGTACCGAGTCCAGGAAGTTCATGGCAAGCGTATCTAGTGGTGGGTTTGCACGCATAAATATCGCGTCAAAGCCCGCCAGAGGTAGCTGTACTTTTTTAAAGCTGGCTTTATTGTAAAAGCTGACGAAATTGTCCGGTACTTTTTGTCCGGCAACAAATACATCACAAAAAGCACTGGCAACGCTTTCACGAATGGTGAGGTTGTTAACTGTGGTGATTGCAACCACATGACCGCGAGATACGGCTTCGTGGATCAGTCTAAGCGTGCTGTCGTTTTCGGCTTCAACGCGCTCCCAAGGGTACATAATAAAGCAAATTTTCACGGGCTATTTTTGGCTCAAGCAAATAATTTTGCAATATAGCGGTAAAATAGCCTTGATGCTCACGGATTATTTTTATCGACAAGATAAGCAATATCAATCATCTATACACAAAGGGCACAGAGCACATTGGCTGCGCTCTGTGGGTGTCCATCATACTTTAAAACGTGCCACTATGTCACTGAGCTCATGGCTCGCTTGAGTTAACTGCTCACTGGTGTTGTTAAGGGAGTGGGTGGTGTCTAGTGAGTGGTGAGTTGAATCGGATAATTGCGAAATCCGTTCATTCACTTCTTGTGCCGCTAGACTCTGCTCGTCGGTGGCTTTTGCGATATGGGTATTCATGTCTGAGATGGCGTCGATGAGCTTTTCTATCTCTGTCAGCGCAGTATCAGCGAGCTGGACTTGCTCTACCGTTTGCTCGGAGATCTGCTGACTGATCTTAACAGCAGCAACGGCCTGTTGCGCCTCCTTTTGTAGCCGTTCTATCATATGATGAATTTCGTCAGTGCTTTGTCCTGTGCGACTAGCAAGCGTGCGAACTTCATCTGCTACAACGGCAAATCCTCGTCCTTGCTCACCTGCTCGGGCGGCCTCAATAGCCGCATTAAGCGCCAGTAAGTTGGTTTGCTCTGCGATCCCCCGAATAACATCTAGTACTGAGCCGATATGTTGACTTTCTTGGTCAAGGCGAGTTGTGGTTACACTTACCGACTGAATTTGTTCAGACAGCTTCTTAATTGCCGAAATAGTCTCAGAAATAGTTTGTCGACCCTTTTCACTGTAATTTCGAGCGTCTGCCGCTGAGTGTTCCGCGGTGTCCGCATTACTACTAATTTCACGAACTTGCATAGTCATTTGTTCTGCGGCGGTGGCCACTTGTCTGCTATTGTCGTTTTGTGATTCGATAAAGGCTAAGTTTTCTTCTCCGGCGCTTTTGACCTGATTAGCCAGTGTCTCTACTTCTTTTGCGTTATGAGCGACGGTGGCGATGGAGTGGCGCATCTTTTCGGTGTAAAGGTTAAAGTATTTAGCCAGTGCGGTGATCTCATCTTTGCCGCTTTCATCAAGTTGCCGAGTCAAGTCGCCCTCACCTTGAGCAATGTCCTTCATCATGTCTTTGGCTTGGTTGATTGGGGCAATAATACTCTTACTGATAATGGCGCTGAACGGAAACAATAAAACAATCAGTACCAACATCTCAATCAATAGTAAGTTACGAATATGCGCAAACTCAGCTTCTATGGTATCTAGATAAACGCCAGATCCGATTATCCAACCCCAAGGTGTAAATGCTTTAACGTAAGAGATTTTTTCGACCGGAGCGTCTTTACCAGGCTTTGGCCAAAGGTAGGGGACAAACCCAGCTCCATGTGCTTTTGCTACTTCAACCATATCGATAAAAAGGCGTTTGCCATTGGGATCGGCAGATTGACTAAGATCTTTACCTATGAGTTCCGGTTTAAATGGGTGCATAACCATTTTGGGCTGATAATCATTGATCCAAAAGTAGTTATTTCCCTCGTATCTTAGTGCCGCAACGGCATCTAATGCCGCTGTTTTAGCCTCTGCTTCAGGCAGCTTCCCTAATGCGAACTGCTGATGAAAGTAAGCGACTAGGCTGTAGGCGTTTTCCACAAGATTTTGGGTCTTATGGTACTGCTGTTGTTCTAGTGCATCGTATTGTTGCGTGAGGCTAACCACACTTTGCACAATAACACCGATGATGACAACGGTAATCAATAATGCCAGTCGTTGAAAAATTGAAAGGTGCCTTAAAAACTGTTTGGACATAACGCAATCCTTATGTCGTTCTTATTATGTGGGTTGATAGCAGGCGCGAACGCTTTGTTGATACAAATCCGCAAAACTGTTTGTAATACCAGTTGAATTAATTCGCTAATCAATTTGAAGGATGAAATAGCATATTAGCGTCGTAAAAAATTCTCATTTAGCGCAACTAAATAGCAAAATTTTTGCCTAGCTACTAAAGCCATTTCTGTGCTTCAAATAGCACATTGACTTAATACATTTGGTATAAGAGCCCTGACGTATAGGTATCAGCTATATTAATTAACTTTTGCCGTAATAAATTGAGCTAGCACAATAATTTCAGTTTTTCTTAGTCTGAGGCAATAAACAATTAGACCAATGGATTAGAACCAAATGAAGAGATAAGGGAAAGAAACGCCCAGCCTACAGGAAGCTGGGCGTTATTGAGTGTTTACTTCGGTTCAACGTCAAAGTGACGGTTGAAAAAGTCAGTAATGGTTTGATGTAGGTGGGTTTGTACTTTTTTGCCCCGCAAGCTGTGCTTAGAGCCTGGATAAGTCATCATTTCAAATGGCTTTGCCTCGTCTTGCAACTGCTTAAATAGTTTCGTTGCATGGGTAAACAGTACGTTGTCATCCGCCATGCCGTGATAAATCATCAGTGGGCCTTTTAGCCCATCGGCGAATGGAAATACCGCGCTTTGCTCATAGCCTTTCGCATTTGTGTCTGGGTGACCCAAGTAACGCTCAGTGTAATGGGTGTCATACAAAGCCCAATCGGTTACTGGCGCACCAGAAACACCGGCTTTAAAGTAATCGCCAGCTTTAAACATCGTCATCAGCGCCATGTAGCCGCCATAGCTGTGACCATAAATACCAATACGCTCAGGGTCGACGTACTCTAGTGTACGCAAGAACTCAACGCCTTTAATTTGGTCAGCCACTTCTACTACACCTAAGTGCTTATAGATTGGATCTTCAAACTTTTTACCACGGTTATATGAACCTCGGTTATCTAATTGGAAAATCACATAACCTTGTTGTGCAAGGTATTGGAAGTACAAGTTTTTGCTACGCCAGCTGTTGGTCACGCGTTGTGCGTGAGGGCCGCCGTAAACGTTCACAATCACAGGGTATTTTTTACCGTCTTCAAGCTTTGCTGGCTTAAACAAACGGTAATACATGGTTTGACCATCTTCCGCTTTAAGTGTGCCATATTCTGGCGTGGCTAGATTGCTCAAATAAGGCGTTAACGGATGGTCGTTATTCAAGGCGTTTTCTTCAAGCCAAGTAACAAAGTCACCATTCACTTTGCGCAGCGCAACGGCTGGTGGACGGTTTACAGAAGAACTTTTATCGATAAAGGTACGGTTATCTTGTGCCAGTACGACACTATGATAGCTGCCTTTTTCGGTAATACGTTTTGCTTCACCATCTTTGAAAAGTGGTACGCTGTATAGGTGGCTTTCAAGCGGCGTGTCTTTGCGGCCCGAGAAGTATACGATACCTTTTTTCTCATCAACTCCCTGAAGGCTTTCAACAATCCAATCGCCTTTGGTTATTTGGCGTACCAGTTGGCCATTGGTTCTGTAAAGATAAAGGTGTTTAAAGCCATCACGCTCAGATGCCCATACGAAATGCTTTTTGTCCTTTAAGAATTTAAGGTCAAAGTGTAGGTTAATCCAAGTATCACTGGTTTCGGTCAGAGCGACCTGTTGCTTTTTACTTTTGGTATCGTAAAAGCGCAGTTCTAGTTTTTGCTGCGAGCGGTTTTGCCACTGGTATGATAACGTTTTGTTGTCTTTTAACCAATTTGCCCGAGCAATATAGATGTCTTTATCTTCGCCTAAATCAATCCAATCTACTTTTTGGTCATTGATCTTTACGACCCCTAATTCAATCTCAACATTGGCTGTTCCCGTGTAAGGATAACGTTGATTGAATAGCTTAACTTCTTCGGCATAGATTTCGTTACGAATAGCTTCTTGAACTGGGCTTTCATCAATGCGAGTAAAAGCAATTTGTTGCTCGTCACCCGACCACCAGTAGCCCGTCATACGGCTCATCTCTTCTTGGGCAACAAACTCAGCCATGCCGTTTTTAATTACGCCACCGCCGTCTTTAGTTAATTGCGTTTCTTTGCCTGATTTGAGATTAATGGTGTAGAGGTTTTGCTCACGAATAAATGAAACAAAATTGCCTTTTGGCGAGAAGCGAGCGTCGGTTTCGAACGCTTCAGTTTCTGTTAGTTTCTTGCTCTTGCCCGAAGCGATTTCATAGTAGTATAAATCGCCATTAAGCGGGAAAAGAAGCGCTTTGCCATCTTTTGACCATTTGTATTCTAAAATACCACGGCCAAAAATACGTTGACGCTCACGACGTGCCTTTTCTTCATCTGAGAGATTCTCTGGGCCAGAAAACAGCGCCGCAGAATCTACTAACAAGCGGTTGGTATTGTCTTTTAAGTTGTATTCCCAAAGGTCGTAACGGTTATAGTCTTCTTTTTTACCTTGAAGATACGTAACGCGAGAGCCGTCTGGAGAAAATTGCAGTTTTACAGGCGCTTTACCAGAAAGAGACGGGTCGTCAAAAAGTCGCTCAAGTGTTAGTTGCTCTGCGTTAGCGGCGACAGAGGCAAGTGCTAACGGAAGCGCGATGGTGTAGTGTTTGATGCGAGAGTGCACGATAGCCACCTTATTATATTTTTAAAGTCTGACAGGATGGTAATGAAGCCGCTTTGCAATAGCAACAAATTCGGATAGAGTGCCGAGTAATTAAGACTTAAAGTATCCAATTATGACATTTGAATTAGCCAAAGAATTACAACGAGATTGTATCTTAATTACCGAGTGGCCACTGTGTAGTGTGTTGTTAATGAATGATACTCAATACCCTTGGTTTATCTTAGTACCTAGGGTTGCGGGCGCGAGAGAAATTATTGATTTACCTGAGTCGCAGCAAGCTCAATTTTGGCAAGAGTCAGCCAAACTTAGTCAACTGTTACAAGATACCTTTGCGCCTGATAAATTAAATGTGGCTGCGCTTGGTAATATGGTGCCGCAACTACATGTGCACCACATCGCGCGATTTAAAACCGATATTGCATGGCCAAAACCGGTTTGGGGACTCTATCCAGCAAAACCCTATAGTGATGAGGAAATTGCAAAATTAAAAACAAATTTTGGATAGATGTATTATATCACTTAGTAACTACCGTTTAGCGTTAATGAATAATGGCGGGGGTACAGGTACACGTGGTGGTGTACGTTACGAATACCGAGAGAATTAATTCAATAGCTATTCAACATTGCGCAGGCCACTTAGGCCTGCGTATCAATTAATTGAGTTTCTTGAGCTTTTAAAAATGCTACCGCTTTTTCCTGATACTCTTTAAGGAAGGATTCGGAAGTGATGAGCGCTACAGTTTCTTGTTGCTCTTGAGCATACCCTAATACACCATGAAAAGAGCGGTAGTTCTCTTCTTCCATATTTCTGGCTTCATCTACTGACTGCCCATAAAATTGTGAAATGTTGATTTTTTCATCAGGCTTTATTCCTTGCTTCTCATAATTTACACCTTCCAAAGAGCCCTTAACAGACATCACATCATGCCAAAATGTATCACGTAAACTTCCCGTATTACCACTAGCACGTTCTATATCAAACTCTAAGGTTCGAATCGCATCAACAACATCGTAAAATTCATTGAGGGACATATTGTCAAAATCAAAACCTTCTGGGTTTAATAGTGCATTGTAAGGTGAACTATTGGGAATATCACCAGTGTAGGCTGCAATAGCATTTGACTTGTCTGATGGTTGTTGTGCTTCACCTCTTCTGGAAATGATAGCTTCTGACGCTGCTTTCACTTGTGTAGCAGCAGGCTTTGCGGGTGCCATAGTCAGTGATGCAGAATGGATGCGAAAGTTCATTGTCATAAAAACTCCTTTTTGTTTTAACACAATGTTTGTTTTCTATCGGCCTTGTTCCTAATTTACTTTAGGTGATGTCGCGATTTTTATTTAACTTGCAGTGTAATGGGGTAAGTCATGCCATAGGCGTTTAGCTTGCGCTTCAGTCACTATGGCATGGTGCGCTTGTTAGTACTAGAGTCCTAGCACCTGCTTACCTTGCTTAAAGGTAACATCGACAGGAATGTTTGCTTTAGAAAGCTTATCTAGGTCTTTTTGTAGTTCTGCTTTAATATCGCCGTGCGTGGCGATCAGTTGATCGACTTTTTGATAGTCGCCGTCACCTTGTAGCGTTAGGATAAGGTTAGACAGTTTCTCCATCGCTGCGCCCATCTTCTCCATGTTCACTTGATATAGACCGTCCGTGTTTTTAGAAAATGCGCCTTCTTCTTTAAAGAAGTTAAAGCGGATCATGTTCGCTTTACCATGTGCACTGGATGCGCCAAAACGTACTGAGCGGAAGATACCCGCCATAAAGGTGATGTAGTAATCCTCGAGCGTACCCTCAGTGATCTCGCCTTTTTTAAGCAATTGCTCGACCATATATAGGCCTAGAATATCTGCTTTGCCTTCTTCAAGTGCACTTGCGTGTTCTTGTAGTGACTGGCGCACGGTGCCTTTACCTGTAATGGTATTTTTAATGCCCAGACCATGGGCTACCTCATGGAACATGGTATTAGCAAAGAAAGCATCAAAGGTGATGTGTTTACGTTGCTCTGGGACGATAAGTTGATCGGCGATTGGTACTAAGATCTTATCGAATTTTGCGCGCATTGCGTTTTTAAGCTGTAGGCGACGCGTGCCTTTTTGGAGTTGCACTTCTTCGTCATTTGGTAGGTTAATCGCAATGGTTTTACTACCCGCGTTTGAATGGCCTGCATAATAAATGACGTCATATGCGTTTAGGTCGGCATCAGATCCAGGCACTTCTTGCTTGTATTTATCGTCAACTGGCAAGCCGGTTTGTAGCTCAGGTAAAAAAGCGGCAAATTTAGCGAGACGCTCACTCCATGCCAAATCTTTAACCAAAACATAAGACTCAAAAGCGGCGCGATAGCCAAATAGCTGGTCTTCATAGGTTTCAATTGGGCCAATCACTACATCAATTGGATTATTCTTCATGTCCATCCAAGCAAAATCAGACGCTTGGTAGCTATTATTGACTAATGCATCTGCGCGCAAGTTTAAGTAGTTTGCAAACTCTTTGTCTTGTGCCAAGTTACTTGCTTGACGTAAAAGCTCGGCGGCTTTATCCAACTCAGCTTTGTAGGCTGATGAATATGGGATGCTATAGAGTTGGCCATTTTCATCGCGACGGATCACAGAGTAAAGTCCTGTTTTGTCTTTTACTTCCGCGTTATTTAGCTCATCTTTGGTGATGTCGCTTGGATAAAACTCGGCACCCAGTGCTTTTTCTTCAAAGCCAGAAAGAAACACTTGGTCGCCATTTAAGCGATCCCAAGGCCCATAGTTAATGTCTGCAAATTGGCGTACTTTGTCGTCTGAGATTTTACCAAGAAAAGTCGCTCTATCTTCGCCAAACGCCTGTTGCCAGAATAAGTCGTCCATAATCACCGACGCATCGATAAGTAACCCCAGCATTTTCTTCTGGTTATCACTTAGGTGGCTTAGGTCGGTTTTGAGTGTAACAGGCGTATAAATATCGAGCCTATCTTGCGTTGCGTTGACCAACTGGTAACCAGATTTTGCTTTCTCGGTTTGTGTGTTGTTTGCTTTTGTGTTGGTGGCTTCAGCGGTATTTGTAGGCTCAGAGCAGCCAGATAGGGCTATGCCCGTTGCAAGTGCGATTGCAACATGAATCATAGTGTGTTTCATAATGCTCCCTTGTTGTCATTGTGTTCTAATTATGTGGTCGTTACCTTACACGATTTTTTAAAACTATTCTTAGTAAACTTTGAGTAATTTGATGCAATTGAGATGAATGGGCGAGAACAGAGTTTATCTGTTTTAGCCTGCAAGCACTGGTAAATTTGCACTGTAAAAAAGAGCATTAAGCTAGGACCTAGCTGGTACAAATATCAATTCAAACTGCTACAAAAACAAGCTTGGAATAACAATTAGCTCTAAACAAAGAGAGCGTGAATGAGCAGAGATAAAATAAAATTTTATTTTATCGGTTTTCTTAACTTTATCCGAAAGTTAGACAATACTTACAGCTATATTCTAAACATAATTTGTGTGACTAGTTGTAAGTAATAATGGTGCAGGCTGCATTAGCGCTCATTTGTCGACGAGTCTTTCATTCAGTTTTTAAGGGATTTGGTTTCATGTCTACAGAAAATGCTTTGCTCACAATTCTCACTGACAGAATTAACAACGATACACTGGTGCTTCCCACACTGCCAGAGATAGCAGTTCGTGTGAGGCAAGCTGCCGATGATCCTGAAATTAACTTGATGCAAATGGCTGATGTTATTTCTCATGATCCCGCGTTAGCCGCACGGATGATCAAAGTTGCGAATAGCGCTTTTATGGGCCGCTCTGTAAAGGTCAACACATTAAATCAGGCTGTAACACGCATCGGTCTTAGGCAGATAAAAAACATAGCGACAGCGATGGCGATGGAGCAATTGTTTGTCTCTAATAATAAGCTGATAAAAACGTATATGGATAAAGCATGGCAAAAAACCCTGAAGGTAGCATGCCAAGCTATCACCTCAATGGACTTTTACCTCCGGGTGAATAAACATACATCTCTTAATAAAGATACAATCACACTGGCTTCTTTGGTATTCAATATTGGTGTATTACCTATTCTGACTGAAGCTGAGCGTCACCCTGAGGTATTTGCCAATCCAAGCTTTTTAGCTCATGCCATCCAAAAATTAGGCGGTAAAATTGGGGGGGCAATCATGCGCGAGTGGGACTTTACAGATGAATTTGTAGAAGTCGCCGAGTCATGGGCTAACCCAAACTATAAGCCTGAGCATGTGTGCTACGTCGATTTTATTCGAGTAGGCGCGATTGTTGAGGGTATTTTACAGGTGTCAGATAAGTCGGCTGCTCTAAAGCTCTATGAGGAAAAGGGCGTGATCAGAGCGGTGAATATATTTGCAGATGAAGCTTACCTTGAAACGCTAGAAGATGTAAAAACGATGTTTGCTTAATTATTAATGCTTGAACATTGGCGGCAAGTAAAAGACCTCTTTTGAGGTCTTTTTGCTTTGTGCATCAAGATGGTAAGGCAGGTTGCGGTTTTACTAGTATTTTTAGCAGTCGTAAACCGATGACCGAAACCGTTAGACCAAAGAGGATTAATCCCGCGCCAATGATTTCCAACAGGGTGAGTTGCTCATCAAGCAATAAAGCAGAGCCAAGCATACCAACGATAGGGATCAGTAATGCAAAAGGAGTAACTGAAGCCGCTTTGTGCTCTTTCAACAGCCATCCCCAAATTGCAAATGCTATCAGCGTCGAAATATAACCGACGTAAGCAACAGCTAGCCAAGCTTGTGAGGTGGCTTTTTGTATAAGCATAAGCGGAGAGTCGGTTTCGATAAAATAAGAGAGGATAAAGAGTGGCAGTGGCGGTACGAGACTGGCCCAAACAATAAAGTGAAGTAAATTTACTCCTTGTAGCCGCTTCATGATGAGGTTTGAAAATGACCAAAATAGTGCAGCCCCGAGTATCAACATAGCGCCGAGTACTGTTGTTGAGCCAGAAGCATTGATAAAAAATAAACTGAATCCAACGGTCGCGATACCAATGCCCACCAGTTGAAATCTGTTCAAAGTTTCTTTTAACAATAAAACGCTCAGTAGAATCGTGAAAATCACTTGAGCCTGTAAAAGCAAAGAGGCAATGCCTGCCGAAGCGTTAGACTCCATTGCAATAAATAACAAGCTAAACTTAAGTACGCCCAAAAAGAGTCCAACGCCAAGTACGTTCCATACCGAAGTTTTAGGTAAAGGAATAAAAAATATGGCAGGGATCGCCACCACAAAAAAGCGCAAACCTGAGAATAAAATAGGTGGCAATTCCTCAAGACCAAATTTAATGACTGAAAAGTTGAGTCCCCAAATAATCACTACGATTAAAGCTAATAAAATGCTTTTTACATTCACTCGTGTCAAACTCCATTTAGCTAATTTTACTTACCTTATAATACCACTAAGGGCTGATACCTTTTTGCTTTAATACTCGTTCAATTTGAGACAAAAAACTAGACGAGTTTACGCACTAATAGCCGGCTATTGGAAGTGAATTCAACGCAAAACTTTCTGCTAGAAAGGCATTAATTATCCGAAGCTCAGGTTATTTAGCGCAACTAACATAGCAAAATTTTTGCCTTGCCGATATGGACGTCAATATTTGGTATGAGCAGGGGCAGTTGTGGGATTATTGACAAGATTTTCTCGCCCTAAAATAGCTCACTTTATTAAGCCAATTGGTATAACTTTTTACCTTTAGTTCAGGTTAAATAATGAATAAAGCGCGATAAATGCGTTGACCGCCGACTGGAAAAGACACTATGTGGAGCGCTGGGGCAAAATCAGCAAGTAGAAGAGGGGGGTAAGCGATATTAAAAATGCGGTTTAAAAAACACTAAAAGAGGAAAGGTGATTGCCCACCTTCCCTCGGCAAAACAATAGGCTAAGACTCTAGGCCTTCATCATCGCCAAGACCCTGAGTTAGCTCTTCGAGTAATTCTTTGATCTCTTCCGAGACCAAAATAAAGTCAGCATCAAGCTTAACGGCTAAGTCTTCTTTTGGAATATCTGCATTTTGGTCTTTAAGTGCTTCGGCATAACTTAAGCGTTTCAATGTGCCATCATTTTGTAAGATAAACTTCACGCGCTCACGCCAGTCGAGTGCAAGCTTTGTCACTCGCTTACCATTTTCTAGGTGTGTTTTGATTTCATCAGATGAAAGGTCATGTTGTTTTAACTTTACCTGCGCGCCGTTGTCGTCAGGCTCTTGCAACTCAGCGTCGGTTCCGATAGCAAAGCCCTCTGGTGCAGTAAACTCTGTTAGCCAGTGTGTTAGCTGTAAGTCTAAGTCATAGTTAGCAAATGCTGGTACTACAGGTAGTGTGCCCAGAGACTTACGTAGTAGTGCAAGTAGTTCTTCCGCTTTATTGAAGCTGGCGCTATTTACAATTACCCAACCTGATTTTTGGTCAATAAAAGCAAATTGTAGACTCGATTTTTTGAACGCTTGAGGCAATAAAGTAGCTAGGATGTTTTCTTTAATGTCGTCCTTTTCTTTTTTCTTTACTGGACGATTCTCTTGTTGCTCGATTTGCTCAATTTTCTCCGCCACCATTTCATTGACTACGGCGGCAGGCAGCACTTTTTCCTCGCGCTTAGCACAAACTAAGATACTGTCTTGAGAAAAGTGTGAAAGCATTTGACCATGTTTACCAAAGGCTTTTGTCCAGCCAAAAGTGGTCATGTCTTGGCTACCACAAGGACGAAAAATATCTTGTTCTAGCGCCTTTTCAAAGTCTTCTTGTGTGTAAGTTACATCTTGTTTGAATTTGTAGCAGATTAAGTTACTGAACCACATAGAATTATGCCCGTCTGGAATAAAATTGTGGTCATCATAGCAAAAACGTCAGGGCTTGTATTCCACTAGATGATGTTTGATGGAGGGGAAGATATCTCGCTCCAATACACCAATTACAAGCTTAGCGTATTGGAGGTGAATTCTACGCAGTTAGCGCTACAGCTGGCTGCTAGAAAGGCATTAATTATCAATGTTCGGGTTAGTTAGCTAAACATGGCCATTGGCTTTTGTAAGTCTTTGGGAAAACTAATGTAATAGGTTAGTCCTTGCCCTTCGTCGCTGGTCACTTCAATGTCGCCATTTAATGTTTGTTTGACTAGATTAAGTGTTATGTGCGTGCCTAGGCCACTGCCACCCTGATCACGTTTAGTCGTAAAGAATGGGTCAAATAGGCGCTCAAGTTGTGCTTTGGTTACCCCCTTGCCATTGTCTTTGTAGACAATATTGACCGTACCTTTATCTTCTTTAATATCAATATCAATCACACCCTGATCTTGATTCTCAAAGCCATGGATCAGCGAGTTCATAATTAAATTGGTAAAGATTTGGCTGATCGCACCCGCAGGTAAGTTCAGCGTCATATCCTCCGGACACTCGATATTTACTTGGTGATGGGTTTTCTTCAGCTTAGGGTGTAATGAACGGATCACTTCCCCTAGATATTGCTTAAGATTAATGGTCCGCACAGCCTCACTTGCCTGGTCCACAGCTATCTGCTTAAAGCTGGCCACCAATTCAGACGCTCGGTCTAGGTTAGTGGTGAGTAAGCTCGTGCTTTGTTTTGCTTCACTAATAAACTCTTCAAGTGCTTTTGGCGATAGAGTTTTAGCATTATATGCCGTCTCTAGTTGATCTAAACGTTCTTGTAAGAAAGAAGTCGCGGTAACTCCAATGCCAACGGGCGTATTAATATCGTGGGTGATACCTGCAACCAGCCCGCCCAGTGCGGCCATTTTCTCTGAGCCCACCAAACGCTCTTGCGCCATGTTGAGTTCATCAACGTATTTTTCTAACTCTTTTTGCTTGGTTAATAGCTCTTCTTCTGTTTGCTTTCTTAAATCGATTTCTTCGGTCAGCGTTAGTTTTTGCTTTTCAAGTTCATATTTTTGTTGCTGTAAATCCATCATAGCCTGGCTAAGATTGGATGTTTTACGTGCAACCTCTTGTTCTAGCTGAATATTATGTTGATCTAACTTCTCATTGCTAATAATCAACTCTTTTTGAGTTTGATCGAGCTTTTTGCGGTACTCAGAAATTTTATCAATTAGTTTATTGAAAGCCTCTTCCATGATTTTTAATTCATTCCGCTCTTTGGCATCAATATCGATTTTATGGCCATCGACATTATCTATTTCAAATTCCTCTATTTGCTCAGTGAGAGCCCCGAGTGGCTCAGTTAACAGTTTTCTAAAGGCGATTAAAAATAGGATGATCAAAAAGGTTGTCTTGATCATTGCGTTGCCGATCAAGAAGTAAATGGAAATCATGATCCGGCTGAGCACGACTTCTCGGCTTGAGAATAGTGTGACATCGCCAACTTGCGTGGCGCGGCCCGAGAATTCGAATATTAACGGAAAGGTATAACCAAACAAACCTGAGGGGGTATCTTCGATTATTGCTTCCTCTTGAACAAGCTGCTGGCTATACAACTCATGGATATCAAGCGAACGTCCCAGCTGAGAAATGATCTCACCGCTATCATCACGCACAATGATACCTTCAATCATCGGGATCGCTAGGAGCCCCTCTGCGGTGGTTACGGTTTGCTTTGTGTTCAATTCCCAAATCGCACGGGTTAAGCTGCGGCTGAATGTCTTTTGCAGCATAGTAAGCTCATTGCGAATGTAGTCTTTGGTGTTGACGTATTCAGCTACGATCTGTCCACATGTGACGACAAAGGTTAGAAGGAAGTAAACCGACAGCACATTGGTGAGCAATTTTTTTGAGAGGCTTTTTTGCAGCATGAATTAAGCTGAGCTCCTACGGTTAGTTCATCGCCTTTGTATAATCTGCTTATAAAGTTAGCCAATAAATGGTTAAAAATAAATAAATATCTTAATTAAATATGCTTTTTCGCGCCTTACTAAGCAAAGTTTAATGTGTTATAAGATAGTCTTATCCAGTGACCGTTTTATTAACAACAATACAAGACAGACCACTTTATGAGTTATTCCGTCTTAGTTTGCGATGATTCGGCTGTCGCCCGCAAGCAAGTCATTAAGCACTTACAGAGCCAGTTAGATCTGACGTTGCATCAAGCACAGAATGGTCAACAAGCGGTTGAATTGCTGAAAAAGCAGCAGATTGATTTATTGTGCCTCGACCTTACCATGCCCGTGCTTGATGGTATTGGTGTGCTAGAAGCAATAAAAGAGCATAAAATCGAATGCTTTGTTGTGGTAATTTCAGCTGACATTCAAGCGCAAATGAAAGAAAGAGTCGAAAGCTTAGGGGCGTTGGGTTTTTTAGAAAAACCGGCCAAAGCCGAGCAGCTTTTGGGATTATTGCATAAGTTTGGAATAAGATGACTTATCTATGCAAATTACAAATGTCACTATTAAAAAATTGCATAATCTATTTTTATTTTATCTATTGACAGTGAAGCTAAATTTCAGGCAATCTAAATTTATGAAAACGAATATCATCACTACGACCATTATTACAACCACCATCCTAACGGGATAGTGGCATAGGTCAGTGCGAGTTTGAAAAAGGCCTGTGTTCACTAAGAACACAGGCCTTTTTTGTTTTTGGAATGAGGAAAAATGATGCGAGTACTTAAATTTGGAGGGTCTTCCCTCAAAGATTTTGCCTGTTTACAAAGCGTAAGGTCGTTAATACAGAACCATGGTGGACAACAAGCGTTGGTCGTATTGTCAGCACCCGGTGGAATGACAGACAGTTTAGTTACGCTAGCTGATCTGGCAGCACAAGGCTTGGATTTTGAACCGCAATGGCAGGCACTTGTTGCCAGAAGTCAGAGTTTATACCAAGAGGTGCAGGCTGTTTACGGTAGTGTCGATGGTTGGCCCGATTTTGATTTATTGAAAAATAAGCTGGATGGTGCCAAGTTACTCAAGCACTGCCCAGATCAAGCAAGAGCCTATGTCATTAGTTTTGGAGAGCGTATCAGTGTTTCACTAATGAACACCATGTTGCAGTCAGACTCTGTGGCGTTAAGTGCTGAAGCTTGCGTAAAGACCCAAGGTGGATACCTAGATGCAGAAGTAGACCTTAAATTAAGTCAACTTTGTTTTGCTGAAATGGTGCGTGCGCAAGCTGCCCGTTTTTATATCATGGCTGGATTCACTGGTAGTAACGAAGCTGGGGAGTTAGCTACCCTCGGTCGCAACGGCTCTGATTATTCTGCGGCGGTGGCTGCAGCTTGTTTAGAAGCGGAAGTTTGCCAAATCTGGACTGACGTTGACGGTGTTTACAGTGCAGATCCTCGCCTGATCAAAAAAGCGACTAAAGTTGACGTGCTGTCATACAAAGAAGCTATGGAGCTGTCTTATTTTGGCGCTAAAGTGCTTCACCCTAAAACTATTCTGCCTTGCGCAAAAGCCGACGTGCCGTGTGAAATTAAAAATACTCATAATCCAGAAGTCTCAGGTTCACTAATTTGTGCCCAAGGCGGCGGCGAGGCGCCGGTTAAAGCACTATCAAGTCTCGATAAGCTCGCCATGCTAACGGTGGCAGGACCTGGCATGAAAGGCAAAGTTGGCATGGCTGCCCGGGTATTTTCAGCACTGGCAGCAGACAACGTATCCATTGTACTTATTACGCAATCGTCTTGTGAGTTTAGCATTAGCTTTTGTGTCCATGAGCAAGACTTAACACTCGCGCTGGCCGCACTTGAACAGGCATTTGAACTCGAAACTCAAGCGGGCTTAATCGACCCCATTGAAGTGCAGCGTAACCTTGCTATTGTCACCTTGGTGGGTGATAACATGAAGGCGCACAAAGGCCTAGCTGCTAAATTCTTTGCTTCGCTGGCTCAGGCTCAAGTTAATATTGTCGCCATTGCGCAAGACTCAACAGAGAGCTCAATTTCAGCGGTGGTTGACGGTGAATTGTGTCAAGATGCGGTGAAAGTGTGTCACGAAAACTTCTTCACTCACGTACCATCCATTGATGTCTTCTTGATTGGCTGTGGTTTAGTGGGCCAAGAATTAATGAAGCAATTTCATAAGCAGCAAGCATGGTTAGAAAAGCGTAATATCCGCTTGAATCTTTATGGCATTGCTAACTCAAGCAAGTGCTACCTTAATCCTGAGGGAGTACCGTTTGATAACTGGGCATTGGCACTTGAGCAAGCTGAATCGGGTTTTGACTTACAGCAGGTTAGTCAGTTTGTTAAGCAAAATCACTTAATTAATCCCGTGATTGTTGATTGTAGTGCTGCCCAATTTGTCGCAGACAACTATTTAAACTTCTTAAATGCTGGATTTCATGTCGTGGCGGCCAACAAAAAAGCCAATACTGGCAGCTATGAATATTATCAGTCACTCCAACAAGCAGCGCTGGCTAAACGCCGTCACTTTTTATATGAAACGAACGTGGGAGCCGGTCTACCAGTACTAGACAATCTTAAGCTGCTGTTTGGGGCGGGGGACGAATTACTTTCATTTAGTGGTATTTTGTCAGGCTCGCTATCGTACATCTTTGGTGTATTGTCAGATGGTTTATCATTATCAGAAGCGACAGAAAAAGCGAAACAAAGCGGCTTTACAGAGCCGGACCCTCGCGATGATTTATCTGGTACAGATGTCGCGCGTAAGCTGCTTATCATTGCTCGTGAATCTGGGCTACCGCTGGAGCTTAGCGATATTGAAGTTGAATCTGTATTGCCTGAAGGATTTGCGAAGGGCGCTAGTGTTGATGAATTTATGGCGCAATTACCACAATTAGATGACGCTTTTGCAGCGCGTATTGCGGCGGCAAAAGCACAAGGCCAAGTGCTACGCTATGTGGGTTCAATTGTTGATGGTAAATGCCGCGTTGGCATTGAAGCGGTAGACAAAGAACATGCTCTGTACGATATTCGTGACGGTGAAAATGCACTGGCAATTTTAAGCCAATACTATCAACCAAAACCCTTTGTGATCAGAGGATATGGCGCGGGCGCAGAAGTCACCTCAGCGGGCGTGTTTGCAGATATATTAAAAACGCTGTCGAGATAGGGGTAATGATGAAAACATTTTATGCACCAGCGTCTATGGGTAACTTTTGTGTTGGTTTTGATGCGCTTGGCGCTGCACTTCAACCTATTGATGGCAGTTTGCTAGGCGATCAGGTTAGCGTGGAGGCGGCTGAACGCGATTCGTTTAGTTGCATTGGTCCCTATGCCGATAAGCTGTCTTCAATACCTGAGGACAATCTAGCTTATCAATGTCTGCTTCACTTTAAGCAGCATGTTGCGCCCAGCATGCCAGCGGTAGCCATGACGCTGCATAAGGGGCTACCCGTTGGCTCTGGTCTTGGGTCGAGTGCATGCTCCGTAGTGGCGGCATTTGCGGCACTGAATGATTTTGCGGGCACGCAGTTAAGCCAATCGCAGCTGATTGAATTAATGGCTGATTTTGAGGCAAAGGTCAGCGGTGCTCGTCATTACGATAATATTACGCCGTGCTACCTTGGTGGGTTGCAACTGACAGCCGAGTGTATCGCTGATAAAGCAATCAGTGTTGCGCATGATGAAAGCTGGTTTTATGTGATTGCTTACCCAGGCTTTGCATTAAATACAGCTAAAGCAAGGCAAGCATTACCACAGCAGTTTTCTTTACATGATACGGTAGAGTTTGCTCAGCGACTGTCGGGGTTTTGTTTATTGATGCAATCAGGTCAGTTTGATAAAGCCCTAGCTATGATGCAAGACAGCATTGCTGAAGCCGCAAGAGCGCCGCTCATTGCAGGTTTCAGCGAAGCGAAAAAAGCGCTGCCAGATTTGGGGGCAGAGCTGGTGAGCATTTCAGGGGCTGGGCCTACGCTTTTTGCTATTTGTAAGTCTGAACAACAGGCAAATGCAGTGCAGCAATGGCTGCAACAAAACTATATTAATGAAGCTGGGTTTAGCCATATTTGCCGACTAGATACGCTTGGCACAAGAGAATTAAAGGATCAAAAGTAATGAAGTTAGTGAACTTAAAAGACGAACAGCAGATAGTCTCATTCGTTGAAGCGGTAAAAATTGGCTTAGGTCGCAATCAGGGGGTCTTCTTTCCACCAACATTTGACAAAATTGCAGATATTGACGCATTACTTGCATTACCTTTTGCTGAGCGTAGCGCCAAAGTACTGCATCACCTTATCGGTGATGAGTTACCGCAAGATACGTTAGATGCCATGGTAAAACGCGCATTTAATTTTCCAGCCAAGTTAGTTGAGGTGGCAGACAACCAGCATTGTTTAGAGCTGTTCCACGGCCCAACCCTTGCATTTAAGGACTTTGGTGGCCGCTTTATGGCAGAGTGCATTAGCATGTTTAATCAGGGAGAGCGCGTGACTATCCTGACTGCCACAAGTGGTGATACTGGTGCAGCAGTTGCCCATGCCTTTTACGAAAAAGAAAACGTCGATGTCGTTATTTTGTATCCTCATGGCAAAATTTCCCTTGCCCAGCAGAAGCTATTTACCACGCTTGGAAAAAATATCCATTGCTATGCGGTGGATGGCAGCTTTGACGATTGTCAGGCCATGGTGAAATCAGCGTTTTTAGATGATGAGGTGAAGCAAAAGCTAGGCCTGAACTCAGCAAACTCTATTAACATCAGCCGATTGGTAGCACAGGTTTGCTACTACTTTGAGGCTGTGGCACAACTGCCACAATCGCAACGTGAAAAAGTGCATGTTTCGGTGCCTAGTGGTAACTTTGGCAATGTTTGTGCTGCAATGATCGCAGCAGCGATTGGATTACCTATAGCTAAGTTAAGTGCAACCACCAATCAAAATGATACGGTGCCGCGATATATTGCGTCAGGCGAGTGGCAACCAAACTCCACATTGGAGTCACTCTCGAATGCGATGGACGTGAGTAAACCTAATAACTGGCCTCGAGTTGAAATCATGTTGGAAAGAGGTGATTTTAATAAACATGACTTTTATTCACGTTCAGTGTCGGAAGCGCGTACTCAGGCTGTAATGCAAGAATTGCATGGCAAAGGCTATCTAGCTGAACCACATACCGCGATAGCTTATGAAGGGCTAGCACTGGATTTGCAAGCAGGTGAAACGGGGATTTTCCTTGCAACTGCACATCCTGCGAAGTTTAAAGAATCTGTAGAAGGCGTTTTAAATCAGCAGCTTGAAATGCCTAAACCGTTAGCCGATGCACTACAAAAGCCATGTTTAGCTGAGCTGCTTAGCGCGGATTATGATGCCCTTAAAACAGCAATGTTGGCAAAGCTGAACTAAATCAGAATGAACATCTAAGTGGGTATTTGGCCCACTTAGGTATGTTCAATTTCGCAACTATATTAGCTTTTCAAATGCAACTTAGGTTGTCTTATTTAAAATATTAATGTTTAAATAAAAAAATATCATCGCGATAGGGGTGTGAAATAAATTCAATCCCTGCTTAAATATGCCCATGCTGATTTCATAGGCAAACTGGTCATCTCGCGGTGCTAGATTGTCTTTAAAAATACCCTTACGTTTACCTAGGAGAAACCATGTTAGAACGTAACATGAATATTGCAGACTTTGACCCAGAACTATTTGCAGCGATTGAAGCCGAAACTTCACGTCAAGAAGATCACATCGAGCTTATCGCTTCTGAGAACTACTGTAGCCCACGTGTGCTTGAAGCGCAGGGTTCTCAGCTAACAAACAAGTATGCTGAAGGTTACCCAGGTAAGCGTTACTATGGTGGTTGTGAACACGTTGACGTGGTTGAGCAACTAGCCATTGATCGTGCAAACGAGCTATTTGGTTCTACTTATGCAAACGTTCAGCCTCACGCTGGTTCACAAGCAAACTCAGCGGTATTCCAAGCGCTACTTCAGCCACATGACACTGTACTTGGTATGAGCCTTGCTCACGGTGGTCACTTAACGCACGGTTCACACGTAAACTTTTCTGGTAAAACGTACAACGCAATTCAATACGGCCTAAATGAAGAAACCGGTGAGATCGATTACGCACAAGTTGAAGCGTTAGCACTTGAGCACAAACCAAAAATGATCATCGGTGGTTTTTCAGCGTACTCAGGTATCGTTGATTGGGCTAAGTTCCGTGAAATCGCTGACAAAGTAGGTGCTTACCTACTTGTTGATATGGCGCACGTTGCAGGTCTAGTTGCCGCTGGTATTTATCCAAGCCCTGTGCCTCATGCACACGTTGTAACAACAACAACGCATAAAACGCTAGCGGGTCCTCGTGGTGGTCTTATCATCTCTGCATGTGATGATGAAGAAATCTACAAAAAGCTAAACTCAGCGGTATTCCCAGGTGGTCAAGGTGGTCCTTTATGTCACGTTATCGCTGCTAAAGCGGTAGCATTTAAAGAAGCACTACAGCCAGAGTTCAAATCGTACCAAGAGCAAGTGGTTAAGAATGCACAAGCTATGGTTGCGGTACTGCAAGAGCGTGGTTATAAAGTGGTTTCTGGCAAAACTGAAAACCACCTGTTCCTACTTGATCTGATTGATAAAGACATCACAGGTAAAGATGCAGATGCAGCACTTGGCCGCGCTAACATCACAGTAAACAAAAACTCAGTACCAAACGATCCGCGTTCACCGTTCGTTACTTCAGGTCTTCGTATTGGTTCTCCTGCGATCACTCGCCGTGGCTTTAAAGAAGCTGAGTCGAAAGAGCTTGCAGGCTGGATCTGTGACGTACTAGACAACATTAATGATGAGTCTGTACAGGCACAAGTGAAAGAAAAAGTAAAAGCAATTTGCGCTAAATTACCTGTTTACGCATAATTTCGCTCACAAAAAAGCAGTTTTTTGTTATGATTAAGGCCGCATTCAAGCGGCCTTTTTTGTTTTTTGAGTCAACGAGAGCGTCTATGCATTGTCCATTCTGTTCAGCCAAAGATACCAAAGTGATCGATTCACGTTTGGTTGCTTCCGGCCATCAAGTTCGCCGCCGTCGTGAGTGTATTCTATGCCACGAACGTTTTACTACCTTCGAAGGCGCTGAGCTTTTGATGCCGCGTGTTATAAAACAAGATGGCACTAGAGAGCCTTTTAATGAGGATAAGCTCTTAAATGGCATGCACCGAGCACTAGAAAAACGCCCTGTTAGCACTGAACAAATTGAAGAAGTTGTACATCAAATTAAATCGCAAATTCGTGGCACCGGTGAGCGAGAAGTCTCCAGCGACATGATCGGCGAGTGCATCATGGAAGCGCTCAAAAAGCTTGATAAAGTTGCTTATGTCCGCTTTGCCTCGGTATATCGCTCTTTCGAGGATATTCGTGAGTTTGGTGAAGAAATAGCGAGGCTGGGGGATTGAGCTTGTTCACAAAACAAGACCACGATTACATGAGCCATGCTATTGCACTTGCAAAGCGTGGTATGTACACCACTACACCGAATCCAAATGTTGGTTGTGTGATTGTAAAAGACGGTGAAATAGTCGGTGAGGGCGCACATTTAAAAGCGGGTGAAGGCCACGCTGAGGTACATGCGCTTAAGCAAGCTGGGGAAAAAGCGGCGGGCGCAACAGCTTATGTTACCCTTGAGCCATGCAGTCATTACGGACGAACCCCGCCTTGTGCTAAAGGTTTGATTGACGCAGGTGTGACTAAAGTAATAGCAGCGATGGTTGATCCAAATCCACAGGTCGCTGGACGTGGGTTAGCCATGTTAGAAGCTGCAGGTATCGAAACCGCATTTGGTTTACTTGCACAACAAGCAAAGGCCTTAAATAAAGGGTTTTTGAAGCGAATGGAGCATGATGTGCCATTCGTCACCTGTAAACTTGCGGCGTCATTAGATGGCAAAACCGCATTAAACAATGGGGAAAGTAAGTGGATCACTTCAGCCGCTGCGCGGTTGGATGTTCAGCGCCATCGAGCACAAAGCTGCGTGGTATTGACTGGAGCAGATACCGTCATTGCTGACAATGCAAGACTTAATGTGCGAGAAGAATTTTTAGAGCATACTGATTATCCGCAACCTCAACTGCGCCAGCCCGTGCGTGCCGTAATTGACTCACAAAACCGCCTTACGCCCGATCTTGCATTGTTTAACATTGAAGCACCGGTGATTATTTTTCGCCGTACTATTGATAATTCTAAGCAATGGCCTCATTTCGTAGAACAAATTGTCGTGCCTGAAGCTCATGGTAAGCTGGATTTGCACGCCGTTTTGAGCAAACTGGCAGAGAAGCAATATAACCAAGTTTGGCTAGAAGCAGGCGCCACACTTGCAGGTGTGATGCATGAGCTTGGGTTAATCGATGAATATATTGTGTATTTAGCACCTAAAATTATTGGTGCTGGGCGAGGGTTATTTAACACCACTGCGCTTAGCACTATGTCGCAGATACCAGAATTAATATTTGACGATATCAGCCAGGTGGGACCTGACCTTAAAATAACCGCGACCAAAGAGAAGTAACATGTTTACAGGTATTATCGAAGCTACGGGAACACTGACGGAATTGCAGCTACAAGGCGGTGATTTAATTGTGCGTGTAACCACTTCGTCTCTCGATATGAGTGACGTACAACTTGGCGATAGTATTGCAACCAACGGCGTATGTCTTACCGTGACTGAAAAGTTTAGTGATGGGTTTCGCGCCGATGTTTCAAACGAAACGCTAAGCTTAACGCGGTTTGCAGAGTATAAAAAAGGGCAGAAAGTAAACCTTGAAAAAGCGCTGCAGCCCATTTCTAGGTTAGGTGGTCACCTCGTTTCAGGTCACGTAGATGGCATCGCAGAGGTGGTAGAGATAAACCCCAATGCCAGAGCTACCGACTATTGGTTATCTGCGCCGCCATCACTGATGAAATATATTCCTTACAAGGGCTCTGTTGCAGTAGATGGTATCAGTTTGACGGTGAATGCCGTTGAACAAAATCGATTTAAATTGACCATTGTGCCGCATACGGCGCAAGAAACGACAGTTGCAGGTTTTCATGTCGGGTCAAAACTAAACCTAGAGGTTGACCAAATCGCCCGCTACCTCGAAAGATTAATTCAGGGTGAGTCAAGCGCTGCCAGCGAATCCACTCTCACAACGAGTCTGTTGGCGAAAGCTGGCTTTATAAAGTAGCCACAGACAAAGTAAAAATGGGAAAACTATGAGTTTAAATAGTGCTGAGGAAATCATCGCCGATATTAAAGCCGGTAAAATGGTAATTTTGATGGACGATGAAGACCGAGAAAATGAAGGTGATCTGATCATTGCGGCAGAGCACATTACACCAGACGCAATTAATTTCATGGCAACGTATGGTCGCGGATTAATCTGCCTGACCATGACGCAAGAGCGCTGCGAACAGTTGAACTTACCTTTGATGGTAAAAGCCAACGGTGCCCAGTTCTCTACCAACTTTACTTTGTCAATTGAGGCCGCAAAGGGCGTAACCACAGGTATTTCTGCGGCAGATCGCGCTCGTACTGTGCAAGCTGCGGTAGCTAAAGGCGCTGTTCCTGAAGATATCGTGCAACCAGGCCATATCTTTCCAATCATGGCACAGCCAGGTGGTGTACTTACTCGTGCAGGCCATACCGAGGCTGGATGTGACTTAGCTAGGTTAGCAGGACTTGAGCCTGCGTCTGTGATTGTTGAAATTCTTAATCCAGATGGCACGATGGCACGTCGCCCACAACTTGAAGTCTTTGCAAAAGAGCACGACATTAAAATTGGCACCATTGCTGACTTAATCGAATATCGTAACTTAAACGAAACCACCATAGAGAAAGTTGCTGAGTGTAGATTGCCAACTGAGTTTGGTGAATTTAATTTGGTTACCTACAAAGACACCATAGATAACCAGTTGCACTATGCGATGGTGAAAGGTGAGATCAAAACTGAAGAAGCGAATTTAGTACGCGTACATTTGCAAAGTACGTTTAACGACATTTTGCATTCTGACCGCAGTGCTGACAGAAGCTGGACACTGCAAAGCGCAATGAAACACATTGCGGATAATGACGGCGTATTGGTGATTCTGGGTAAACAAGAACACAGCGAAGAAATGGAAGCGCTGGTAAAAGCGTTTGCCGCAGAAGATGCTGGAGAGCAAGTTAATTACCGTAAATTCCAAGGCACCTCCCGTACAGTGGGAGTCGGATCGCAAATATTGGCCGACTTAGGCATCCAAAAAATGCGTTTAATGAGTTTACCGAAAAAATACCACGCACTATCTGGCTTCCATCTAGAAGTTGTTGAATACGTCGAACCAAAATAATTCCAAAATGCCAAATTGATCGCAATCGCCTATAGTCAGATAGTAGGCGATTGCCACAATACTGTGCTATCATGCGCCTCAATTTGGCAATTGCTCATACAGATTAGGAACATCTAATGAAAGTAATCGAAGGTAATAAATACGCTCCTGGCAAAAAATTTGCCATTGTCATTTCACGTTTTAACGATTTTATCGGTAGCAGCCTATTAGAAGGTGCTGTAGATGAACTTAAACGTACCGGTGGTGTTAGCGATGACGATATCACTGTAGTGTATGTACCTGGAGCGGTTGAACTACCACTTGCAGCGAAACGCGTTGCAATGAAAAAAGAGCACGACGCAATTATTGCGTTAGGTGTGATTATTCGTGGTGGTACACCACACTTCGATTTGGTCGCTAACGAGTCTAACAAAGGCTTGGCTAGCGTTTCATTAGATTATGACATTCCAGTAGCTTTTGGTGTATTAACCACTGAAAGCATTGAGCAAGCCATCGAGCGCGCGGGCACTAAAATGGGTAACAAAGGGGGAGAAGCCGCCCTTGGAGCTCTGGAAATGGTGAACGTGTTAGAGCAAATTTAAGAGGAATCTCAGTGAAACCAGCAGCTAGACGCAAAGCACGTGTACTTGCTTTACAAGCTATTTATTCTTGGCAGCTAAGTGGCAACCCAATTGCCGATATCGAGCAGCAAATGCTGATCGAAAATGACGTAACAAAAGTGGATGTTGAGTACTTTAAAGACTTGGCTCGTGGCGTTGTGGTAAATCAGAAACAGCTTGATGAAGCCGTTCGCCCACACTTAGCTCGTCCACTTGAAGAGCTGGATATGGTTGAGTTAGCTGTGCTACGAGTTAGCGCTTATGAGCTTAAGTTCCGCGAAGATGTGCCATATAAAGTGGCCATCAATGAAGGTATTGAGTTGGCGAAAATGTTTGGCGCAGAAGAAAGCCACAAATTCGTCAACGGCGTGCTAGACAAAGCGGTTAAGTTTATTCGTAAGTAAACTTTACTATAGGAATAGCCGGCCTAGGCCGGCTTTTTTGTGTATGAAAGAATTTGAGCTAATCAATCACTATTTCAAAGGTCGTGGGATCATTCGCAGAGACGTTGAGCTCGGAATAGGCGACGACTGTGCCTTAGTGTCTGTCCCTGAAGGTAATCAACTGGCGGTGACCACCGACACCTTGGTTGCTGGTGTACATTTTTTTGAAGATATTCCACCACGAGCACTTGGACACCGTGTTATTGCAGTTAACTTAAGCGACTTAGCAGCAATGGGGGCAGAACCTGCTTGGGTTTCCCTAGGTCTAACGCTTCCAAATGCGGACATGCAATGGCTTGAAGCATTCACTGAAGGCATGCATGAAATTGCAGAGTACTACAACGTTCAAGTTATTGGCGGCGATACGACACAAGGGCCGCTGACTATCACTGTGTGTGCTAAAGGGATTGTGCCGGCTGGAAAAGCTTTAAAGCGCTCAAGTGCACGAGTGGGTGATTGGATCTATGTAACAGGCCCCCTTGGTGATGCTGGGCTAGCAATTGAAGCTAGAAAACGTGATTTACAACTGGAGCCTCAGCACTACAAAGCCGCATTGGAAAAGTTTCACTTTCCGGCGCCTCGCGTTGCCGCAGGTCAAGTGCTTCGAGGTCTTGCTACCTCAGCTATCGACATCTCAGACGGCTTATTGGCGGATCTAAAACATATTTTACACAGCTCGCATGTGGGAGCAAAAATCCACGCTGACAAAGTACCGATGTCGAATGCACTGCGCTCGAGCCTTGATGAAGACGCTCGGATGCAATTAGCACTTGGCTTTGGTGATGACTACGAGCTGTTATTCACAGTGAATGATAATAATAAAAATGCTGTGGAGACTCGATTAAAGCAATACGGTGTTGAACCCGTGTGTATTGGTCAAATTACGGCGAATAATGGTGACATTCAATTGCTCAATCAAGGGCTGCCTTACCAGTTAACAGGTCAAGGGTTTGAACATTTTAGCTAGGAGTGAATTTGGCTAAGCAGTACAATTTTAATTTAAAAAAGCCGCATCAGTTCTTTGCGCTTGGGTTTGGTTTGGGGCTGGCAAAAAAGGCGCCCGGCACCGTAGGGACGTTTGCAGCACTTCCGTTTATTTTTCTGACTCAAGGCACGCCCATCTGGTTGCAGTGTTTGTTGGCAATGATAATGACGCTGTTTGGTATTTGGGTTTGTGGGAAAACCGCGGATGATGTAAATGTTCACGACCATCCTGCAATTGTATGGGATGAAGTGGCTGGTTTTTATATTACGATGATAGGCGCGGCAATTAGTTGGCAGTCGCTACTTGTTGGGTTTATTTTGTTTCGCTTTTTCGATATTTTAAAGCCTGGGCCAATTAAGTGGTTAGATAAGCGTTTGCATGGCGGCTCTGGTATTATGCTCGATGATGTATTGGCGGGTATTTTTTCGTTAATTTGCGTGCAAGCTTTGTTTAAAACTGGCATGTTAATCTAACTATATTGATGTGATGGAATCGAGATGATAAGGCTATTGTTTTTCATGTTCACTTTGCTGCTGTCTTTTACCAGCGTAGCGGCAATAGATGACTATGTAGTGAAACAGTGGAATATCCAAAGTGGATTACCGTCACAAAGTGTGAAAAGTGTCGTCCAAGATAATCAAGGTTATATTTGGCTCGGCACTCAGTTTGGTCTGAGTCGTTTTGACGGCCATCAGTTCCAAAACTTTAATACCCAGAATACCGAATTTTTAAGCAGCAATGCCATCAACAAGTTGGCTGTCGACCGCTTTGGCATGCTATGGGTTGGTACTCGCCGAGGATTGCTGCGACTTAACCCCAAAACCTTAGAAGCAAGGCGCTTTGACTTGCAAGGGCCAGTTAGAGATATTTTACAAGACGAAGACGGTGGTATCTGGATTGCTGCTAACGGGCTTTATTATGTTTCGGCGAAAAAGCTGATGCTGGCTGCAAATAACATTGAGCAAAGTAACCTCGATGTGACACAAATAAATCAGATCGTTGGTTCAGTGACCAAAATGGCCTTAGTGCCAGATGGTATTTGGTTAGTCAATGAACGTCACCTTCTTAAAATTAGTGAATCAAGTAATCGCAATGGCGACGGCGTGAGGCTGGAACTGGCAAGCAAAGTTTCTTTACCTGAGCAGCTCGCACAAACCATTATTCATGATTTGGCTTGGGTAGACGGTAAACTCTTTTTGGCGTCTGAGCTGGGGGCTTACTTTTTAGATTTTGATGAAGTACTGCGTCGGTATCAGGAAGTTGGCAATAATGCCGTTTATAAATTTCTGAATGACAAAGAGGGTGGCCTTTGGGTATCTACCTATGGTCGACTACTGTATCGCCAAAGTAACGGCATTTGGCAGGCGGTTGAGCCGATCCAGCTAGACCAAAGTATTTGGTTTGCGGATATTTTTATGGACAAAGATAGCAACATTTGGCTTGCCAGCCTAAACGAAGGCTTGTGGCTCGCACACTCAGGCAAAGTAGAGCGTCATCATATTGGACTGAGAACAAACCAAGCTATTTCTGCCATAACGCAAGATTCATCAGGCCAAATATGGGTGGCTAGTCGTGAGGGGCTGGGGATAATTGGCCTAAATGACAGTTATCAACCTATTCTTACCAGCGCTCAACTAAATCGCTCGGTGATCCATGATTTGGAGTTTATTGGTGAAAAGCTCATTCTGGGGACAGATCGCGGGGCACTTGTCTATGAAAATGGCACTTTAGAAAAAATAAATGAGCGCGAGTTACGCCAGAACCCAGTCTTCTCTTTAAGCCCTTCAAATCGAGGCGGAATGTGGTTTGGTACTGGCCGAGGCTTATACCGCTTAGACTACAAAGGGATCACGCCTTTTGCTTATAATGCTTTTCTTGGTAGTCAGTTTGTTACTTTTATAGAAGACTTTCCGAGATATGGGTTTATTGGAACCAATAAGGGCGCGTATCGTTACAACGAAAAAGGTATTGAAAAGATAGGCTCCCAAACCTCGCTCGATTCAGCCTATATCACAAGTATTCTTCATCTAGACACAGTAACGACGTTAGTTGGTTCGTTAAATGACGGGCTGTTTTATCGTACCTCTGAGGGCGATTGGTATCAGTTAGATGCATCTAATGGCTTGCCTTATGGCTCTATCTTTTCGTTGCACTTCGATAAGGTCAACAAGCTGATTTGGGTAAGTACCATGAAAGGGGTATATCGCATGCCCGTAGCTCAATTTGAGCAGGCGATTGAGAGCTTACAAGTTGAACAGGTGATCAGTCCTTTTGACCGCCAGCTTGATGGTAGACCAAGCCAGTGCTGCTCGGGATTAGGCCATGACGCTGTCATCGAAACTGAGTCTGCTATTTTCTATCCAAGCTTACAAGGGGTCGTTGAGATCCCTAAAAATGTGCAACTTTTTGGGGGCGGCGATTTACTGCCTCGACTTGAATCACTCTCAACCCATAACCGTATATTTAGTGCGGATTCGCTAAATCAAATGATCGAGCTTAATACCTCTGAGCGTGATTTAACAATAAACTATACTGCAATTGATTTTTACGCACCTCAAAGCATCGAGTTTAGATATAAGTTAAAAGGCCATGATACACAATGGCGCGATGCTCAAACACGTAGAGAAGCGATTTATACCAACTTACCGCCAGGCAGTTTTACTTTTATTCTTGAAACTAAGCGGCAAGGACAAGATTGGGAGCAAGCAAAGACGCTACAATTGCCTGTGACTTTGCCACGCCGCTTTGATGAAACCATTTATTTTAGGTTGTTTATTACCTGCGCCTTTATTTTTATGTTCTATCTCATTTTTTGGGTGTTTAGAGCACAAGAAAGGCGAAAACAAGCCGCGTTAGAAGACTTAATTGCTGAGCGTACCACTGAGCTTAGAAAAGCCAACGAAAAGCTGAATCAAGTTAATACCCAGCTTAAGTTAGTCAGTCATTCAGATGAGTTGACCGGCTTGCGAAGCCGTCGCTTCCTGTTCGATCAACTCCCTAAAGATGTCGAGCATTACCAGCGCAACGCACAATCATTACAGGCCCAGAATAAGAGCCTAGTATTAATGATCATGAATATCGACGATTTTAGTAAAATCAACGATTCTTACGGGCCAATTGGCGGTGATAGCTGCCTACAACAAATAGCCACATTGTTGAATACTCGAACGCAAGGCTCTGACTATGTAGTTAGGTGGAGCGGCGATGAGTTTTTGTTATTACTGCGTGATTTTAGTCGAGATGATATAGAAAGTTATGTCAGTGACTTATGTAAAGCCATTGCAGAAACGGACTACCGCCTGCCAAATGGCAAAACAACCAAATTGACCGTCTCGATGGGCTGGTCTTATTACCCGTTACCACTGCTAGGTGGTAAGGTGATTGGCTGGGAATCATCGGTGAATTTGGCTGATATTGCGCTACATCAAGTGAAGCAACGCGGAGGTGATGGTGCTGCTACGATTATCTTCGATGATCAGCTAGATGCCTTTGAGTTTGAACAAAGCGCGAACATAGAGTCGCAACTTCAGTTATTGCAAAGCAATGGACTTGCTGAAGTGAATGTATGGATGAGGTAATCGCTTGGTGTTAACACGTTTAAATTTAGTAGCTCTTATCTGATCTTACGGCTTAGGAGAATTAGTTTAAAACTCACCTGCCAAGCAGCTATGAACGTTCAAGGGACGGTCAAGCTAACTCATTTTTGGACAAAAACATTTTAGGCCTTCGGCTGTATTAGACGAATTTCGCATAAAAATTTCTATGGGCTAACGCCCGCAGAAGACGCGCCGTATTTTGGCGTCGCTCTTGCTGCGATTGTTATATGGTTTATTATTCAGGTCTAAGTGTCTCAAAAAACTGCGCATCCACCCAATATACATCGGAATCTTCTGAGCTAATCTTTCTATTAAAGAAAAAATATTTTCCGTCTGGCGATACGACTCCTCCAGTGTCCGGACCTTCTGTGTTTATCTTATCCCCTAAGTTAATGGCGGCCCCCCATGAACCATCTCGCTGTCGAAAACTTATATACAAATCCGAATCGCCGTACCCGCCTTCTCGTTCGCTGTCCCAAATTAAATAACTTTCATCTGGGGCAATGAAGGGGTGAGCTGTCCATTTTCCTGCGTTGATTTCTTTGCCAAATGCTTTTGGTGCTTCCCTATTTCCATCTATCAATCTGGAATACCGAATGGTGCCAACCTCTGTTCGTTCATCAAAAACGTAGGTGCCATTAGCGGAAGCTGTAAGGACCATGATAGGGATGCCCTCAAACGGGGGACCAAGACTTTTTAACTCTGACCAACCTTTATCGGTGCGCTCCCTATACTTATTTCCAGAGTGCATCGTTTTACCATCAGGCGAGATAGATCCACCCATCCGGGGGCCCAATACTGTCTCGTGCCATTGATTATTCTCGAATTTAAAAACAAGCGTCGTACTTTTTCTACTTTTTTTATTGTTCCTAGTAAAATAATACTCTTTCATGTCGGGTGAGAAGCGCCCGGTCCAATCACGATGCTCTTTCGATACAATACCAGGGGCGAAAACTTCAGGAATTAAGCCAGGAGGATGTTGCCCAAGATAAGGGCCCTCTAACACTGAAAAGTCATCCTGAGCATGACTTCCACTACTCATTATCAACACAGGAAGTAGCAGAAATACGAAACGGTAATTAGATTTCATGATTTTTGTCCTTATTTTATAATCAGCAAATTATTTCACATCGATTAAATTTGATAAAATTAGCTGTCAAATTAACCAAACTGACTTTTAAATACTTGACGTCCTAATGACTTTTAAATGATTTTGTTCTGACGGCGATAATCAACTTATTGAGTTACATATAACGCCTTGCTCACCGGAAAATAGCAAGCGCAGCGAGAAATTTTTCCGAGTGCAGCAACTTGTTAACTCTCTTTTTCTAAAGTTGAGATAAGCTCTTCTTTGCTCAATTCAATCTCAGTTGCTTTTCCAGATTTGCTCGCTGATGGCTCTTCAGCAATATTTACTTCTATGTAATAGATTATTTTATTCCCGACATTTAGATATGGAAAACTATCAAGAGTATCAAGCCCAAGTCTGATTCTAGTTGTATTGGCTACAAAATTAACTAAGAACCCCTCACTAACATCGTAA
>NZ_NKHF01000068.1 GCF_002744175.1 Pseudoalteromonas piscicida
CCTCCTCATTGAAGTTTGGAAATAGCTTAATCATTTTACTGAGTTACTGGCAGGTGCATTTTGCTAGACGCTTACCATCATATTACGTGGTAATTGCATAGCGTAGGCTCCTTGCTATTAGTAAACTCTATGAAAGATAGGCAAATATCACACCAACTAAATAAAACGCTTAGGTTTTTTAAGAGATATATATGCGATTAATTATCAAGTACACCCAAATCCCACCCTGCTTCAGATTGGCGTGTTCTAAAAATATCATTTAAGTTTTAATACTGAAGTGTATTGATGGGGGTCATTGATTTCCTCTCTTTTTGTACCAGCGTTGATGCAAATAGTAGTGGGTGTAGTGGTCAACTAGTTCCACAGTAGTGATAGGTGTCATCTGTTCGCTTTGATCGGTCTCTTGTTAAACGTCAAATATGTTGATTTGTGGGGCGGCTAAAATATTAGAGTCTGGTTTATTTACTGGCAAAATATCTTGGTTATAGAGTTTAAATTGAGAAATATTTAATGGAGGGACAATCATAAAGCGCTCTTTTTTATTATGTGTAACTTGCTCTCTAAGTTCCATCAGCAATCGCCCTAGCGCATTTACACCAACATACAAGTTTTGCTCCACAGGTTTTGCCCCCCAGAAGTCATCTTTATTCGAAAGCTCAACAATTGGCATATCCTGTGTACTCAGGAGGAGTGACGAAAACTCATCCCAATTTTGAGCTAACTTTACTCTTAAACACCACTTCATTACTAAAATTCTAACAGCAAGCCAGTCGTCTCTTGACTGTTCTCTAAATGGTTTGCCTACCATTTTCGCTGTCATAGGACTCCCTTGCGTTAGGATTTTTTCTTGTACATCTGGCAGGTGTGGAAAACGACAAGCTTGATACAGTGCTTCTACGCTTTTAATCGCCACGTTATTTACAACAACAGGAAAACCGCCCGCCATATTTGACAAACCACCCCACTGCTCGGTGGTTTTCTTAAATGCAGCTGCATTTCTTATGTCATATTGCTTTTTTTCATGTTGTTTCATAATACTAGCCGTATGTTTTCCTTTGTAGTAAAGGATACCACTTACCAAACGGATGTGCCGAAGAGTAATTAGGGTCCCCCCACCAAAACGCTAATGGGTTGTTATTTGGACAGTTTCGGAAACTAAAAACCGTAGAACCAAAGCCGAATCCATCAAAACGATTGTAGCCCAATGGCTTAACCACTTCGTTTGGAGATTGGCAGTAACCTAATATTTGTAAGCCCGCTTTGGTAATCGCCAACTCATATTGAGTTCTGCGCTTGCGAGAGAAAACTTTGTTTTTGAGATCATTCTGAACTCTAAACGTCGGCTCTCGTTCTTGTCCGGCAATGTATTCAAGAGCTTCTGGAATTTCCATTACAACTTCTTCTGGCCAAAATACATGAGACTTATCTTTATAGGTCAATCGATTTTCAAGTCGAAAATCCTCGATTGACCAGTATTTGAATGTAATGTTTTTTCCGTGTGTTTCTGCTAACTTTGGCAAAGTCCGCTGTACATACCAAATACCACTTTGATACCACCCCATAAGGACCACACTTATATGACAATTTTCAGGGGCATCGTTAATAATCCATTGACGAAGATCAGACACTAGGCGATTCCCCGAAAATAGGAAATCATCTAAATATATATAGTGCTCTGAGTGGCTATTTACCTTTGGCTGCAATCCGTACTTATTTTGAACATGTTCACGTACCAAAGAGACTAATTCAGTCTGGCTATTACCATTTAACTGAACATCGCAAAGAGACACCTTTGACCAAAAGTCGGCTTGATCCTCTGTAGAAAATTTCGGAGATGTGATCAATGACGATATGAAATTTGAGAATTCTTCTTTTGTAATATATGTACGTTTTAGAATTCTATTGGTCTCAGCCAAAACAACTTCACGGTCGGCCTCATCAAACTGTTCAATCCATCTTCGAACATGCGCTTCATCTAATCGACCAAACTCTCCATCTGCATAATCTACTATTATACTTGATATACTACTGATCAAATCTTCCACGATCCTATCCTTATCAATAATTACAAAACTCAAATTTGACGTTTAACACCCCCACTCACCGGAGTTTTAGGTGCGGAGCGAGTAAAATTTCCGAGTGCAGTGGCTTTTTAGTTTTTATTTGCTGCATACAGACTTATCAGCGACAACCCTTACGAATTAGCAATTTGGTAAAATTACGCCAATTTTGATATTTCTCTGAAACCTATTGCCGCAGCTTTTACAAACAAAGAAGTAAGGTGGTCTAGGATAAAGCCCTGCCATAAATCACTTCAATTCTTTTCCATTACTATTTCTGCTTCATACTCTGTTCCATCTGGTGTTTTAACCTTTGTCTTTCCTTTGATCGAGTAGCCGTTATAGATTGCGTAGATAAAAGTCGTGCCAACACCAAGAGCGATTATCGCTGTTAATGTTGAGCCACCGGCCACTAAGCCGACAGCACCTGCCCCCCAACAACAGGATTCCAAAAGTTGGTTGCTGCAACACCTGCTGCTCCGATAGCTGTAACTAATGCGGCTTTAGAAGCTGTTTTAACTGTTTCAATATTTGAAGCTAGGTCTGGATTAATAATGATAATTTTACGAGTATCTCGTTCCACTGCCCGCTTCAATTCTTCTTTTGTATTGACTACTGCGTAATCGTCCATTTTAAACTCCGTTTCTGATGTGAAATCTAACAGCTAATTAGCATGAACTCTTGAATATCCTACTTACCTACAAGTAAAAGCAACAATTATCAAGTCTTCTCTTGGCTCGCTAAGAACTAGTTGCAACTAGCTAAAGTATTAAAAGTACTCAACTTTAAATATCACAGGTGAGGTATCTGAGACCTTTTCACTTCTCATTGTATAGCAAATTTGCAACATACTTTTATCATTTATATTGAATAATTTAAATTACACTACATTACACATTCGCATTGCTTTCTCTTGATCGCGGCACAAGTAACCCAATTGCTGACATTCTTAACGATTCGAGAGACCATTAAATACCTATCTTGAATTCATCAATAGGGTGTAGCTCTGTGCACTCTCGCTGTTTACTCACGACGTCCTATCAGATGAACTTAAGGCTTATCAACTTGCGAATATAGGCAACAACAACCAAAGTACTCACTGCTCGTGGTGTTCCTAAGCATGCCTACGGCTTGCTATTTCATCCTTGATATCTGTTTGTAAACACGAGAAATCTTAATCGTTTCAATCAAATCTGATTGTACGTGCTTTTATGGTTTTTAACTGTTTGAAAATAAAGTGCTTTATTCCATTCGTCGACAGCAAAAAAGATTTATCTTGAGAATCAAAATTACTCAATTGCTAAGTGCGATATTTAAGATTACAACTACTCCACTTTAATGTGGGCCTTTGAATTTGCCCACTAACCCTATGTTAAATCGTGGGGTGCCTAAACCATCATGTACTGATGTGCCAACGCATCGCCACCTAAGGATTATTTAGATGCTATCTACTCTGTTCGTTGTTGATCAAAATGCAGATGTACTGCCTTTGGCAAATAACGTAGTGACGTTTGAAACGTATTTGCAAGAGTACCCAAAGCTCGGTGAATCAAAACTTCGAGTGATTAATTTATGTGACTGTGACCGTTATTTAAGCCAAGGTTATTACTGCTCTTTACTTGCTGAAGCGCGTAATCACCAAGTGCTTCCGAGTCTAAAAGTTATTAACGGTTTACGTGATGGCGATAATGCGTTGTTTTTATCGCAAGCTTGGTTTGATAAGCGTGGGATAGCGATTACTGATGACGCTGAGTTGATCATTTGTATGGGCGAAACCCAACAGCCAGAGTTTAGTAAGTTGGCGGCGTATTTATTTCAGCAATTTCCAGCGCCTTTACTAAAAGTGACACTACAGCAGCAAGACAAAGGCGTGCGTGTGCAGGTGCAGCGACGCGACTTTTCGACTCTGCAGGTGGCGCAGCTTGAGTTTTGTACTCAAGTATTAGGTCATGTGCATGCCACTCAGTGGAACAAACGTAAGAGTCACAAAAAGTATCGCTGGGATATTGCGATGCTGGTGGACCACGATGAAAAGTTGCCGCCAAGTAATAAAGGGGCGATCAGCCGCTTTGTTAAAGCCGGTGAAAAGCTTGGCATTAAAGTACATCCATTAGAAGCGGCCGAGTTATACAACTTAGGCCAATACGATGGGCTATTTATTCGTGAAACCACAGCGATTGACCACCATACTTATCGCCTTGCGCAAGAAGCAGAGCAAAAAGATTTAGTGGTAATTGATGACCCAAGCTCGATCCTACGCTGTTGTAATAAGGTGTTTTTGCATGATGCCTTTAATTACAAGAAGGTGCCAAGTTTAGAAACGCGATTTGTGAGTCAGTGTAATGAACAAGTAATCGATAAACTTGTTGCTGAGTTATCGCTACCTATGGTGCTTAAAATGCCTGAGAGTTCGTTCTCAAAAGGCGTATTTAAAGTAAAAACCAAAGAAGAGCTTGGCGAACGTTTACAAGAGCTGATGAGCGTTTCTGCGATTGTGCTGGCGCAAGCTTACTTATACACAGATTACGACTGGCGTATTGGGGTGTTAAACGGCCGTGCGATCTACGCATGCCGTTACCATATGGCACGTAACCATTGGCAAATCTATAACCATGAGTCAAAACGTAATTTCTCGGGTGGGTTTGACACGTTACCAACGTTTGAAGTGCCAAAGGCGGTGTTACGTGCAGCGTTAAAAGCGGCGGCAGTCGTGGGTAATGGTTTGTATGGTATTGATATTAAAGAGCACAACGGCAAAGCCTACGTGCTTGAAGTAAACGACAACCCGAATATTGATCAAGGGGTTGAAGACAAATATCTCGGTGACGAGCTGTACATGCAAGTGATGTCTGAATTTTCAAGACGTCTTGAAGCGAGAGGTAAAAAGTAATGTTGCAAGCCGCGTTGGTGCTTGAAAAGGCGACACTGCAAGATTTAACTGAGCTGAATGCGCTAGAGCAAAGCTGCTTTAGTGCAGATAGACTGAGTCGTCGCCAACTCAAGCATTACATCAGTTTTGAACATAGCCTGCTGCTCACTGCAAAGTTGGCAGGGGAACTTGTGGGCTATGGGCTGCTTTGGTTGCACCAAGGAACGCGGCTAGCAAGGCTTTATTCATTGGCGGTATCGCCTCATCATCAAGGAAAAGGGATCGCACGCCAGCTGATGTCAGAGCTTGAAGCCAGAGCGGGTGAAATGGGCTGGTTATATATGCGTTTAGAAGTGGCTAAACGTAATGACGCGGCCATCGGCTTATATAAACGCATGGGTTATCGTGTGTTTGGCGAGTATCAAAACTATTATGCGGATCATGACGACGCCCTAAGAATGCAAAAATGCGTGCGTAAGCTGTCGCAAAAGGCGGTGTTGCATCAGGCACCTTGGTATCAGCAAACAACGGAATTTACCTGCGGACCGGCGTCACTGATGATGGCAATGGCAAGTATAGATCCAGGCTGTATGGGCGATCAGGCCTTAGAGCTTGAGATATGGCGTGAAGCGACCACCATCTTTATGACCGCAGGCCACGGTGGCTGTCACCCATTTGGTTTGGCACTTGCGGCAGAGCGCCGTGGTTTTGCGGCAGAGGTGATGGTGAATACGGCGGGCCCGCTATTTTTAGATGGCGTGAGAAGCGCGCAAAAAAAACAGGTGATGACCTTAGTTCATGAGCAATTCCGTCAAGAGTGTGAATATCGTGATATTGCTATTCACCAAGCCGATGTAAAGCTTGAACAGGTTGAGCAATGGTTATTGCAGGGCAGTGCGGTATTGGCTTTGATCAGCACTTATCGGCTAAACGGTAAAAAAGCGCCGCATTGGGTGCTTATAACGGGGTTGGATGAGTTGTGTTTATATCTTAATGACCCAGATGTCGAGGACGATCAAAACCCTATCGACTGCCAGCAAGTACCCATCGCAAGGTCGGATTTTGAAAAAATGATGACGTTTGGTGCAAGCAAGTTAAGTGCGCTGGTGGTGTTGCACGAGTCATTTTAAATAACGTTTTCGGTTATAAGTCAAAGGGCCTGCATCGGCCCTTTGTTTTTAGCGGTAAATAGCGTTTATAACGTTTTCAAAAACTCAACGATTTGCCATTTTTCATTGTCACTTAACGTAGTGCCGTAAACGTGGCCGCTGTTATCATTGCCTGGCATAACCTCACCGCTGGCTTTGTTTACTTTAAACTCGTTCATGCCTTGATGGGTAATATAGCCAACGTTGATAGGATCGAATTCGCGACTGCCAACCCAGAAAGTATCCGGACGCGACTCTGGTGATTGTAATAGCGACCATAGGTTTGGCACAGAGCCATTATGTAAATAAGGTGCGGTAGCCCAAATTCCATTTAACGGCCTTGCTTTGTAGACACCCGCGTCGTAGAAACCATCAACACAATCTTCATTAGTGTTAGGACTCAACTTGTGTCTATTTTCGAGGTAGACTTTAAGGCGCTCTTCAATGGACTTTTTGACCGTGGTTTTTTGACCATCTGGCCCTGTTCTCTCTGCGACTAAGCCAGCCTCAATTGCTTTGATAGGATCTTTTAAGACTAAACCAACCACACCGTTGACTGGAATATCAATGGCGCTATCCACTGCTTGGAATTTGTCACCAATAAGAATATCAGTCTTAGTGCCTTCTAAAAATAAGGTCTTGGCCATATGACAGCTGGCGTTGTTTGACATAGTGGGATCGGTGCCAACCTCTTTCACTGGCACTTTGACCGCTTCGTAATCTTTAAGTAGATTTTTTTGGTCAATTAATTGATGGCAGCTGGCACAGTTTGCTTGAAATAGCAGCTTTCCTTGTGCCGCTTTGTTGGTGTCAATTCCCGGAAAATATTGTTCCGGCCAAGCGGGAGGGAGTAGCGT
Organism: Pseudoalteromonas piscicida; assembly: GCF_002744175.1. GTDB lineage: Bacteria > Pseudomonadota > Gammaproteobacteria > Enterobacterales > Alteromonadaceae > Pseudoalteromonas > Pseudoalteromonas piscicida_B. The sequence goes on from NZ_NKHF01000068.1 coordinate 6,935, forward strand.
TTTTACCCAAGCTTCTAGCTGCCCTAATCCTTGTAGGTCAACGGTTGAGCTGTAACGCGCATGTTTTCCCCATACTCGTTGCCAAACCGGTGCCTCTTCGATAGACAGCGAACCAAAAACGCCTACCACTTCACCTATGTTTCTAACGAGTGGGCCAATGACTGGTACATTTGGTGCTGAGGCATTCCACTGCACTACATTGGATTGGTGCGTCCCCCATAAAAATGGATAGGAAACCGGTGCGGTAGGAGCATTTTTATTATTGAGATCATCAAGCGCAAATGCCGTACCAGCGTTTTGAATATTGCCAAAGGCGTCAAGTCGGGCATAGCTGGTGAAATCGTCTGGGTAGTCCTCGGGCAAGTCATTAACGGTTTGTCGCTCGGCGGTTGCAAGCGCCACATGCTTGAGATCATCTCGTAAATCATCAATTAATGCTTGCGATGCCCCTTCTTTTAATACGCGCATCGCGAAACGGCTAAATTTTTGATTATCGTTTAAGGTTGCTTCTAACGCCGCATTTAGACGACTGAAGAAAAGCACAAAGTTAGCAAGTGTAGGCGCTCCTTCTACTAAGATTTTGGTTCCCTGATAGTCAATTTGGTTGGTATGACACGCAGCACAAGTCATACCGACCCAAGCTTGTCCTGTGGTTTGATTGTTGTGTACAGCAAAGCCGATAGGCAAGCCCGATGGGTTATTGGCTGCGGTTTTACTGGGTAAATAGCGCAGCATTTCCATATGTTCGCTATCGCGAAAGAGCTTTTTACTGTTGGGCTGCTCTAGCCAAGTGAACCAAGTGTAGGGAATGATTTGTGACCCTTGCCCTGTGAACCAAAAGTCTTGCCGCAGTTTATCTGACCACCCCTGATTAAGCCAAACCCGCTCAGGCACTTGACCTGACTCTGTAACCGGGTCGAGCGTTTCTTTGGGGACTGAGGGTTTTTTACTTGGTGAGCTACAACTTGCAAGGAACAGTGTACAAGCCACTGCCGCACTTACATACTTTATTACTAGTCTATTGTTCATGTTGAACTGTCCGTGACGGTGGAAGTATCCATTACCTTAGTACAGTTTAGTTAACAATCAAGTTACACGATATTACATGTGCCTTTCAAAATAGAGGCTAGGAAATCTCACCTTTCTAAATGTGAAATATTTATGTAAATTTATTTGTTTACACTATATTTACTTTATTTGTTTGGGAGCGGTTGTGCGTCGCAGTAGTTTTGCCATTTTTCATCTCATGGCGGTAATCGTGATTTTGATCGGATTACTGACAGGCCCACGCTTGGGCATTATTAATCATGACTTTTTGGGGGTTCTTTCGCCGTTGCTTCCTCAAGGGGCGTTATTGTCAGTACATGTATTGTTTGGTTGCCTGCTGACGTTACTTGCGGTTGCTTTTATTGTGGTAACCATTCGAGCCCCTTTTCGCGGCTCGCCAAGCAAGTTTGATAAAGCCGTTAACTACCTTGGGTATCTTGTTATCGTACTTAGTATAGTTACAGGTTGGTTACTTTGGCTTAATCCAGAGAGTCTAAGTCTCATGATCCATGGGTTATCAGCGGCAGCTGTTTTCTTGTACTTAGTGTTACATGGCATAAAACATACGGTGTTTAAGGGTAAGCAAGTGCTGAGCGTGTTATTGCCTCGCAATGCGCTTTTTTTACTTAGTTGCAGCGTTGCATTGCTTTACTTTTGCGGTCTTGGCATCAAGCGTGTGGTTGCAGAGCAGCACTTACGCTTAGAGGTTGCACCGTTATCAACGCATAGCCACCTTGAAATAGACGGCAAAGGAGACGAACCGGAATGGCTGCATGCCAAGCCCGTTAAGCTAACTACATTTGGTGGTGCAAACTTTTTGGATGGGAGCAGTAAGGTCGAAATAAAAGCCCTGAGCAACCATGATGAAACCTTCTTTCTGATCCGCTGGCAAGATCCGAGTGAAAGCTTAGAACATTTACCAATCGAAAAAACGCTGAATGGTTGGCAAGTTCAAGAAAATGGCTTTTATCACTTTGACGAACGGACTTATTACGAAGATAAGTTTGCCATAATGCTATCAACGACTTGTGAGCTAGGAGGCGATGGCACGGTACAATACGGCGATGCGCCCCTTGCAAACAAACCTCGTAACTGGCATGGCAAGGGCTATCATGCAAGTTCAGACGGCCGTACGCGCGACTTATGGCATTGGAAAGCGCTGAGAACCAATGGTATGTACTTGGCCGACGATAACTTTTTTGGGCCACCCCAAAACGTGCCGTTGGGCAAAGACGCTATACCGCTGGGTATCAACCCGATGGCAAAGAAAGCGGTGCGTATGTAATGAACTGGCGTTGGTACTCACCAAGTGAGGTGACGCCAAAACGAATACCTGTGCCATCACCTGATATTTCTGATATTAGTGAACGTAAAGTACTGGATTGGTTTGCCAGTGAAACCTATGACCCAAAACGAGACATGGCAAAAATTGGCGAACAGCTTCCGTCAGTGCTGTATCGTTCAAATCGTTTTGAGGGAGATAGAGCAGATGTTAGAGCAAGAGGGGAGTGGCATGATGGTTATTGGACACTAGAGCTGGTACGTAAAAATCAAACGCACTCTAAGCTTGATGTTGAACTGCGCTCTGGTATTTGCATGTGGGTTTCGGCATTTGATCACGCTCAAATCGCCCATACTCGTCACCACAAAGCGATTCAATTGAGGTATAGGTTATGACTCCTGCCTCACGTTTCATACTTAGTATAGCTATTACAACATTGGCGATCAGCTACTTATTATTAAGCCCTCCTGAGCGAGAAATACCAACACACCCACGTTTTATTAAAGTCACCAATGATATGCAATTTTTGCCTGCTTGGCAGGGGCCTTGGCATTGTGTCTATGACAAAAAGCACAACCTGATTTGGGAGGTAAAACGAGATGATGAGTCTATTCACGATGGCTATTGGAGTTACTCCTGGTATGACGGAAAACTTGGTCGCGCTGATCAAGGCGATTGTTACTTTGAAGCATCTCGCTGTGATAGCCAAGATCTGATCAGAAAAACCAATCAAGCTGGATTATGTGGTAGCACCGAATGGCGCTTGCCTACACCCGATGAACTGCGCTCTTTAATTCAGGCGCCAAACAACCCCGGTGCGCCTCATATTGCGAGTGATTTTTTCCCACACATTAAAAATGGTGACTATTGGAGTGGTGAGGCCGGTGTCCCATTACCAAAATCGTTTAAGCGTGAAAAGTCAGGGGCAACGGCTGTAAATTTTCAATCTGCAAAGTCGCTTTCACTCCCTTATGCAAACGCTGCATTTGTAATGTTGGTGGCTACGCCGTCAACACCACTTTTATTGGCTCAAAGTCGTGCTGAGCCTGTTACTCTAAACTAGGAACCAAGGACATGAAATATACTCAAATGGCAACTTTTGTGGTTGCAGTTGGCATATCTTGTAGCAGTTTAGCTGCGAGTGATTACCATCGCTTGGTGTGGGACGCAAGCCCAAGCACTACGGCAACAATCGGTTTTACACCCACATCTGGCACTAATCATATTGTTAAGTATGGCAGCACAACAGATGAGCAGAGCTGGCAAAGCGCTTCGATCAGCGCAACGCATACCTTTGACGGTGGCCTCTCAAGCTCATTTGTGAAATTAACTGGCTTAACTCCAGATAGTGCGGTTTATTATCGTGTTTGTGATTCGCAAGGTTGCGGTCAACGTTTGTGGTTTAGAACTGCGCCGCAAACAGCGTCGGGGATCACTGCTGTGGCTGGTGGTGATACCCGTACAGGTTGGACAACGCGTCGCAAAGGGAATGAACTGATCGCTAAAATTCGACCGCTATTTATTATGCATGGTGGCGATTACACCAATGCAAACTCTGTTTCCGAAATGCGTGAATACTTAAAAGATTGGCAATTAACCTTTTCCGACGATTTAATTGATGGGGTCGCTTACAAGCGAATTTACCCATTTGTAGCAACACATGGTAATCATGAAGACGATAACTACAAAACACTATGTGAAGTCTTCGGTGTAGATTATGACCAAGATGGTACTTGCACAGCAAAAGATACCTATGGCGCTTTCAATGTGGCTGGACTACTAAGGGTTTATACTTTAAATAGCCAATTTAAAAACAGTGGCTGGTCGAGCTATGCCACAGCAATGAACAATTGGCTGAAAAACGACTTACAGGCCCAAGGCAGTAGCGCAGCGTGGCGCATCGCTCAATATCATAAGCCGATGTATCCTCATTATTCAGGTAAGTCAGACAACACCATATTACATACTTGGTGGGCACAAAACTTCTACAATAATGCAATGAACTTAGTGGTAGAGTCCGATACTCACATCAACAAACTAACATACGCACTCACGCCCACCAATAATGGCTTTGCGGCAACGACGCAAGGTGGCACCGTTTATGTGGGGGAGGGAAGTTGGGGGGCACCGGCAAGAAGCGCCAATGACCCAAAAAATTGGACTATTGATCTTGCGAGTATTCAACAGTTTAAAGTGTTGAGTGTGACAAACGATAAGCTCACGGTTCGAACTGCTGAGTTTTCGAATAATGCCACCGCGTTATCTAAAGCGCAGCGAGATGCTGACCCGCTCGCGTTACCAATGAATATGACTTGGTGGTATGCCGCTGAAGTTGGCGATGAACTAAACCTGATCAAAGCAAGCAATAACCTATCGGTGATAGAAACCATCATAGGGGAGCCTCCAGTGGTAATTGAACTTATCAGTGGTCAGCCACAAGAGAACCTCGCTGGTGCTAAGTCATCACAATCACTTTACTATATTGATTTACCAGAAGGAGCGACGCAGCTAAAAGTTGAAACGTCAGGCGGAAGTGGTGATGTTGATCTGTACGTGCGTTTCGATGTTGCGCCGACGACACAAAACTACGACTGTCGACCTTATAAATCAGGGAATAATGAAACTTGCACTATAGCGCCGGTACAAACCGGTCGCTACTATGTAATGCTTGATGGCTATGAGCGTTATTCAGGTGTTGCGTTAACGGCTACGGTTTACACCGACACTCCCCCTGACCAAGGTAAGAGCCAGCAATGGCTCGATCAGTCAGCCAGTAAAGGTCAATGGCAGTATTACACCTTTGATGTGGCAGAAGGGGCACAAAGCCTGCAAATAAAGACATCAGGCGGCAATGGGGATGCGGATCTATACTTACGTTTTGGGCAGCAACCTACCAGTAAGATCTATGAATGTCGCCCTTACGAAAATGGCAATAATGAAATGTGTACTATCACCAATCCAGATGCTGGAACTTGGCATATTGGCCTCTATGGTTATGCTGCTTTTTCAGGTTTGACTCTAGAAGCGGAAAGTCAATAATCAAGCTTAGCATGTCTGGTTACTGCATGAGTGGTAACCAGATTTATTTTTATTGGCTGATAGCGTGCCTGCTTACAATTAATGGAATTGCGACAATAATCGAGGTACAATACAGCTGCATTTTTGGACATACTATCGTCTTTATGCAACGACCTCTGACGCGCGCAATCGTTGCGGTTCGTAGGGAAGAATAAATCTACCATAGGTTTGGCTATGTACCGTGGTGATAACAAGGATCATATTATGAATACAAAACTTCTCGTTGGCTTAGGTGCTGTGGCTATTGCCGTAGGTGCTTATGTGACTACTCAATCCTCTTCTTCATCTAGCATCGCGATGGAACAGCTGGAATATGTTCCCGCAGACACGGCTTTATTCTGGGGCCAATTAACGCCTTTTGAGCAGCAGAAATATTTGTCATTTATGCCTAAAGAGCTCAGACAGATTCAAGATATTGAAGAGATAACTGAGTTGCTTAGAAAAGAAGATGACAAGCATCTGGACTTTTTAGCTACGTTATTAGAGCAGTACAACCTAGCATTGACTTCACCTGAGCAAATGAAAGCGATATTGGGGATGGGCGATACTATCCGCAGTGTGTTTTATACTGTTGGTTTGCTGCCTTCTCTTCGCTATGAAGTGGCAGATCCTGAAGCGTTTCAACGTACTGTAAAAATGGCGGCGAAAGACGCAGGCATTACTTATCAAGAAGATACCTTAGACGGTGTTGCGTTAACTCGCTACAAGCTAGAGTTCGCACCTGAGGTAAATCTTGAGCTTATCACTTCGGTACAAGGTCAGTGGATCACAACGACATTCAACACACCAGTGAACACCGAAGCCGATTTAAAAGTTGCATTAGGTATCGCAAAGCCTGCACAATCGCTGGCGCAATCAGGAAAGCTTGAGCAGTATACGAAACAGTTTGGTTTTGATGGTGCCTCAATTGCATTTCTTAACCATGTTGCAATCATTGATAGCATAACAGCGAATAAGCAGTCTGATCTGACTCGTATGCTAGATAACATACTCCAGTTAGGTGGTGGTGTGGACAAGCTAGCAAGTGTTCGTGTACCAGAGTGTCAAGCAGACTACAGTGCAATTGCAAACCAGTGGCCTGCAACAGTGATGGGGACTAAGAATATCCAATTTACTAATTCTACTATCGACTTTGAAGTTGATACTGTGGTGGTTGGTAAAGATACCGAATTAATGAAAGCACTTGGTTCGATCCGAGGCTTTATTCCGGCCCATGTGACCAATGGGGAAGAAAAGGTACTAGGGTTTGGCTACGGCGTTGACGTTGCTAAAGTTGCACCGCTTGTAAACACCTTGTGGGGCCGTTTTACTAAAGCCGAGTTTAGCTGTTCGGAATTGGTTGCTCTGCAGCAGCAAGCAAAGCAAAACAGCCCGATGGCGATCGCGATGATGACTGGAATGGCAAACTCTGTAAAAGGGGTAAGTGCGTCGGTATTTGATTTGGTTATGGATCAAAATGATCATGGAATGCCTGAGCCAAAAACGGTGGATGCGCTAGTGACTCTGTCAGCGGAAGATCCTTTGGTGCTTGTGAATACAGTGAAAGGGCTTGCACCGATGTTAGGTCAAATTCAGATCCCTGAAGATGGTAGCCCAGTATCAATTAATCAGTATATTCCTTCACCTGAGCCATTGGAAATGGACATCAAATTAGCTGTTAAAGGCGATCACTTAGTGTTGTTTACGGGTGAGAAGGCGACGGTTATTGCTGAGAAAATGGCGAACCAAGCACTGGAAACGAATGGCATGACGCACTTTAGCATGGATATGCAAGCATTCTTAGCACCAATGTTAGAAACCATGAAGGCCGCAGGCCAGCCTGTGCCAGAGAGCTTTGATGCGTTATTACAGCAAAATATGGTGTTTGAGTTTAGCATGGATGTCGCTGAGCACGGTCTAGTGTTTGGCACAGACATGAAGCTGAAAAAACTATAACGAGCAAAAATCAAATGATGTTAAAAATGCCGACTTTAAGTCGGCATTTTTGTTCTAAAACCTCATTTGCTTTGTCAAAATTGGTAGCTTATCGTCGCTTTAATGTTTCTGCCAAGTTCAGCTGGGTCATTCGCCGCACTTGCAGGGGCACGCAAATAGCGCTTATCGGTTAGGTTATCTATACCTAAGCGCGCTGAAAAACCAGATAACATTCCCACGCCTTGGTATTTTGCATTTAGGTTATAGACTGTATATGTTCCTGTACCGTACCCACGAGTTATGAGATCTTCGCTAAGTCGCTGCTGTGCTCTGTAGTGCAGTAATTGAAAACCCACATTTATATTGTCACTCAATTGATAATTAGTGTTCCAAGTCAGTTTATCTGCAGGTGCTTCAGAATAGGGTTGGGGAGTATGATCAATTGTGCCGAGAAAGAAGTTAGGCACACCGACAACATCCATATTCATAGAGGCATAGCCAAGGTAGATGTCCAAGTCTTTAAATGAATATTGTGCTTCAATTTCAATACCATGGCTGAATAACTTACCGATATTCTTTGCACTGTAGTCACGGTGTGTGGCAACAGGAACACCATTGCTTGGTTTGGGACCTGGTGAACCGAGTTGCTTATTGCCGTTCTCATCTATGTAGTACATAAAAGGCACATTATCGATGTAATTATTTACTTTACTGTCAAAGTACATGGCTTTTAGGCTGAAATTATCCGCGAAGGATAGGTCTTGCCAACTTAACCCAAACCCGACCTCGTAACTTTGTGAGTCTTCAGCTTGTAAATCCGGTTGTGGTTCGCTGAAACAAATTTTTCCGCCAATATGACATCTCCATTCATCTTTTTTGTATAGCTCTTGTAGTGAAGGTGCTCGAAATGCTTCAGCGGTTTTAGCATAAACATTAAGATAATCAGCTACTTTAAAGGTCACTCCCAACTCGCTAGATAGCTCAGAATCATCATTATCAGAATAGGCGACAAAATGATTACTTGAGCGAGTATATTTATCGAATCTCACACCTGCTGTTAGCAGTAATCTCTCATTTAGAAACTGACTTTGATCGATAACAGACATAGACCAGTTGGAAGCTTCGCTATCGCCATAGTAAGTTGATTTCTCTGCGGGGTTTTCATCCCATTGCTGCTGATCAAAGCTTTCGAACTCGTATTGTGCTTCGATAGCTAGCTTGTGTTCTATCTGCCCAGTAAAAGTAGCTAAGTTAGCGACTCTTAAGCCTTTGCGCGTACTCTCTCCATGTTTCTCGCCGTCAAAGTTTATCTTGTTGCTACCACGCTCAATATAACCTTTGGTGATTTCATCATAGGTTTTGCGTGCAAAAAATGCCTGTACGTCTAGGTCAATAAGCTCGCTTGCGCCTTGATATGTATAGTTGATCATTCCTTCTAAATAATCATTTTTATAATCTTCGGCAAGAGTTGGGTAAGTTAATGCTAAGTCTATACGTTGGCCATACGGCTGATCGATTGACTCAGTTTCACTGTAATCAACTTTACTGCTCAAAGTATGGTGTTCGTTGATGTACCACGTATTTTTTAGCGCCAGGTTTTGGCGTTTTGATTGATTCTTGATTTTACTGATTTGCTGGATGCTATCGTCTTCAGCAGCTGTACTGTCAGCCACAACATCGATATCGTTGAACTCTACTTGTCCGAATGAAAAAACCGTATCACTGAGCTCGTTTAGGTGAAAAACGCTAACATTAATGTCGTTGGCATCAGACACAGATAAATGTGTCACCGACATTTTGCCGCCAAAACCGGGCTGGTCATTTAGGTAATCAGCCGCATTTTTAGTGACTAAACGTATGCTACCGCCAATCGCACCAGAGCCAACTGTTAACGAATCTGCGCCTCGTAACACTTGTACTTGCTTTAGTTGATCCGGGTTTATTCCTAGAGAGTTAATTTGAGCGATGTTTTGGCTTCCGTCAGAATCAATTTTACGCTTCACATTATCCACTGAAATATGTATCCGTTCACCGTATAGCCCTCTAATTGTTGGTTGTCCAGATAGGGGCGTCACGCTACCAAATAATTCAACATTAGGGAGAGTCTTAAGTAACTGGTTCAAATCTGATGCCTGTTGTCTGGCGATTTGCTCCTCAGTGAGTGCGGAAACTGAAGCGGCAACATCATGATTTAACGTCGATAATTTATGTCCCAGTACTTCAATTTTTTCAATATCTGGGTTGGCAGAGTTGGGCGCTTCAGCATGTGCAGCAAAGCCGTAGAGCGTTGCAAAAATAGATAAAGAGAGAGTAGAGAACTTCATATTATTAATCCTTAATAAAAACAATTTCTATTTGCATTTGCGCCGTGGATGGTAGTTGTTATAAGATCTAATTGCAATAAATAATTACTTATAGTTATATATTGGGAAACGTTACTATTCTGACTTTTAAGGAAAAAACATGAAGAAGAAGCACTTGTTTTGTGGGTTTATTGCCGCGCTCCTAGTGTCAATCGTTGAAGCTAAAACCATCGAGTTTGGCGGCGGGGCTGATATGAATAAACTGGTTGCAGCAGCAGATGTATTGCACAACACCGAGCAGTTTGCTGGCAGTAAAATTACCCTGTCGGGTGAAGTGGTCAAAGTGTGCAAAAAGCGAGGCTGTTGGATGACACTGAAAGTGGATAACGGCGAGGAAATAAACGTAAAAGTACGTGACGGCGACATGGTTTTTCCCATGTCAGCGATTGGTAAACGTGCCTTTGCAACTGGTGTACTTGAACAGTTTGAGTTAGATCTTGAAAAGACTAAGCGTTATCTGGCTCATAGAGCTCATGAAAACGGTGAAGCGTTTGATGAGAGCAAAATTACTGAGGCGATGAATCTGGTTAGACTTAAGCCAAGCGCTGTAACCATCCAAGATTAGCTTCTTATCACTTCACAAGCACAGCGTACTCAAAGTTTGTACGCTGAGAGCTTGGACTGATGACCACTTGATAGGTCTCTGCACCCAGCATTACGTAATTAACTTTACCCACTTTGAGCGGTTTTGGTGTGGTATCCAAATCCATAAGCCAGACGCCGGTTTCTGTATCTGGTGCTAGGTTGATTAAGGTTCTTCCCGCATTATTAGGAATATACAAAGCGGCATTGCTACTTTTTCCCCAAATCGCTTTTAGTTTTTGGTTTTCAGTTACTAAGGTGTAGTTGGCAGGCCCTGAGGGACGCAGATCAGTTTGGTGTTTAACTTCACATTGTTCGCATTGAATAGAGGGCGCTGAAAGGTGAGTTTGCAGTTGTCCATTGAAGATGATCCCTTCTGAAGCTATTTTCCATAGTGGCTGACCTTCAGCCAGCTGTTTACACCCCGACACCAACAGGATTGAAAACAACATGCTGTAATATTTATGGGCTGTGGACACTTGATCACCAAATCAAAATACTTTTAATCGGTACAAATAGTAGCTAATCTTTGCCCTAATTATAAGAGTACAACGTTAACGAATGTAAAAGGTGCCTTCATTATGTATTAAGTTTAACTACTGCAGCCGCTACTGCAACTTGAATCACTACTGCAACTTGAGTTCGAAGTGCTTGAAGAAGTGCTGTTGTCGTTACTATCCATTGACGTACAACCAATGTGTCCGGCATACGTTGTATTGCCTAAATCGCCTTTGGCAATAGGCTCTCGAAAGTCAATTGCCGAGTAGTAATAACCATCTGGTATGTTAAGTGAGGCATCAAGTGCGAACAATATCGGTAGAGCAGCTGGCTTGCGTGGAGAGATCCCCTCGATACTACAGCAGGCTCGCCATGTTTTACGCAAACTGAGTTGAGCTTTGCTTTTTCCTATCATTGCCTCAGATGGACAATGATGTAAAAAACGACCAAAGGCCTCATAGCAAAAGGAATGATATTCTTGGGTGTGTAAAATAAACTCATGCCAAAGTGCATCTACAACCCGAGAAGGCATAGCAAGGGATTGATATTCTAGTAATAAGTTCGCTTGGAAAAACTGCTTAAGGCCGAGCTCAACCTGTGCTAACTGCTCACTAGTAAGTTTTGGATGATGGCGACTGAGTTTGGGTCTTAAATGCGTGAGGTCGTAATCTTGAATAAAAGTACGTCTTCGCGCCATCGTTTTTACTTTTCGATATTGTAATACACCAACAAAGACCACAAATGCCACAACAAGTAGAAGAAAACCAATCATGTTATTTCCCTATATTTTTGCTTCATAGATTGAATGAATGCATGAAATGTGTCAATAACGGGAAATACCAGAGACAAGCATGCTTGCCTCTGGCGATGGTAAATCTCTTAAATACTCTGCTTAACGTATTCTCCTGGGGCATCGTAAATGCCTGGGTGTTCGTCGTTTTGCGCGGCTCTTGCAGGAACGTACTCTGGTGCTAGTTGGTGTAACCATTGTGACCAATGAGACCACCATGACCCGCTTTCATGCTTTGCCGAAGCAAGCCAATCAGAGGGGGTTTCTTGGTTTTGTCCGTCAAACCAATAGCCATACTTATTTGCACTTGGCGGATTGACTACGCCCGCAATATGACCCGACTCACCCAGTACAAAGGTCACTGAACTACTGAGTCTTTTTGCCCCTTCATAGGTGCCTTGCCAAAGTGCGATATGATCATCGCGTGTAGAGAGAAAGTAGACCGGCTGCTTTACTTTGCTGAGATCAATTTTAGTGCCACGAATGCTTACTGCTTTGTCTTCGATTAGGCGATTATTGAGGTATAACTCGCGTAAGATAAAGTTATGGCATGCCGCGGTTAGGTTGGTGCTGTCACTATTCCAGTAGAGTAAATCTAAATCCGCAGGTGTTTTACCTTTCAGATAATTGTTGACGAAGTAGTTCCAATATAGGCTGTTTTCTCGCAGCATACTAAAAGAAGTACCAAGTAGGTGACCTGACATCACACCATTTTGATTATTATATTGCTCGAGTGCACTAATGGTTGGTTCATTGATAAAAGCGCCAATCTCTCCTGGCTGCGAAAAGTCTAAAATAGTAGTCAGTAAGGTAGCGCTTTTTACTCTTTGCTTCATGCGTTTAGCTGCAATATACGCCATACAAGTTGTTAGTAAGGTGCCACCAATACAGTAGCCCATAGCATGCACTTGGGTTTCGCCTGTTTGTTTTTCAGTTTGCTCTAAAGCACATAACACACCGTCAACAACGTAGTCGTCAAATGCAATATTGGCCATACTTGGATCTGGATTCTTCCAAGAGATCATCAGAACAGAATATCCCTGTTCGAGTGCCCATTTAACCAAAGAGTTGTCTGGTCTTAAGTCAAGAATATAGTACTTATTGACAAAAGGAGGTACGATAAGTAGCGGTGTCTTGTGTACTTCTTCTGTACAAGGGTGATATTGGATTAACTCAAACAGGTGATTTTGAAATACCACCCTACCCGGGGTGCAGGCAAGGTCCTCGCCAAGCGTATAAGCATTGTCATTGGTCATGCTTACTCGGAGCATTTCGGAACTTTTTCCCAAATCCTTTTTAAGTAGTGTAAGACCATCGAATAAATTTTGGCCGTTACTCTCAAGTGTGAGTTTGAGTAATTCTGGGTTAGTTGACACAAAGTTGCTTGGTGAGAGCGAGTTTACTGATTGTCTGGCAAAAAATGCTAATCGCTCTTTAAGCTTAGGGTCAAGTCCCGGCGTATTTTCAATGGTGTTCTGTAACGATTGCCCAAACCAAAGGTAGCTTTGCTTTAAATAGTTAAACCAAGGGTTCTCTTGCCAATCTGTGTCCAAAAAGCGCTTGTCTCCACGCTCTGGACTAATAACCTCTTCTTTTTCGTCAGTAGTTTGTGGCATAAAACTGTTTTGGAAAATAGCAAATTGAGTTTGCCACCATTCATTTTGCTGCTTGATGAAAGTGTCAGGTTGTTGGTTAATAGCAGTGAGCCAACTCTGAAAATCCGCTTGGTTTTGTTCGTTTAATGCCTGTTGTAATGGGTGTGCTTTACCAAGGTTTGTCGCAGCCAGTTGCCACAACTCTTGATTGTATTGCCACCATGCAGCGAACCCTTGCTCAATATTTGCTTGAGTGCCCATACTGGAAAATCCTTTGTATTTTTTGAAGGGATAAGGCGACCGAAATCGCCTAATGTTGCAGGTTATTGTGCTTTCGCTGTTTTTAGTGTTTCTTTGCTTAGTGATTCTAAGCTGTCTTTAAACTCTTGACCTAATTGAGAAAGCTTTTGACCGTCTTGGATCATTTGCTGGCTGAGTGCATTAAGCGCATTCAACTGGCTTGCATTAAAGTCCATCATTGATTTTGCATCTTTGATTTCAGTCGCTTGCTTTAATTGCTCGATTGACGTTTTAGTGATTTGCTCTGCACTATGAAGTTGAATTTTAGACAGGGCTTCGATGTTTTTCGCTACGATTTGATTAAACTGTACCGCAGGCGCAAAAAACTGCTCTGTCTGTTCGTTGAATGTTTTGAATAAATCGCTGTACATGGTCTTTTCCTTGTTATCGGTTAAATTAACACAATGGCTCAAGTATTAAGTCAAATGGTATGTTTGCCACCACACATCAGGTACAGCTCATTCCTTCGGCGGCTGTTATGTTATTGCATGTATAATCCGCCGTTAAGAGAGAGCGTCTCTCCCGTAATGTAGCCTGCTTGTTGCGATGCTAAATAGGCAACGGCTGCGGCTACTTCATCAGGAGTCGCCAGTCTTTGCATTGGTACTTGTGCTTTTATGCCGTTCAGTACATCTTCGCGCATGGCGCTGACCATAGGGGTTTCTGTGTAGCCTGGTGCAACTGCATTGACGGTGACACCGCTTCTAGCCCCTTCATAGGCTAAAGCTTTAGTAAAGCCAATCATGCCAGCTTTGGCGGCAGAGTAATTTGCTTGACCAAACTGACCTTTCAGCCCGTTCACACTCGATATATTGATGATCCGGCCTTGCTTGTTGGCACACATTGCTGCGAACACAGGGTTTGTCATATTGAATAAAGAATTAAGATTAGTATTAATGACTTCACTCCATTGAGCGTGTGTCATTTTTTTAAACGCTGAATCCCGTGTAATGCCGGCATTGTTAACGAGTAAATCAATGCTGCCAAACTCTTGTAATACTTGACTCATCGCGGTGTGACAGTGCTCGGCATTAGTAACATCTAAAAATAGAGGTTTTACTTTAGCCGGGTTGATTTGCACCGTATTGAGCCAATGATCAAAGTCGGCCTCATTGCGTCTTTCGCTTGCTACCGCGATAACAAAAAAATCTTTTTCAATGAGTGTTTTTGTAATAGCAGAACCAATACCACCAAATGCACCGGTTACTACTGCAATATGCTTGTTTTCCATAACGCTCCCGCGAAAAAAGAGGCTATACCAACATACTTCCTAGCCGAGTTAGCTTAATACTATTTTTACGCCTATTTATGACAAATAGGTCGCGAGTTTGTGTCAGTTTGAAGACAGTGGAAGCTAAATTAGGAACGCAAATATAAATTGCCTTAAGTTTATTATTGATTAACCGATATTAGACTGACGCTGCGAGCAAACCAGAGGTAAAAGGAAACTTAAAAATTATGTCGTCAGCATCAAGTTAACCATATTTATCCCAAGGAGTGAAAATGGATATCCGAATACATCAGAGTAATTTATCACCGTTGTCACCTAACGCTGTGGCTAAATCCCCAAGCACATCTCAAACTATCTCAGAAAAGCCGCAATCAGCACCCCAAAGCGAAGTCGAAAAAGAGCAAGATGAACAAGTGATGCTCTCAAAGGAACTTGATGAAGAGGCAACTGAGTACAAGGAAGACAACCCTGTCTTTAAAGAAGATTACGAAGACTTAGAAAAAGCGATGGACCTTATTCAAGCGCAAATTCATACTCTCCAAGAACGTATTAACAAGCTGATGCAATCTCGTGAGCAGCGCTTTATGAAAATAAACCATCAACAGAATACGGCACCCGATGAAGGAAAAGTCACAGTTGAACATATAGGAAGTAAAAAGTACCGCGATAATACGACGGTCGATGAAGTAAAAGAATTGGAAAAACAGCTGTCTGAGTTTAAGGGCCAAGAAGCTGAGCTTCGTATTCAAATGTTAAAGATGATTTTGGCAGAGCGAAAGCGGTTAGAAGAGCTTAAACGTAAGGGTAAGTTGTAGAAATCAGCCAAAAGTCACCAATAAATCAGCAGTAATTCAAGTAAATCTTGCTTACGTAGGTAACCTGAGATTTAGATAACAAATGAGGTAACTCATTGTTTTTAAAATTACATTAAATCAGTAGCTGACGAGAGTGAGTAATAAAAATGAATATAAAAAATGGGGTAGTGCTACTTATATTATTAGCGTCTGTAGAGTGCTATGGGCAGCGTATGTCTGGCCCTTATCTTGGCCAAACACCTCCTGGGAACACGCCTCAAGTATTTGCGCTTGGTACAGTTTCAACAGCACACAGAGATCACAATGCGTTTTTCTCTCCCGACATGAAAACTTTTTATTTTACACGAAAGGATCTGAACGAGAATCGCTGGAGTTTGATTGCATACGAGCAGCGAGGTGAACAGTGGCATGAGGAAGTAGTCGGCCCAAGAGTTGGTCGACCGTTACTAGCACCAGATGGCGTGACTATGCATATGGGGAAATATGTTATGACGCGTCGAGAGGGAAGCTGGTCTGAAGCCAAAAGTCTAGGCCCTATGTTTGATAAAGAAAGCTGGGGGATCATGCGGTTAAGTGCTTCAGCAAGCGGTACGTATGTGTTTGACGATTATAAAAGTGGTGATGTTATTAGGATCTCTGAAGTACGAGATGGTCAACGCCAAACACCCGTAAAGTTAGGCCCTGAAATTAACACAGGCCTTTATAATGCCCACCCATTTATCGCGCCTGATGATTCGTACATTATCTGGGACGGGGTTCGAGACTCAGGGTTTGGCAATTCAGATCTTTATATTAGCTTTCGTTTGAAAGACGGTAGTTGGGGCGAAGCGATTAATTTGGGAGACAAAGTAAACACGAGCGCGCGGGAGGCTTCAGCGAGTGTAACCCCTGATGGCAAATACCTGTTCTTTAACCGGACCACACCTTCAAGAGATGCTGATATTTTTTGGGTTGATGCTCAGGTCATCGAAACGCTAAGACCTGCCAATTAACTTATTGTTATGCAGCGAACAGTGGCTACTTTGGTGTATTTGCTAGGGTGCCGTTGAATGATACAGCGCCTAGCCGTTACCTAGGCTTAGGCGCTATTTATCATTATGGCGGTATTTTAGAGCGTAAACTTGTCGACTTGTGACTTTAAGTCGTGGGCAAGTTTACTCATTTCATTACACGCCGTCGCGGTTTGGTTGGCACCTTCAGTCATTTCAACGGCCGAGTAATTGATAGTTTCGATGTTTTTGTTCAATTCCTCCGAAACCACAGACTGTTGATGGCAAGCAGAGGCAATTTGTGTACTCATCGCTGCGATACTGTCAATCTGAGTTTCAATTTGGTGGATCATGTTACCTGCGACTTCCGATTGCTCAACACAAAGTGCAATACCTTGCTCACAGGTTTTTGTGGCAACGCCAGTTTCTTTGGATTTGGTTTGCAAATCAGTGACAATTTCAACAATTTGCGTGGTTGAATCTTGGGTCCTTTGCGCAAGTGAGCGTACTTCATCTGCGACAACAGCAAAGCCTCTCCCTTGCGCGCCTGCTCGAGCCGCTTCGATGGCTGCATTGAGTGCCAGTAGGTTAGTTTGCTCTGCAATTTCTCTAATAACATCAACAACAACATTAATATTATGCGAGTTTTTCTCTAAATTGTTGGCAAGCTCACCCGCTGAAGTAACGGTTTCTGCAACTTCTGAAATATGGCTAATATTGGATTTTAGAGCGTTGCTGCCATCTCTGGCTTTTTCACTCGCTTGATTCGCTGACTCAGCGCCCATTTCTGTACTTTTCGCAACCTCACTGATCGCCGCTTGCATTTCAGTCATGGCTGAGGCAACAGATTGTAGTTCATTCTGTTGTACATTCATGCCCTGGGCATTTTGGTATGAAATGGCATTCACTTCTTCTACCGCTGCGGTTAGTTGAATGGCTGAGTCATTGATCATGGTGATTAATGCGTGTAGCTGAGAGCGCATTCTTTCTAGTGATTGGGTTAACAACCCAAGTTCGTTTTTGCCCGTATCTTCAAGTGCTATAGCGTGGTTTAATTCACCACTGGCGATCTTGCTCGCAAGCTCAACAGACAACGCAAGAGGTGTTTTTATCGCTTTACTCAGGGCAAGACAGATAAGTACGATAGTCACTGCAACAAGTAATCCTGAAATAGCGAGTATAGATAGTGACCCTTTGACCGCTGAAATAGCTGATTGCTCTGATGTTTCAACACGTTTGTCATTCAATTGCTCGAGCTCAGTGAGCTCATCCATCGCTTTAGCAAAAAGTGGATAACTATCCAGAATAATTCTGTTTGCTTCAGTTGCATTACCACTTAAGATCAAGCTCTCATAGTTATAAGTCGCATCAGCATAGCGCTGCCATGCCCGCGCAAATTCGTTAAATAGTGATTTTTCTTCGGCACTTACTGGCAGTGATTGATACGTTCGGATCTTGTCATTGAGTGACTGTTTAAGGTCTCTTAAAATTGAGAGCCAATTTCTCACTTCTACATTTTCTGGGTTTAAGGCTGTGCTGAACTCATCTTTGCGTATTGTTGCAAGATCGATTTTGATGTCTTTGATCGTCTCCATAGACGGAATGCTAGTTCTAACGATGAAATTCAAGTTAGCATTTATTTCGTTCATTCCCTTGTAGCTCATCAGGCCTACAGTAACGAAAATAACAAATAGTAAGGTAAAACTTAGCGTTATTTGGTTAGCGATAGATAGTTTTTTCACGTTCATTATTGGTGCTCAATAAACCCATTTGGTGTGTGTGATATTTGAAGGGGCGCAATTGTATTTGAAAAGACAGTGCTTTTAGTAATTAAATATTTTTTGCTAATGTTTGCGGTTTGTTTTATTTGTTGATTAATTTTAATACAGAGTGGGTTGTTCTATTTCTTTTCAAGTTTAAGGTGACTTTTTATTCTCTTTTTAAGACTTTACTGTCGATTAAAAATCAAAATGTTGGCCCTATGTAAGATCATGATGAAGATAACTTATTGATATAAAGTGTGATTTTTATTTCTTGTGATTTCTTTTAGGTATAAGGTACTGTGAATTTAAATTCAGCTAGTACTTAATGTTGATAAAATTAGCATAATTAAAATATTTCCTAAAAATAGAAACGAGAGTCTGTGAAACTTTGTAAACTGACGCTAATTCTCGATACCTTTTCAGCACTAAACGCTAAACTGAAACGTATTCGTATATGTTAGAAAAAGCCAAGCCGGATGAAAGTGAGGGTAACAGATAGGATAATCTGGATCCTTAATGCGGATGGTACTATACGTCAGTTATGGCAAAATAAAAGAGATACAGAGCACTGGAAAACAGTGTTTGATGGACTATACAAAAAGAGCAGCAACGATGAATAACATATTAATAGCATTACTACTATTGTTGAGCGGCGTGTGTATGGCACAGTCTGCTGAATCTATCTCGCAACAACAGCTTTTGGTGAATCAAATGTCACAGGCTCCCTATACCATTGTTGATGTAAGAAGCCCTGAAGAGTTTGCGGCAGGACATATTAAAGGGGCAATTAACATTCCTTTTAACGAGATTGATAGCAATCAAGACAAGCTGTTAGCACTTACTGAGCAGCCACTTGTTGTTTATTGTCGCTCCGGCCGTAGAGCGGGTATTTTTATAGAGGCACTTTCGGAAAAAGGGTATTCACTTAAGCACCTTGCTGGTGATATACAAAAATGGCAAGAAAACTCACTTCCTTTAGTGAAAGAGTAATCACCTCTTCCCCTACGTGTTATTTCGTAGGGGAGAACATCATAAAAATCATCACCACGTCGACTCGCTTCTCTTCCTACCCAACACTCCTTTTAATTGATATTACATAAAACCTAAAAAAGGTACTTGTTTTTAATGTTGTTATAAATGATAATTACTTTCATTATCATCTGTGAGGTTAATTAAGGAATAATTATGCTTTCTTCATCTCTGCGCGGTAAAAAACATCCATTCAGACTCTCTCTTTGTACCGCCTTTGTCTTACTAGCAACAAGTAGCACTGTCGCTGCTGCAGAAATTGCAGATGCGGATGACGGTGATGCTACAACGGCAAAGTCTTCAGAAAAACGAGTTCAAGCGCTAGAACATATTTACGTTACGGGTACGAGTGTTAAAAATTACACCGAATCGGCGAACAAAGCGGCATTAAAAATGATCTTATCGCAACGCGAAACACCGCAAGCTGTTACTGTTATCACCAATCAAATGATGCAAGATTGGCAAACGGTAAATATCGATGAGATCTTGGAACATGCGACAGGGTTTTATGCAAAGCGTGGTGCGAGTTTAGATAGAACCCGTTTTTCTGTTCGTGGTGGCAATGTCAATTTAATCCAGATTGATGGAGTTCAGCAGTTTCCAGGTGGACGCAGACCGAATGTAAATGGTGATGCAGTCGCCTATGAACGCGTAGAAATCGTGCGTGGAGCAAATGGCTTATTAACGGGGGTAGGAGATCCAACAGCCACAGTTAACTTAGTAAGAAAGCGCGCAACAAGCAGTGAATTTAAGGGCAGTGTTGCGGCGTCAGCTGGCAGCTGGAATAACTATCGAACAGAAGTTGATGTTGCTAGTGGTTTGAATGAGGAAGGAACCGTTCGTGGACGTTTGGTCGCGGCACATTATGATAGAGACTCTTATATTGAGCGTTATAGTCAAAAGAAGACCTCTATTTATTCTACCGTAGAGGCAGATCTCACAGACTATACCTTGCTAAGGTTAGGTGTGGAATATGCTGATACAGCATCAAAAGGGGCGATAAACAGTCACTCACAGCCCTATTTTTATGCCGATGGAACTCGTTATCAAGGACGTCGCGGTGACACCGGTATGACAGCTAAATGGAGTAGCTGGCCGATTGAGGAATATACTTATTTTGCTGGGCTGGACCATGCTTTTGAAAACGATTGGCAACTCCATGCAATTGCAACCTACAACACCATAGAAATGCAAGGTGGACAGTTATTTTTTGTTTACCCTGTCAGTGCGATTAATCCTGATGGTAGCAGCGACGAGGGGTTTGATTACAGTGCGGTTATCAGCAGCTCTGAAGACAAGCAAAAAACCTTTGACATTTCACTTCAAGGTCCTGTTGAATTATTTGGACGCACTCATGATGTGATCCTAAGTTACAACCAGTTTAAGCGAGAGCGCACATCGTTTGGCAATGAAGCTGACCAAACTACCATTTCATTAGAAGGATTAAACTTCCACGATTGGACCGGTGATGTTCCCCGTTATCCGTTCAAAGATCTGGGCCGTAATAGTCTCACAGTGACTGATTCAAACGGCGGTTTTGTTGCGGTTAGAGTGAACCCACATGATGATGCAAAGCTCATTGTTGGTGCAAGGATCACCAACTGGGAATACGATATTGACCTATACAATCCTAAAAGTGGTCAGTTCTTAAAAAATCGCTACCATGAAAAAGTTGATACCGAGCTGACACCGTATGTTGGGTTGGTGGTAGATGTGAGCGACCAATATAGTGTTTATGCCAGTTATACCGAAGCATTTCAGCCACAAGCTTACTTTGATATCAACGACAAAATGCTGGACCCAAGCACCGGCGAAAGTTACGAGTTTGGTGTGAAAGGCGAGTTGCTGGAAGATACGTTAAACTTTACTGCTGCGGTGTATCGCAATGTTGAAAACGGACTTGCGATTGTTGACCCAAATTACCCAGATAGCTACTTAACACCGCAAGGAAATAGGCCTTATATTCAGCGTGGCAAAGGAGACACCACAGAGGGTTTTGAAATTGAGTTTACAGGTTCAATCAATGAGCAATGGAACATTAGTCTAGGCCTATCAAAGCATGATACTGAGTCTAAAGACGGTGAAAAGTTGCGGGCAGATCAACCAAAGGAGATGGTAAACCTATATACAACCTATGACTTTAGCAACTTTATTGAAGGCTTTACGGCAGGGGTTGGGATAAATTGGCAAGGGAGTTTTTACGCAACTCCAACACGACCACTACCAGGTGGAAAAAGTGAACCTTATAAAATTACTCAATCTTCCGGTGCTTTAATTAACCTGATGGCAAAATATGAAGTAAGCGAGCAGCTAAGTGTTTCGCTGAATGTGAACAACCTACTCGATGAACATTATTACAATAGTATTTCTTCTTGGGATGGATATGTGATGCATGGCGAGCCTCTCAATTGGCAGCTAGGCATGCGATACAGTTTTTAAGCAAGACTGAACTTGAATTAGATGCACTGCTTATGCGGTGCATTTTTTTAACTATGTGATTATCATCCGCAGCAGTGGTGTTTGATACAGGCAACTAGTTTAAGGTAT
The DNA here is from genome assembly GCF_002744175.1 of Pseudoalteromonas piscicida. Lineage (GTDB taxonomy): Bacteria > Pseudomonadota > Gammaproteobacteria > Enterobacterales > Alteromonadaceae > Pseudoalteromonas > Pseudoalteromonas piscicida_B. Next base: position 28,758 of record NZ_NKHF01000068.1, read on the forward strand.
TATATAAACCATATACGTTTTATAGTTGTTTTATATAATGGGCATAGTGAAAATCTCTGATGAATTACACGATGAAATTCGTGAAGCAAGCGCTGTAATGTCTCGTTCAATCAATGCGCAAGCAGAGTTTTGGATAAAAGTAGGGCGTCTGGCTGAAGAAAATCCCACCATGACCTTTACGGAAATCATTGCTGCAGAAAGGCTGCGGGTTAAATCATTGGAACAAAAAAGGACTGAGTATGCAGCAGGTAACGATCAAAACAGCCAGTGAAATTGAGTTAATGCGTGAAAGTGGTCGCTTGCTTACGTTAGTGTTTGATTATATTGATAGCTGGATTAAACCTGGCATTTCTACACTGGAGATTAATGACAGAGTACACAATTTTATTGTGGATGAGCTACACGCTCGCCCTGCGAGTTTGGGCCAATACGGTTATCAATTTGTGCTCAATAGTTCAGTGAATGAGGTTGTGTGCCATGGTGTGCCGCGTGCATCGCAAATTCTAAAACCAGCGGATATCGTGAATATTGATATTACACTAGAGAAAAATGGTTTTATTAGCGATTCCAGTAAAATGTATGTGATGCCAGAGGCATTATTACCTGCTAAAAAGCTTGTTGAAACAACCTATCAAGCCATGTGGGCTGGGATAAATCTGGTAAAACCAGGTGTTAGGCTAGGCGATATTGGTGCAGCGATTCAACGCATTGCAGAGCAAGCTGGATATAGTGTTGTGCGCGAATATTGTGGTCATGGTATTGGTAAAGAAATGCATGAAGCCCCAAATGTTTTACACTATGGTAAGGAAAATACGGGGATGACACTAAAGCCTGGAATGACCTTCACTATAGAGCCGATGATCAATCAAGGCAGTGCCAAAACTAAAACCAAACAAGATGGTTGGACGGTAGTGACACGAGATAAAAAGCTGTCAGCACAATGGGAGCATACAGTGTTGGTAACGGAACAAGGCTATGAAGTGTTGACGCTTAGAGCTGATGAAGCGTAAGCAGCCATTGCACTTACGCCAGCTTTAACATCAAGTGGGTATAACGGCCAAGAGAGGCATATGGCTCTTGGCGATTGTACTTAAGTTCTAACCCAAGCAACGCATCAAAATTTTCATCAGCTTTACTGAGCTCTCTTAAATAGTCATGAAAACAGCGTACACCGGTTTTTTGCGTGGTGGTGAGTTTTGCTGCTTCCAGCCAAGCCGTCATATCAGTTTGTTTTATTGGGTTATTTGGGCTTAACCCTACCTTTTGTTTAACCTTGAGTCCCTTTTCTACATAGTCAAAGTTGCCATACACCATGTTCGCCATTAAATGGGCCTCATGATTGAAATACATCAAAGAGAGCAACCCGTTTTCAGATAGCTGCGCCTTGAGTAAATCAATCGCACTTTGTTGCTCAACCAGCCATTCAAGTACAGCATGGCACAATACTAAGTCGAACTTTCCTAAGTTCAGCTGATCGAGTGCTTGTAGCGGCGCATGAATAAAATGCATCCGCTCACAAAGTCCCGCTTCGACTGCTCGAGTTCTTGCAAGCTCAAGCATGTCGTCAGAGATATCGATGACGGTAACATGGTGCCCTAGACCGGCTAGGTATAGCGCCAATTGTCCTTGACCACCCCCTACATCGAGTATTCGCTTATCGGTTGCTTGACCAAGCCACTCAAGTTGTGCATGGAGATCTCGCTGTAATACCGCCTCTCTGATCTTACCTTTGTTTGTCCCATAGATATTATTTTTAAACTTATGTGTTAGTTCACTAAAATCTCTATCAGAAGGGGCGGGTTTACCTGGGTGTTTTGTTTTCGCCATACTGTAATATTTACTTGAACTTAAACTGGATTGTCGATATCGATAAACTCAACATCTAGATTATATTGCTCTGCTAAATACTCGCCGAGTGCTTTGGCACCGTAGCGTTCGGTAGCATGATGTCCAGCTGCAATAAAATGTATTTGCTGCTCGTTTGAGGAATGGATCGTTTGTTCCGATGCCTCGCCTGTGAGGTAAGCATCTATGCCTTGGCTTGCGGCAAGATCAATAAAGCTTTGTCCACCGCCAGTACACCAAGCGATGGTGCGAATAAGGTGATCGCCTGCGATGTTTAAGAGTGGTTTGCGGCCAAGCTTATCTTCGATAAGCGCTGCAAAATCCTGTGCAGTCATCGGCGTGGTTAGCTTACCTTTTACCGCCACACTATTTTTGTTCCATGGCTCGAGCGGCCTTTCAATTTCAAGGCCTAACAATTTACCAAGCTGAGCATTATTACCAAGCTCTGGATGGACATCCAAAGGAAGATGGTAAGCAAGCAGGTTAATGTCATTAGCAAGCAGGGCCTGTAGCCTGCGCTTTTTCATTCCTGTTACGCATTGATCTTCGCCTTTCCAGAAGTAACCGTGGTGCACCAAAATGGCATCTGCACCACGTTCAATTGCAGCATCAATCAAAGCTTGGCTTGCGGTAACCCCTGTGACGATTTTTTGGATTTCGTCTTTGCCTTCTACTTGTAGGCCATTTGGACAGTAATCGTTAATTTGAAATGGCTTCAGTAATTCCGTTAACTGATTTACTAATTTGGTTCGTTTCATAACACCCCCTAACTGTTAGATGATGCTAGTTTACCTGTTTTGTGAAGAGATCAAAATTAATGGTGGGGGAAGAAAAATGAGCCGCTCGTCCATGAGTGAGCTCATTGGGCTAGTAACTGGTTGCTATTACGGGTTTGTCACCTCAACATCTTGACCTGTTTGGAGTCGCTCAGCGCCACGAATGGCTACCTTATCACCTGCGCGTAGGTGCTGTGCTTGGCGAGGAGTGATCTCTACCCACTGGCCTTTACCATTGCCTATGGTAATGGGGATCTGCTCAGCTTTATTTTGGGCGTCGATTTTGACCACATGAGAGCCTTGCTTTCGCAGAATAAGGGCATCGCGGTCAACTAACAGTACAGGCTGTTTGCTGGTTAGTGGGACTGTGACATCGACAAGTTGACCAATTGCCCAGTGGTGGCTTTGGTCAGGTGCAACAGAGGCTCGTACCTCAACTGTTTGTGAGCGAGGATCGGTTGAGGGGATCACTGCGGTAACGGTGGCGGTGGTATGTTCAGGTTGTGACAAGTCGCCAGCCTGAATGGGTAATTCGATACCAGGTTGCAAAAACTTAAGGTATTTCACCGGAACATAAAGACGAGCTTCAAGATGATGAACATCTAAAATTGTTATTAACTCATCTGCGCGATTAATTTCTCTGCCAGCACGTTTAAAGCGTTCACTGATCACACCATTGAATGGTGCGCGGATAGTGGCTCTTGAGAGCTTGTCTTCGATGACGCGAAGTTCAACTTCTGCCAGTGCGATATCAGAAAGTGCCAGATCATGTTTATTTTGTACTTCATCTACTTGGCTTTCTGCGGCACTGCTCGTTTTAGCAAGCTTTTTCAATCTTGATAGCTCTTGTTGATATAAGCGTAAATTAATTTTTGCTCGCTTGAGTAGCTCTGTTTGTCTTGCTTTATCTAGCTCGAGTGGCAAGGTGTCCATTCTGACCAGAACCTCGTCTTTGGTTACGGTTGTGCCAGGTGCGACTACATAAAGTAATCTACCGCTTACTCCAGACGTGAGTGTCACGTCATCTTTACCATATAATGTTCCACTGACTTCAATTTCATGGATGAGTGGCGCTTCGGTCACTTCTGCGACGGTTACCGGTACGACCGCATAGGCTTGTGACACAACAATACAAGTGCAAAGTGCCAAGGTTTTAACGGTCTGTTCTATTAGGTTCTTCATGTTATTCTCATTACTCACTGATTCGCGACTAAGCTAAGTGGTGCTTTGGTTACTTGCGGATTGTCCTGGGAAGGCGGCGTTTGTCGGCCTAGCTGTAATAAGCTGGGCATCAGCACTAAGGTAAATAGCGCGCTGATTGCCATTCCTCCAACGATAACGGTAGCAAGACCACGGTAAATCTCTGAGCCAACACCCGGCATAAGCATTAGCGGCAGCATACCGAATAAACTGGTTAATGTACTTAAGTACACAGGTCTCGCTCTCAATAGTACCGCTTGCCTTACCGCTGCTTCTCGACTCATACCTGATGCCATCGCTACGCGAGTCTGATCTACCAGCAAAATGGCATTATTAACGACCAGCCCAAGTAGGATAATAAAGCCAATCATGGTCAGTAAGTCTAACGACTGGAAGGTAAAAAGGTTCAATATATATAGCGCCAACACGCCACCAGCAATGGCGAGCGGCATCACTAACAATACCAAGGCACTGTCTTTTGCTGACTTAAATAGTGCCGTCATTAACAGGAACAAAATAAACAGTGCTAGTACGAAGTTCAGCGCCATTTCTGCCATTGCAGAATTCATTTTTTGGGCGTTACCGGCCAAAATCACACCAGCACTATCAGGCATGCTCTCTCTCACTTTTGGCATGACCTGCTCGCTAAGAATGGTTTGCACTTGCTGCAAACTCATGTCAGCAGGTGGAGTGACAACGATGCTTACCGTTCGACGACCATTTACGCGGCGCAACTGTGTTGGGCCAACGGTGCGTTCAATGTTGGCAAGCTCACCAAGCGTTTGAATACCGGATTGCGGGGTTACTATGGGTAACGCCTTGAGCTCTTCTGGGTTTTTCCATGGTATACCGCGCAAAATGACATTCATACGCTCATTACCATCGAAGTATTCATTGATAAATAACCCCCCCGTATACGCTTGAACCGCTTGCGATACATCGCGACGTGTCAGCCCTGCTTGCGTAATACGACGGTCGTTTGGTGTGAGTCTTAACTCCGGTTCAGCCATATCCAAACGGGGCTGAGGCCTTGCTGTAGCTTGTGGTAGTGCTTCTTTTACGGCTCGCAAAGCAACTTGAGCGCCCGCAACTAAGTCGTCCATATTTGGGCCAGTGAGATCAATATTGATATCGCGACCGTCACCACCGTTGGCGACTTGGATCATGGAACCTCGAAAGAAAAAGACTTGGGTATCGGGCAGGTCAACAAAAATTTCTTCTCGAGCGACTTTCATCAATTCTTCGACACGTTGGGGATCTGCGGAATAAATGAACCCACCTGCATTGGATCCAAAAGCATAAAAATTAAAGTCTTTAATTCCAGGCTCTTGTTCGCCTTCATAGTATGGCATCAAGCGTTTTTTCACTCTAAGTAATAGCTCTTCTTCCATAAATTGAACATTGCCACCAGGAGGCGTTACTAAGCTGAAGAAAAAGCCATCTGTCGGTGCCCGAGGCATAAAGTCAGTTTTTGGTAGCATCGTCATCGTAGCAATTACCGAGCCGCCAAGTAACACTCCGATCCAAGTGAGTTGCTTGATTCTACTGTTGGTTAATTTCATGATGAAATTTGTGAGCTTTTGCCAGTATTTATGGTAAGGGTCTGACTTTAGCTCACTGTCTGGCCAGAGGTGATTAGCAAGCGGAATGAGTGTGATGGCACAAAGCATGGAAGCGATAACCGCAATAGAGAGCGTCAGTGCTAAATCTGAAAACAGTTGTCCCTCAATACCAGCCATAAAGAGGATGGGTAAGAAGATAGCCACGCTTGTTGTTGTTGAGGCAAAGAGTGCGCCAGTTACCTGAGCTGCGCCTTTTAGAGCTGCTTTTTTCTTATCAAGCCCCTCGGCGCGAAGCCTTGCAATATTTTCCTGCACAATGATGGCCGCATCTAACACTAAGCCCACTGCAAATGCTAATCCCGCTAACGAAATAACGTTAAGACTACGCTCAAAAATATTAAGCGCTAAAAATGCGACCATAAGAGAGACGGGGATCGTTGCCGCAATAACGAAAGTGGCTTTGAATCCTCTGAAAAATAGCCACAGAATTAAACAAGAAAGCAGTACACCAAGCCCCAAATTGCCCTTCACTAATGAAAGCGCATTACGAATATGTACAGAGGCATCAAAGCTAAGCTCGATAGACAAGCCATTTTCTGCTAATGGACCTTGATTTAATTCATCAATGGCTTGGTTTATTTCATCCAGTAATGCCACGGTATTGGCTTCATTTGCTCTTGAAATTCGAATGTAATAGGCAGGCTTACCGTTACGACCACTCATGCCTAAGCGGTCTGAAAAGGTACGCTCTACAGTCGCAATATCACCTAAATATATTGGTCTGTCGCCAGAGTAACCAACGCGCATTTGTGCCATGCTTGAGAGGTCGTATTGACCGGTAAATCTTACCGTATATTGGCGCCTGCCAACGTTGGCAAGTCCTCCAGAGGTGTCTCGAGAGCTAGCCAAAACATTGCTGATTTGATTGAGGCTAATGCCTAATGCGGCGGCCTTGTGAGGGTCAAACGTAATACGTAATTCTTTAGGGCGCTCGCTGGCAAGGTCGACTCTGGCAACACCTGGGATCCGAGCGAGTCTAGGTTCGATAAACTCGTCGATTTGCTTTTGAAACTGCGCCATATCGAAGTCTAGGCTAGTCGCTTGATAGTCTTTTGGTGTAACTAACAAAGTCGCTGCGGCTTCGCCATTGTTGCCGCCAGCAAAAACCACAGGATCAATAGCATCAAGAGGCAAAGGCGGTGCTTGATTTAAGCTGGTTAGCACGTCCAACATTGCTTGCTGCATATTCGCACCAACAGCAAACGTAAGGGTAATGGAGCCATTGCCTCGATTGATATTGGTGTTTACCTCAAGTGCACCTGGGGTATTTTTTACTGCGTTTTCTAGTGGCTCAATAATCACCGATTCGATTTCTTCAGGGGCGGCTTGGCGCCATCCAGAAAAAATAGTTATTTGAGGTTGTTCTATATCCGGTGTTAACTGTATTGGGAGCTTAAAAATGCTCAATATCCCAAACAACATAATTAATACCAGAATGACAATTACACTCGCTGGATTTTTAAGCGAACTGCGTGTCACGTTCATTGCTGCACTTCCAATCTTGCTTTTTCTGCATTGTAGTGTGATGTAAAAAAAGTGCCAGTAAAGTAAATGTCACGTTTTTCGACGTTAGCGTCTAATCGGCGAAAATAAGCGATAAAGTGCATTTTCGTAATACCTTGTAACGCTTTTTTATAGTTTGAAAGACTTTTTGATCTGAAATAAAAGGCCGTGAATTTAGGGTAGCGCACTGAATTTAAGTCGCTACACTTAGCCAAGTATGATCAGCTCTTTGCAATAGTGGTGATCGGTGAATGAGAGTTAGATGTTCTAAATAACCTGAGCTTCGGATAACTAATGCCTTTCTAGCAGCCAGTTTTGGCGCTAGCTGCGTAAATTCGCCTTGCCTACAAGGATGTACGTAGCAGGACGCGAGCGCGGAGTTATCCTAAAACTTTCTGGCTAGAGAAGGAAGCAGCTTAACTTGATCTTAAAAACAGTGAGTTAGCTCGTTTCTTATTCAAGCCTTAGGTTAAATAAGCAATTTCTAACGCAGTTAGTGTTTGGGCCATTCCCTAAAGTTGGGCAAGTAGTAAGTCAAAATGGTATTAATAAGGAGAATTTATGTATGTAGCGCTAAAGTGGGATCACATTATCGGTGCGCATTTCGTGCAGTGGATAGTTGTGGAGTGTGATGGGGTAACGGATAAGTTTGGTTTGCCACAGGCTCTGCCGCCTCGACGTGATATTGCTTATTTCACCGATCCACAGTCGGCGGAACAAGATGCGAGAAATTTTGCAGACTATAAAAATACAGGGCAAGCCGAATGTGTTAGTAAAGACTATTCTCCAAATCTGAGTGAGCATCATGGCTTTTGTCACTATGCATGGGATCATACCTATCTCGGTGAACTGATTAAGCATGCTGTACTTTACTGGGAAGATGGTAAGCACTTTTCACCAGAACCGCATCGCAGTGATATTGCTTATTTTATCGACCCAAATACCAGTGAAACCGATAGCATCTTTTTTGCGCAATATAAATTAGCACGAGCTTGTCATGCCACATCACAACAAGTGATATCACAATAGAACAGCTATCTCACGCGCTAAGCGTTATAGGTATACTTAGCGCGTAGATTATTGGTTTTTGCTTACCTTGAGGTGTCTACATCGTTTTGGGTATAGACTGGGTAACCTGCAGGTTTAAAGCGATTTAAATTGTTTAGAAAACGGCTGTCTTTAACTGGTAGCGTGGCGGAGCCGTAGTCATATTGGTTTAGTTTTTCGCGCAGGCTGGCATTGGATATGCCATCTCCGGTCATATGATACCAGCTGATAACCGTTGGCGTCACAAAGCGGTGATAGTCGTTTTCAGCAATCTCATTTTGTTTGGCGAAACGCAGTGCATGGGTCAGTATGCCATCTTTATGATACACGATTTTTAAGTGACCATTTTCAAACGGCAGATCTCTAGCTGGTTTAGTAAATAGATCGCCATGGGCACTATAGCTACCATGCGTTACCACGCCGTCAAGGGTCCAAACGGCTGCATACTCCCAGTCATGTCGATGACCTCCGCCAAAATAGTCAAATACCTGATCTTTTTTAAAGTAAAGCGCATAAAAGTGCCCACAATATTCGCCATTAGCGGTCGTTTTACAGGCATAACGGTGCACGGTATTTGAGGTATTTAAAAACTGATTATCTCTGCAATCGCCAGTGATGCGGCCCGAGGTTTTTAATCCGGAGTTTTGTTGCCCTGTTCGGCTGATCCCGGCACTGGGGAGACAGCCATCGCCATCAAAATCAAATACAGGCTCTGTCCCGTTGATGATGTAAGGGGCGGGTAAAGCTTCATCTAAGGCTGTAAAGTCATTGGCTTGGGCAACTTGCACAGAAGCGAGCACAATTGCAATAGATAACAGGTGTTTATGTGATGTTGTCATACTTTTTCCTTAACTAAACTGAACCCGGGATAAGCAGTTATACCAATTGTATTAAGTAAACTCGCTATTTTTAAGCGGAGAAATAGCCTTAGTACCAAGGGATAACAGTGGCCAGAGAACAAGTTGTTACTCCGAGTTCAGACTGACTAATTCAATTGGCGTTAGCAATGTGCTAGCGCCAATATGCGAATCTGAAAATAAAGGGGAAGTATGACTCAAGTGTATATTAAATGTTAAGTTTTTTGTTGTTTATTTACTCTGAGTTCTGGTTATTTACTTTATTTTTGAAATCAGACTGCACGATTTCCAGTGCAGCCAGCACTTCTTCTGCTGGTAACTCATGTTGTTCAAGCAACATTATAAGGTCAACGGCTAGTTTTACATGGGTTGGAGCTTGTTCTAACGAGGTACTCATTCTTGAAACTGCTTCTTTTTAGCGATTTGGGCAACGGCAAATTCGATGGCGACTTCAACCGCCTTTTCCATTTTTTCTCTTTCGGGTTGAGGTAAATAGAACTCCATGTCTACATCATAGCGAATATAACGGGAAGGTAGCTGATTTAATACAGTGCAGCAGAAATCGGCCATAACATCTTCATCATAAACTTTATCTAGGTTGCGGCGAACAATATGGTCTACAACCAGTTTTTCGTAATAATTGTGTATATCGTCATGTAATTTCATACAGCCTCCTGCACATTCCTTTTTTAGTTTATATCATAATAGCGGGGTTATCTAACAAAGCCAAAAAGGTTTGTTGATGTACATCTATAAGATGGTCGATATCTCTTTGATAGCCGCCACCCAGAGCGATAGCTAAGGGAATATGATGTGTTAAGGCATGCTCAATAATGATTGAATCTCGGTTGTATACGCCTTTTAGGGATATATTGAAGTGACCTAGTTCATCGCCTCGATAAATATCTGCGCCAGCATTATATAAAATAATATCGGGCTGATGTATGCGTGTTGCAAGCGTTATCGCTTCTTGAACGGTTTCCAGATATTGCTTGTCTTCTGTCCCCACAGGTAAAGCAAAGTCTAAATCTGAGTGTGGTTTGACCCTAGGGAAGTTACTCTCGCAATGAATAGAGCAGGTGATAATATCATCGCGGTCAGAGACTAAAGTGGCTGTGCCATCGCCTTGGTGTACGTCACAATCAAAAATCAGTACTTTTTCTGCCCGCTGTTGTGCTACCAAGGTCGCGGCAACAACCGCCCAATCATTGAATATACAAAAACCACTGCCAAATTCGCGGTGTGCATGATGGTAGCCGCCACTTAAGTTGGCGCCAACGCCATGTTGCAGGGCAAACTCTGCCGCTGCTAGGCTACCACCTAAAGAAATCAACGTGCGTTCAACGAGTTGTTCACTCCATGGGAAGCCCATTCTTTTGATGGCTTTGTCGCTTAACGTACCAGCTAAAAAGGCGTCAACGTAATTACTGTCGTGGCACAGAAGGAGGGCATCGCGGGTAATTTTTTGCTCGGGCTGCTCGATATGCTGAGCAAATTTACAGGTATTGAGCCGTTGGTATAATGTGTGATACTTGCTGATAGGGAAGCGGTGCTTTTTTGGTAAAGCGAGTGCACTATAAATAGGGTGGTAGTAAAGCATTATCTATTTTGACTTTTTTCTACTTCTTGGATTTTTTGCTCGGTGGCTGTTATGGCTTTTCTGCAACGGCCAAGGCGAGCATGGAGGGCTAAGATTTCGGCATTTAGCTTAGCCGCTTCATTGCCATTCGCTTTGTCCATTTGCAATCTTCTCAGGTCGATCATTTCTTGTAATCTGCGCTCAAATTCATGATTTTGCGAGAGCTCTTGGTATAGCTCATGAGATGATTGCATGATTTTTTGTACGGCTTTTTTGTATACTTTGGCCTTTTTCGGAGTATTGAGCTTGTTTTCTTTGGCCCATACTGGCGTTGATTTTAAGACCTTTAAAATGGCTTCAATTTGGGAGCCAACCCTCTCGATTGCAAATGCGAACGCATGGCGTTGCTCACTCGGTGGTAGGTGCGCCATCGCTTCTGAGATTTCATCAACATAATCACTGAGTTTTAAGCTTTTGGTTCGAAACACTCGGGTATCGAAGAGACTCGGCTGCGCTTGCATATAGCGGTTCTTATCAAACCATTTAGCTGAATCAAATTGTGCGGCTTGTTGCCTCAAGCGGCTAATTTGCTGTTCAAGTTTGATAAGTCCAACACTCATGAGAAGTAGGCCTCAATGATGAGTTTACCAGCAAGAATAATGACAACGGTATTAAATAGCGGTTTGATTAGCTTATTGCCAAACTTTATCGCTGAGTGCGCCCCAAGCCATGCGCCAAACATTAAAAACGCACCCATAGTGACGCCCAATAAAAAGTTAACGTGTCCCAAAGCGACAAAGGTGATCAGTGAAATAAAGTTAGAAACAAAGTTCATCGACCGAGCCAAACCGCAGTTTAATAGCAAGCTCATTTTGTACAGCATGCTGTTTGAAGCGGTCCAAAAAGTGCCGGCACCAGGCCCAGCCATACCATCAAAAAAGCCAAGTGACAGACCTTGGAGCCACTGTTTTATTTTTAAGGCCCGGTTAACTTCAGGTAATGTGTGTGAGTCTGTGGGACTGAGTTTGCCGACTAAGCTGTAAATCGCAACAGCAATAATAATGACCGGTATTAGCTTATTTAAAAACTCGATACTAAGAAAGTCGACAAGTAAAGTGCCTAACACTGCGCCGATGGCAGTCGCGATAATAGAGCCTATCCAAAAGCTAGGTTTGAATAATTGTTTTTTATAATAGGTAAAGCTGGCGGTGAGTGAGCCAAAGCTTGCCGCAAGTTTGTTAGTGCCTAGTGTCAAATGTGGTGGGAGCCCGGCTGTTAGCAAGGCTGGCACGGTCAGCAGGCCACCGCCTCCAGCAATGGCGTCAATAAATCCAGCAGCCAGTGCGACTAAGCAAAGTAACCCCCAAGTGGTGGGGTCTAACGCGAGTTCAAACATTATTAATCAATTTGCCTTTTATAAGGTGGCAGAGTATCAAGCATGGCTTTGCCATAACGCTTAGTAACCAAACGTCTATCTAAGATGGTGATACGGCCGGAGTCTGATTCTTTACGCAGCAGTCTACCACAGCTTTGTACTAATTTCTTTGCAGCATCAGGTACAGTGATAGATAAAAATGGATTGCCTCCTTTGCTTTGTATGAATTCTGCTTGTGCTTCTTCGATAGGTGAAGTGGGAACAGCAAAAGGGATCTTAGTTACGATAAGGTTCTCTAAATATTTTCCGGGCAAATCTAACCCTTCTGATAAGCTCTGAGTGCCAAACAAAATGCTACCACGTCCTAAGTCAATATTGGCTTTATGACGTGTAAGCAAAGCGTCACGAGAGAGTTCTCCTTGTACCAAAATATTGAGTTTTTTGCTTCTTAGTTTTTCTACAACATGGTTCATTTGCCAGTAGGATGCAAATAGCACCAGATTGGCTTTGCTGGTATCTAAGTAGTCTGGCAGTGCGTCTGCAAGGTAATCGCTGAACGCTCTGTCCGTCGGATCGGTTTGTGTTTTTGGCAAATGCAGTGTTGCCTGTTTAGGGTAATCAAACGGCGAATCAGCTTTAATATATTTAACACCGGGTTCTTTTGCTAACCCGCTCTCATGGGCAAAATGATCAAATGTGCCTAATGCACTGAGTGTCGCTGAACATAATACGGCGCCCGCGCATTCTCGCCACAGGTTATCTTTTAGGTAGTAGCCCACTTCAATCGGGCAGTCGCACAATAAATGGTCGTGGTGATTTTTATATTCTAAACGCTTGATCCACCTTGCATGGGGAACATTTTCACCTTTCTTTGCATAGCTAAACCACAACTTATTTAGTTGCTCTAAGCGGTTAATGTATTGACCACTTTCTACTAGCAAAGGATCGGCCAAGAAGGCTTGTACATCGCCATCAGAGACATCACCCGACAGCGCGTCGTGCATTTTAGTCAAACAACGTAGCGCATCTTGTGTGGCATCAGCGATATCTTTTGCTTTCTCCGTGAGGCTTTCAGGCACTTCTCCATGACTAAAGCGGTAGGTATCGTCATCGTTGTAAGTAAAGTCACTTTGGTCAAGGATGTCGCGTACAGATTTTAGGTATTTAGCGGCATCATTGGCAGCATCATTAAGCTTAAAGTTTTGTCCTATGGCCTTTTGCGAGACTACTGTGTTAGCCATTTTTCCACTAAACTTAAGAAGTTTCTCAAGCCATTCAATGGTGCCTTTAATCGTAGCTGCGGCAGAAGAAAAATCACGAGTAATGTGGGGGAGGTGATGTGCCTCATCAATCACATAAAAGGTTTCTTCAGGCTCTGGTAAGATAGTACCGCCACCTAATTCTAAATCGGCAAGTAGTAATGCATGATTGATCACCAACACATCCATTTGTGCAATTTTTTGCCGAGCTAAATGAAATGGGCAAAGATGATGAGACTTCAGCTGACGTTGGCAAGCGTGTTTGTCACAAGCAATTAGATTCCAAACTTTGTCGGGAATGGTATCTTCCCAGCTATCTCTGTCTCCTTGCCAACGCTTTTCTTGGTAAGCAAGTGCTAACTCTCTTAAGCAGCTTTGCTCCATTTTCGATAGCGGACTATTGGTTGTTGGCATCATAGATAACTGCATTTCGTCATCGCTGACGGCAGCCATCAATTTTTGTACACAAATATATCGCTGACGACCTTTTACCAAGTCAAATTTAAAGTCAATGCCCGAGTGCTCTTTCAAAAACGGTAGCTCTTTATTAATAAGCTGCTCTTGCAATGCCACGGTAGCAGTCGAAATGACGAGCTTTTTTTTGCTTGCTAGCGCTACGGGGAGTGCCCCTAATAGATACGCTAGCGATTTACCAGTCCCTGTTCCTGCTTCAATTACGCAGATACGTTGGGTTCTATGATAATCACCTGACAGCGTTTTGGCTATTTCGGCAACAAGATAGTTTTGGCTCGGACGTGGACGAAAGCCATCTAAAGCAGACGCTACTTGCTGGTGTGCTTGACGGATGGTTTTTTTGAGTTTGTCTGAGAGCATAATCTATCTAGCCTAGAATTCAAATACGGAACAAGCCTACCACTTGAGCCACTATTTATAGTTAATCGTTATCCTAATTAGGTCGGTTTATTTGTAATCGCCTTTATGTTCAATAAACAGGTGGATATAATTACAGTGATTGGACTATTTTAGGGCGGTATTGAAGTTGGCACAAGCGATATATCAGGGCTTTGTTTTATCAAGACAGCAGATGCAGGTAAACGGTCAGCTACGCTTGTGCTATTGGCTTAAATCACAGCAGCATTTACTCAAGGTATGGGTAGATGGTGAGCTGCCGCTATTCTTCGTTAAACAAACGCAAAGCGCTAAAACTGCAGAGATCCTCAGTCGGGGACAGGTGCAGTTTGAGGTCTTTCCCAGTCAACTAAAGCATTTCGACCAAGAACCCGTTTGTGTAGTTAAGTTTTGCAATCTAAACCAGTTTTATGAAGCTAAGCAGTTGCTTGAAAATCAAGTTACGTTATATGAGGAGGATATTCGCCACGCAGATCGCTATTTAATGGAGCGATTTATCAAAGGGGCTGCTTGGGTTAAGGGACATGCGACACATAAACAAGGTTACATTGAAATCACGCAGGCACAATTTAAAACTTGCGATGATTACAGGCCACACCTCGACATGTTATCAATTGATATTGAGTGTAACGGTGAGGGGGTGCTGTTTTCTATTGGCCTTGTTACCCATTCAAAAAAGTTTGTCATCATGATAGGTGAGCCGCAACCTGCCGACGTCGATGTGATTTGGGTCAATGATGAAATCGCCTTACTGCAACAATTAGTTAAACAAATCAACCAACTAGATCCTGATGTCTTGATCGGCTGGAACGTGATTGAGTTCGATGCGAGCGTTTTAGCAGAGCGGGCTGAAGCGAATGGGGTGGCATTAGCTATTGGGCGTGACGGTGGAGTGATGTCTACTTTTAAAGGTAACTACACCCGTGTGTTAATTCCAGGCAGGGTAATGCTAGATGGTATTGATATGATGAAAAATGCCACCTATCACTTTGAAACCTTTAAGCTCAGCTTTGTGGCTGAGAAAATTCTAGGTCGCACTAAGCTCATCGCACAAGACGATAGACTTGAAGAAATTATCCGCCAGTTTCATCATGATAAGCCAGCGTTGGCTGCATATAATATGCAAGATTGCCAATTGGTCTTAGATATATTTATCAAGCTTAACTTGCTGGAGTTTGCGTTAGCCAGAACCCAACTGACGGGACTTGAGCTTGAGAAAATGGGGGGCTCGGTGGCAGCATTTACCAACCTGTACTTACCATTACTACATCGCAGTGGTTACATCGCACCTAATTTATCTGAACATGGTATCAATTTTGATAGCCCAGGTGGGTATGTCATGGACTCAAAACCTGGGCTCTATCAAAACATTTTAGTACTGGATTTTAAAAGCCTTTACCCCTCAATTATTCGCACATTTTGTATCGACCCAATGGGGTTAATTGAAGGGTTGCAAGCACCAGAAGAGGCGATTGAAGGCTTTAATAAAGGTAAATTTAGTCGCACCCGGCATCATTTACCAGGCTTGGTTGCATCGCTTGCGAGCGCCCGTGAAAAGGCAAAGTTGAATAACGATATGATGCTGTCGCAAGCGATTAAAATCATTATGAATAGCTTGTATGGTGTACTGGGCTCTAAAGGGTGTCGGTTTTACGACCCTCGTCTTGCCAGTTCAATAACGATGCGCGGTCATCAGATTATGCAACAAACGCGAACCTGGATTGAACAGCTTGGATATGAAGTGATTTACGGCGATACCGACTCAACCTTCGTTTGTCTACCAGAAGGGTTAGAGAGTGATGCTTGCCAAGCAATTGGCAAACAGTTAATGAAAACCATCAATGATAAATGGCGTAGTCGATTAGCTGAAGACTTTGGCCTTAAGAGTTATTTAGAAATAGAGTTTGAAACACACTATAGTCCGTTTTTTATGCCTACGATCCGTGGTCAAGAGGTTGGGTCTAAAAAGCGATATGTCGGCCAAGTGGTAGTGCGGGGTGAACCAAAGCTGGTATTTAAGGGAATGGAGACCGTTCGGAGTGATTGGACCGAAATTGCAAAAGAGTACCAGCAAGCCGTGATTCGCGCTTTGTTCGATGCAGGGGATACTGTCGCGATCACGTATCAATTCATCAACCGTATTTTTGCAGGTGAAGTGGATGAAAAGCTTGTATATCGTAAAAAACTTGGCAAGTCAGTCGAGTTATATACAAAAAACATCCCCCCTCAAGTACGAGCTGCCAAGCAAGCCATTGAAGAAGGGCTTTTGGCAAATGCTAAAAAAGGAACGCAAATTCCATATTATCTAAGCACTAATGGGCCAAGGTTCGCTAAGCCCGGTAAGTTGATTGATATTGATTACTATCAATATATCGAGAAGCAAATTTTACCTATCTACGAAATGCTGCCCAATGCAGCACACTTGTCTATTCGCCCTGATGGTCAGCAAAGCCTTGATTTGACTTAGTTATTATTGTCAATCCAGTGATTGTTTACATTTACTCATAAAGATTTAATTATCCCTAAAATGGCAACTGTTGTTTTCTTGCCCTCTTGGTACCTAAAAAGTGTAATTTCTTGTGTTTGTTTTGTTTCTTTTTTGGGGTTTTGTTGGTTTTGGGGTTTCTTTATTGTTGCAAAGTTGTGTTTCTGTTTTGGGGGTGTGGTTTGATTGTTTCATTTTTGGGTTGTTTTGCTGGTATTTTGCGCTTTTTTGTCTTGAAAACAGTAATTTATTTGTTTATTTTTTGTGTCTTTATTGGGTAATTGCAAAAATCGGTGCAATATTCCTTGATTATTTTACGTTTGGCTGTTTAATATATTGCGGTAATGTTGCTGTTTAAGATGATTCTAAAAGCAACTAATAATAAATAACACAAGCTGTTTACAATAAAATAATCCAGGGTGATTCACATGATAAACAATAAGTTAACTAAAGCCGTTCGTTTAGCGATCGCTTTTGGTGGTGCTAGTGCCGCTGTATTCACAGGAAACGCTATTGCTGAAGAAGAAGGCGCTGAAAGCGTCGAGAGAATTCAGGTCACGGGTTCACGTATCAAGCGTACTGATATTGAAACTACTGTTCCAATCACTTCAATTGGTCGTTCTGACATTGTACAAATGGGTGCGTTAAACGTTGCAGACGTACTAAACCAAAGCCCTGTAACCATTGCTGGTTCTGACCAATCAAACTCAGCTTTCACAACATCAGGCGTTGGTCTGAATACTACATCTTTACGTAACCTAGGTGAAAGTCGTACTTTGGTGCTTGTTAATGGTCGTCGCTTTGTTTCTGGTGTTTCACCATCTTCAGGCTACGCTGTTGACTTGAACTCGATCCCAACATCGATGATTGAGCGTATCGATATTCTTAAAAGCGCATCATCTGCCGTTTATGGTTCAGATGCTGTTGCTGGTGTAGTAAACATCATTTTACGTGACCAATTCGAAGGTGTTGAAATTAATGCTCAGACTGGTATTTCTGAAGAGTCAGACCGTGAAAAGTATACTCTGAACCTAACCGGCGGTAACGCTTGGGATACGGGTAGCGTAACAGTAGCGATCGGTTACGATGACGATAAAGGCTTAAAGTCAACAGACCGTGAGTTTTCTGCAAAAGACCGTGCTATCTTGGTTGATGAAGATGGTAACGAGTACGTTGGTGAGGTGTTCTCTTCATACCCACCACAAGGGCGTGTAGGTGGTTATAACGCCGATGGTACGCCATATACAGGAACCGACAGCTTTAACCGAGCTTCTTATCGTCAGCTAGTTACTCCTCTTGAGCGTAAGTACGCTGCAGTAAACTTCAGACAAGAGTTAAGCGACACAGTATCAATGTTTACTGAAGCCAACTGGAACTCGTCGAAGACATATGATTCAACGATCGAGCCTACGCCGTTTAGTATTGGTGATGTATTCCTAAATGACCGTGGGGGCACAGGTGGTATTAAGCTAGGTAACCCATTAGTACCTGAATTGCTGCGTAATAATTTGATTCAGGACTCAATTGATGATCCTGACAGAGAAACGCTAACACTTGACGATAACATTCCTGGTTTAGTTCGTCGTATGGTTGAGTTTGGTGCGCGTTCAACAGACCTTGAGCGTGACACAATCCGTATCGCAACAGGTGTTAACTGGTTTATTAATGATGATTGGTCACTTGAAACTTATGTTTCTTGGGGTAAAACGGATCAGCGTCAAGAAAATGGTGGTCAGGTTAACATCGAACGTGCTGCACAAGCGTTCAACGTGGAATTCAACTCTGAAACTGGTCAACTTCAGTGTGTTGACGAAATTTCTCGTCTACAAGGCTGTGTTCCACTAGACTTGTTCGGTGAAGGCTCTATTTCACCAGAAGCTGTTGACTATGTTCGTGTTCCTGCAAAAGTATTCGGTCAAACAGAGCAGTTTGTTATTGCTTCATCGCTAGTTGGTACGCTACCTGTAGAGCTTCAAGGTGGTAACATTGGCGTGGCATTCGGTGTTGAACACCGCCTTGAAAAAGGTGTTTTCCAACCTGGTGACCTTGCACAAACTGGTGCGTCAAGTACTAACCGTTCGTTACCAACAGATGGTAGCTTCTATACAAACGATTACTATGCAGAAGCAATTGTTCCAATCCTAGAAAATCTAGAACTAGACCTTGCGGCTCGTTACTCTGACCATGAGATTGTAGGTGGTCAAACAACTTGGAATGTTGGTGTGCAGTACAGCCCGATCGAGTCACTTAAACTACGTGCATCTGCTGCAACGGCGATTAGAACACCTAACATCGCTGACTTGTTCGGTGGTCGTGGTCAAACATTCGCTGGCGTAACAGATCCTTGTAGTGGTATTAAAGCATCAGACACTGGTAACGTAGCAACAAACTGTTTATCAATTCCTGAAATTGCAGCACGTGTAGCACGTGATGGTGAGTTTGTACTAACTCAGACAGAGTCGCAAAGCACAGGCGGTTTCATTGGTGGTAGTGTTGATGTTAAAGAAGAAACGTCAGATTCTTATAGCTTAGGTGCTATTTGGCAGATCACTGATAACTTCTCAATGACAGTGGATTACTATGACATCACTGTTGAAGATGCAATTTCAACTACTTCTCGTACAACAGTGCTAAACCGTTGTTTCGATGTAGCTGCTGCTAACTTTGACCCAAGCTGTGGTGGTAACGCCAAACGTGATGTTAACGGTGCATTGTTTGAAGTTAACTCTGGTACAAGTAACGAAAACAATCTCTATACAACGGGTGTAGACATTGAGTTTAACTATAACCTTGAGACAGAGTTTGGTGATTTCAACGCTCAACTACTTTGGAACCATATTTCTAAGTTCGATGAAGAAGGTATTGAAAGTGGTGATGTTGTAGAGCGTGCTGGTGAAATCTTTACCCCTGACAATCGCGCTAACTTGAATGTTGGTTACACAAAAGATGACTTAAGTGTTTCATGGCGCATGAGATACTGGGAAAGATCACTTGACAGTGCAGATGGTGGCAACTTCAACTTCACGAACTTCGGTCCTTTGGAAAAGTATAACGAGTACCCATCAGCGGTTTATCATGACCTAGCTGCAACATACCACTTTACAGATAGCACGGAAGTTACATTCAACATCCGTAACCTATTTGATAAAGAACCAGCAATTGCACCACAAGGTACTTCTGCAGGTGGTACAGGTATCAATACGGTATCTGAAGCTTACGACGTAACAGGTCGTTACTTCCAGTTAAGCCTTACAACTAAGTTCTAATACTTAGAATTTTTAAACTAAAATCGGCCTCAATAGAGGCCGATTTTTTTGCCTTTAGTTTATTTGAACATGGGTAATTTAAAAACTGATAAATAATGGTTATTAATTGTTACCCAGATTTTGCGCCTAACCTCCTCTCTTTTTGTTACTTGCCACTCAAAATCACTCAGTAAGGGGTGGTTCATTATTGAACTTATTGGATGAAATGCACTCTCGTTTAGGCGTAAATTGAGCGGAAAAGATAACAGCTTCTGTATTTTGTTAAGGGGATGTACCTGATTTGGGGCGTGTATGGCTTTTTTGAAAAAAATTAAACTTTTTTTGAACTTTATTTGAAGCTAATTAAGCTTATGTATTTTAAGAATATTTCTTTCTGTTGGAATGTGAAGTTTGGAATCGATTTAGTTTAAATTATGAAAATGGATGTTGACCCTATGTTGGTACTAAAAGTAGTATAGTCCCACATGAAGTGATTTGTTCCTAATGTTAGACAGATTTGTTCTTGTATAAGTGTCTGATATTAAGGCTTTTTTCCGATTGTTCACATAAAAATAAAATCAGGGAGAAATCAATGTTAACTAATAAAGTAAACAAGGCTGTACGCCTTGGACTTGTCTTCGGTGCAGCTTCTACTGCTGTTTTAAGCGCAACAGCTGCTGCTGAAGAACAAAGTGCAGAGTCAGTTGAGCGTATTCAGGTAACTGGCTCACGTATTAAACGTGCAGATCTTGAAGGCGCTTCACCTGTTGTTTCTATTTCAAACGAACAGATGACTAACTTAGGCTTCCATAACGTTCAAGACGTACTAGAAAACATCACGTCAGTTACTGGTGCCTTAACTACCCAAAGTATTCACGGTTTCACGCCGGCGGCTTCATCTGTTAACCTAAGAAACGCAGGTTCAAACAGAACGCTTACACTAGTAAATGGTAAGCGTTTGGTTCAGTATCCAAAAGCACTTGGTGGTACTAGTACATTCCAAAATACTGGTAACCTTCCTATTGAAGCTATCGCTCGTATTGATATCTTGACAGCTGGTGCGTCAGCAATCTATGGTGCGGACGCTGTTGGTGGGGTAATCAACGTAATTCTTAAAGAAAACTTTGAAGGCTCAGCGCTAAAAGTAAAATCGACTCGCTACTCTGAAAGCGGTGGTGCGACTAACCAGTTTGCATACTCTGTAGGTGCAAGCTCTGACAAACTTAATGTTTCTTTGTTCCTAGAATATGAAGACAGCAAAGATATTAAGGCAACTCAGCGTGAAGAGTTTGGTGTTCATACGGATAAAGTCCCACATACAGAGCGTTCTAATTATAGCTCTTACGGTGCGCGTATTGACGGCCCAGGTACTTCTAGCGATTATACATTGCCTAAAGACCGTTGTAATAATGAAGGTTTCTTCTACGATGATGCCAATGCGCGTTGTGGTTTTGACCGTTCAACAATGCGTGACCTAAAACCTGCAACAACAAAAGGTATCGCACTAACTACTTTCAATTATCAGCTTGCCGATGAGCATAAGCTTTATGGTCGTTTCCAATATAGCCGCTCAACGTCACAACGCGATATTGAAGCTATGGGTATCAACGATGTGACCGTAGATATCGCTGGTGACAAAGCAACCTTAAACCTTGACGAGCATAGCAAAGAGTTTAACCGTGATTCATTCTGGGGCGGTCAATTTGCAGACGCTAGATATGTTGACGGTGAGTATACAGTAATTCGTCGTTTACATGAATTTGGTCCGCGTGGAAATGAAACAACGGGCACAGAGCATGGCTTTAATCTTGGTTTAGACGGTCAGATCAATGATACAACTTACTACCAAGTCGAGTGGGCATACGCAAATGCACAAGTTGATGTTGTAAATGAAACTTATGCAACAATCGACGGTATGTTTAAGTTCTTATCTGCCGGTGAAAACGGCCGAAATCTACTTGACCCGTTCTCTGAAGAAGACGTGAACTCTGTTAAGTATGTACCGAGTGAACGTAACAAGTCTTCACAAAACAATTTCTCAGCAAACATTTCTGGTACTGCCATGGAGCTTGCTGCTGGTGCATTAGATTATTCTGCAGGTGTTGAGTACACCAAACAAACTTTTGCAACTGCTTCAGATACAGAAAGTGAAAAAGGTGCAATCCTAACAACAGGTGGTTCTTCAGGCGCGGGCTCTCGTGATTTCTACTCTGTTTATACAGAAGTGAGAGCAGATATCACAGAGACTATCGTTCTAAACGCAGCTGTACGTTACGATGATTATAGTGACTTTGGTGGAAATGTTACGCCTCAGGTTAGTATTGAGTATCGTCCAACTGAAGAGCTTTTATTACGTGCTGCTTATGCTGACGTATTCCGTGCTCCAGATATGCAACGTGTTTACGGTGATCCTTCAAATGGCTTTTCTACAGTTATTGACTACAAAAAATGTAAAGAGCTAGGTGGTAAACCTGGAGATGAACTAGCGGGCACAACTGAATGTCACGAGCATCACATCAGCACAATTACCGGCGGTAACAAAGATCTTGAAGCTGAAACAGGTTACAGTGTAAACCTAGGTTTAGTTTATGGTACTGAAAACTTCGATTTGACACTTGATGCTTGGAAGTGGGAATTGGACGACATGGTATCGACAGTAAGTGCAACACGTATCGCTCGTGAATATGAAACTTACGGTGATAATATTACACGCGATGCAAACGGCAGTATCACTCTGATTAATGCAACAGCACAAAACTTGTCGTTCTCTACAGTGTCTGGTATTGACTTCGATACAGGTTATCGTTTCGATTTAGCTGATTTAGGTAATCTACGTCTTGGCTTGAAAGGTACTTATCTTACAAAATCTGAGTCACAGCTTGATCCGACATCAGAAGTACGTGATGAGCTGAATGACTATGGTTTACTTCCTGAGTTGAAGTTGAATGCGTCGATTGTTTGGAACTTTGATGACCTTAAGATAAGCGTATTTGGCCGTTATACTGATAGAGTAAATGGTACAAACTACTATGATCTTAAAGACGCAACGGACAACACAACTAACGGTGGTAAGGTGAAAGTTGCATCTCAAACAACATGGAATGCTTCTGCAAAATACTACTTCAACGATGAGACCTCGGTTATTGTTGGTGCATCAAACATCTTTAACAAGGGTCCAAGCTACGATCCAACAGATGCAAGCTGGCCGCATTACCCTCGTTCAATCTATAATGCGAATGGTCGTTCGGTATACGCTCAAATCGATTATAAATTCTAATCTAATCTGATTTGATACCGAAAAGGCCTGAAACTATGTTTCAGGCCTTTTTTTATCAATATTAACTTGACTAAGATTTCAATTTTATCTTGCTAATCTCAAGTAATGTTAACCACTTTACTTGCCTTCCTATAGCGTATCTTAAACCCACTCCATGCGGGTAATTCCCAGCGCTTTGGTGCGTCTTTTCGTGTTCCACGTGAGTGAGTAAGCTCAATGCTTTTGCCTTTAAAGTTGTAGCTTACATGAATTGCTAACTCTGGCAGTGACCATGTTAACGGAAACTTCTCGATAAACGGTTGCAACTCCCAAGCCTCTATTTCATTAAAACAGAGATCTTGTTCGTTAATAAGCTCAAGATCCTCATATGTTTCAATACCAAGATTCACAAGTTGATTGCTCAAAAAGGTATGCAGATCTGGCACAGATGCATCATGTCCATGAAACTGGTAATACAAAGCGCTGTAGTTAATCTCGGTTTCGATTTGACTCGCCAAACCAGGGAAAAGAGTATCATTTTGGATAAGAAATACTAAGGCTTTAATAACATCTGTTGGGTGCTCAATGGGCGCGGTTTGGTGGCCTAATACTATGTCACTATAATGGCTAACAAACTCCCCCCAAAGTGCGTCGTTGTCTATGTAGGCTGAGTGCAATTGCTGTTTACCTAAACCAATGTCGAGTAACTGTTTCTTGGTTAGCATAGCGTTACACATGGCAAGAGTCTTAGCCTGCTTAGTGCCTCTTCCTGCTAGTGAGAAAGTGTCTAAAACTAATAATGCTTCTGCATTTTCGGACACTCTAGTCTGGTTGGAAAGGAGCACTTCAGTGTGCCCGTTGTTAAAACCATTGCGGCGATTTTGCTTGCTGATGTATACCCAGTTAGGCATTAATTTAGCTAATTCAAGGATCAGTTTTTCATGGTCATAACTTGCCGCATTTTCTAATGCAGGTAAGGCAAAGGTTTCACGTAACAACGCGCTAAATTGTCTTGCTTCTTGCAACGCTTCGGGTTCAATATTAATGAGATCTTCAGTACGTCCTCTAAGTACTGCGATAGCAATTTCTATATCGGAGCCATGTTTAAATTGATTATTGACTCTAGTAAGGCGCTCGACATCATTCGGCAGTTGATATACCCGAGCAGGCACAGACAATACCGAAACCAAATCAACCGCGGCTTGGCGAAGCGTATTAGAACTCATCTGATGAATGATATAGCCAAACTCGAAGTCTACCGGAAGCGGATATAAACGCGCACCAAGCTCGGTCGCAATGCCATGCTTATCGATTGCTTCCAGTGCTAGTAGTTGCTGCTCTGCTATATCTAATGAGCGTTTTGGCAGTGGTTCGATAAAACTCAAAGACGAAATGCCTGTGGTTGCGCAGCCTGCTGCAAGTACCAACTCAGCCAATGACTCTCTTTGAATTTCAGGCGGAGTACTGGCTATTAACGGTGCGTATTGACCATACAACCGAATGCAAATTCCCGCCTGTGTACGTCCTGCACGTCCCAAACGTTGCTTCGCTGAGTCTTTGCCTATGGCATCTAAGCCGAGCACTGTTTTACCAAGGCGCAAGTGGGTGCGACGCTCTAGCCCGGAGTCGATTACGCAAGTGACGTTGGGAATAGTAAGTGAAGTTTCTGCCACATTTGTTGCAAGAATAATACGACGGGTGTTTTGCACCGTAAGCGCAATATATTGTGCCTCTGGGCTGCATCCACTATATAACCCTACAGCTATCACAGGTAAGGATTTTACCTTAGCTAGACAAGCTTGGATCTCAGCTTTACCTGGTAAAAAAACTAGAATGTCCCCTTGGCAATGCGTTAACGCATCTTGGCACGCACTAAAAACACGGCTATCCAGTTGCGCTTTATCGGGCATAGCTCGTGGCTCTGAGGCATGAAAATACTCTGCAACAGGGTAGAGTGACCCTTCGGACTCTAACACTGGCGCGTTCAAATAAGCCGCCAACTTTTGACTGTTTAGGGTTGCGGAAGTCACAATCAATTTGTGCGTTTGAGACTGTTTTAACAAAGCTAATAATAAGTCCATGTCCCAACGTCTTTCATGGAATTCATCTAGCATGACAACGCCAAAATCGGCAAGCTTATTGTCAAAAAACCACCTTAGTGCAACGCCAGGGGTGGCATAGATGACTTGCGAATCTGCTGAAAATTTGCCTTCAAATCGGATAGCAAACCCCACTTTTTCACCAAGTTGAGAATCACACTGTGCCGCGACATATTCAGCTAGGGAAGTACAGGCGATCCGTCTAGGTTCAACCACCAAAACTTTACCATGTTTGGTTGCCCAAAGTGGCAGCTGAGTTGACTTGCCAGAGCCTGTTGTAGCACATACAACAATCGCACTTTGTTCACTTAGCGTTTTAGTAAACTGAGGCTGTAAAGATTCAATAGGTAAAGACATAGCGGTTCATTTGCATTTTTTCGCCATAGTAACAAAGTTTGCTTGAAAAAGCGGGAGTCAGTACCAATTTATCTTTGCAGACTTATTCAACTTGAACTAGGAATAAGAAGTTATTATTTCTAGATTTAGGTTACTTTATAAAGGCCTACAGCCATGATAGAAATAGCGCTAATTGTTGGCCTTATTCTATTTGTTTCCTTGTATTGGAACTGGGAAAAAATTCAAAGAGTACGGTGGCAAAGAAAATACCAAGATCAAAGTCTAAGTGCGCCAGACAAACAGGTGCTGCTAAAGTACATGCCCATCTATCGCAATATGACAGATGCAGACCGCGAACAGCTAGAAAAACATATTATCTGGTTTCTTGGAGAAAAGCGCGTATTGGGTAGAGATGGGTTAAGGGTGTCACGAGCGATGAGTTTAATTATCGCAGCAGATGCTTGTTTACTGGTACTGAAGCAAAGTTGGCCACTGTATCCCAACGTAAAAGAAATACTGCTATACCCCAGTAGCTATTACGCGCCACAGACCTCAAGAGACGGTGCAGGTTTGGTTAGCTTTCACCAGACAGTACGCCAAGGGGAGTCTTGGCCTGGAGGTACGTTAGTACTGAGTTGGCACGATGTGCTTGAGGGCAATCGATTACCTGAAGATGGTCACAATTTGGTATTTCATGAATTCGCCCATCAACTTGACCAACAAACTGGTGCGACGAATGGAACTCCTACATTACCTATAGGAATGAGTTACCAAGAGTGGGGCAGGGTGCTATCAAAGGCTTACCAGCACTTAAAAATGCAGCTATCTTACAATATGCCTCATGCGATCCATTCATACGGTGCGACAAACGAAGCGGAGTTCTTTGCTGTGGTAACAGAAACATTTATTGAAAAACCGTATGAACTCAAACAGGAAAACCCAGAACTATACAATTTGCTGAAGGACTATTATCAGTTTGAGCCAAGAGATTGGCAGCGACATTAGCAGCAAATATGAAATAAAAAAACCGCTCAGTAGAGCGGTTTTTCTTAAGAGGTTCGATTAAGAAAAGCTTATTTCTTTTCTTTCGCGACGGTCTCTTCTTTGACCTTCAGAGCGGCGCTTATCACCACCACCACGAGGATCTTTGAAGCTACGCTTGCGATCTCTTGATTCTTCACCTCGGCCTTGGCCTTGATCGGCTGGGTGCGTGCTCTTAGTCATATTCATAGGGCGCTGACAAATGTGTACGCTCTTGAAGTGGCTAAGTACATCAGCTGGCATGTTCTGTGGTAACTGTACCGTGCTGTGCTCGTTGAACAGACGAATCTCACCGATGAACTTGCTTGAGATGTCCGCTTCGTTTGCGATAGCACCTACGATGTTCTTAACTTGAACACCATGCTCACGACCCACTTCAATACGGTAAGTATCCATAGGGCCTGCTGCGCGGTCACGGCTACGAGGTTTGCGTTCACCACGCTCACCACGGTTGCCATCTCTATCGCGGCGATCGCCACGACGGTCGTCACGCTCTCTACGTTCACGCTGCTGAATTTGAATTTCTTCAACTTTCAACGGTGTTTGTTTCTGTGCAAGACACAATAGCGCTGCGGCAAGGTCTTCTTGGCTCAGCTCTAGCTTTTGTGCAAGGCCAGATGCCACTTTTGAGAAAAACTCAATGTCTTTGTGTTCAAGCGCTGTAGAGATCTTAGTCTCTAATGCACCAATACGCTTTTCTTCAACTACTTTCGCACTTGGTAATTCTACCTGTGCGATATCAGAGCGCGTATGACGCATGATGTTCTTAAGTAAATAACGCTCGTTGTTCTTCACGAACAAGATTGCTTTACCTTGACGACCAGCACGGCCTGTACGACCAATACGGTGAACATAAGCTTCACAGTCTTGTGGGATATCGTAGTTAACAACAAGGCTTAGACGCTCTACGTCTAGACCACGTGCTGCAACGTCGGTTGCGATAACGATATCTAGTAAGCCGCTCTTAAGTCGGTCTACTGTGCGCTCACGCGCTTGTTGGTTCATGTCGCCGTTAAGCGGTGCAGCTGAAAAGCCTTCACGCTCAAGTAGCTCAGCAAGTTGAACCGTATCGTTACGTGTACGTACAAACACGATAGCGCCATCGTAATCTTCCGCTTCTAAGAAACGTACGATCGCTTTGTTTTTGTGTGCCGTTGCACGCCAGTAAACTTGCTCGATCGTTGATACTGTAGAGTTACGCGGCGTGATTTTAACTTGCTCAGCGTTATCTAAATATTTATTACAGATTGACTGGATCTGCTTAGGCATAGTTGCAGAGAACAAACAAGTTTGCTTCTCTTCAGGGGTTTTTTCCATGATGCTTTCAACATCATCGATAAAGCCCATGCGTAGCATTTCATCTGCTTCATCAAGTACAAGAGCATTTAGACCTGACAGGTCAATCGTCTTGCGGTTGATATGGTCAATTAAACGACCTGGTGTTGCCACAATAATTTGGGCACCACGGCGTAGAGCACTCAGCTGAATGCCATAGCTTTGACCACCATAAAGCGCTAACACTTCAACGCCTTTGGTATATTTAGCATATTGCTGGAATGCTTCAGCAACTTGAATAGCTAGCTCACGCGTTGGCGTAAGCACAAGGATCTGTGGTTGTTTAACGGATGCGTCTATTTGGTTTAACAATGGCAGTGCAAATGCTGCCGTTTTACCTGTACCCGTCTGCGCTAGTCCCAGTACGTCTTTTCTTTCTAGCAATAACGGTATACATTGAGCTTGGATCTCAGAAGGTGTTTTATATCCTTGCTCTTCGACTGCTTTTAAAATTGCAGGTGAAAGGTCTAAAGATTCAAACGTAACTGGTTCTGACATTAATGCGCCTCAACTATTTTAAAGAGGCGCGAATTGTACAGGAAAGATAAAACAAAAGCTTGCATAAATTCACACTATTTTATATGTGCCTGATATTGGTTAAAATTTAATCTGCTTGAGTTTAGGAAATTTACTGATATAGGCCTAAGTTAGCTTTTGCATAGGCTTCAAATTCGGTAAAGCCGCCGATATGATCTTGGTCGATAAAAATCTGAGGTACAGTAGGGCAAGGCTTGCCTGCTGATTTTTCAAGATCCGCTTTGCTCACACCTTCCTTAATAATGTCGACATAACGAAAATTAAAATCATCGCGTTCTTGTGTTAATCGCTCGGCAACTTCTTTAGCACGAACACAAAATGGACACCCCTCACGGCCAAAAATTACAGTAAACATATGCTTTCTCCTCTAAGTGAATGATTCTAGTATAGAGGAAACAAACTGAAGGTAAATCGTATTAAAGTGATAAAGCTAATCTAAAAAAACGATTAGCTCCGATAGACAGTTTTAATCAGGTGAAAACCAAACTTAGTTTTTATAGGGCCGTGTACTTCAAATAATGGTTTTTTGAATACTACATCGTCAAAGGCTTTAACCATGTCTCCTTTGTTGAATTCACCCAGATCACCACCGCGCTTTTTCGATGGGCAAAGAGAATACTGCTTTGCTAATTTGCCAAAATCGGCTCCTTTGGCAAGCTTGGCTTTTATAGCTAAACACTCTTTTTCGGTTTTTACTAGAATGTGGTAGGCGCACGCTTTAGGCATGAATAAACTCTCATTACAAAAATAAAAGCGATCATGCAGAGCTTATGCGCCTATGGCAAGTTAAAATGTTACGCTAAAGCCAATAGAAGGGCGCATTTCAAAGTCGTCGCTTTCTTCTTCTATATATAAGTCATTGACTGACTTAACTCTATCATAATCAAGATCGACGTAGGCGGTGTTATCTTGGCCATATGCATTCATCAACTCCAAGATGAGTTTGCCATCTAGGCCAAATAGCGTTGTTTTACGTTCAAAGCGAATATCTAGTCGGTGATAGGTATCAAAGCGTTCAGAGAATGGGTCACCGTATACTGGTAAATATCGGTCCGCAAAGTCAGGATTTTCTTTTACGCCAACAATAGGAGTATAAGCTTGGCCGCTACGAGCGGTAAAATTAAAGCCTCCAGACCATTTTTCACCAAATTCATAATGGAATACAGCGTTAAGAATAAAAGGTGTATCGGCATAGTAATCGCGTGTGATACCAGTGACTTCATCTTCACGTTCACTCTTGGCAAGACTAAGGGCAACCCAACCGTACCAGTCATCGGTTTTGTTTTTATTAACAATAAAGTCAACACCGTAAGCAGTACCCGAAGTACCATTGATATAATTTACACCCGATAGCGGAGCACTTTTAGGAAGGTCATCCATGGTTTTATAATAGCTCTCAATAGAGTATGACCATTCATTTTGAAGCTCTTGTTTAAATCCAAGGGTATAATGTGTGGAGCGCTGTGCTTCAAGCTCGGGGTTACCGATCACCGGTAAAATGTAACCTAGGTCCTGAATTCGGCTGTAGGTTCCTGCTTTGGCCGAGATAGTGGTGTTGTTATCAAAGAAGTAATTGAGCGCAACGCGGGGATGAACAATCGTTTCATCACTGTAGTCGTAGTATTCACCAACCAGTCCTAATTCGCTTTGCCATTTAGGCGAAAACTGCCAAACATGGTTCACACCAATAAAGGCTGAGTCAGTACCAGCGCTTGAACGGCCCTTAATTCTTTCGCCCTTAGTTAAGTCACAGTCTGGATCGAACTCAGTACAGATGTAATTAAAGGCGTCATATCGATAAGTGGACTTTTTGTCATAATAACCAGCGTCAGCAATTAACCGTTGCGCTTTGTTTAGCTTATAGCTGGCACGTATTTTATAGCTGAGCTGTTCTTCTTCAAAGTTTTCAAAGTAACCATCAGACAACGTTGCACGCTGGCCATAGCGCATGGTGGCTTGATGATTGAGATAACCCACACCGGCACGAATGTGTAAATCTTTTGCGTAATGATCCCACAATATGTTTTGGCTGCTAAACTTACGAATATAGCGGGCATCGCCCTGATATTCTGGAGTTTTAAGCGCAAGATCAGAAGTGCCAGAAAATCCAGCTGCGA
This sequence comes from Pseudoalteromonas piscicida, assembly GCF_002744175.1. Classification (GTDB taxonomy): domain Bacteria; phylum Pseudomonadota; class Gammaproteobacteria; order Enterobacterales; family Alteromonadaceae; genus Pseudoalteromonas; species Pseudoalteromonas piscicida_B. The sequence continues at coordinate 59,142 of NZ_NKHF01000068.1, forward strand.
CGGAATCTTCTGCGCCATTGATATTTATCGTCAGAGCGTTATTTGCATCAATATCCCAAAGCCACTTGGCTTGGTAATCGTGATCATCCGGTGGATCGTTGATGAACACTCCCGTTGGTTCCCCATCTTCGTCTTCAATTTCTTCACCATCACTGAAAAAAAGCGGTAAGGTGCTCTTGCGTGCAGAAAGATAAAAAGCGGTGTTTTCTGTTGCTTGACCCTCAACAAACACACCTGCGTTAAACATAGTAAGGTCGACTGTGGTGGCAATGTCTTGATATTTGGGGTTACGTAATGTGACATCAAAAACTGCACCTGTAGCATTGCTATAACTTGTACCAAAGCCTGCGGAGTTTAACTGAAAGTCCTGAATGGTATTGCGGTTGAAGATAGAGCTGCCAAAGTCATGGAAGATATATCCGGCAGGCATAAAATCTACTTCGAAGATATTGTCATCAGGCGAAGAACCCCGCACGGCTGGCGCACCCATTGAACCGCCAGCGGCAACGACACCTGGCAAGGCAAAAGCTGCCCTCAGTGGGTCGCCCATCGCCCCCGGCATGTCTACGAGCTTTTGCGCGTCTTCAGTTATCTCGGAAATGACAGAGCTACGTTTGTAGATAACTTCTATATGTTCAATATCTTTCTCGTTTGCTAGTACGTGAGTGGTAACTGTACCGCAGAGTACAAGCAATGCGAACTTGCTCAGTGTAAATTGGGGAGCGTGGTGCATGGTCGGTTTCCTATTCATCCTTTATTCAGATGTGCGCTAGCCTATAGGAAATAGGTGTTGATTAATTTCAGAGAGTTGTAAATAACTGTAAGCTTTTTCGGGACTTTTTTACAATCTGGCTCTTAAGCCAACCTCTGTTGAGTAACCCATTGAGCGTCCCGTGATGGTAAAGTTCTCATCGAGCACGTAATAGGTTGGGTAAGCTTTAACTTTGTATGCTTGAGCGATGCTTTTATTACCGAGCAAGACAGGCATGGTTAATTGTAGCGAGTTGGCAAACTCCGATACAGCTTCACTTGAGTCATAATCTAACGCGATGGCAACTGCGTTAACTTTACCTTGTTGGTGTAGTTTATCTATGTTTGGCATGCTTAACTTACAAACGCTGCACCAAGGCGCAAAAAAATAAACCACACTTTGTTGTCCTCTGAGTTGAATGGAAGAATAGGTTTGATTGGAGTCTAAGATTGGTAAGTGAAATGATGGCGCTACTTGATCCTGTGAATCCGAAAGCATATTTCGCTCTTGAAAGGCCGACACTACAAAAAACACTAGCGCAATGATGGCGACTTGGCCGATAAATTTGAGCATAAAAACAGGTCCATGATGCACTTTAGTTGATTAACGAATTATTTATCCCGAGTTTGGGTTAAATAATAAAGACCGCAGTGTAGCGATCTTTATTGCAATGGATCAATGCTTTTGTGTTAGCAAAAAGGGTTGTCGCCAAGGTAACGTTTTGCTTTTTGATCTTTTAATTTTGCCAAGTCAACTAAAACCAAACCATCGATACAGTTGTTGAAGTCAGGGTCTATGCTAAAGCTTAAGAAGTTAACCCCTTGTTCTTCACAGAGCTCTGTATATTGCTTAAACAAGGTTGGTACTTGTGCGCCCATATTGGCAAGAATATGCTTAAGCTCGGCAAAGTCTTCTTTGACATCGTTGCCACGAAACATCTGTTGATAACGACTGAGTTGCTCATTACTGAGTTTCATTTCGTTGTTGGGAGTGGCGACACCAGCTAGGTTAGAGAAGTAATGTTGGTAGTGATAAACCAGCATCGCTTTAGCTTCGTCTGGCAATGCGTTTGACAGGCTCACAGCACCAAACATATAACGGTGCTCTGGGTAGCGCTTAACAAATGCACCGATCCCATACCAAAGGTAATCTAGACTTTTACGTCCCCAATACTTGGGTTGTACAAAGCTGCGTCCAAGCTCTAGGCCTTTTTCAAAAAACGGAGCCATAGCTTCACTGTATGAAAATAGACTATCGGTATAAAGGCCAGCTTGTCCATGCTCTTCGATTACTTGTTTAGCACTGGCTAAGCGATAAGCCCCGACTAATTCAAGCTGCTTTGTATCCCACAGTAAGAGGTGATGATAGTGCATGTCGTATTTGTCTATATCACGGCGGTTGCCGCTGCCTTCGCCTACCGCTCTAAACGCGATTTCTCTTAAGCGGCCAAGCTCTCTAAAGATTACCGAGCTGCCAGTATACTGATAGACATATATCTGCATTCCATCTGGGGTTTCACCAATACACTCACAGGCTTCTACCGCTTTTTTTAGTTCTTTACGATTTTCAGGCACTGCAATCGGTGTTTGGGTTTTTAGGGGGAGGGGCTTTTTGCTCGCTAATCGGTAAAGTTGTTTGCGGATCAGTGCGACAATTTCTTTGTCTTTAAGATTGTCAATGAGGTAAGACTCAGGTGGAATACTGGCGCCAATTTCAAACTCAAGTGACTTCTGTCTTTGTTTGAACATTTCTTTAACCAATAACAAACTGGCAAGTGGCTTGTAGATCATACTGGTGCCATAAAAAAGCGGGCTGTTTTTGGCTTTAATAAAAATGGGTAAAATAGGGCAATTGGCTTTTTTCGCTATTCTAAAAAAGCCCGAGTTCCACTTACAATCTTTGATCCCCGTAGGGCTTAAACGCGAGACTTCTCCCGCAGGAAAGATAAGTAATGCGCCTTCCGCTTTTAGGTGTTTGTGGATATTTGCCAGTTCTTGCTTTTTACTGGCACCTGAGAGGTTATCTACGGGTAACAAAAGCGGGTGCATAGGGGTTACAGACATCAGCATGCGGTTGGCAACGACTTTTAAGTCTGGCCTTACTTGGGCAAGTACTTTTATTAAGGCTAGGGCATCCAAAGAGCCGATAGGGTGATTTGCGACAATCACCACAGGCCCCTCACTGGGGATATGCTCAATTTGTTTTGGTTTAAAGCGAGCATCAAAATCTAGCTCATCCAATACCTGTTCAACAAATTCAAGCCCTTCCAAATGCGGGTAAGTATCGGCAAATGCTACAAACTCTTGCTCGTGTAACAAATACCCCAATCCTTTTTTAACTAAACCTTTTACCTTAGGGGAGTTTTCAAGTTGCGGAAGATTTGCTTCAATGACTTTATCTACACTGATCATTTTTCATCACCTGTTGGCGCTTTTTTGCAAGAGTAGAAACTATTCATGACATGCATGTTGCATTGGTGTGTCATTTATCTTGCAGTGATAGAACGCGCCATAAATAAAGGAACAATATGGCTTTACTTATTTGTGTAACAGGGCGTAATAACGACAAGTTAATCGCCAAATTGACAGCGCTATTACCAGAACAAACCATACTGGAATGGCCGTTAGATGACCCAACTCAACTAGAAAAGGTTGAGTTTGTTCTGGCATGGAATGCACCACAGTTCTTATGGGAACAGCTTCCTAACTTAAAGGTGGTGCACTCTTATGGCGCAGGTGTTGACAGTATCCCTATCCACCTTTTACCTGAGCATGTAGAAGTGGCGCGCATCGTTGATCCAAACTTAGCGGATGACATGGCAGAGTATGTGTTAGGCCATATTCTTAGCCATAAACTCAGAGTACGGGAGTATCAACAGAATCAAACAGCACAGGTATGGAAGCCAAAGCGCGCTAACGCTGGCCGTACCGTTGGGATTATGGGCATGGGTCAATTAGGGCTTGCCGTTGCGAATAAACTTATTATTAACCGTTTCACAGTGAAAGGCTGGTCTAATTCAGCTAAACAGCTGGATAATATCGCGCACTTTAGTGGTGAAACAGAGCTTAGCGCTTTTTTACAGGATTTGGATTACCTTGTTTGCCTTTTACCATTGACTGAGCAAACTCAAGGTATGTTGGATGCAACTATTTTTGCTGCAGCGCCTTCGCATTGTGTATTAATTAATGTCGCCCGTGGCCGCCACTTAAATGAAGCAGATTTATTAAGTGCATTAGCTAACGAGTCTTTTGGGGGGGCAATTTTGGATGTATTTGAAACGGAGCCGTTACCTATTGAGCATGGCTTTTGGTTGCACCCCAAAATTACGATTACACCCCATGTTGCGGCATTAACGAGTTTAAGCACGGCAGCTGAGCAAATTGCTAACAATTTTATCGCAATGAGAAACAGCCAAGCGCTGAGTCATACTGTAAAAAAACACCAAGGGTATTAATTAAAAATCAATTGATTAGATAGAGCTGCTAAAAATCATAAGATGATTACACAGTAAAGCACTGTATAAAAAAACATCTTGAGTGTTTATGAACGATGCATTAATTTAACAAAAAAACAATAACAAAAAAGGTCTATCCCATGAAGCAAAGTCAAGGTGGCGCGAAATTATCACTCGTTGTCGTTTCGGTTATTTTGTTAGGTGTGTCTGCTTGGTTTAATCAAGCCGGTGCAAGCGAGCTTCAGGGGGAAACCTCAATCGCTGTTAGTAATACCAATTGAATTATTTCTGTGCTCCAAATAGCGCATTTACTTAATACATTTGGTATCAATAGCCGAGTTAATACTCGGCTTTTTTGTATTTTAGCGCTTTGCGTGGCGCTCTCTATTTTCCTGCTTCTTTTCTTCACTTTTTTTCAGCAGCACATAGGTCGAGCCACTGCCACCATGACATTTAAGTGCAGAATGAAAGGCGAGGACTTGGGGCATCTCTTGTAACCACTTATTGGTGTAACTTTTAAGTACGGCGGGAAATGGCTTACTTTTTAAACCAATTCCGTGTCTTAACAGTAGGACTCTAATACTTTTGCTATGACAGTCTACGACAAAGTCGAATAAAGCTTTTCGTGCCTCTCTGAAAGGCTTGCCATGCAAATCTAAGGTAGCATCAATTTGATACTTGCCGAGCCTGAGGTTTTTATAGACGCCATCTTGCACACCACTTTGCTTAAATGCCAGCAAATCATGTGGGTCTAGTAGCTCAACATACTCGGTAGATAAGTAGTTAGGATCAAAATCAAGCTCTTGTTCTGCCGCTTCTCGTTTAGCGAGTTGCGAAATGGTTGGTTCGTTCTTTTGGCGGCGTAATTGCGCTTTGTTATCTTGGGCGATAGGAGTGACGTCGCCCATCGAAGCTAAAAATAGCTCTTCATCAGTCATGGCCATACTGCTTCTCCATTAACAAGCAATGATAGCCATGATTTTAGCGCACCGAATTGGATTAGGGAACTAGTCGCTAGGAACTAGTTTATGAGAACTAGTGAACTTCCAGTTGACCAAACGTGTAGACTTTGAATAGATAAAATGTATTTATCAAAATCAGGCTAAGGTTAGAAATCACACTGGTATTCATCAGATCAAGGCTAAACGAGATAAAAAGTACGCCACATGCGCACACAGCAGCTACTCTTAGTAGCGTTTTATGGTTAATAAAAAAGGCACCGAAACCTAGCGTTAATAATACTAAGTTAAGTAACCAGTCGAGCTCGCTTGCCATTGTCTGTTTGGTTCTCCAAAGCTGTTTAAAGGAGCGCCATTATGGTGATCATTTATCCTTCATTCAACTGATAAATTTTATTGTTTTCAGATTAGAAATTTTAATGGATTAATGGTGGCTGAATAGTTATGTTGAGTGAAGTGCATAAGTTGCGGAAAAACCAAAATCAAGCGAAATACTTGATCTCACTGGCTGCGCGCGGAATCGGTATATTGCTATGATTTTAGTGAAAAATTTTATAAATCAGCGCAGATTAAGCAATGCATATCTATAATTAATAATAGATTCATAAATTCTCGTGAGATCCGCATAGCGGGATAACAAAAAGCTTTAGGCGACAAAAAATAATTAAGGAAAGGCAATGAAAATGCTCAAGTACTACCTGCTTGCAAGTTTTTGTTTGGCAGCGCTCACAATTTACAGTGTTGGCTCTTGGTTAATGCTACCTTTAGCATGGTTCACCGTCTCTATTTCTTTGGTCACTTTCGCATACGCCAGTAACTATCCACATATATTCAGAAAACACGGCACGGGTAAAATCCCTTGGTACATTACCTGGCTTTTTTGGCCCTATTTAGGTTGTGTTCATCTTTATAATGCCATTGAGCGAGGAAGAGATGTTGTTGATACGTTCCAACCGCTAACGGAAGACCTGTTTGTTGCTTGTCGCCTGTTTCCGAGCGATGTTGATATGTTAAAGGCTGAAGGAATTGAAGCTATTTTGGATGTTACTGCCGAGTTTGATGGCTTAAATTGGTCGGCTGAGCAGCAAGGGCTACATTACTTGAATATTCCCGTACTTGACCATCAAACGCCGACACCTGAGCAGTTGGCTCATGGTATGGCTTGGATAGCAGCCCAACATCAGCTCGGCCGTAAAGTGGTTGTTCATTGTGCACTTGGTCGAGGCCGGTCGGTATTTTTCTGTACAGCTTATTTGCTCGCCACGCATCCAGAATATACAGTGCGAGAGGCGTTGGAGAAAATTCAAAATAGACGTGAAACGGCTAGGTTAAACAAACAGCAACTCAAGGGGTTAACCAAGCTACACCATAGTCAATCGTTTACCCATAGCGCCAAGGCCGCTTTAGTGATCAATCCTGTGGCTGGGGCAAGTAAATGGTCGGAGTATGAGAATGATATTATCGGCATGCTCACAGAAAAGTATGACTTGTCGATCTGTTTTACAGAAAAAGACACCGATGTCGCAAAGCTTGCGGAGCAAGTCGTATCCAAAACGCAGCCGGATATTATTATTGCAGGGGGAGGAGATGGCACATTAGCCAGCGTGGCTCATGGTGTGTATCAACAAGATATTCTATTTGGTATTCTGCCTTTGGGTACAGCCAACTCTCTAGCAACGGTTTTACTCGGTTCTATGTCAAAGTTAGATCCGATCAACCGTGCCTGTGAAGCTATTTTGGCAGGTAAAGCCAAACCTATCGATATAATGAACTGTAATGGCAGAACAGCTTTGTTAGTTGCGGCTATTGGCTTCGGACAAGAGATGATTGAAAGGGCTGACCGAGAAGAAAAGAACAACTCTGGTCAACTGGCTTATATTCGAGGCTTATGGGAAGCCGTAAATGAGAATAAACCACTTGAATTTACAGTAAGTTTTGATGGTGCTGCACAAACACAGATAGAATGTGTTAGTCTGGTTGTAGCGAATGCAGCACCAAAAACGACCATACTAGCTCAAGGCCATGGTGAACCGGTATATGATGACGGTAAGTTGGATATTACCATTTTACCTGTTGAAGCCAAAGGTAATCAAAGCTTTACGGTAGCAGAGCTAATATTACCTAAATTAGAAGACAAACCATCTAATATTCGTACTGAACGATGTGAAAAAATATCGATAGCGTTTGAACAAACACAACATTTTGCCTTAGATGGTGAGGTGCTCAGTGCAAAAAATATTGAAATAACGATCCAAAAACATGCACTAAACGTAATGGTCCCAAATTATATCCATTAGCCAGCTGGTGCTTTGCCAATAAGCGGTTGCTGAAAGGGGATAGGGTTGTATTACGGTGATGTATTACTGTGCAATAGCGATTTAAACATCAAGGCGGAAATGAACTTGTTGTAATGAGAGAGGGACTCAGTTGAAAACCGTATTATTAGTAGACGACGATCAAGACTTTGCAGAGTTGGCATGTCGGATCATTGAATACCTTGGCCACGACGCCTGCTTGGCGATTGATTTAGCATCGGCGAGACAGTGGCTAGACACGCAAAAATTTGATCATATTTTCCTAGACTTTATGCTACCTGACGGCAGTGGTTTGCATCTTGTGGATGAAATTAGAGCTTCGGGAAATCAAACACCAATTACTATGGTTACGGGACATCCGTCGGTCAAATCGGCCTTATCGCAATTATGTCATGATGGTTTAACTTACTTGACTAAACCCGTCGACGCCGATGACTTTAGAAGCGCCTTAAGTCCATCAAAACAAAAAGCCAAGACGACCACGGAAACTCCAGCTCACTTTGGGGTATTGTTAGGTGAGTCTGCAAAGATGAAGCACCTATATAAGATGATCGAAAGGGTATCTGGTACTGATGCCAATGTGATGCTGATGGGCGAAAGCGGTGTCGGTAAAGAAATGTTTGCTCGCGCAATCCACAACGCAAGTCAAGTCAAAGGAGATTTGGTGAACGTAAACTGCGGTGCCATACCTAAAGATCTCATTGGCAGTGAATTATTTGGTCATGAAAAGGGAGCCTTCACGGGAGCAAACGCGCAAAAGGTTGGGGTGTTTGAGCAAGCTGAAAATGGAACTTTGTTTCTCGATGAATTAACCGAAATGCCAATTGAACAGCAGCCTAACCTGTTGCGTGTCCTTGAAACGCAGACAGTTACGCGAGTTGGTGGCACAAAACCCATTAAAGTCAATTGTAGAGTGATTTCAGCAACTAACCGCAGCGTAGAAGACATTGCGGCAAATGATGTGTTGCGTGAAGATATTTACTTTCGATTGGCAGTCTTTCCTATTCATATTCCACCGCTTAGGGAACGCAAAGAGGATATTCCACTGCTTGCCGAACACTTTTTGCAGGGGTTGAATAAAAAGGGTAATAGCCAGTATGTTATCAAAGATACAGACATGAATCGTTTGCTTGAATATGACTGGCCAGGTAACGTGAGGGAGCTCAAACATACCATTCATCGTGCCTATATTATGGCTGATCATGATGAGCAGAACTTAGTATTCGATGCTAATTTTGCCTCTCCGTTTGCCCAAGCAAAACGTATGCTTGAGCATGCTCAGTCAAATCCAGTGGCAATGCCTGCGAAGGTTGGCGGAGCGGTAAACTCTGTGCAGGTGCCAACACCAGAAATGAAGCCAGGGAAGACCATAGAAGAAGTAGAAAGAGAATTGATCTATCAAACATTAGAATCTGTAGATGGGAATAAAACCTTAGCGGCAAGAATGTTAGGGATCAGTACTAAAACGCTTTATAACCGATTAAACGCTTATGAGGGAGAAGTATCATCGTAATTTCAAAGGGGGAAAGATGAAACAAGCCGAGCGAGATGCACTCGCCAAGTTAGTTCATGATGCACGCAAACCTTTAAATCAAATTTCAATGAACGCTGAGCTAATTAAGCTTATGGCCGAACAGCCAGATTCAGAACAGCAGATAGTTGATATCGCCAATACAATTATTAGTGCAACCAAAGAGTGCAGCGCATTATTACAAACGCTGGTGGAGCAAGGAAATGATGAGTGAACAATGAATCAGCGTTTAGTTATTTTATGAATATCAGTAACAAGCTAAATTTTATCTGGTTTGCGGTCGTGGTGAGTGTTGGCTTAGTCGCGTCTAATGCAATGATTGGCTTTAATAACGTCAAAGAGCTCAACCAAGTCCAAGCAAGTATTCGCAATACCAGTGAAGTGATGATGTCTTTGGATCAGCTGCACATTGCAATGCTGAATGCTGAAGCTGGTCAGCGAGCGTTTTTAATATCAAACCAAGAAGGTGATTTAGCACCGTTTAAAAAAGCCTTACAAAATCTAGATAGCAGCCTACAAAACGTTGCGCAAAGCCACTCTGAAAGCGATTTACAGCAGCAAAAAATAAATCAATATGTTGAAGGTGTGAAAGCGCGCTTTAAAACGTTGCAAAGCACCGTGATCGTCGCCCGTAATGCCAATAGTATTAATGAAGCTCGGTTGTTAGAGCGAGCAACAGACTCCGGTGGAGACTTAAGGGAAGCGTTTACGCAAATTATGGCCGCTGAGGTGGACATTAGAACGATACAGTTAAATCAGCTCAAGCGAGTACGTAAAGAAGCACAAATGAATATTGTGGTGTTTACTTTGCTCAGTGCAGTGATGATTTTTGCAATTCTAGTGCTGCTTATTGTCAATTTACGCAGTGCAAAACGCGCAAAGAATGAGCTTGAGCAAGCTAACGACCACCTCGAAGAAAAGGTAAAAGCCCGTACAGAGGCATTGGAACATTATGCCGAAGAACTAAACAGAAGTAACCGAGAGCTAGAAGACTTTGCGTTTGTCGCCTCTCACGATCTGCAAGAGCCGTTACGGAAAATTCGGGCATTTGGCGATCGAATAGAAAAAAACTACGGTGAGCATATAGATGACAAAGGGAAAGACTACTTGGTTCGTATGACAGGTGCAGCGCAACGGATGTCGACCTTGATAACAGATTTGTTGGAACTATCACGAGTCACAACGAGAGCGAAGCCTTTCGAGCAGCAAGATCTTAACCAAGTTTTGCAATTTGTATTGGATGACCTTGAGATTGCCTTAAAAGACAGTAATGCCAACATCAATACGGCTCCACTACCGACGATAAAATGTGATGCAAGCCAGATACACCAATTGTTTTTAAATCTGCTTTCAAACGCAATTAAATTTAGAGTTGAAGGGCGGCAACCGGTTATCGATATCTCTGTTGAGCACAGCGAGTTAATGGGGCAAGAGGCTTTCACATTTGTTGTTGCGGATAATGGCGTTGGTTTTGATACTGAATACGCAGAGAAAATATTCTCGCCTTTTCAAAGGCTTCACGATAGAAAAAAATACGCTGGAACTGGGATTGGGCTAACTGTGTGTCGCCGCATTGTGGAAAGACACAGCGGGGTGATCTCAGCGACCAGCGAAAAAGGCAAAGGGGCGACATTCACCATTACCTTGCCCATTGAGCCAACACCAATAATTCAGGAATTGAAAAATGAACTATAGAAAATCCCAGCCGATCCAAATCTTGATGGCGGATGATGATGAAGATGATCGCCTCTTGGCACAAGATGCACTCGAGGAAAGTCGAGTATTAAATGCATTTCAGTTTGTAAAAGACGGTGTTGAGCTATTGGAATACCTTAGAAATGAAGGCGAATTTTCAGATGCTCAGCGATATCCAAGACCTAATTTAATTCTACTCGACTTAAACATGCCAAGAATGGACGGCAGAGAGGCATTGCAGGAAATTAAAAAAGACCCGAGTTTGCGCTCTATCCCTGTGGTTATCTTAACGACTTCAAAAGAAGAAGAAGATAAGCTCAGAGGGTATGATTCTGGTGCTGCGTCGTATATTACCAAACCGGTTGATTTCGATGGCTTAGTTGAGCTAATGAAAAATTTAGGCAAATACTGGATTGAAATCGTAGAGTTGCCAAACTAACTAGGTTAACTAATCGCGCTTATACACTTCAAGTATGGAGGTCAGTATGACGAAGGAGTCGATCAGCGAAGTCAATGTACTATTGATTGAAGATGACGAAGACGACTATATTCTAACTTTAGATTATTTACAGTCGATCCCTAACTTTAGCTTCAATTTGGTTTGGCAAAGCCAGTACGATCAAGCATTAACAGCATTAGAGAGTAACCGCTTTGACCTTTGCTTACTAGACTATCAATTAGGCCCTCAAACTGGGTTGAGTGTACTTAAAGCCGCAAGAGCGAGAGATGTGCACACACCTATTATCATGTTAACTGGGCAATCAGATGAACTATTAGACAACGAAGCGTTAAAGGCTGGAGCCGAAGATTTTGTACTAAAATCTGAAATTAGCAGTGCGCGGTTTATTCGCTCTATTCGTTATGCTTTAGCGCGTAAAGAGTTAGAGCGCGAACGTCTCGAACGACTACGTGTTGAATCGGATAGCCGAGCTAAAGACCGCTTCCTTGCACACTTAAGTCATGAGCTCAGAACGCCGCTGACCTCTATTCTTGGCTATACAAATTTACTGCTTTCTCGGGAAGAGTTGCAGAATGTTAAGCCTGAACTATCAATTATTAATAATAACAGTGAACACTTGCTCAACTTGTTGAATGATGTACTCGATCTTTCGAAGTTGAACGAAAACCGACTGCAACTGAATAAAGATAAAATTTGCCTAAATAGTTTTTTAAGTGATCTATATAGCTTGTTTAAAATGGCAGCGGCTAAAAAGGGGTTAAGCTTTAGCATAGAAGCTAAAACACCGTTACCGCAAACCGTGAGTATAGATAAAACGCGATTAAAACAGATACTAATCAACATTATTTATAACGCCATCAAATTCACCAGTTCCGGCTTTGTAAAAGTAGAGATAAAGCTAAAAACAGATACTCAATTACAATTTATCGTTATCGATACGGGAATAGGTATACCCAGTGAAAAACTCAAACGGATCTTCAAGCCTTTTGAGCAAGTTCAACATGTTACTACACGCAGCGATGAGGGAGCAGGGCTTGGCTTGGCGATAAGCTCAGCTTTGATCAAGCTTATGGGGGGAGAGTTATCGGTTGAATCGGTTCTCGGTGAGGGCAGTCAGTTTGGCTTTTGTATTGAACTCGACGAAGTGAATGCCGAAAGTTTAGCGCCCCTAACGCTAGATAAAACACAAGACACCAGTGATAGCTCATTGCCTAGCGATCTACACGGCCATATTCTTATTGTTGAAGATATCAGTGAAATCCAGCTTTTATTGCGCACCTTGATTGGACAAACGGGAGCAACTGCTGATATAGCCAATGACGGTGTTGAAGCGCTTGAGATGCTAGCGCAACATCCTGACAAATATCATTTGGTATTTATGGACTTACATATGCCAAGAATGGATGGTCGTGACACTATCGTAGCGCTTAGAGAGCGGGCCTTGCGCTTGCCGGTTGTTGCATTGACGGCAGCGGCACAAAAAGGCACTAAGGAAGAACTGGTGGCGCTAGGCTTTAACGATATGATGAGCAAGCCTGTTAATGTTGCAGAGCTTGGGCGTTGTTTAAAGCATTATTTAAGTGAAGAGCTGGTCGTACCAACACAGGTCGAGTCGCAGTCTTCGGGCAGCCTCAACTTTTTAGTCGTTGAAGATGACAGTGATACACGTAATTTACTTAAACTATTACTTAACTCTCTCGAGGTTAGCGTAGTCACAGCTGAATGCGCTCAAAGCTGCTGGCAGCAATTTAAAGGGACGCAACACTTTGATGCTATTTTGTTAGACATTGGCTTGCCTGATAAGTCTGGTTTACTCTTAGCAAAAGAGATAAAAGCAGAAAGGCCAGAGCAACATATTGTTATTGCGAGTGGTTTCGACCCAGAGCCAGAAAAGCTTGCTGAATCTCAAGTTGACGATGTGCTATTAAAACCAATAACGCTAATGGACTTGAAAGAAATAAAGCAAAAGCTGCTATAAAATGAATGCGCTAAAGTAGCTCAAGGGTTAAATAATACCTTGAGCTATTCGTTGCAGCATCACGACCTTTCTCAGTGCGCCAAAGCGCCCAAATTTGGCACTAAGTACACCAAATAAAAACATAAAGCCAACGCCCTGAGGCGAACTCATTGCTCCGGTAAATACTTTCTTGGCTTTAGTTTGGGTTAGTCGATTGAGCTGCTGTGCATCGATTAACTTTCTTTTTTCAGTCACGACTTCTTGTTGTAGCTTGTCTGTAATAAATTCAGCTAGCTTTGTCATTTTTGGCCTCCGACTTTGCAATAGGGATGTAAAACCCGGAAGTGAGATCATTGATGCTGTTATTAAATAGCCTGAGTCCTGTGACAATCAAGTAATAGATTATGGCGACATTGATGGTCAGCACTATGCCTGCAGAAATGAACCAACTCAACCCAGCATAGGTGAGGGCATAGGCAAATAAAATGTGCAGGCTAGCCCATACCATTGCGGTTAAAAGCAATGAAAAAAATATCAGGCCAAGTGCCACACACAAGGTTTTTAGATTTGCTCTGCACTTTGCGCCGAGTAAGTTAAGCTGAGCTTCGAAAATGTGTTGATAACTAGTAAATAAGAGAGAAACTGAGTCTTTAAGCTCAGCGAGCGCTGGGGTGCGCTCGTGAGCCGTCGCTCTATTACCTCTTGCTTGAGCTTGGTTTTGCATGGTTATTTATTCCTTAACAGCATTGTAGCCAACATACCGAGTGAAAATGCGATACCAGCCGTTTTAACCGGATTTTCTACCGCATACTTCTTAACGCCTGAGGTATTCCAAGCTTGCTCCCACTCTTTACGTTTAGCACCCATGGCTTCACTTGAGTGATGTCCTTTTTCTCTAAGTGCCGTTTCGGTTTGAGAAGCCGAAGCATGGAGAGAATCTACTGAAGCGTGCAAAGAATCTGCTATTTGGTCAGTCACAGGGTGACTTGAGTCGTGACCATTACCTTTAGATTTTGCAGTATTTGAAGCCTGCGTCTGATTTGTTTGATTACTCATAAAGAACTCCTTGTTTACTTGGTTCAAAATAATATGTGCAAATGGTTTGCCAACTAAAAATCCATTGATTATCAATAGGTTAGTGTTTTATTCAAAATAAGGTAAGTAGATGTGATACAGAGGATGTAAAAGTTACAAAGCAGAAACTACATGGAAGCGACTAATATTCAGGTTGTGGCTCGAAGCAACAAGGCAAAAGCGAGGGCGTGTTTAGAAACAATCGAAGGTATTAATGCAATGCATACAAAAAAGGCGCTATCAAAGGTGATAGCGCCGAAACCGGACTCTTTATGTAAGAGCCAGGACTGAGTCAAAGGGAATAAAATAGGGAGGCTATAAAGCCATTATCGCTGCTTAAAACTGATATTCAATGGAAACGGCAGCTACGTCCATATCAGGGTCAATATCTTCTTCTAGTTCATAGCGCGTGTATTCTAAGCGCATGTTTACGTTTTCGTGAATGTGGAACTCTACACCAGCACCGTAAAGCCAATCTCCGCCTTCAAGGCTAGAAGACACACGTCCTACCGCTGGGATATCAGCGTAGACATCGGCATCCCATTCAAGCCACCCACCTTTCGCGTACACCGAGAAATATTCGTTTAGCGGTGCTGATAGTCTGGTTGATAAAGAGATCCCATCAATGTCGGCTGAGTTGTCAATGTCACTGACTTCATCAAAATTTTCGTAGCCGAGCTCAATACTCCAGTAAGGGTTAATTTTAGTACCGACATAGGCCTTCAGCATCGACGAGTCATCGTCGAACGATGTATCATTTTCTCGGTCTTCCCACTGGAAGGAATATTGACCATAGCCAACACCTGTGTAAATTTTGTAATCATCTAGTCCAAAATCAGATTCTGCGTGAGCAGCTGTAGACAGTCCAAAAGTGGCAAATAGCGCAGCGGCGATAGTTAATTGTTTCATCTTTACTCCTTAAATCAATATAAAAGGCGAGGGGGAGCCGCCCCCTCAAACCAAAGTTGGATTATGATTTTTTCGAAACGCGAAGGTTGTCTTCCACTTCTTCAACATCATTGGTATTTTTTGCGATTTGCACTGCTAATTTTCGCTCGGCACTGCTTTGGACATGACCATTTAAGGTTACTACGCGGCCTTCAACATCTACGTCTATGTCTGTGCCATCTACATCGGTGTCAAACAGGTAGCGTGATTTGATAACGGTCGCGATTTTGGCGTCGGTGAAATCACTGTCACTCTCAAAATTGCGCTCTTTTTTACGCTCATCCGACATGTCAACAATGGTCAATTCATTGTCTACTTCTTTGACCCCATCGATCCCCAATACCAACTCCTCGGCAAGCTTCTTATCAACAGAGTGCTCAACTTCGCCTGTTAGCACTACAACACCGTTTTTCACATCTGTATTAATATCGAAGTTATTTAACTCGCCGTTAAACAGTAAGGTGGCTTCGGCTTTACCATCTATCCAAGCATCGCTTGCTTCCTTTTCCCAAGTGTTATCTGCAGCGAAAGCAGAAGCAGTAGTTAGTGAAGATACAAGTACAGTTGTAATTAATGTCTTTTTCATAATTAATCTCCTTTAATTTCGTAGTCGCTGTAACAGTTGCATCTGTTGTGCCAATATTTAAGCTGTTGATTTTTATATATTTGTTGTTTTTGTGATTTTCAACCGGAATAATTTACTGAGAAACAATGAAAGTATTTTTGTAATTATTACCTTTTTAATGAACGGGAAATTAATATAACCAGGAATGAATACTGCATTCCTATCTAAGTAAATCTAAAAGTTAAACTTACTTATATAGGAGTGTTAAGGAATGAATATAGATAAATTTTGGACACTAATTAATGACAAGTTACTATCTTGGCTTGAATCTGCTGTACAGCTACTTCCAAATATGATTTTAGCCTTAATGGTTTTGTTGCTTTTTATTATTCTGGCTAAAATATCATCATTTTGGTTTGCTAAAGCGATAAATAAGGCGATTAAGACGCCACAAGTTGCCTCCCTTATTAGTTCTATCTTTAAGATAGCAGTTATTGCAATTGGTATCTTCTTTGCGCTCGACATTGTTAAATTATCTGGAGCCGTTATGTCCTTGCTGGCGGGAGCTGGGATCATCGGACTTGCCATTGGGTTTGCGTTTCAAGATATGACTGAAAATCTAATTGCAGGCTTTGTGATGGGGGTGAGAAAGCCGTTTGTGGAAGGGGATATTATTCGCACTAAAGACTGCTTTGGTACAGTCACTAAAATTAATTTGAGAAATACACTGGTGGAGAACTTTTATGGCCAGTTGTCATATGTACCCAACAAAATCCTCTTTAAGCATGAATTGCAAAATTATACAAAGCTAGGAAAAAGACGGATTGAAATTCCTGTTGGCATTTCTTATGCGGATAACCCTGAACAAGCAAGAACAGTAATTGTTGAAGCGATAAATAAACTCGATTTTGTTGTGAATCCTAAAGAAACGGATGTGTACGCTGAGTCTTTTGGCGACAGCGCAATTAATTTGTTGCTTTGGTTTTGGATTGATTACCCAGCTGCACCTGGTTTTATGGCGGTGAGACACCAAGCTATTTGTACCGTTCACCAAGTATTAGCTGAAAACGATATTCTTATACCTTTCCCCATTAGAACTATCGACTTTAATGCAAAAGGTGGTGAGAAATTAAGTGCGCAATTATCACAGGAATAATTTACATCCCACTTGTAATATTTTCAGTAAAGCTAAAATTAAAATCAATAAAATCCATTTAAAACATGGTGTTATGTTTTGGCATCTAATCTGCATTAATCAGTTTGAAACAAACAAAACATTTATCACTTATTACTATTGCAATGAAAGGAGTTATTTATGGCAGATTCAAATTACGATATGGAGCCGGTAAAAGAGCTCATTAAAGTACTCAATGGTGGTGTGGATTTTTACACCGAAGCGAAGAAGAAATTGGACAACATAGAATTAAGCCGCGTGTTTGACCAAATGATTGTAGATAAGGCGCAGGCAATCTCTGATCTACAACCATTTGTTTTGATAGATGATGGTGAAATTGAGACAGACTCAGCACTTAGCGTTGAAATTCGAGAGTCTTATACCAAGCTAATTGGCGCAGTCAGCACAGACAAAGCGCATACTTATGTGTCTCAATTAGAGGAAGTGGAAGACAAAGTATTAAGCAAGCTCGATAAAGCGTTGAGCAAAGATCTTCCACCTAAATGCAAGAGTGTATTGCTGCAGATGCAAACGAATATGCAAGCTTGTCATGACCAAATGAAGCAGTTACAAGAGCTAACTGCCTAAGGAGAATATTATGTTGAGTTGGGCAGTTATGTTTCTATTCCTAGCATTGGTTGCTGCTGTGTTAGGGTTCACTGGAATCGCAGGTGCTGCGGCTGGTATGGCGAAAATTCTATTTTTTGTTTTTATCGCCTTTATGATTATTTCGTTTATTTTCGGTAAGGCACGATCTCCCAGGTAAAGGGATTTAATACCAAATGTATTAAGTAAATGCGCTATTTCATCCTTCAAATTGATTAGAGAATTAATTCAATTGGTATAAAGCACTGACAACAAATTAAGGAGTCACACTATGAAAACGGCAATCACATTAGCGAAAGTATTGGGTTTTGTATCTATTTTAGCACTTTTCGGTTGTAGCGAAGGGCCAGCAGAAGAAGCCGGTGAGCGTTTCGATGAAACCGTGCAAGAGGTCGAAAACAGTGTAGAAGATGCATGTGAAGATGTAAAAGAAAACATGAACGCTGAAAATGAAGAGTGTTAAATAAGCATTTCGACGTGGAACGTAAAGGGGAGGCATAAATTGCTTCCCTTTTTTTTGAAAATCTCAATAGAACAAAGCCTTGAGCTTATCTTAACGAGATAATAGTGTGATGCATATCAATAGAGAGCTGCTTTATTTGCAATTATTGTTTGTAATCCAAGCACTTTAAGTAATACTTTATTTTAGTGTTCACTCAATGAAAACTAGATTATGCTAAACAAGGTTTCAGTCAAAAGCAGATTGTTGTCGCTTTCAGGAATACCAGCTGTATTTTTCGTCCTTGCTACTACTTTTACTATCGCTACATTATCAAATCTAACCAATTACATTGACCGTATCTACGACGATAGAGTGGTTCCCCTTAGGCAAATTAAGGTCGTATCGGACAATTACGCGGTAGTCATCGTAGATACTTTCCACAAACTGAGAGGCAATCAATTATCCAATCGTGACGCATTAGCGCAAATAGAACAAGCCAGCGGAATTGCGCAAAAGGAGTGGGATAAATACTTAGCAACGGATCTGACGAAGGACGAGCAGAGACTTATTGCGCAGACTGAAAAAGCAGAGCGACAGGTTCAACAGTTGCTTTCTGACTATACTGCTCGCATCAACTCGGGTACGTTTTTATCTATCCCATACGATAAGTTTGTTCGTGATTTGTACGCGGCTTTTGACCCTTTAAGTGAGAGTTATAATGACTTAATTGAGCTACAGCTTGCCGAGGCGAAAACACTAAGAAGTGTTGGTCACGATGAGGCTGAAGACACCGAAAACTTTATGATTGTTTCGTCGGTTGTCATTGTGGTTGTTATGGTTTTCATTGGTATTTTGATATTTAAGTCAATTAACGAGCCGCTTAATCGACTGCGTATGCGGATAGGCAATATAGCCAGAGATGCCGACTTAACTCAACGCGTTATCGTGGAAGGGAATGATGAGCTCAGTGAGATTGGTAATGATTTTAACAGTATGGTCTCTAGCTTACATGAGCTGGTCATTAACCTGGTGACTATCGTTAATAGTCTTTCGAAGACCTCTAACGAGCTTAATGGGATCAGTCAATCGATTGCTGGAACCTCACAAGAGCAGGAACAACAAACGGTAATGATAGCAACAGCTGCCACAGAAATGAGTAGTGCGATACAAGAAGTTGCGCATAATGCAATGAACACAGCTAATAAAGCAGAAATGTCGGGCAAATTAGCAAAACAGGGAATGGAAGTGATCGCCCTAAACATTGAAGCAATTGAAAGGCTTGCCAGTGAAGTGGGAGATAACGCTCAATTAATCAAAGCGCTCAACGACCAATCCAATGAAATCAACCAGGTTGTATTGATGATCCAAGGGGTAGCAGAGCAAACAAACTTATTGGCTTTGAACGCAGCTATTGAAGCGGCTAGGGCGGGTGAGTCTGGTCGTGGTTTCGCAGTTGTTGCTGATGAAGTAAGACAATTGGCGCACAATACACAAAAGGCGACAGAATCTATTCGCGATATGATTGGTAAACTTCAAGGTATGGCACAAAATGCTGTGTCGTCAATGGAGAATGCGCAAACTAGCGCTGCCTCAGGTGTCGAACGCGCCAATGAATCGGCACAGATCATGACTGATATAGACCAAGCAGTCGATGAAATTGTTGGTATGAATATTCAAGTATCAACAGCAACGGAAGAGCAAACTACCGTGGTTGCTGAGATAAGTGAAAATATCAATGACTTCAGTAGTAGCATTTCGGAAATAACCCAAAACGCGCAGAGTAATGCGGATGTCAGTAATGACTTGGAAGAACTTGCACAGCAGCTAAACCGCCAAGTGCTAGTGTTTAAAGTGTAGGTGTAGGCACAACAGTGTGCTGGCCTACACTCAATCTATTTAACCTTCACTCGGGATAACAACTTGCTCTATGGCAGCTGTTATCCCTTACTACTAACGCTATTTCTCCGTTTCAAAATAGCTAGTTTACTTAATACAATTGGTATCACTTAATGAAGCAAAACGAAGCAAATTGGTATCAATATCTTAAAAACGGTACTTAGCACTTAATTGGTAAGCGCGTGGTTCATTATACTTTTTAGGAACAAAGCCAAAGGTATCGTAAAAGGTTTCATCTGTAAGATTGCTGACGCTTAATTTAAGGCTTAATTGTTCAGAATAATCATACTTGATGTGAGCATTTGCTAATATTTGACTTTCTTTCACAGCTCGCACAGCACCGCGTCGATCACCAGTAGGAAGGCCAAGGTCGACGCCTGGGACATTAAGAACATTTACTTGGCGGTCTGTATCCCAAGTTAGAGCCAGACCAAAGCTCCAAGTTTCGTAAGTGTATTTTGTACTGGCGTTAATTGACTGCCTAGGCGCATATAAATTGAGGTCATTGTCGTTTTCATCAACCACGTCAAAATCGCTATAACCCAAGTTTACCTGCCAGTCATCGGTAATATTACCTTCGATCTCAAGCTCAAACCCGTCGGCTTTAGCTCCATCGACAGAACGGTATCTTGCTGGTCGTTGATCGGCGTATTTGGGAATGACCACACCGAAATCTTGTTTTAAACTGTCAAAGTAAGCAAAGTTTACTCGTAAGCTGTCATCAAATAAATTTGTTTTAACCCCCACTTCAATATTGCGTGCCGTGATTGGGTCGAGTTGCTTCAAGTTCTCGTCAACTTTATCTAGTTGTGGCTCATAAGCGTCGGTATAGCTGACATAAGTACTAACTTGCGTATTAATATCGTAAACGAAACCAAGGTATAAGCTTTGACCTGATTCATTCCCCTTGTCGCTGGAAAAACCACTCCATGCAAAGTCACGCTCGTTACTGCGCTCATAATCGAATAGTTTGATACCAGCAATGGCATGAAGTGCATCTGTTAATACAAGTTTACTACTTATAGCTAAACTTTGTTCTTTTGTGGTTTTATCCCAATAGCCAATAAATTGTTTGTCTGTAGCAGTTAAATGCGATGCGGGATGAAGGGTGTTAATTGATTGCAGAGGGTAAAAAATGGTTCGTGCATTTTCATCTAGTTCCTCATAGCGATTATCGGTAGATTCAAAGTCAGCATTTAGATAAGTGATATTGACCTGATGATCGCGATCAAATAGCTCAAAGCGGCCAACAAGTCCCAAAATAATGTTGCTCCCATCAACCGTTTCAACCCACCTACGATCACCACCTAACAAGCCTAATCCCGTCTGTTTATCCGGATTACCGCTAAAATAGGTCATGGTAATGTCAGCTTTTGTTTTACTATACTGAGCACCAAAGTTCAGTGCCCAGTCTAAATTAATTTGATGGGATAGCTTAAAGTGGTAACTTTGATGCGTATTACTGTTGAAGCCATCTGGTGAAGATAAGTTGGTCTTTTTGTCAACATCAACTTCAGTGCCATCCGCGTAGAAGATGGGCAGCCCCCATGGTGACAGTTTTAGCTCATTGTCCTGATAGTGTATGGTAAATGAAGCTTCAGTCTCATCAGAAAAATAATGATGCAATTGAGTATACGCCACAACTTTATTGCTATTTTCTTTGTCTACAAAGCTGTCTTTGTCTTCGTAGGCTAGAATAATACGACCTGCAAGGGCTTTATCATCGGTAAGCGCACCTGTCGCATCGATGTGTGATCGCACTTTGTTCCATGAACCGAGCTCGGCACCAACTTCGATGAAACCATCGCGATCGGGCTGCTTGGTGATAACATTCAATGTGGCTGAAGGTTGTCCGGCTCCGGACATTAAGCCAGCTGCACCTCTAAGCACTTCAACTCGATCATAGACAATTGTATCTAAGCGGCTTTCTTGAGGCCCAGCAATAGAAGTTGGTAAGCCATCTTTCACCAGCGCATTAACTAAATAGCCCCGAGAGGTAAATTCTGTGTTGTCACCAGCACCATACTTGTAGCGAGAGATACCTGTCGCTTGTACCATGACGTCCTCTAAGTCCTCCAGCTCAAAGTCATCAATATAATCATGATTCAATACAGTAACTGATTGTGGAGTTTCTTTAATGCTCAGATCGAGTCCTGTAGGACCGGAGTTTCGCTTAATAGGCTGACCGACAATATCAATCCGTTCAATATCGTTATTACCTTTAGGAACATTAGCCAAGGTATACGGAGAGAAATATGCCAATGACAACAATAAGGTTAAAGCTGCAGATTGCTGAGCGTTGCTTCGCATGGGAATTCCTTTATTGAAATTATTCTTTGTTTGATTAAACACAATACTGTGCTTTATAAGGACGAATAATGGGAACGAAAATTTTGCGAAAGTTTGTAAAAAGCCGCTATACACGTTTTTAATGTCATAGGTCTTATCTCGTGTTGAAGTGTTTTTAAATAAGAATAGCTTCTGTTACCTTATTGGGTAAATTTGGCGCAGAGCTTAATCTGACATCGGGTATAAAATGACGATAAAAAAGTGGTTTCATTGGCATAGTCTGAGTGGAGTATGGTGTGGTTTGTTATTGTTTCTAATCTGCTGGACTGGCGCGTTTGCTAGCATCTCTTATGAACTAGACTGGTTATTTGATAACAAAGTCAGAGCTGGAAATGGTGTCCAGAAGGTGGATTTAGCGAGTGCTTATGAAAAAGTAAAGCAGACATACCCTCAGGCTCGAATAGGGATTGCATTTGCTGGGCAAGCAACTAATTTTGCTCATGATTTTGTGTTACGTTTCCCTGATGGCCCATGGCAACATGTTTATGTTGATCCAAGTACTGGTCGCATTCAAGGAAAAACGAGTTTTCTGAATACTCAGCGGTTTTTTCGAGATTTTCATATGCACTTTTTTAATGTGTTTGATCATCCAGTTTCATATTACTTAGTATTACTATTTTCGATTCCACTGAGTTTATCTATCATAACAGCGCTGTATTTATATAGAGGGTGGTGGAGAAAGCTGCTGTCGTTGCACCGAACAGGTGATACTCGGGCCAAAGTAGCCAGCTTGCATAAGCTATCTGGGGTATGGAGTGTGTGGTTTGCTGTTGTTATTGCATTAACCAGCATTTGGTATCTTTTTGAATTCATCAGGATGGACTTAGGCGACGGTAAAACAGCTTTTTCGGATGTCGGTATGTTTGCGGTACACTCATTACCAGAACTTAAGCCCCAAGATAAACCTAGGCTATCAGTGACTGCACTGACAGCCATAGTAAAAAAGATGAGACCAAGCTTTGAAGTAAAAGCTATTCGTTATTCTGGTGGGTATTTTTATGTTGAGGGACAGTCGGATGAGTGGCTGGTAAGAGATAGAGGCAATAAAGTGTACTTGAATCCCTATTCGGGGACTGTGGTATACAGCCAAACGGCCTCAAGCCAAGGGTTGTACTGGCGTTTGTCAGATACAGTAGATCCCTTACATTTTGGTAATTTTGCCGGTATGTGGGTTAAAATATTGTGGTGTGTATTTGCACTGTTACTTGCATTTTTAGCACTGAGCGGCACATATATGTATATTAAACGGCAGCTAAAGTTACGCCGTAAAGAAACTGTGTTGGGAGTGAAAATCTCGTTAGCTTTTAGTGTTGGCTTACTGTTATGTATCACAAATTATGCCTATGAGACTTTAATGAGTTATGGTGAAGGCGGTAATTTCCCACTATTACCAACCAGTACCTCATTGTTTTTACTGGGTTGGACCTTGCTAACTGGTTTAATCATTACACTTTGGGTTGGGGCATTAATACGCCTATGCCGAGAAGTAAAAACCAAAAACAAAGTTCACTTGAGGGAAAAAATCTGACACGCGTTCTGCGGTGCTTATTTAGAGCAACTAATACCGATTGTATTAAATAAACTAGCTCTTTTGAAGCGGAGGGGTAGCGTTAGTAGCAAGGCAAAAGTTTTGCTATTTAGTTGTTCTCAATGAGAAATTTTTAACGATACTAATATGGAATTTCAGCCTTAAAATTGATTGGAGACTGAATTCAATTGGTATAAATAGCAACGTTTTTTCCTTGCCTATATGGATATAGGTATTTTGGCGATAGCAGGGCGCGAGAGCTGTGCAGCTGAAGTTATTCTCCTGCTGAAAAATAGATCATTTACTTAATATAATTGCTTTGTATAAAAATAAAAAAACCTCGCTATGGCGAGGTTTTTTTAACGGGGTTGTTGTTAAACAACGCCACGAGGTAAGCGGCAATCGTGGTCTTTTGCTGCAAGTTCAGCAATCCACTGCTCTTCCGCTTTAAAGCCTTCTTCGTTTTCTTTAACGACAGTAAAGCTCACTGACTTTTCAGCTGCTACTTTAGGGGCCTTTTTAGTCGTTTTCGCTTTTTTAGCAGGCGCCTGCGTTGTCTCACTTGCTACAGCTGACCCTGAAGTTAGCTCTTCTGTTAATGCCGCTACTTCAGCAAGACGCATGTTTTTGCCGCCATCGATGCTATACCAACCTGGTTTTGCAGTGATCTCAGGCTTTTTGCCATGTGCAGCTTCGTACGCAGCTTCGAAAGCGCTTAGTACTTCAGTTTTATCTAGTTTACTCATCGTAGATCCTAGTCGTGTTGTACGCGGATACGCGGGTTAAGATTAAACTCTATTTATACCCATATTTGCGTAAATTTTCAATTTTTTACGTTTTTCAGCGCCAATTTATCGAAATTTCGCTATTATTTGTTCCCTTTTTCATCGTTCAGAGAGCCTCGGGGTCAATTGTTCGCCGGATCGAGATCCATGCACTTCCCACCTGCTCATGCCAAATTCGAGTGACAATTTCGAGCGCTTTGTGCTGGGGGATAAACTGTCTGCTCCATGGATACTGGTTAAAGTTATAAAACTCAGTGGGTGCCGAAATCACATTCACTCCTTGTGCTTCAAACAGATCTTTTGCCCTTTGCATATGTGAGGCGGAGGTCACTAAGGCAACGTCATAGTCTACCAGTTTGCTGGCCAGCATTCTTGCCTCATCTGCGGTATCTTTTGCACTGGGGTTTTGTTTGATTCTTGAAGCTGGAATTCCTAAGCTTTGCGCCGTTTTTGCCATGAGCCCCGCGCTTGTTGCATGACCGTACCCATAACCAGGTACAAATAACTGAGCGTTCGGATACATATTCGCAAGTCTAATGCCTTCGACAAGCCGAGCTAGGCCACAACTTCCAAGTTGAGCGTTACTAGGGAGGGAGTTATTTGGATACAAATCACAACCGAGGACGACAATTTTATCTATGTTCCTATGCTTTGCAGGGTTAAAAGCCCGAAGGTGATTGGAATCCCATTCAATAACGCGTTGGGCGACATAGGGGGTTGATATTCCCCAAATAGATAACACAGTAAACCAACAGGCTACATAGGGGGCTTTGCGTGTTTTTGCGACAAAAAGCAGCAATAGCATCAGTATTATCAAAGCAAGTGGTAACGGCATAAGCAATTGACCGATCACCTTTTTAACTTCAAACATCTAAAATCCTTGTGCTAGAACCATTAAGCTTATCGTTATGCTAGCACGGGAATGACATCCTACAAACGAAACGCACTTAAAAGTGCGAGTCTTAACTTGTTGAAGAGGCAGCTTCTACCTTTGTCACCTGGCTGTGGTTTTGCGGCAGGTGTTTAAGAAGTGGCGGTACACAGGGTTATCTTTCATGCTTTTTTTCATTGCCAAATACATAGGACGGTTCAATCCAAGTGCACCAAGTGGAATTGACTTGATCAACCCTTGGCTTTCATACGGCGTTACCAACCAATCTGGTAATGCAGCGACACCCATACCCGCACTGACGAGTTGAAAAATAAGTAACCCTTGATCTACGGTTTTTAATGTTCCGTCAAAACGGGCATTTTGGATGAAGTGCTTAAAAATATCTTGGCGTTCACGGGGAATAGGGTAAGAGATAATTGTTTCGTCTTTTAGGTCAAGCGCAGTGACGTAAGCTTTTTTAGCCAGTTCATGGTCTGGGGCGACGATTAGTTTTAATTTAAAGTCAAATAAATGGGCGTATTCAAGCTGTTCAGGTTCACGAATGTCTGAGGTTAGAACCAAATCTAGCTCATCTTCAATTAGGTCGGGGATCGCGTCGTAGCTAAATCCACGCTCGTAATCCACCTTAATATCTGGCCAAAAGGTGTTGAACTCTTTAATGGTAGGCAGTAGCCAATGAAAGCAAGCATGGCACTCTACACTTAATCTTAGCTGAGAAATCGGTTGATTAAGGCTTTCTTTCAAACGACATTTGGTTGCTTCTACTTTTGGTAAGACGTCATTAGCTAGTTCTAATAGCAACATACCTTGTGG
This sequence comes from Pseudoalteromonas piscicida, assembly GCF_002744175.1. GTDB lineage: Bacteria > Pseudomonadota > Gammaproteobacteria > Enterobacterales > Alteromonadaceae > Pseudoalteromonas > Pseudoalteromonas piscicida_B. The sequence continues at coordinate 85,336 of NZ_NKHF01000068.1, forward strand.
AGTGAAGCGAACAGGCTGCGTCTTGCGCTCAAATAATTGACAGTCAAGTTTGCTCTCGAGATCTTTGATCTGATGAGATAAAGCGGATTGAGTGAGGAATAGCTCTCTGGCTGTGTTTACAAGAGAACCAGTTTCTTTCAAGGTGGAGATGGTTTTTAGGTGCTTAATATCAATCATTATCAACAATTCTCATATTTTAAGTGAGCAAATCTCAGCTTTGTTCAATATTACGATTATATTTACTTGTTATCAATGTCTAGACGTCTAAATGCCTGTGTTAAATTGTTCAAAAATTCACAAATCCACTATAGCACTAAAGATGACAGCGTTGTCAGTAGTTGTGTAAAAATTTTGCAAAAAATTACAATTTAGTTTTCTTCATATCCATTTTGAAAAAGGATCAGTTGTGATTAATGGACTTGGAGTTTAATTTTTAGACGTCTAAACATCTAAAAGGAAATATTACCATGGCATTAACTCACAACCTCGGGTTTCCACGTATCGGGAAAAAGCGGGAACTTAAATTTGCAATCGAAAACTATTGGGCTGGCAAGCTGAGTCAAGCCGACTTGGTCGCAGAAGGCAAACGGATCCGCGCTGAAAACTGGGCGTTGCAAGCTGAGTCTGGCGTCAATCTCGTGCCCGTTGGCGATTTTGCTTGGTATGACCATGTATTGAATACTTCGTTGCTTGTAGGGGCTATTCCAAGTCGTCATCAACATCAAAGTGACGTTGATTTGGATACCTTATTTAGAATTGGTCGCGGTAAAGCTCCAACTGGGTGCGCATGTGCCGCAAGTGAAATGACAAAATGGTTCAATACTAACTATCATTATATTGTACCTGAGCTGACAGAAAACCAGACCTTCTCGTTGACCTGGACCGAACTATTTGAGCAAGTCGCTGAAGCTCAAGCTCTTGGCTACCAAAGCAAACCTGTACTATTGGGACCGGTAACATATCTCTACTTGGCTAAATGTGCGGGCTCAGAATTTAATAAATTATCTTTGCTAGAGGGGCTATTAGAAGTTTATCAAACCGTATTAGCAAAATTGGCCGCGCAAGGCGTAGAATGGGTACAAATTGATGAACCCATTCTAGCGCTAGAAATTGATACAGCCTACCTTAACGCACTCAAGCATAGCTTTGATACGCTAAGTGGTCATGGTGTAAAGCTGTTATTAGCGAGTTACTTTGACTCTGTTCATGGTTATATCGATGAGATAAAAACCTACTCGGTCGACGGAGTGCATCTAGACTGTGTGACTGCTGACTATGAATGGGAATTGTTAGCGCCAATCGTTAAAGAAGAAAAGGTCTTATCTCTTGGGGTGATTAACGGGCGTAACATTTGGCGGTCGGATCTTGAGCGCATTTATAACCAAGTGGTTGACATCAACGCGCGACTTGGCGATAGATTGTGGTTAGCTCCTTCATGCTCTTTGCTACATACCCCGGTTGACTTAGACTTAGAGGCTGAACTCGATCCGCAAATCAAATCATGGCTTGCATTTGCTAAGCAAAAGGGTCAAGAACTAAATTTACTGCAACAAGCACTCTGTAGCGGCAATACGGAAGCATTAATTGAATATTCAAAACCCGTAAAGGAAAGGCAAACTTCAACACGGGTTAATAATATTCAGGTGCAACAACGTGTTGCAAAACTAAGCGAGCAAGATGGACAGCGTAGTCATGTGTTTGATGTTCGCATTGAAAAACAGGCGAAGTCCTTAAACCTGCCATTATTACCAACAACAACGATTGGGTCGTTCCCGCAAACTAAGGCTATTCGTAGGGCACGTCGAGATTATAAACAGGGGACAATCACCGAGGCTGCGTATCAAAATCAAATGGAAGCTGAGATCCGTTATGCAATAGAAGCGCAAGAAGCGCTCGACCTTGATGTTCTTGTGCATGGTGAAGCTGAGCGTAATGACATGGTTGAATACTTTGGTGAATTACTAGAAGGCTTCGCATTTACGCAATTTGGTTGGGTACAAAGCTACGGCTCTCGTTGTGTTAAACCTCCTATTATTTGGGGGGATGTCTCTCGCACTAAGCAAATGACAATAGAGTGGACAAGTTATGCACAAAGCTTAACGAACAAACCGATGAAAGGCATGTTAACGGGCCCTGTGACCATCTTGTTCTGGTCGTTTGTTCGCGACGACCTTGATAAACCAACGATTGCAAACCAAATTGCGTTGGCACTGAGAGATGAAGTCAATGATTTGGAGCAAGCAGGAATAAAAGTGATCCAAATTGATGAGCCTGCTTTTAGGGAAGGAATGCCCCTTAAAGCGAGTCAATGGCAGTCATACTTACAGTGGGCAGCTTATGCGTTTCGTGTATCGGCAAGTGGAGTACAAGACGAAACACAAATTCATACGCACATGTGTTATTCGGAGTTTAACGATATCATCGCAGCCATTGCAGATATGGACGCGGATGTGATCACCATCGAAACTTCTCGCTCCAATATGGAGTTACTGGATGCTTTCGAAGATTTTAATTATCCGAATGATATTGGGCCTGGTGTATATGACATTCATACTCCAAATATACCAGAAGTCGAATGGATAAAGAGATTACTCCACCAAGCGGCGAAAAAAATTCCGGTTGAGCGCTTGTGGGTAAACCCTGATTGTGGTCTAAAAACAAGAGGATGGCAGGAAACTCGGGCAGCGCTTCATAATATGGTAATCGCTGCAAAGTCGCTACGAGACGAGCTTGGCTGAAATTAGTCCTTGATACGAATAGCTCCCGCTACCTTCACTGTGTTGAACTAGAGGGAGTTATATCGCTGCGTTGTTTAGCTGCGGCTTAGCAAAAATGCCATCGCTTGGTCTGCAGGTAAAGGCTTAGAAATAATATAGCCTTGTCCAAATTGGCAGCCCTTTTGCTTCAATAATTGCCATTGAGTTTGTGACTCTATGCCTTCTGCTACCACGGTCAAGTTGAGAGATTGAGCCAGCTTTAAAATAGCATCGACTAGTGGGTTTTCCTTTTCAGTTAGCTGATCAATAAAGCTTTTATCAATCTTGAGCACATGGATTGGTAATTGGTGTAAGTACCCCAATGCGGAGTATCCCGTACCAAAGTCATCGAGGTAGAGTTTTACACCAAGTGACTCCAACCCCTTAATAATTTTAGTCGCAAGGGCAAGGTTTGCGATGAGTCCTGATTCGGTTATCTCTAAACAAAGGGAGCCAGGTGTTAGATCATAATCCTGATAGAGTCGTTTCACTATGTCGACAAACTCAAGGCTTGCAAAATGGCGGGAAGAAACGTTAACGGTGATCCGTGCCTTGGGCTGCTTTTGATCTTTCCATCGTTTGAGTTGTTTGGCAGCCAGTGTGAGCAGATGTAAATCCAATTCAATGATTTGCCCCGTTTGCTCTGCGATTGGTATAAAAGCATCGGGAGACACTAAGCCGTTTTTTGGGTGGAACCAGCGAACCAGCGCTTCAAAACTAACAATAGCCCCAGAGGTTAATGAAAATATCGGCTGATAATACAGAGTAAACTCGTCATTTTTGATGCCGTGTTGCAGGTCGTTTTCTATGTCAGCCTGTTGCTTGAGGCGTTTGCGCATCGCGTTATTAAAATAACAAATCTGACCACGGCCGGATGATTTGGCCTCATACATGGCCGCATCGGCTTGTTGTAGTAAGTTAATGGCACTGTCAGATTCTTTGTCTGTAAAGGCCACCCCTATACTCCCAGAGGCCTGCAGCACATGCCCGTCGATATGCAATGGTTTAGTGATAGCTTTTGTGATCCGATCAAGCAGTATCGCGACCTGTTGTTTGTCTTTTACATTCTCGATAAAAATAGCGAACTCATCACCACCTAACCGAGAGAAGGTGTCGGTCTTACGAATGCAGGCATTAATCTTTTCTACAATGGCGATGAGGAAGTGATCTCCAACATCATGCCCCAGTGAGTCATTTATGCTTTTGAACCTATCTAAGTCGAGATAAACCAGACAGTGCATATTGGCAGACTCTACTCTTGCGAGTCTCAAAATAGCGTGTTTAACGCGCTCTAATAGTAAATAGCGATTGGCCAGTCCTGTTAGGTCATCGTGTAATGCTCGGTGCTCAAGTGCCTGTCTCGAAAGCTGGCGGTCTATTGCCATGCTAACTTGACGGCTGATATAAGTTAAAATAGACAAGTCGTGGTTAATAAATGCCTGATCGTTATTATAACTTTGTAATACAATCACCCCTTGGTATTGCTCATTTACTAAAAATGGCACACCCAACCAAGAGCGAGGAGAGCGACCCACCATTTTGAAATCACCACGCTGAATATGAGCGCTAAATTGGTCATTATCACATAATAATGGGCGTTGATTTTTTAAGATAAAATAAGAAGCACTGTGTTTGATTTGGTCTTTAGAAACTTTTTGATGCGCGCTGCATTTTTCGCCGCCTTCAATTAAGTAGTCGATCTCTAGAATATCTTGCTGAGTATCGTATAAACCAATGAAGAAGTTTTCTGCACAGAGTTGTGAAGCAATAATTTTATATAAATCGTCGTAGAACGCCTCAAGGTTCTCAAAGCGATAGGTAATATTTGCAATTTTGAGCAAAGACTTTTCTAAGTTTTGTGCCTGATGCAGCTGAGCAATCGTCGATTGCAGGTTTTCTAAGGTTCTAAGTTGATGAATTTTGGCGCTGAGTAAATGGGCTACGGTGGACAATATTTGCAAATGCGCAGAAGTAAAGTAATTGGGCTGTGGATGCTCACAGTCAATCACACCGATTAAGTGCTCATCATATTCAAGCGGTACACACAGCTCTGACATAGCAGGCCTTAAATCTGCAATATACATAGGGTGAGATGCCACATCACCTGAGATAAAAGGCGCTCGAGTTATCGCCACTTGTCCGGTGATACCTGAGCCAATTTTTATTCTGGTTTGCTCAACACGATAGTCCCCATTATTGCCTGTGCCAGAGACGCCCATGCTGGCGGCTACTTCGAGGTATTCTTGATAAGGGTCGGCAAGATAAATAACACAATCGACAAACCCAAGCCTGTTGACCACTTGTGTGGTCACGTATTCAAATAGCTCGTCTAATTTTGTCAAGTGCAGCAGCGACGAGGAAAATTGGTTGATGATGCTAAGCTGCTCGGTTTTTGATTCTAATTTTTGATTCTCAGATAGCATACATATTTCTCATAAAAAGCTACTAATAAGTTAACTTAATTTGCACATATTTACCAATGTTGAAAAATTTAAAAGGTGTAGTGGGAGCCTAACAACGTGAAATAACCTAAGGTTTACCGTAAAAACTTTACTATCACGGTAGTGCGGCCTATGATCGGGCAAATTCAGCAGTGGAAGAGAGCAATGACCAGCAAACAAACTCTAACGATTACAAGACCTGATGATTGGCACGTACACTTGCGTGACGGCGACGTATTAGTTGATACGGTAAGAGATATCAGCCGTTATATGGGCCGGGCGATTATCATGCCTAATTTAGTTCCCCCTGCCACTTGTACTGACAGCGCCTTAGCCTATCGTGACCGTATCATGTCGGCTAATCCACAAGGTAACTTTCAGCCGCTTATGGTGTTATACCTTACGGATAATACGACTCCTGAAGAAATCAGAAAAGCTAAGGCTACAGGTCATATTGTTGCCGCCAAGCTATATCCAGCCGGCGCAACGACTAACTCAGCATCTGGGGTAACAGATATTGAGAATGTTTACCCAGCGCTTGAAGCAATGCAAGAAGTAGGTATGTTGCTGCTTGTCCACGGTGAAGTAACAGATTCATCAATTGATATTTTTGATAGAGAAAAAGTCTTTCTTGAGACCAAGTTATCAAAAGTTGTCGATAATTTTCCAACATTAAAAATCGTGCTTGAGCATATTACGACAAAAGATGCCGTTGACTTTGTCAATCAAGCACCAGACAACGTGGCTGCAACAATTACGGCACATCACCTTCTTTATAATCGTAACCATATGCTGGCTGGTGGTATTCGCCCACATTACTATTGCTTACCAATCTTGAAGCGTAATACGCACCAACAAGCATTAATTGAAGCAGCAACTAGCGGAAGTAAAAAGTTTTTCTTGGGCACGGATTCGGCGCCTCATGCCAAAGATAAAAAAGAAGCGGCTTGTGGATGTGCAGGTGCTTATACAGCCCATGCTGCCATTGAACTCTATGCTGAGGCATTCGAAGAAGCGGGTGCACTAGATAAACTTGAGGGCTTTGCAAGTCATTATGGCCCCGACTTTTATAATCTGCCGCGCAATCAAGATACAATCAGTTTAATTAAAGCACCTTGGCAAGTACCGGAAACGTATAAATTGGGTGATGGGTCAGTAGTGCCAATCAAAGCGGGTGGTACAATTGACTGGAAAGTTGAATGAGATTTAAACAAAATGTAATTAAAAGTTCTTAAATCTCATAAAAGGGCGCCATTAAGGCGCTTTTTTTGTAACAAATTTAAAATTCATAGAATAGAATTTGTTTTTTAAAAATTTTAATATAGTATTCAATATAAATATTAAAACAAAGCTTAAATGAGAGAGTATCAATGCGTGAGATCAAGTCTTTTGTAAAAAATGCAAGTTATAGTGATTTAGAAAAAGCGTTAGAGCTTATCCAAAAAGCACTGGACGAGCAAAAGGAACAACAACAAGCCAAGCAAGAAGTAATGGCAATGTTGAAAGAAAAAGGACTGACGCTTGATGATTTAGTAGGTAATGGCCCATCAGATCGTCGCTCAAAAGTAAAAGCGAAATATCGTATTGAGAAAGACGGTGAAGTTATTGAGTGGACTGGCCGCGGTAAAACACCAAAAGTTTTCCAAGGTGTAAACCTTGATGATTATCTAATCTAGGAATTATCTGATTACTGGCGCTTTATATATTGCGCTGGTTTAAAGCCTACACAAAAGGCGTATCATAAAGATACGCCTTTTTTGAATCTATTTGTTATGTCCTGAGGCGCTTATTTACGTATTACGACCTTATCAGCAAGAGGCGGTACAAAATACCTTGGCACACTTTCGTAAAACGAGTGAGTCTGCGGTAATTGTACTTCCTACAGGCGCTGGTAAAAGCTTAGTCATTGCGGAACTAGCAAAACTTGCTAAACATAAAATTCTGGTATTAACCCATGTAAAAGAGCTAGTTGAGCAAAATGCACAAAAGTATAAAAATTATGGTTTACAAGCCAGTATTTTCTCTGCGGGGTTAAGAGAAAAATCATTACAACACCAAGTCACTTTTGCTAGCGTACAATCATTGTCTCGAAATTTGTCACAGTTAGACCAGTTTTATTCTTTAGTGATCATTGATGAATGTCATAGAGTGAGCAATGAGGATAATAGTCAGTATCAAAAAATATTAACTCAGTTGATGCAGTTTAATCCTGACTTAAAGTTGCTCGGACTAACGGCAACACCATATCGCTTGGGGCTAGGTTGGATTTATCATAAACATTATCATGGCTTTATTCGAGGAAAAGAGGATTCGCCATTTAGGCATTGTATTTACGAGCTGCCACTTAGGTATATGATAAAAAATGAGTATCTAACACCGCCAAACAAAATCGATCCGGCAGTAGAAAATTACGACTTTTCCAGTTTAAGTACAGATTCATTTGGGCGCTATTCTGAGTCTGATATGAATACTTTACTCCAGTCTCAGACCCGAGCGACTAAAAGTATAATCGAACACTTATTGAGTATTAGCGAAGCCCGAAAAGGCGTGATGATATTTGCAGCAACGGTAATGCACGCAAAAGAAATACTAGGATATTTGCCATCTGATTGCAGTGCATTAATTACTGGAGAAACCCAGTCTCAGGTACGAGACAAATTGATCACACAATTTAAAAGCAAAAAAATTAAGTATCTGGTTAATGTTTCCGTACTGACCACTGGGTTTGATGCCCCCCATGTAGATGTTATTGCTATTTTGAGGCCAACAGAGTCGGTTAGCCTTTATCAACAGATTGTTGGTCGTGGGTTGAGATTGGATAACAGCAAAGAAGATTGCCTAGTGATAGATTATGCTGGCAATGACTTTGATTTGTTTGCGCCTGAAGTCGGCGCTAAAAAGCCCAACTCTGATAATGAGCCAGTGCAAGTGCTTTGCCCTGGTTGCGGCTTTGCCAACATATTTTGGGGGAAAGTGGATGAGCAGGGTAAAGTAATTGAGCATTTTGGTCGCCGTTGCCAAGGATTACTTGAAGACGATGAAGGGGACGCACAGCAATGTGACTACCGATTTAAATTTAAAGAGTGCGATCACTGTGGTGCAGAAAATGATATCGCTGCGCGACAATGCCATCAGTGTGGTGAAGTAATGGCCGATCCTGATGATAAGCTTCGTGCTGCGCTGAATTTAAAGCATGCTATGGTGCTACGTTGTTGTGGACTGAGTTGCGAGCCTCTCAATGGCAATAAACTAAAGCTCACCTACTTTGATGAAGACGGTGCCAGTTGCAGTGAAGTGTATGATTTTTCTAATCAAAAAAGTGTGTTTGTGTTTCACCAGCAATTTGCAAAAAGACGCAAATCAACAACAGAAGCTGGTAAATGGCAGAAGGCTGAAGAGGTCGATGGAACTGAACTTATCGCGCCGGATTTTGTGATAGCAAAACTACATAAAAAGTTTGGCTGGCAGGTATCAGAAAAGTTATTCGATTATCAAGGAAACTACAGAAAGGCTGACAAAAGTTAGCCTTTCTATTCTGTCAGCTGATTATTCGTCAGCCATTAAACCCCAGCCATCGCCATAACCTTCGTGACTATTTGCAATGCTCTCTAAGTATTGCTCGGTCTGACTGAGTAGCTCATGCATAGGAACCATAGTGACGGTAGTGATCACTTCCCATACACCAGTATCTGGGCATTTTTGTAATTGGGTTTTTGGTGCCAAGTCATCCTTCTCAATGGCGTCGATAAAGCGTTTTGCATCATCCGCTTGTTCAAAAAGAATATAAAAATCGATATTCTGCATTTGCGTTAAGTCAACGCCAGCAGCGGCTATTTCAGCTAAGAGTTCACCGTTATCATCATTTGGGAATTGCATAATTTCACTCTGCAGGTTCAATTGCTGCTATTGTCCGTCATCTCTGAGAAAATAAAAAGGATGAATGCGAATAAATGTGCGATAAAAGTGCGGTGTTACAACAAAATACACCTGATGTTCAGCTTATAATCAGTAAAATAGCGGTTTGTCTAAAAAGTCGTTTTACAGTATTCAATTTCACAAGCACAATGGCAGTAGCAAAGCCTTTAAATCACGATATGTAGGTCGTTTTACATCAATGAAGCCGTATTTCTTTTTTTTACATTTAGCACTACTGGTGTGTTATTTTTCAGCGTCTAAAGCGGTGGCCGAGTCTCGACCAACGGTGCCGAAAATAACCAGTATAGAAGTAAATGTCGATAACAGCGCAGTACAAGACAATATTGCTGGTTTTCTAAAGTCTTACCAAGGCAAACCCAAAGCACCAAGAGTGATCAAAGAAATGCGTGCAGATATACGCCGTGCTTTACATGCGTTGGGTTTTTATCATTTTACGATTAATTTGAGTGGTGAGGGCAGTGAAATTAAGGCTTTGGTCAAGCTTGAGGCTCCGCTTAAATGGAAAGATATTAAAATTGAGCTCATCGGCTCTGGAAAAGATAACTCAGACTTAGTTGCACTGATAAAAGATGTTCCTATTCAAATCGACAAACAAGTCAATCACAGTGATTACCAAGCAACGAAAAGCCGCTTCGAGAGCGAGCTTTTGGAGCTTGGCTATTTTGATTATCAATGGCAAGAGTCTAAGCTGCTGATCCATAAAGGTAATCGTTACGCGGGTGTACGTCTGTTACTAGATACAGGCAAACGCTATCAATTTGGCGCACTTGCCATTGAAGGCGATACCAAAGCGGCCAATTATATTCGCTCATTAAGCCCCTTTTCTAAGGGACAGCCATTTGAGGCAAGCTTACTCTCTGACTTTAACTTATCATTAAATGAAACGCCTTATTTTAGTGCCATCAAAGTATATCCACTACTTAAAGACCGAACTGGCGACCAGATCCCGGTGAGGGTTAGCGTTGAGGATAAGCCGGCAAATAGCTTTGAAGTTGGCGCCGGTTACAGCGACGATGTTGGTGCAAAAATGCGTTTCAAGTGGATAAAACCATGGATAACCGAAGATGGTCACTCCTTTGAGTCAAACCTCCGTGTATCTCAAAAACAACAGGATGTGACCGCAAGCTATACCATTCCAGTAGATAACCCCAACGACGATTTATGGCGTGTGTTAGGTGGGTATCAGTTGCAGGACGAGGTAACGGAAGGTATTAATAGCCGGATCTGGAATGTACAAGTACAGCGGCAATGGTTAACTGAAGATGATTGGGTAAGGACTGCCTTTATAAAACGTGAGCACGAATCGACAGAGCAAAAAAACGAAACACAAAAAACCGAAATGCTAATACCTGGGATCAGCTATTTGAAAAAAGAGAGCAAGGGTGGCGCTTTACCTTACTGGGGTAACAAACGCTTGATTTCTATAGAAGGGGCTGCCGATTCATTGCTGTCTTCAGCGAACATGTTAAAAGTGCGATGGAATAATGAATGGCTGAGAAGTTTTGACACCAAACATCTTTTCTTTGGCCGTTTAGACCTTGGCGCCATCGTTACTAAAAATATAGATCAAATACCGTTTACCCATCGCTTTCTTGCCGGTGGTGATCAGAGTATTCGCGGTTTTGCTTACGAATCGGTCGGCCCGCGAGACGACGAAGGGCGGATCTTAGGGGGTAAATATTTAGCAACGGGAACGTTGGAATACAACTATCAGTTCCACCCAAGTTGGCGAGCTGCTTTGTTTGTGGATGCCGGGACTGCGACCAATGACTTTTCCGATGCATGGGAAGTAGGCGCTGGGTTTGGTTTTCGTTATCTAACTCCAGTAGGCCCCATCCGACTCGACCACGCATGGGGATTAACGAAAGACAGTAAAAGCACTCGATTAAGTATTGTTATAGGGCCAGAGATCTAATGCAGTTTAGAAACTTAAGAATCAAAATCGTTACTGCCATTATCAGCCTGTTTATTTTATTGGTTTGCGTGTGTTTTACATTACCAGGGCAGAAATTACTGGTTTGGGTAGCCAATAAAACGGTTTCAGGTCTGCAAATTGAGAGTATCGACAAACGAATATTATCTGGTGCTAACCTTACGTTACGGTATGAAAATGACGATATCGCGATCCGCCTGCGAAACACTCAGGTGAACGTAGAATGGCTAACGTGTGCCAGTATTTGTATCTCCATGGATGCGAACACGATTGCCATAGTACAAAAGCGCGAAGGTTCCCGTGAAGCCAACGACGAAGCGTCCGGCCCAATAGTGCTGCCGTTACCAGTGGCGATAAAACAGGCAAGAATCCAGCAGTTATCTTTGGAAACGCCTACCATTACAGTGAATTTGAAAGCACTTAATATGCAGGTTGCTGGGTCTGATTCTCACTTTCAAGTGCCACAATTATCGCTAGATACACTGCAGCTGACGACCAAGGCTACGACGCCGCCGGCATCAGCTAAGTCGTCGGTGTCACTTGATGAGTTAGCGCCTTTGCAGCTGCCCAATATTAGTTTGCCACTGACAGCTGAGGTGGGTGAGCTAACCATTGATACCTTGTCGTTGGATGAGCAAACGCTCAACAATATTAAACTTGTTCATGTGGTGCTAGACAAAAACATTACAGTTGAAAACGCTCAGCTTAATTATCAATCCTACTTTTTATCCACGGCAGCTGATGTTGCACTCGAAAGTTGGACTGTTGATTTGCGAGCCACCTTAAGTGCGCCAGAGGGCTTGGCCAATTTTAACTTAACTGGGCAGCCAAGCGAGCTTTTATTGCGAGTGAACACACAAGGCATGGCGTTTGCAACACTTCAGGCCGAGGTTGACTTAACACGTCAGAACTGGCCATTTGAGGTGCAAGGGCAAATAGATAAAATGGTGTCACCGTCACAACCTGTAAGGTTAAACAATGCGAACTTAACGCTGCGAGGCGATGCTTCGAACTACAGTTTGTCTAGTGCATTGTCTTTATACTCCCGCCAGTTTGGTGACATAACCTCAGCACTCAGCGGACAAGGAGGGCTTCAAGCGTTTACCTTGGACAAAGCGGAGCTAGCACTGGAGCAGGCAAAAGCTCAGCTCAATGGGCAAGTTAATTGGTCTAAAGGGGTAAAAGGGCAACTCGCTGGTAATTTTTCAAAGCTTCCAATTGATAGGCTGCTGGGCATATTACAATACGACGCTGGGTTAACAGCAAGCGATATGTTGGGCGGACAGTTTGCGCTGGGCTTTGCTAGTGAACAACAGCAGTGGCAGCTTGATATAGATAGTTTTACGCTTGCAGGAAAAGTGGCAGGAACGCCATTGAATGCAGACGTGAAAGTGAAGGTGGATGAACGTCTACTCGGTGAGCTGAGCCATGCTCGCGTGAATTACGGAAAGAACACTCTATCGGTAAGCGGAGCGCTCGGTCAGACCTTAGATTTAGATGTTGATTTTCAGCTTGATCAAACCGCTAATGCATTAATTCCAGCAGATGTTAAAGGCCACGGTGAAGTCTTTATTCAGGGCAACCATCTGCAACCTGTCATCCAAACGAATGTACAAATTGAGTCAGTGCGATACCAAGATATGCTACTGCAAGGGTTATCCACTCATGGCAAAGTCGATATTGCTAATGCAGTGACGGGACAAGTTGGGGTGGCACTGGACAAGGTGGTGTTCAATTCAGAAACCGTTGAAGATATTCGCCTCAGCGCTAAAGGAGATCAACAAAACCATACAGTGACCCTTGATGTTCGTGATAAGCGAGCAATTGCGAGTATTACTGTCAATGGCAAAGTTCAGCAGGCTAAATGGCATGGCGAATTAACCGCAGGAGAGCTGACCTCACAAGGCCGAACGCTAGCACTGAGAGAGCCTGCAGCAATAATCCTAGGGAAACAAACTCAACAACTTGCGCAGCAGTGTTGGCAAATGGATAGCACTAATTTGTGTTTTTCAGCAAAACAAGAGGGTTTACAGGGACAAGCAGAGTTCAGCTTAGACAAGTTAGCGCTCGAACAGCTACAAAGCTGGTTACCTCAAACGTTAAAAGTCCAAGGTGAAACGAAGGCAAATGCTACCTTAGCCTGGAACAAAGGAAAAGTGACTCAAGCTAATGGTCAACTGGAGGTCATTGAGGCTGGAGTTACAACTCATGGCCAAACGTTTACTATTTCTGAGTTTAAGGCCTTACTCAACACCGATAACAAACAGTTGCACGCTGATTGGCATATGAACTCGGATACCTTAGGGCGATTTAGCGGCGATACCCAAATACCGTTGAACAAGCAAGTCCCTGAGCTGTTGGGCAATATTCAAATTGAGTCGATTGAACTGGCTAAGTTATCGGCACTTCTTAATCGGGTGACAGAGCAAAGTTTTGATCTACAAGGAGAGGTGCAGGGAGACATCAAACTTTCTGGGAGCTTGGCTGCGCCTGAGGTTAACGGTAAAGTAACCGCTCAGCGTTTATTTTTGGCGTCAGATTCATTACCTGTTGAAGTGGACTCAGGCCATATCAATGTGAATTTTAATACCACATCTGCTCAACTTGAAGCGCAGCTGAACGCCGCTCGAGGCGGAAATGTGGCGCTTACAGGGGAAGCGAATTGGGCGTCAGGTGTAGCGGCTGAGGTTAAAATAAAAGGGGAGAATATCTATGTACAACCCGACTCGCAAATTGAGTTAACCGCAAGCCCAGATCTGACCTTAGCATACAAAGATAAGGTTGCTCGGGTACTTGGAGAAATTATTGTACCGTTTGGACGAGTAAACATCGAGTCTTTGCCAGAGGGCGTAACCTCCCCGAGTGACGATGAAATCATTGTTGATGCTAAAGTGAAAAAGCAGATGTCGGTGCCTATTCAACATGAGATCGACCTCAAGCTTGCCGTAAAAGACAATTTCAGAGTTAAAGCATTAGGGTTAGATAGCTTTGTAACGGGGTCAATCGAGATCGACAAACAGCTAGAATCCCCTATGTTAGCAACAGGTGAGCTGCAACTGAGAGAGGGTAAATACCGTGCCTTTGGACAAGACTTGCTCATTCGTACGGGTCAAATTGGCTTTAACGGGGCGCTAGATAAACCTTACTTAAACATTCGTGCTATTCGTAATCCAGCAGCGACTGCCAATGATGTCATTGCCGGAGTTGAGCTAACAGGAAATATTGCGAAGCCAAGATTGACTGTCTTTTCTGAGCCAGCAATGGATCAGGCCAAAGCCTTGTCTTATTTGCTGAACGGCCAGCCGTTAGGCGAGTCTGAAACCTCTAATAATGCCTTGCTTACCCAGTTTTTGCTCTCACAAGGGATAGACCGAAGCGAAGGGTTTTTTAGTAAAGCAGGGGAGTCTTTGGGCTTTTCTGATGTGAATTTATCGGCAAAAGGCAGTGGCGACGATACCCAAGTTGAAGTGTCTGGTTATATCACCCCTAATGTTCAAGTCAGTTATCGTGTTGGAGTATTTGAGTCGATTAATGAAATTGCGTTGCGCTATCGGGTCTTTTCAAAGTTTTATGTTGAAGCAACGAGCGGCTTGTATAATAGCATAGACTTCCTATACAAGTTTGATTGGGATGATAAATGAGGTTGCTGTGGCTGGTGCTGAGCTGTATTTTGTTTTCGGCTAAAGCGCAAGAAACATCAGAGATAAGAATTAGCGCAGGTGCTGATCCCTATATCATTGAATTACTCACCCTTGCCTTGTCTTATCATTCAGAGCCAAGCAGGTTGGTATCGGTTCGAAGCATACCAACACAAGACAGAGCGCTCCGATTATTAGGAGAACCAGGCGGGCTAGATATTAGTTGGTTAGTAACCAATTCGCAGCGGGAACAGGTGGCGAGGGCTATTCGTATTCCTCTGGTAAAGGGGATCCTTGGTTATCGTATTCCCTTGGTACACCAAGACAATCGAGATTTACTTAAACCTGTGCGCTACATAGGCGATTTACGAGGCATTACTTTCGGTCTTCGACATGATTGGCCAGACCGAGAAATCTTTGAACAAAATGGGTTAACCGTTACTGCTTTTACACAAGAAGCGAGTGGCTATGAAATGCTTACAAAAAAACGCTTTGATATTTTGCCAAGCGATTTGATCAGCATTGAAACGGTAGTAAATGAGCCACAATTAGTCGCAGATCAAAATGTAGTGTTTTACTACCCATCGGCAGTCTACTTTTTTGTCGCAAAAGCTAATCAACAGTTACACAGCAAATTAAGGAGGGGCCTCAAAAGCGCACTTCAAGATGGTCGCTTTGAGGCACTCTTTTTGCAGTATTTCTCCACTCGCCTCGAAAAGCTGGACCTTAAAAACAAAACGGTCATAGAATTAGACAATCAAAACCTGCCGCCCAGTGCGCCGCTGGAGGTGCCATTTTATTGGTATAAACAAGGAAAATAATAATGAAAAAGGCCTTACTACTCATCGCGCTTGCCGCTACTTCATCACTTGTATTTGCAAAGCCATATGCAAAATCACCGTCGGAGGTGCTTGCAGCAGCAGAGCCCAAAGATTGGCAGCAACTAGACCCAGAAAACATTCTCAAAATTGATTTGCAAACGGGGCCTGTATATGTCGCACTGAATCCAGAGCTTGCGCCCAATCATGTAGCAAACATCAAAGCGCTCGCGCGCGAGGGGTTTTATAACAACTTAAGCATGTATCGATTCGTGGAGAACTTTGTGGCGCAAGGGGGTGACATGTCGGATAAAAAAGTACCACAGAAAGGCAAAAAAGCCGTTGCAGCGGAGTTTTATTATCCTACAGATACCAAGCTTGCCATTACTCCTATCAACGCTGTTGATGGGTATGCTCCTCGCACCGGGTTTCGTAACGGTTTTGCGGTTGCACAAAATGAAGCAGGGACGAAAACTTGGATGACCCATTGCGTAGGTGCTTTTGCCATGGCTAGAACTAATGAGGTGAACAGTGGCGGAACTGAGTTTTATATCACACTAACACCGCAGCGATATCTTGATAAAAATACAACTGTATTTGGTCAGTTACTGGCGGGGATGGAGCATGTTCAGCACTTAGATCGAGCACCAACTAAGGGGCAAGCTTACAACGTGATAAATGCCGTGTCGGTGCTTGCAGATATTCAAGGGGCACCTTCTTTTAAACGCTTAAAAACAGAGACACCCATATTTTCAGCACTGATTGCTGCACGTAAAAATAGAGCGGGGGATTGGTTTGTGGATACGCCTGATCACACCGATGTATGTTCGGTGCCTGTACCTGTAGAAATGCAAGAAAGCGCTGATTAACAATAAAGTAGCAGCACTAAGTCTAATAAAAAGCCATGTGTTACATGGCTTTTTATTATTTATTGTCTGTTGGTTCTGACCGTGTAAGGTGTTTGGTCTTGTTCGCTTGAGCGATATGGGTTGATGTCTAACCCTCCGCGCCGTGTATAGCGTGCATAAACCGATAGTTTCTCGGGATTAAATGTGCGCCATAACTCACAGTAAATACGCTCAACACACTGTTCATGGAACTCGTTGTGATCACGAAAAGAAATGAGATACCTCAGCAAAGCGGCACGGTCGATTTGCTTGCCGCGATAACTTATCACTACACTTGCCCAATCAGGTTGTGAGGTGATCAAACAGTTAGATTTAAGTAGGTGACTATGCAGTGTTTCTTCAACAATATCATCAGATGCAAGCTTGAGTAAGTCACTGTTTGGTGTATAGGTATCAACCTCAATGTCTAGCTCGTCAATGCACTCACCTGGAAGCCGAGAAAAAGGAATACAATCGAAATCATCGGCCCCAAACAGCGTTACCTTAACCTCGCTATTTGACGCAGCTGATAAATCGGCGGCAAGCGTTTGACGTACAGTTTCCATTGATTCAAATCGGCTTTGATTGAAGCTATTCAAATATAGCTTAAACGACTTTGACTCAATGATATGAGCGCTCTGACAAGGAAAAACAAAAGTGGCAACGGCGACTTGCGGTTTGCCTTTGTTATTCAACCAAGATAGCTCATAGCCAGTCCAAGTGTCTTCACCTTTGAACGGCAACGCAGCACCATCGACGTTGATTTGGTCACGGTTGAGCTTACGAGCGATTGGGTGCAGTAAGCTGGGGGTATAAACACTGGCATATTCTGTGGTTTTTCCAAGTACAGAAGATTGCAGCTCTGGCGAGTTATTGTAGTCTGTCATGTTCATTCAATTCTCGTTACAATGCGCTTATTATAACGAATGTTCACCACGGGATTAATCCCAATTTGCTTTATTATACCAATTGTATTTTATAAACGAGCTATTTTCCGCATTATCTTAGCTGGAGAATTAAGTCGATTGGTGTTAAGTGAAAAGGTGAGACAAATATCTAGAGAGCCTTATTTATGACTCAGTCTGTTGCGATGGCGCGCTTACATCAAGCCCATGCAGAATATTACCAAAAAACCTTTCAAGATTTACCTAGCACTGAACATGACGCCAGTTGGCCAAGCCCATGTGAGCAAGGCGAACCAAATAAGCTCAATGAAATCAAGTGGCAAGCGGTTGAACGTTCACCAGCTGGCCGCCTTGATGACTTAGCCCTTGCGTTAGAAACACCGTTTCCCGAAGGGATTAATGCGCTGTATGGTGATTGCTTTGCTGGCAATATTATTGCCTTTATTGAAGGTAGACAAATCGAGTTGTTGCAAGCTTGGAACGAAGATGACTTTGAGCGCTTGCAGCAGAACATCACTGGTCATATTTTAATGAAGCGCCGACTTAAGCAACCTGAAACCATTTTTATTGGCCTCACCGAGGCGGATGATTTACTGGTATCGGTAGATATCGCGACGGGCAAGGTTGGGCTAGAGTTTGTCGGGAAAAAACAGCATCATGTGCTGGCAGACTCAATTGCAGAGTTTGTGGATAGCTTGATTGCAAACTATCCATAAGCTGTTGGCAACTTGGTCAATGAAGTGAGCTATTGATGCACAAATTTGTCTTATATTAATAAAGAACTTCTGGCTGAAGTGATATTACGCTTTTTAGCTTAGGTTTCTTACTGAAAGTCCCAAGATATATTAGAGACAAGCTGACAGGTTTCACAGCGAAAATCAAATAGACCGAACCAAGGTGTTTCTAGCAGCCAATCCCCCTCACAGCTTGGGCATTTTCGGGCTTGCTCTGCTGCTAGGTTTTCTCCGCCAACACGGTATAAATAGTAGTAAACTGGCTTTTTCGTGAGGTAGCGGATACGTTTGCTCAAGTCCATTCCTCGCCTAAATAAGTCGCTATCAGTACTAGAGATCTCGTCCAGCGCTGCAAACTCACACCGTGTTGCACCATTTATTTGAATTTGGTCACACGCTTGCCAATCTTCTTTCCATTTGATCAAGGCTTTGTAGTCACCATTGGCAATCGCAGGAATTTTGTATAGCGGAACAGGTAAGAAGTCATCGCCACAATAAAGTGGGCTACAGGTATGCACGTAAGTTGTGTATAGAATGTAGCTTGAAGGCTCATGACAAGCATCGGTGCTGTTTGCATGTATGTCTTGCCCAAAAACTTTGACTTTGGGTGCGAGCAAGCCTGATTGCTGTAGTTGTTCAATCGCAAACTTAACAAATGGGCTGTGGTTCAATGGGTGTAACGAATCTTCTTCTGGGCACATTACACGGGTAACAAAATACCCATCTTTCAGTACGGTAGGGAATTCATCACCTATAATTTGACCGTTAAACCGCAGTGCGTTGACCACGCGATTAATGGCTTGCTCGGCTGCCTCTAGAGTCGTTTCTGCATAGCAATCAAAAGTTAAATCAACAACAAACACTACGCCTTCTCCAATAACGCGAGAAGCTTGTCTAGTTTTGCTTCTATTCTGTCAAGCTGAGTGGGCGAAGAGAGGTTGTTAGTCTCTTCAATAGGTTGGCACTGTTCGATACAAGTGGGGTCTTGTTTGTACGCAGCGATGCCCGCAATGATGTCGGGCATTGCAACGCTCTGGGTTAATTTACTTTTTGTTAGCGCGACGGTTGGAGTGATTCCACTGTCGGCCAACTTTTTAATAGCTCTGGCAACTGCAGGGTGCATAGAAGTTCCTAAACGCCTTAACTTAGTTTATTGGAGTGGATCATAGCACCAAGTCGTAATGCGGGCTATCTGTGTAGCCCTTATTACCGTTATATGATTTACCGGAGCATGGCGTCGAGTTCGTCGATGAGTTCGCTCCAATCAGCATCTTCTTTTAGCGATTCTTCAATAAAATGGCGCTGGCCTTCATTCCAAAATGGGGCTTGGCTCAATAGCATGTCATTAGGAAGGCGATGTTGTTTGACAAAGGTTTCTATAGCTTTGGGATCGTTATCTAATCCGAGTTGGGCAAATAACGTGCTCATGGTGTGCTGGCTGGTGTCCATTTCGTTCTCCCTCGTTTGCTTGAATTTTACTCACTAACTATAGTAAAGGTGGTTGCAAAACCTTTCGCAAGTTATGAGTGACAAAAACTAGTGTGACTTACGTAATGTGCAATATAGTCGATGAATATATTGTGACTTGTATCAATGTTGGACGCGACGCCTTAGCCGTACATTGGTGGAGTGTAACTAAAGAAGCTGGATTTAAGGGGGAGCGGATGTCAATTATCCCTTATTAACAGCGTGACTAATAACAATAAGGAACCGCTATGTCAGTACAAACCGCTGTAAATGAACTCGTTGTGAGATATTTAAGCCCTGAAGACGTTAATGTAGCCGCGAGCGTGTTGTATCAAGCTTACCATGATGATCCACTTCTTAAACAAGTACTTGAAGCAAAAGAACAGGCCACATTTGAGAAAAAGCTCCGCGCGTTAATCCGAGAGGAGTTGTCAGCGTTTGGTCATACTGGACAGCCCATGATTGGATTGTACAAAGAAGACAAGCTACTGGCTGTAGCTTGTGTGATTGCAAACAGTGGCGAGCTGGAAGCAAGCCGTCAGTGGCATTGGCGTTTAAGGTTGATGCTAAGCGCCGGTTACCTGCAGACGCAGCAGTTAATAGATAAAGAAAAGGCGATCAGAACCGCACTTCAAGAGCTAGAGCCCTATCACTTTTTATCTCTAATTGCCGTGGACCCACATGTACAAGGCTTAGGGTATGGACATTACCTATTAACAGCGCTGGATGATTTGATTGCCCAAAGCGATGACACCAAAGGCATGGCGGTGTTTATTACACAGCAAGCGCAAGCCCAGTTTTTTGAAGGTCATGGCTATCACATTTTACAGAATATGGTGTTTAGCTCAGTGGAGGGCACACTGCTATTTAAGAATAAATAGCAACAACGGAAATTACCCTGTGAGAAATCTCTTACATGGATGTGGGTTAAGGCGTTTTGTAGTACCGAATTTGTAGTTTGTTTCTAAGTTAAAGTGTTGTTTTTAAAGTGTTTTGTTTATTTGTCGTTAAAATGACAGCAAAAAGATAGCGCTCAGCTATCTGCCAAAAAAACCAGAACACCGTAAACTTAACAATGTAAGGAAACACAAGAGCAGGAGCTCAGCGTCAAAGGATAAGGAATTTGACAACAACAGAGGGAAGTAACTCATAAGGCAAGGAAGATCAGGAACTCGAGGAAGCGAGTGTGAAGCGGAGCTTCATAAAGGAAATGGAAGCACAGGGTGTGATAGGAGCGCGGGAAGCGAAGTGGAACATGGAAGATAATTAAGGACGAGCAAAGCTCTAGGATTAAGGAGCGCAATCCGGATGGTTGCGAAGTGGATGGGTTACACTGGACGTAACAATGTAAAGGGAGCACATAAGGAGTGTGTGAAGCGGAGCCAAGAAGGCATAGGAGCGCAGGAAGCGAAGTGGAGGCCAAGAGGCTAAAAAGGAGATGCACGGGATGTGCTTATGGATGACACAAGGATGAGAATCGGGTAGGTCGGAGTATATACCCGTTCAGGGGAAGAAAAATTGGCGGATTGCTTTTGGGTTGTGAAGCAGAGGGAGCGGAAACCTCTTGGGATAATCGTCAGGATTGAGGCGCGGCAAACAGGCTAGCGCCTTAGTTTTTTGTGCTACTTATAAAAATCAACATGGATGTAGTGTAGCACTGCCAAATTTTAAGCGTCTGTATGTCTCGTTACTGTAGCTATTACTTACTTTGAAAGCCCTAACATGTCCTCCTGCAAATCACCCTGTGATCCGATATGCAGGCAGCTCCTTTTTTACTAATCGTTCATTTTCTAGGTAAAGTTTGCCCTGGTAGGCAGACTCGCCATCAGAACTAAACTCAAACATAAATTGGCTTTTTATACCCAGTTTGCCGCCTTTTAGCACGCCTATTCTGCGCTTGGTACAAGCTACACTTAATAGTTGAACCTGCAAACTCTCAGCCTGATGCTGAGCGTGTCTATTTGCGGCCTCAGCAATTTGACGACTATACCAAAATAGTGCGATCACAGCTGAGACGATGATAAAAAGCCAAAGTGTTGTCATTTAAGAAAATAACCTTCCAATAGCGCGAGACAGAGTTTCACTGCGATTTTCTGCTCTAATCATCCCTAAAGCATGTGGGCGTAACATGGGGATTGCAACTAAGTCTGCGAAAATACTGTTGAACAGGCCATCAATTTGGTTGTGCTCAGCGGCTTTTTCCATGTAGGCATGTAGCCTGTTTTGGTCTGTAAGTGTTTCCCATGCACGTCCGGCAATCGTCAGTAAGCAATCGGCATCTAATGCAAGTTCAGAAGCCAAAATAGAGTCTACTGCTTGCGCTATAAGACCAAGCGCATGGCTACCAGACATTGCACGTAAATTTGTTACAACCGCATCTTTGTTTTGCTGCTGACAAGCGAGGGTGAGCGACCCCAGAAAGTCTTCCGTTTGTGTAGTGGACACCGCAACATGTTCGAGCATCGCTGCTAATGGGGTTTTAACCTCCATAGGGAGAGCTGTCCAAGCCTTTTGAAGCTTCTCGGCATTATTGCCATGGTCAAGACGCTGTGAAAAATCAGCGATCCCCTGCAATGCAATTTCCTGCCAGCGGTCAAACCCGAGCTTGCCTGAAAAATAAAGCTCAGCATGCTCATAATATTGTGACGCAGGGCGGTTTAATTCGCGTTTCAGTAAGGCGTTAAAAGCGGCTAATTTATTCGCATTTGGTGTAAAAACATAGGGATTGTTATCAAGCTTACCTTGCGCTGCTTCCCCTGTTAATTGTGTGCCTAACGCTTCAAGCACCATTGAGGCAAAGTGATCTCTGCTGGCGATAATGAGTTTACTTTGCTCATCCAGTGGAAACTTTAAAAACCACACATAGGGATCAACTGTTGCTTGGTTATCCCAAAATTGAATTGCCATAATAGCGTGACCACCTAACGGGTATGGGTAAGGAGCCTGTGTGTTTTCAATTTGCGCAAACTGCTTTTTATCGATCTTTGTGATGCGACGGCCCATATCGTACACACGCCATTGTGTGCCGGCATTTGTTAGTAGTTCACCTAAAGTAGAAATTTGCGCGCTCATGAATACTCTATTGTTACTGGTACATAAATTAGCGGCAATTATAGCGGTTTTTGCAGGCACTGATAAGCCTCATAAAAGTAGCAAAGAGAGAATAGGCTAGCTGAGCAATCGCGCATATAGTTATAATATCTAAAATTGAAAAAGAGAAAGTACCGATGACTTCGGAAGTATTGATTCAGTTAGATGAACTAGAAGCTTGCTTAAAGGCGGCAGGTCTTTGGCAGGAAACGCCAATTGCAGCAGAGGCATTAGCGTCCACAGAACCATTTTGTTGCGATACCATGGCATTCGAACAATGGTTACAGTTTGTATTTTTAGATAAAGTACGAACCATGATAGCAGAAGGTGAGGCGCTCCCAACAAACATGGCCATTGCCCCTATGGCCGAAATGGTATTAAGTGAGCACCTCTACTTCAATTCGGTGCACCAGTGTTTGAAGAACTTAGATAATACGTTTGCAAAGGGACGCTAATGCTTGAAATTTTGTATCAAGATGAGCATTACGTCGCCATCAATAAACCGTCAGGTTTACTCGTTCACCGCTCTTTTTTAGACAAACGCGAAACTCAATTCGCCATGCAGATGCTGCGTGATCAACTCGGTCAACACGTCTTTCCTGTGCATCGCCTAGATAGGCCAACTTCTGGGGTGCTGTTGTTTGCACTGAGCTCAGAGGCAGCGCGAGCCATGAATGAGGTTTTTATCGCGGGCAAAATTAAAAAGCGGTACTTGGCTTTGGTGCGTGGCTTTGCACCCGACTCCAGATTTGTCGATAAGCCGCTAAAAGAAGAGTTGGATAAGATTGCGGATAAGTTTGCTGATCAGAATAAAGCGCCCCAAGAGGCACAAACGCAGATCAACTGCTTATTACAGGCTACACTACCAGTCCCTTTTGGTAAGTATCCCAGCATTCGTTACTCTTTGGTTGAGTGTTTTCCCCAAACAGGTCGTAAGCATCAGATCAGGCGGCACTTGAATCATCTAGCACATCCAATTATTGGTGATGTAAATCATGGTGATAACAAGCACAACCACTTTTTCGTTGAGCACTTTGGTTTACGCCGGTTGATGCTATTTGCAACGCGGCTGGAATTTGTTCATCCTTACACCAACGTTGAAATTTCAATTACCGCCAATCTAGGAGAAGCTGCGCTTGCGGTCTTTTCTAGTCTTGGTTGGTCAGACAATGAGAAGGATTATAAATAATGGCAAAAGTTTCCATTTTTGTGGGCAGTATGTATGGCAACGCAGAAAACTTGGCGAATGATAGCGCTGAGTTTTTGAATAAGTCAGGGCATGAAGCACATGTTGTTGAGCCTGCTACGTTGGCAGAGCTTAAACAAGCCGAGAACATCTTGTTTATATCGTCAACAACTGGGTCGGGGGATATTCCTGATAACTTATTGCCTTTGTTTTTACAGATGCAAAGCGAATTTCCTATGCTCACCGGTAAGCAGGTGGCAGTTATTGCGCTAGGAGACACAAGTTATGGTGATACCTATTGTGGTGCGGGTAAGCAAATTGATGCACTTATCGAAGAATTAAATGCCACGCGAGTGCAAGCGCGTTTAGATATTGATGCTTGTGAGTATTTTGAACCTTGGGAGTGCGCTGAGCCTTGGCTTCAAACGTTAGCCGATAAACTATAAAAAATAGAGCCAGTAGGCTCTATTTTTCGTTTTGTTGCTGAACGTGTACTACACGCGTTTAGTCTGTACTTTTAGCTTTAACTTTTGCCCTGGCTGTAGGTACTTTTGCCCGGCCAGGTTATTCCACTTTACGATTTCGTTAACGCTCACATTAAACTTAGTAGCGATACGAGCAAGTGAATCACCCTTGCGCACTTTGTAGGTAATGGTACGCTGCGAGTCGATTAGTACCGTTTGACGTGCAGCTTTTTCGTCTTTAAAGACGGTAAGCTTTTGGCCTAGGCGCAGTACTGCATTGGTTTTGAGCTTGTTCCAGCTTGCAAGTTGTTTCACGGTGACATCGTATTCACGACTAATATCCCACAAGGTATCGCCAGATTTAACAGTATGACTCAGTTTTTGCTTCGTCACCTTGTTGGCTGCTAGGCGTACTTCAGGAGGTAAATGTTCGCTTTGTAATTCACCGTCACTAAGTGGTACAAGCAGCTTTTGGCCAACGCGGATCATATTACCGTCAATACTATTGAGTGAACGGATCGCGCCAATACTGGTGTTGAACTTAGTTGCGACCACAGAAAGGCTATCGCCTCGTTGTACGGTATAGTATTGCCAGCGTAATCGGTCCTTAACTTGGGTTTTTGCCAGCTTGTCCTTGAATGCATCGACTTTCTCCATCGGCAACAGTAATTGATGCGGACCATCAGGGTCGGTTGCCCAGCGGTTAAAGCCTGGGTTTAATCGGTAAAGCTCCGTTAAGGAAATATCCGCCATTTCTGCTGCTAGTGCTAAATCAATTTGTGAACCGACTTCTACAGTATCAACCACTTGTGCATTAATTATCGGTTGCCAAGTGACTTTAAACTCGTCTGAGCGCTTCAATAAGTCAGATAAAGCCAATAGCTTTGGTACATATGCGGTGGTTTCTCTTGGTAAGTCAAGAGACCAAAAATCGGTAGGAAGATGCTTCTTACGATTCTTACGTATTGCTCTGAGCAGCCTGCCTTCACCTGAGTTATAGGCGGCTATGGCATTGAGCCAGTCACCTTCAAGTGTCTTATGCAGGTAGGTTAGGTAATCAAGCGCTGCTTGTGTCGAGGCCACAATATCGCGACGGCCGTCGTACCACCAATTTTGTTTTAAGTTAAAGCGCTCACCCGTTTGTGGCATAAACTGCCAAATACCAGAAGCGGTTCGGTGAGAATAACCAAAAGGGTCAAATGCACTTTCAACTATCGGGAGTAAGGCAATCTCTACGGGCATATTACGCTTTTCCACTTCCTCGACAATATAGTAAAGGTATGGCTCAGCACGTTTTGCAATACGGTCTAAGTATGCTTGGTGACGTTGATAATAATTGCGCTCAGCAACCACAGGACGGTTTTGTGGCACTTCAATAGAGAGTTGATAACGGATCCGCTCCCATACGTCATCAAATACAGGTACTACTTCTTCATCCTCATCTTGCCATGAGGTGCTAAGTGTTTGAGAGATATCATAAGGGCTCGCATGGTCTAAATTAGCCTGCTTAACTTGTTCTGTTGCAGTCTCTAGGGATGTTTCTTGGGTGATTTCACAACCACTTAAAATTGCTGCAGATGCAACAATGAAGGCGAGCTTTTTCATAAATGCGTTCTTTCGTTTGGAGGTTCGGACAAAAACTCGGCAATATTACCGAGTTTGTTTCTGCATTTAAAGCTTCTTTATTATTTTCTTTGCATCCATTTTGATGTGTCGCAAGTCGTATTGTGCCACGAAAGCGAGAAATAAATCGTTTTTAAGTGGCAGCGGGGACAGGCAACGTCAAAGAAAATGCCATATTGACGTTACACTCAGTCACTGTTGATTATTTTAAAAGTTATCTTTCCATTTTCGTAGTGCAGCAAAGCGAGCTTCAGGTGTATCTTTAGCCTGGATAAACTGTTTTGGTGTATGTGAGAGAATATCTGGCTGAGCTGCTCGCGCAAATGGGTTAATCGCCTTTTGCTGCCCGATGGTTGTCGGGACGGTGCGTCTATTGGCTTTACGCAGAGCTTGCGCTTGTTGATGATAGTGGGCGATAGCATGATTGTTTGGCTCAACCGCTTGTGCAAACGTTAAGTTCGCCAGTGTGTACTCATGAGTACAGTAAACTTGGCAGGTGTCTGGCAGGGTGAGGAGCTTACTAAATGAGTGCCACATGTGTTCGGGCGTTCCTTCAAATAATCGTCCGCAGCCGGCGTTAAACAGCGTATCTCCAGTAAAGGCGATTTCATTATTCACATAGCAAATATGATCTAGGGTATGCCCAGGTGTGGCGATAACGTTTAGGGTAATCCCCGCTAAGACGATTGAATCATGTTCCACGAGTGGCTGTGTGATCCCTTGATATTTTCCATTTTTTGGTCCATATACGGTAAGGTCTGGAAAACACGATAGCAACGGCGCGATGCCATCGGTATGATCCCAGTGATGGTGGGTAACCAAAATGCCTTCAAGGGTAAGATTGTGCTGGCTTAAGTAGTCTAGAACGGGTTTTTCGTCACCGGGGTCGACGACCCAACAGGTTGAGTGAGTAGGGTCTTTTATCACCCAAATATAATTATCATCAAATGCTTTGATTGCATCGACTTGCACCATAACGCAATGCTCTATAAAGTGATTGATAACACCAGTATAACGAGCTTAGTAAATGAAACCAGCGTTAAGTTTTTTACAAGGACCTAAACCGGACGAGTGGCAAGACTTCCCTCACGGTGAATACTTAAAAGTAGGGATCCAAAAACGACTGGATGCATGGTTGCCGAGAATGTTCGGTTATCACATGTTAAAACTCGGGTGTTTAAGCGGTCAAATAGATACATCAGCAAGCCCGATCAAGCATCAGGTTTGTGTGGCACCGCAAGGTAAGCACGTGGGAGTATTTGCCGAGATTGATGAACTGCCGTTTTATGAAAACTCGGTGGATGCTTGTATCTTAAGCCAATGTTTAGAATATCACTCCGATCCCCATCATATTTTGCGAGAAGCCCACCGAACCTTGATCCCCGGTGGCTATATTGTGATCTCAGGCTTTAACCCATTTAGTCTTTGTGGGATAGCACAAATGTTGCCCTTTAGCAGAGAAAAACTGCCTTGGTCGGGGCGTTTCTTTACGCCGTCGCGGGTAAAAGACTGGCTAGATTTGCTTGGCTTTGAAATTGTCGGCGATGAACGCTTTATTTATGCTTCGTTGGCACGAGGGTCGAGGTTATCTCGCTTTGCCCCTTGGCGTCGTTTTTGTCGGCATTACTTAAAGCCGATGGGCAGCGTTTATATGCTGGTGGCAAGAAAACGAGTAATGCCTCTAACACCAATTAAGCCTAAGTGGCATGTAAAGCCTAAGTGGACGCCTGCTGTAAAAGGAGCAGGACTCAGACAAACCTGCCAAGACAAAGACTAAGGTCATGTGTTCAGGGCGCTGCTACATAACGCACTGCTCTTTCGAAGTGTTTATTAGGGCCTGCTACCTTTGCTGCTGCAAAAACAAACTGGAAAGCTCAACAGGCCCAAGCATTAGATACTGGCTTCGTAGCCTTCATCGACGAGCAAGTTCGAACCTGACGCGGCTTCTCGTGCTAGGTCATCGACCAATTCGTTATATTTGTTTCCAGCATGGCCTTTTACCCAACGCCATTGGATAGTGTGACGACTAGTTGCAGCATCTAACCGTTGCCATAAATCGACATTTTTAACTGGCTGTTTTGCAGCGGTTTTCCAATTGCGCTTTTTCCAGTTTTCTAGCCATGACTCGATCCCTTGTTTCACATATTGGCTATCGGTGTACAGAATCACCTCGCACGGGCGCTTTAGTGTTTCAAGTGCAACAATAGCAGCGAGCATTTCCATGCGATTATTAGTCGTGAGCTTATACCCCTCGCTCATTTCTTTTTCATGTCCTTGATAGGAAAGATAAACGCCATATCCCCCTGGTCCCGGATTACCTAAACATGAGCCATCGGTATAAATCTCTACGGTTTTTTGCACTGATTTGCCTATTTTTATGTAAAATGTGCGAATAGGGCAAAATAATAGCAAAGTTAAGCGAGCAACGATATGCACACTCGGCAAATAGTACTGGATACAGAAACCACAGGTATTGACCCTAAGGCTGGACATAGGATCATCGAGATAGGTTGTGTTGAGCTGGTCAATCGCAGACTAACGGGAAATAACTTTCACGTATACATTAACCCTCAACGTGATATTGAAGAAGAGGCTATTGATGTTCACGGTATTACTAATGAGTTTTTGCGTGATAAACCCTTCTTCCATCAGGTTGCTCAAGAGTTTTTCGACTATATTAAAGGGGCTGAGCTGGTTATTCATAACGCACCATTTGACGTCGGCTTTATGGATCATGAGTTTGCCAAGTTAAATCAAGGCTTTCCGGCAACCCATGAGTATTGCAAAGTACTCGACACGTTAGTAATGGCAAGGGATCTTCACCCGGGTCAAAAAAACAGTCTAGATGCCTTATGCCGCCGTTATGATATAGATAACTCTAAACGAACATTGCACGGCGCATTGCTGGATTCCGAGATCTTAGCTGATGTGTACCTGTCGATGACCGGCGGACAAAAGAAATTAAATCTAGCGAGCCAAAATAAAGGCAATCAAGACAATTCAGCAGGTGGCATTGTTAGACTAGACAGCAACCGTCCAGCACTTAAAGTTTTGCGTGCAACTGCCGATGAAGAACAAGCACATACAGAACGTTTAGAACTCGTTAATAAAGCCGCAGGGCAAAGTCTGTGGCAACAATAACGAGAGACGTACAATCAACTTTTCCACCAAAGTGACAGAAGGTTAATGCATGAATCTACAGCGGCTTATCTTGGGACTTATGTTGTTAGTCAGCACGGTAGTGAGCGCGCAAACACCGCAGATCACTATGTTGCAGCGAGATGGTAAGGTCAATGAGATCCCGCTATTAGATAACCGCTTTCGCATCGATCACAATATAGAAGAGATCACGCTGTTGTTCTTTCGAGCTCCAGGTACACCCGCGGTGGTATTAGTAAAACCCGACGGTAGTAAGTATTATGCGACGAGCTCTTTGGATGATGAGTCGTTACAATGGTATGACGAAGTCAGTTATGATTTGATCATTTTAAAAAATCCGACGCCAGGGCCTTGGCAGGTGATTGGGCAAATTCAGAAGAACAGCCGGATTATGGTGCTGGGTGATATAGAACTTGAAGTGGAAGCCCTGCCACCGTTACTTTTTCGTGGTGAGATTTTAAAAGTAACAGGTCAGGTTACCAATGACGATCAACCCATTGATGTGGGCTATTTTCGCGATGTCGTAACTTTATACGTAGAATTTTCTAGTACCAATAATGATGAATATGCCAACTTTGGGGCAGGCACCCAAAGTGTAACTGACTTTAAGGATGATGGTCGTGAGTTTGACGAAAGACCGCTGGACGGTATTTTTACCGGTGAGTTTAAACTTAATTTTCCGGCAGGAGAGTGGCAGCCTGAGTTTTTTATAGAAACGCCAATTCTGAAGCGCAGGGTGATTAAGCCGCCTATTATTATCGCTGAGCCACCATTTAACTTTGAACTGATGTTGGCGGGGGAGAATGAGTTTGAACACGGCCTCACAATCTCGATAGACGACTCGGTGGTAAAACCAGAGACTATTATTCTACAAGGTAAGATCTTCTATCCAAACGGTGAAGAGCAAATGTTTACCCTAGATGCACAGGAGCGCCTGTATCGTCAGTTAGCAATAAAAAATTATGACTGGGGACGATATAGCGTCGAGATCTCTGCATTTGGAGAAAACATC
Source organism: Pseudoalteromonas piscicida (assembly GCF_002744175.1). GTDB lineage: Bacteria > Pseudomonadota > Gammaproteobacteria > Enterobacterales > Alteromonadaceae > Pseudoalteromonas > Pseudoalteromonas piscicida_B. The sequence goes on from NZ_NKHF01000068.1 coordinate 115,385, forward strand.
AATGGCCGAGAGTTTATGGCGACATTGCCTAACTATAACTTTGAAATAGAAAGGCCAATAGAAAAAGTACCTGAATTAGAAGCTCCTGTCTTACCTAAGAGCACATTACCTGAACCTGAGCCAGAACCCACAATAAGCACAGGGGTGTTAGTGAGTATTATTGTGGCAGGAAACGCGATTGTTTTACTCATCGGTTGGTTAGCTATTCGAATCTTGGTGCAAAAAAAGCCAATTAAGCTAAAACTGCCAACACTGAAAAACCCATTGAAAAAATCAGAAGAAGTGATTGATCTAGATGATTTAGATTCTGCTGAAAATAACTCAACCGAAAATGGCTCAAAAAGTGATAAATCAGGTGATATTTTGAACCTTTCAATGAAAGATAACTAAAAAACACGGTTTTTTTTCAAAAAACGGTTGACTCATGAGGGGGTCATTCGTATTATTCACGCCGCTGTCAGGGAGCACATCCTACAGCAAATGCTGCAAGAGTTCGACGC
>NZ_NKHF01000177.1 GCF_002744175.1 Pseudoalteromonas piscicida
CATATCGAGCTTGATGGACTCGTCGTTAATGAGGTACCAAATCACGATGATAATGTGAAGTATGATTTGGAGTTAACAGTAACGGAGCTTGCCGATGGGCTGGAGCTTAGCTGGACATATAGCCGGGCTCTGTTTGAAGCGCAAACCATTACACGTGTAGCTGACAATTTTGCGCAGCTGATCACAAGCACTTTGCAAGCTCCGAGTTCAAACTTAGCGTCACTGACTTACATGTCAAAAGAGCAGGAAGCTTTGTTGTTAGAAAAATGGTCAGGTAAGTCAGAAGTGATATCAGGCGTGGAACATCTGTTGCAGGCGTATCAGCAACAAGTTGAGTTATTCCCAGAACAAATAGCTGTATGTTTCGAAAAGCAATCTTTAACTTACAAAGCAATGGATGAAAAAGCGAACCAACTTGCACACGCATTGTTGAGTAGGGGGTGTGAAGCGGGGGATGTAATAGGCGTTGCGTTACCACGCTCAGTAGATATGGTCGTAGCGATTGTGGCAATTTTAAAAACAGGAGCAGCCTATACACCGCTAGATTTGGATTTGCCGGATGACAGATTGCTTTATTTGCTGCAAAATTCTGGTGCGCAAGTTGTTGTGACAACCGAGGCGGGGGCCAAAAAGCTGCCGACTAATGGGGAGAAACTACTGTGTATCGATAGTCGCGGTTTTGGTGAGGAAGCAGAACGACTGCCAGTCACGGCACCGCCAATTGATGATGCTAAAGTTTCACAGCAGCTCGCTTATGTAATATATACGTCAGGATCTACGGGTAATCCAAAAGGTGTTAAAGTCAATCATAAGGCGATAGCTGCGCACATTATGGAATGGGGAAAAATACTAGGGATCCAGCCTGGCGATCGCGTGTTACAAGTTGCTACCGTGAACTTTGATACGTCTGTAGAGCAGATATTTGTTAGCCTTAGCTTTGGTGGAAAGCTGTGTATTGTTGAGCCCAAAGAGATGAGTGTGCAGGAAGTGTGGCACTATTTGCGTGAGCAAAGGATTAACTTTGCTGACTTTACACCCTCATATTTTAATACCTTAGTAAGCGCAGGATCTTTGGGTGAGCGAATGGAACAATGCGAACTAAAAGCGATTTCTTTGGGAGGAGAGAGCTTTACACGAAGTATTGCTGACGCTTGGGATAAATATAAATTGTGGAGTCATTGTCGCTTGATCAATGCATATGGACCTACAGAAGCGACGGTAACATCGACCTATTACGAGCTCAACGGCAATGAATCAGGTGTGATTCCGATAGGCTACCCAGTGCCCGGAAAGTGTGTTTATGTGGTTGCAGAAGACGGCACACTCTGTCCTCCAGGAGTGGTTGGTGAACTTTGTCTTGGCGGCCCCAATCTGGCAGAAGGGTATTTGGGCATGCCACAAGCCAGTGAGGAGAAATTTACCAGCAGCTTATTTAAGGGGGATGTTGGCAGAGTGTATCGCACAGGTGATCTGGTGCGGTTTGATGCCTTACAAAGGTTGGAATTTATTGGCCGGATTGATGAGCAGGTTAAGGTAAGGGGATATCGAATTGAATTAGAAGAGATATCTTCGGCACTAATGAATGTAGAAGGGGTGAATGATGCGGTTGCGTTGGTAAAAAGCACGCAAAATAGTGACTTTTTAGCAGCATATATTGTTTTAGAAGCCGGTCAAAAAGAACAGATGATAGCTCAGTGTCAGGCTTATCTGAAAGGTGTATTACCTCCTTACATGCAGCCTGCGACCTACAATGTCATCGAATCTGTGCCACTGACGACTAATGGTAAAGTAGATAAAAAAGCGTTACCTACACCTGAAATTAAATCTTATGTTGAATGGCAGGCTCCTGAATCTGCAATTGAACTGGAGTTAGCAGCTATCTGGGCACAAGTGCTGGATGTGGATATTGACACCTTAAGTCTTAAAGATGATTTCTTCATGCGTGGTGGGCAGTCATTGCTGTTAATGAAGTTGGTTACTGAAATCAAGCATCAATTTCAGTTCGAAATAGCAGTGAAAGATCTATTCACGACCAGAACTTTGGCTGAGCAGGCGGCTTTCCTGTCGCAGCGAGTTGAGGAACAAGCGTTATTAAGCCAAGTTACCGGTGAAAACCAAGATATGCAGGATCTCAATGAGCTGGTGATTTAACACTCAGAGACACAACAACAGAACGAGAAATAACGACTCAGAGTGGAGATAAATTCACTCTGGATAATAACAATACCTGTAATAGGATATGGACTGTGAATTACTTATTACGATTTGCTCTGGTAACGGGGCTTTCATGTATTTTTATATGGCTAGCGTCGGGCTTCTATTCCGTGCCCGTTGATGATAGCCGTGAGTATATAGAACAATATAATTATTCGACTCAGAACGTTCGCAAACATTTAGAAGTCATTGCGAAGGAACCACACCCAACCGGATCCAAAAATATCAAAATAGTGCGTGATTATCTGGTTAGTGAATTACAAAAGTTGGGTGCTGACGCGAGTGTTCAGCAGGCTGATATTCAGAAGCTGGCATTTGGTAATCAATACTTTGCACAGGTAGAAAACGTGATCGGCGTATTTCGAGGCTCCGAGCCTTTAGGTAAGGCGTTAGTGTTGATGGCCCATTATGACTCTTTTTCCCATTCACATGGTGCAAATGATAATGGCCTTGCCGTAGCGACGATTTTAGAGACCATGCGTATTGTTATGGAACAAGGCGGTGTAAAAAATGATGTCATAGTGCTGCTGACTGATGCCGAAGAGCAGGGTGGATTGGGGATCTCAGCGTTTATGGAACGCCATCCATTGGCAAAGACAATCGGTCTAACGGTTAACTTCGAAGCGCGAGGTAGTAATGGACCGTTAAGAATGTTTGAAACCAGCTCAAATAATGATGCAATTGTTGCTGCATTTGCGGATGCTTCGCCTTTTCCTTTAGCGGATTCCTTCTATTACTCGCTCTATCAAATAATGGGAAATTATAGTGATATGAGTGTGTCGCTGGAGCATGGTGTGCCAGGTCTTAATTTGGCCTACAGTGATGGATTTTATCACTACCATGTAATGTCTGATAGTGCGGAAAACGTAGGTGAAGATAGTTTACTGCACGCTGCAACTTATGCTTTGTCTTTGACTGAATACTTTGGTAATACAGCGTTACCCTTAGAGGCTGAGGGGGATCGCGTGTTTTTCAATGCAACTCCTAGTTGGTTTGTTGATTATCCACAATGGGTTGGGCTGTTGCTGCTACTTGTGACAGCAACCCTTTTCGTCAGCTACATGTATTCACTAAAAAAACACGAGGAACTTAAAGTCTGGGGAATGGCTTGGTCAGCTATTATTGTGTTGCTACAGCTCGTTTTGATATTGATGCTGGCCAATGGTCTAAATACGCTATTGGGTGGTGGCTTAAATGCATACTTCGCAGGAGAGGAGAGCTTTTTTCAATTGCTATCAGAAAGCCGAGAAATCTTCTTGGGGTTAGCGTTAATATGTCTTGCCTTCCAGCTTGTATTTATTCGTCTGCTCGTTAATGGGGTAAGCTTTCCTAAGGTTGCGATATTTATCGGTATCATCATTGCTCTGTCAGCTTTTGAAAGTACGTTATTGCCAAGTATGGTCTTACTGGTTTTAGCAATCTTGGCAATGTTTCTATATCTAAAGGTGTTTGGTAAGAGCAGGAAAGTACCCTACGGTGTTAATGAACTTTTTGCGGGTTACCTTGGGTTTTGGTTTGTTTTAAGTGTCGTGTTCACCTTACTGATCCCTATGATGGCGCATATATTTGTCTGGCCGCTGTTGATCAGTTTGCTGTGTTTGAATATTGGGCGCTTACTAACGCATAAACTAAATTCAGACATGCAAAGTATCGCCATTTTTGCCGGGGCTGCACTGGCTATTTACTGGTGGAGCAGTTATGCACTGCTTGTCTTTACCGCTGTAGGTCATTTGGTGCCTGGCATCGCAATGCTATTTGTCGTGCTGGTTACAGGGTTGCTGGTTCCATTAATTAACACTGCCATGGATCGGTTAAAAAGCCTTCCTGCCATGGTTAGCGGTGTATCAGGGATCGTATTGTTAGTTGTTGTACTGAATGGTCACCAGTTTAATGAGACGGTTAAAAAGCCAAATGAACTGTTCTATTTTGTTGATACAGTTGCGAATACCACGGAGTGGGCATCTCTAGATGTCGAGCTTGATAGGTGGACTGAAACCGTATTCGGCAAAGAACAGCAACAGAAAGTTGAGCAAAGTTCTAATGCACAGCGCATTTACCCAATAGTGGACAAAGGGATGTTTGCAGTCGCAGCGCCAAATGCGGCGATAGAGCCTGTTACAATGCATGAGTTTAGTACGCAGCTAACGGATGATACACAAGTCATTAGTTTTACTCTCAAGCCTAAATCTCAACTGGAAAAGCTTAATATTTTTATAAAATCTCCGGAGCAACTCAAGTCAGTTAAATTTAATGGGGAAAGTCTGGACAATATAAACCAGGCAGCTGCACAGATCGCCTCGCTAACTCAAAGCTGGTCACATTGGCAGTACTTCGGGCTACCAGAAACCGGAGCGAAGTTTGAATTTCAAATTCCTGCTGATGGTGCGCTACAAGTAAGGTTTGTCGAAGTTCATAGGGGAATACCTGAATCCGTATCAAAGCAGCTGTCACCGCGTCCTGCAAGCATGATGGCTCGTTCCTACAGCTTAGCGAGTGATAGCTTTAGCGATATGACCGTTATTGTTAGCGAGTTTAATAGTAATACCGAGCAAAGCTTGAGCGCCCGTTCACAACAAAACAAGAATCAAATTTCCGAGTGAAAAATATGCGTATTGAACAAATTTTAAAAGCCTGTGTTGAGGCAAATGTGTATCTTTGGGCAGAAGCTGGCCAATTGAAGGTCCAGTTCAAAGGAGTAAAGTTAGATCCGTCACTTGCATCCTTGTTGAAAGAAAATAAGCAAGCGCTACTGACCTACCTAGAGAATAATGCCAATAAGAAAGTAAAAGCGCTCCCCACGTTAGATACACGTAAACCGGATGAGGAGTTTGATGCTTGTACTTCTTTCGGTCAAAGTCGGCTATGGTTTATTGACAGCCTTGCAAAAGGGAATAGTCAGTACAATATGCTGGGTACCCTGTCACTTAAGGGAGAGTTCAATATTGATGCATGCCGAAGCGCACTTAAGGTGTTGCTTGAGCGCCATGAAATTCTACGAACGCATTTTATTGAAAAAGAGGGTCAGCCGTATCAACGGATAAAGCCTGTTGATGAGCCCGCTTTTAAAATGATTGATTGGCAATCTCATGAACAGACTGACTCTAAGGTAATCGACTTTATTCGACAGGAAACGCAGTTTTCGTTCGACTTAGCGCAAGGGAATCTGTTTAGAACGCATGTACTTCAATGTTCTGATTCCGAGTTTGTCTTGGTATTTAACTTACACCACATTATTTGTGATGACTGGTCGGTTAAAAACTTAGTTAGTGAGTTCGCTGAGTTGTACAATTCTCTGACATTAAACACGCAGCCAAAACTGTCGTCTTTACCTGTCCAGTATGCCGATTTTGCGAGTTGGCAAAAGCAATGGCTAGAAACCGCTGAAGCTAAGTCTGGTATAAACTTTTGGACCGACTACTTATCGGGAGCCCCAGAGCTACATAGCTTGCCACTCGATCATCCTCGCCCGGTCAAGGCCAATTACGAGGGACAGGCGCTGATTTTTGAGTTAGGTGCTGAGCGCAAAGCTGAATTGCAAAAACTAGCTAATCAGGCCGACACCACTTTATTCGTGGTTTTACAAAGTCTCTTTTCAGTTTTATTGGCCAAGTTTGGACAGCAAGATGATGTTGTGATGGGGGTGCCTGTTGCTGGCAGACAGCATCATGATTTAGATAATTTGATTGGTTTTTTTGTTAATACCATCGCTACGAGAACCCAAGTTAATTTGTCTGAGACGTTTGCAGCACTTTTTGAGCGAAATAGAGATAACCTTCTGGAAGCGTTTAACCATCAGAATATTCCATTTGATATGGTGGTCGAAGCGTTAAATCCTACTCGTAGCCTGAGTTACAGCCCTCTGTTCCAAATCATGTTTTCATTGTTGGAAAACACCGATTTACCAGTGCAGCTCAATGGCCTGGATGTGGAAGAAATTGATACAGATAGTCATGCTGCAAAATTTGAATTACAGCTGACTGCTATCAATAATGGGCAATTAACCCTGCGTTGGTTATTTAATCCGACTCTGTTCGACAGCGCTACGATTGAACAGTTAAGCCAAAGGTTTATTACCTTGATTGATGGGGTGATAGCTGATCCTTCTCAGTCAATCGGGGCGTTACCTTTACTGGCCTCACAGGAATTAGTTTTATTAGACAAGTGGGGAACCGCAGACTTTCAAGATTTTGCACACAGTGACAGGGTGACGCCAGCGTGTTTGTCAGACATTGCAAAGCACAAGCCACAACAAATTGCAGTGGCATTTGAAGATAGTGAAATAAACTACGGTGAATTTGCGCTCAGAGTAGAGCGACTTGCTTCGTACCTTATTGGCTTAGGTGTGCAGCCAGGAGACAGGATCGCTTTGTTGTTGCCGCGTGGTATCGACGCAATTACCGCCATCTATGCAGTTTGGCAAGCTGGCGCAGCTTACGTGCCCATTGATGTTGACTACCCACAGGAGCGGGTAGCATATATCTTAGCCGACTCAGAAGCCAAGCTAGTAATCAGTCACCAGAGTAACCAATCGTTGCTAACTGAAGCCGTCGCGGTTTATCTGGATTGCCAACAGACCCAGCAGCAAATATCGAGTGTAAAGGCTGCGCCAGAAGTCATGATTGCACCTACACAGTTGGCCTATATCATCTATACCTCTGGCTCGACAGGGTTACCCAAAGGGGTGATGGTTAACCATGGAAATTTGAACAATTTGCGCGAAGGGCTGTTGCAGATTTGTACTCAACAGTTTAGCCGTTTTACTTCCTGGGCATGGAACGCATCATATGCTTTTGACTCTTCACTTAAAGCGATAAGTTTATTGTCTAGGGGTATCACTCTTTATGTGTTAAGTGATGATGTACGTAAACAGCCTGAGCAGCTGCTAAATACTTTTGGCCATCACGCAATAGACATTTATGACTGTACTCCTTCTCAGTTAGAAGCGTTACTGGACTTGGGCAGCAAAGAGGCGCTGTGCAACTTGCCAAACCTGGCGCTTGGTGGTGAGCCGATATCGACAGATTTATGGAACAAAATCGTACAGGTTTGTGAGCAGAACAACCGTCGGGCGTTAAATTTATATGGCCCTACAGAATGTACAGTTGATACCACTTTTGCCCTTGTTGAAAAAGGAACTCCCCCTAACATTGGCAGACCTCTTCCAGGGTACATCTGTAAGGTTGTGGACAGTGTCGGCCAGAAAGTGCCTATTGGCGCTGTGGGTGAACTATGGATAGGTGGTACAGGCGTGTCTAATGGATACCTAAATCGCGATGAACTGACTGCTGAAAAGTTTTGTGTAGACGATCAGGATAGCGCGCTACGCTTTTATAAATCGGGCGATCTGGTGCGCTGGAACAAAAGCGGCGTCATTCAATATGTGGGAAGAACAGACGATCAAATAAAGCTTCGAGGCTATCGAATTGAGCTAAGTGAAATTCAAACACAGGTTCAGTCTTTGCCGGATATCAAAGAAAATGTAGTGGTTGTCAATAAGCACAATAATTCAAGCTTAGTGTGCTACTTTGTGGGAAATACCGAGGTTTCATGGAACGATGAACGATGCGGACAATTACAACAACAACTAAGTGCACGATTGCCTCAGTTTATGGTGCCTGCAGTGTTTATACCGGTTGCACAATTTTCACTGACGACAAATGGTAAATTGGATATAAGGGCTTTGCCTGATCCAGCTGATCACATCGCGACCTTAGGTAATGGCGCGCAAGCGACAACAGCCACAGAAAAGGCGGTAGAAGGTATATGGAAGAACCTTTTAAATATCGAGTCTCCATCGATTGATGATAACTTTTTTGTCTCAGGAGGACATAGTCTTCTGGCAGCTCGCTTGATTGCATGTATTAGTGACGAGTTATCTGTCACAGTATCTCTGCAGCAGCTGTTCGAAGCGCCAACAATCAGAGGACTGGCAGCGAACATCGAAGTTTTAAGGGATGAGTCAGGGGGGGCACCGCAAAGCAAAAAAATTGAACTTAATAAGCAGCAATTACCCGAGCAAATTCCCTTATCATTTTCTCAGCAGAAATTATGGGTTCTGGAACAGCTTATGCACACGGAGGGAGTGCAGCAAAATAGTGGAGGCATATACAATCTGGTCGTTGGATTGAAGTTAAAAGGCGCACTCAATATTGAACGACTGGAAAGTGCTTTAGCAAAATTGCTGGAAAGGCACCACAGTTTACGCACCAAAATAAAGAAAACGGAGAGTGGCCCCTACCTTGCAATATCACCAGCAAATGAGTTTGTCTTAGCGAAAGAGAAGTTAGACAACAGCGAAGAAAAAAACAGTTATATTAAAAACATGCTGGATCAAGGTGGCATGCACCGCTTTGATTTAGCCCATGAGTTACCATTTAAAGCGTCTTTAGTTGAGTTGGCAAAAGATGAGCATGTACTGATCTTTGTGATGCATCATATTGCAACAGATGGTTGGTCATCAGCGGTTTTTATTAAGGAGCTAAATGCGCTTTATGCCGACCCCCATGTTGCTTTACCAGAGTTAGAGCTGCAATATGCAGATTATTCAGTTTGGCAGCAAAACATGCTACAGCAAAAGCAATTTAATGCGTCATTAAGCTATTGGTATGACACATTAAAGGGGAGCCCCTCCTTTCACTCTCTACCAATGATAGCGCCGCGGCCTGAGCGTCAGCAATTTGTTGGCAGGCATTATCATAGTCAAACAGGTACTGAACTGGCTACTCAGCTCCATCAATGTTCGCAACAGCACAATGTATCCTTGTTTATGTTATTGGAAAGTGCTTTCGCTTTGCTTGTTGCTCGATGGTCAAACAGCGATGATGTTGTGATTGGTGTTCCAGTTGCCAACAGGGATATTGCGGGTATCGAAAATCTGGTGGGCTTCTTTGTTAATACTGTGGCGTTGCGCTCACATGTTAATAATGAAATGAGTTTCGAAGAGTATTTAGCTGCTAATGCGCAACGCATTATGGAAGGGTTCAATCACCAGCATATTCCATTTGAACTGGTCGTTGAAAAGTTAAACCCCGCAAGAAGCAATAGCCACTCGCCAATTTTCCAAATTATGTTCACGCTTAACAACAATGAGCAGGTAGATTTAGTGCTGCCTGATGTTGTTGCCGAGGAGTTGGAGCAAGAAAACCAGGTCGCTAAATTTGAGCTGGGCGTTGCGGTACATGAACGTGATGGCAACGTTGAAATTATCTGGGAATACAATACCGGGTTGTTTGATGATGCCTTTATTGAGCGTTTTTCTGCGAGCTTCAACACACTATTATCCGCAATAGTTAAAGATCCTAAGGCAAACATACTCGCCCTGCCCGTTGTGTCTGAAGCAGAGCAAAAACTGCTTGCAGGATGGAACAATACCCAATGCCAATTTCAGAGCCCAGACTCATTGGTTGCACTACTGCAAAACAGTGTCACAGACTATCCAGAGCACCTTGCTGTAACAGTCGGAGCAAATCAATACACATATAATGAAATTAATACTAAGGCCAATCAACTAGCAAACTATATCCTCAATGAATACGGTGTGGTGCAACATCAATTAATTGGATTATGTTTCGCAAGAGATGTTAATGCTCTCGTTGCAGCTATTGCCGTGACAAAGTTAGGTGCGGCTTTTGTGCCAATTGACCCTGACTTTCCTGCTGAACGAGTCGATTATATCGTTTCGGATACAAACCCTCCTTTGCTATTAACAGATAAGGTTGGTCAAACTGCGCTGTCACAAGTTTCAGGTCAAATCATCAATGTTGAAGCACCAGAACAAGCCGCTGCGCTGAAGCTGAGTTCGACTGAAAACCTGGATCTAGACATCAAAGGCAGTGACTTAGCCTATGTAATTTATACTTCAGGTTCCACTGGGCAACCCAAAGGGGTGATGGTAGAACATCGAAATATTTGTAATTATTTACAAGCTATCAAGTCGATGATCAATCAACCAGAGGGTGGACGCTACACTTCCTGGACAAACTATATCTTTGATTACGCAATATCTGAGTGGTTTGTACCTTTACTTCATGGAGGAAGCTTACATATTCTTCGGAATGAACAACGTACAGAGCCTGATGTCTTTTTTGAATACTTATTGCGTGAGAACATCACTGCAACCTATGTTCCACCATTTTTCCTAAAAGAATTTAGAAATTGGCTGGTTGAAGGTAAGCGGACACTGCAGTTAAAAGTCATGATTGTAGGCTTGGAGCCTATCGATCAAGCGCTTTTAGAAGAGATCAAATCGTTAGTACCTGGGCTTAACATATATAATGGCTATGGCCCTACTGAAGCGACCATTGCTTGCACATTCTACTCTGTACAAGATCATAAATCTGATAGCGTTTTAAAATCAAAAAATACGCCCATTGGCTTTCCAATCGATAACGTGACTCACTATGTTGTTAATCAGCAAGGGCAATTGGCACCGATAGGGGTTGCAGGAGAATTATTAATTGGTGGTAAAGGCTTAGCGCGGGGCTATTTAAACAAGCCTGATGCAACAAAGGCTGGTTTTGTGGAGCATCCTTTTAATCCAACAGAAACAGTGTATCGAACCGGGGATTGGGTGAAATATTTAACCGATGGCAACATTGAGTTTGTTGGACGCATTGATAATCAGGTAAAAATTAGTGGTCTTCGTGTCGAACTTGGAGAGATCGAAGTCCAAATGTTGAATTGTCCATTGGTTGACCAGGGGGCGGTTGTCGCAAAGTCAATGAACAATGGCGATAAGAAAATAGTAGCTTTTGTTATTGCCAAAGACGAATGTGACTTCTCTGATCAGGCTCAGTTCAGGTTAAGATTACGAGAGCACCTTAAGAAAAAGCTCCCTGAATTTATGGTGCCAAGTATCATTCAGTTAGTGCAGACACTACCTATGACTGCATCTGATAAAATAGATCGCAAGGCATTAATGAATCAGGAGCTTACTATTGAAAGTAAGAACAATGAAGCACCATTGGTGGCAAATAAGTTAGCTAAGGATGTCCATGCTTTATGGCAGGATGTGCTGGGGGTTGAACAAATAGGGCTGGACGATAATTTCTTCGAAATTGGTGGTACTTCACTTAATGCAGTTCAATTAACCAATAAGATAAAAGGCACCATTTACCCTAAGATAAGTGCTGTAGATATATTTGCTAATCCAACGATTAACAGCTTAGTTACGTTAATCGCTCAGTCGCAAAAGGAGCCTGAGCCAGAGCAAAAACAAAAAGCAAAAAATAGCCATGACGCATCAGGAACACGTGATATCGCGATTGTTGGTATGGCTGGGAGTTTTCCCAAAGCTGAAAACGTGAGTATGTTCTGGCATAATCTCAAGGAGGGGATCGAAGGGATAAGTTTCTTTGATGCTCAGCAGCTAAGTGACTTTGGTGTTCCCGATTCAAGCATTAACGATCCTAACTACATCGCCGCCCGGGGAATACTCGATCGCAGCTTAGAGTTTGATGCTGCTTTATTTGACTATAAAAACAGAGAAGCAGAACTTATTGACCCACAATTGAGGCTTTTGCATGAGTGTGCTTGGGAAGCGTTGGACAATGCTGGGTATGGTGGTGATCAACACAATAGAAAGATAGGGATCTTCGGTGGTGCAAGTAATAATTTGCTATGGATGCAGCAAATATTCCAGCAAAACTCTGGGATAGGCTCTGATATTTATGACCTCGCGACACTCAGTGACAGAGAGTTCTTTATGTCACGAGTGGCTAACAAACTGAACCTAACAGGTCCCGCGGTAAATATTCAAACGGCCTGTTCGACCTCGCTGGTTGCCACTCATATGGCTGTCCAGTCATTGCTCAGCGGTGATTGTGATATGGCCCTGGCTGGAGGGGTTTCAATGCGAGCGAACAAAGAAGGCTACCTGTATCAGGAAGGAATGATTAGTTCGCCAGATGGTCATTGTCGAGCGTTTGATGCAAAAGCAAAAGGTACCGTTGGTGGCGAAGGCGTTGGTCTGGTATTGTTAAAGCGTCTGGACGATGCCC
>NZ_NKHF01000178.1 GCF_002744175.1 Pseudoalteromonas piscicida
GGGGATCCATGATGACTTCTTCGAGCTCGGCGGGAATTCGTTAATGGTCACAACCATGCTTGCACATTTAAACAAAATTGCTGAACAAGAGCTCACCATTACAGAGGTATTCGAGCGCAGAACCGTGGCAAAACTAGCCGAAATATTAGAGCAACAGGAAAGTGAAGAATTAGAGTTGGGAACAATATGAGTGCAATTAAATTAAACAATCAGCTAAAACAAATAGGGATTAAGTTGTGGCTTGAACAGGGCAATATCAAATTTGCTGCGCCAAAAGGTAAAATGACTCAGGAGTTGCTGTCCAAAATTAAAGAACAAAAAGCAGAGTTACTGTTACTTTTGCAGCAGATTGATGATCACAAAAAGAAATTTGCGACAATTGAGCCGCTTGACGAGGCTGTTGCTGCGCCTCTGTCATTGGCGCAACAACGGCTGTGGGTAATTGACAAGCTTTCTGATAATCAGAGTCAATACAATATTCCGCTAGCAATATCTCTCAAAGGGGAGCTTGATGTAGCTGCTCTTGATGCCGCGTTCGAACAAATTGTTGAGAGACATTACGCACTGCGTACTCGCTTTAGTGAGCAAGATGGGAGAGGCACTCAACTGATTGCCGGTAATACTTTCGAATTGATCCAAAAAGATTTTCGAACCAATCCGGCTAGTATACAGAGTTATCTGGTTGAACAGGCTAAAACAGGCTTCGATTTACAAAACGACAACTTGTTCAGAGTACACTTATTGCAAAAAGCGACACAGGAATGGGTGCTGCTTATTGTAATGCATCACATAATTTCAGATGGCTGGAGCATCGGGGTGCTTGTGAAGGAGCTCACTGAACTATACGATGCAAGTGTTAACAACAGAGCACCTCAAATCGCCCCACTGGCAATACAGTATCGGGATTTTTCCTCCTGGCAGCGGCAGTGGATGCAAGGACATGTACTTGAAACTGAACTGGATTACTGGCATCAGCGACTGGAGAGTATTCCTGCGGTTCACTCACTGCCTTTAGACAAAAGCCGCCCGACACAGCAAACATTTGATGGAGATTGCATATTTAGTTCATTGGGGCATGAGTTATCGCAACAATTAAGAACATTGGCCCGACAGCAGGGAACATCATTGTTTATCCTATTAGAAATCGCTTTTGCAGTGCTTGTTTCAAAATACAGCCGCGAGCAGGATGTCGTGATAGGCACCCCCATAGCGAATAGGATGCATCCTGCAGTAAACCCTTTGATCGGCTTCTTCGTGAATACACTGGTATTACGTAATCATATCGACAGTTCACTGTCGTTTGAAGAATTGCTTAAGCAGCAAAACAGACAGATATTGCAAGACTTTGAACATCAAAATATCCCGTTTGAGTCGCTAGTCGAACATTTAAATCCTCAGCGAGATTTGAGTCACAGTCCTTTGTTTCAAATTATGTTTGCGCTACAGGATAGCCGTGAAGTCACATTGAACTTACCAAACGTGATTGCTGAGGGTGTGGATATAGACAGCAAAACAACCATGTTCGACCTTAATGTTCAGGTTCATGATGATGGTAATGGCCTTGAAGTTGGTTGGGAGTTTAATGTTGATTTGTTTGAGCGTGACGCTGTTCAACAGTTGGCATCCTGCTATCAAGTGTTGCTAGGCGCAATAGTTGAGCAGCCGGGTATGTTGGTTTCAGAGTTACCTTTGCTGACTCAAACTCAGCAAAATTACTTGCTGAACACCTTGAACGACACGGAGCAGGCGTTCGACAAACACGTTTGTATCCATGAATTAATTGAGAGACAAGCTGCTGTTTCTCCTGCTTCAACTGCGTTACGCTTTGAGGGGCAGTCAATGACTTATGCGCAGCTAATGCAACAGAGTAATCAACTGGCACATTATCTGTCTGAACACGGGGTAACAGCAGACTCCAAAGTTGCCTTATTATTACCACGCTCTTTTGAACTAGTCGTTGCTATGTTGGCTACGCTTAAAGCGGGCGGTGCATATGTACCGATTGATAATGAAGTGCCTTCGGAGCGACTGCACTATATTCTTAACGATGCTCAACCGACGCTGATTTTGACGACTCAGGAGTTGCAGCCAGCCTTAAAAGGCGAAAATAGTGTCGCCATAGACTCGCCAGAATTTGTCGCTGGCTTAACTGGGTATCCGGATACAAAAAATACTGTACATGAGGCAGCGGCAAATAGTCGCAATCTTGCTTATATTATTTACACCTCAGGTTCTACCGGCAAACCTAAGGGGGTAATGGTGGAGCATCAGGCTTTGGTGAATCGCCTAATGTGGATGCAAAATGCCTATCAACTAACACATGCCGATACTGTACTGCAAAAGACACCCTATAGCTTTGATGTGTCTGTTTGGGAGTTTTTTTGGCCACTTATGATAGGTTCTAAGCTTGTACTGGCAAAACCTTTGGGTCACAAAGATCCTGCATACCTCACACAGCTTATCCAGAACGAAGGTGTTACCACTGTGCACTTTGTGCCGTCAATGTTATCGGTTTTTCTGTCGATGACAGACAGTAAAGCTTGTAACTCAATTCAACGTGTCTTTTGTAGTGGCGAAGCACTCCCTACCGACCTGCAAAACCGTTTCTTTGGGATATTTAACAATACGGAATTACATAATCTCTACGGCCCCACTGAAGCGGCAATCGACGTAACTTACTGGCATTGCCGACCAGAGCACGATAGGAGCAGGGTGCCGATTGGTAAGCCAATAGATAATATCCAGCTTTATGTCCTGGATGAACATTTGGCATTGCTACCACCAGGAGCCGTAGGAGAATTGTATATTGGTGGCGTTGGTTTGGCGAGAGGATATATTAACAAGCCAGAGTTGACGGCTAAAACCTTCATCGAATGTGCACTTCCCTCAGGAAAGACACACAGACTATATAAAACCGGTGACCTTGTTAGGTGGTCATCAGTCGGTCAGCTTGAGTATCTCGGCCGCAGTGATTTCCAGGTTAAGCTGCGGGGCTTCCGCATAGAGCTGGATGAAATCGCTCATCATATTACTAGTAACGAGAGTGTCAGTGATGCTGCGGTACTGGTAATTGAAGATATGATCGTTGCCTACATGGTGCTTGATACGGATTCGGAACAAGGTGAGGCATTAGAGGCGATTAAACTGGACCTTGCCGCAAAGTTACCTGAGTACATGATGCCTGGTTCGTATATGGTGCTTGAGGAAATGCCACTGAGTGCAAACGGCAAGACAGATAGAAAGGGGCTCCCGGCTCCGAGCTTTAACCGCGAGCGCAATAAGCCAATGACTCTGCCATCATCAGAGCAGGAAAAGAAAGTACTGGAGTTATGGCTGCAAGTATTAGGCGTGGATAAAGTGAGTATCGACGATAACTTTTTTGAACTGGGTGGGAATTCATTGAAGTTAGTAAACTTAACAGAGTTATTGAATAAAGAGTTTGAGCAATCATTCTCTCCCTTGCAACTATTTCAATTCCCGACAATAAAACAGTTTGTGGCCTTGCTTAATCAGCACAAAACCAGCCATCAATCCGGTGGCTCAGGTCAAGAAAAGCCGAAGCGAAACATAGAGCAACGTAAAGCACGTTTAAATCGCCAACGAAATAAGAGAGTAAACTAACGGTGACTGATCAAAATTTACGCACAGGACTAGAGATTGCAGTTATAGGTATGGCTGGGAAGTTCCCGAGTGCCAATAACATAGAAGCGTTCTGGCATAACTTACAAAATGGAATTGAAGGAATAAGCAGATTTAGCGACGCAGAATTGTTAGCTGAGGGGGTTGCTGAGGAGTTATTGAATAACCCGGCCTATGTTAAGGCGAATGGCTTATTAGATAGCCCCTATTTATTTGATTCTGGTTTGTTTGGTTACCCTGCTCGTGAAGCTGAATTACTTGATCCTCAGCTCAGAGTTATGCACGAATGTGCATGGGAAGCACTTGAAAATGCTGGCTATGATGCCTCAACAACGGGCTTGTCAATAGGCTTATTTAGCGGTGCTACGGATAACCTATTGTGGTTGCGCCAGGTTTTTCAGATGGTTGAGTCAAGCCCGGGAGATTTATTTGAGGCTGAATCGTTAATCAAAAGAGATTACTTTGCTACCCGGTTAGCTTATAAGCTGAATCTAACAGGTCCCGCGGTAAATATTCAAACGGCCTGTTCGACCTCGTTGGTTGCCACTCATATGGCTGTCCAGTCATTGCTCAGCGGTGATTGTGATATGGCCCTGGCTGGAGGAGTCTCAGTCCAACCTAAGAAAGAAGGCTACCTGTATCAGGAGGGGATGATTGGTTCGCCAGATGGTCATTGTCGAGCGTTTGATACAAAAGCAAAAGGTACCGTTGGTGGCGAAGGCGTTGGTCTGGTATTGTTAAAGCGTCTGGACGATGCGG
>NZ_NKHF01000117.1 GCF_002744175.1 Pseudoalteromonas piscicida
AAGACTGTGTTGTTTGTAGGAGCGGGTTCACCCCGCGATTTTTCAACAATCTCGCCGCGTAAAGCGGTTTCTACATGGATTCTGCGTTGCTGGTAGGAGCGGGTTCACCCCGCGATTATTCAACAATCTCGCCGCGTAAAGCGCTCCTACATGAATTCTGCATTGTTGGTAGGAGCGATTTTACATCGCGAGCTTTTTATCTCGCCGCGTAAAGCAGCTCCCACATGAACTCTGTGTTGTTGGTAGGAGCGGGTTCACCCCGCGGTTTTTTCAACAGCCTCGCCGCGTAAAGCGGCTCCATTTTGGTAAGGACTACCTGGCTCTATAAATTCCAACTTGATGTCATTTTTCATTGCCCAACCTTCGAGTACCGTTGAAGTAAATTCTGGACCATTATCCACTCTAATCTGCTTTGGTTTTCCTCGCCAAGCAATAATCTGTTGTAGCGTTCTATT
>NZ_NKHF01000179.1 GCF_002744175.1 Pseudoalteromonas piscicida
ATGATACTTCCTCTGCAGGTTCATCCAACAAGTCGTCGAGATCATCGTCTGCAAGTTCATCTGACTCAACCTCTGGCTCTGATGATACTTCCTCTGCAGGTTCATCCAATAAGTCGCCGAGATCATCGTCTGCAAGTTCATCGAGCTCAGCTTCAGGCTCTGGTGATAACTCCTCTGCGGGTTCATCAAGCAGCGCATCGATATCATCACCTGCAAGCGCATCCGACTCTTCCTCAAGTTCAGATAA
>NZ_NKHF01000109.1 GCF_002744175.1 Pseudoalteromonas piscicida
GGAGCGGGTTCACCCCGCGAACATTTCAACAACTTCGCCGCGTAAAGCAGCTCCTACATGAATTCTGCGTTGCTGGTAGGAGCGATTTTACATCGCGAGCTTTTAACCTAGCCTCAATGCGATAAACTCAGCGAGTTTATCAACGGCGTGGGCGGATTCTTGGGTGTTTTTGACAAGGCTGATGCCTATCTGGCCGAGTTCGGGTAATACTTGGGTTTGGGTCTGATAAGGCAGCTCTGCGGGCACTGTACTTTTGGCCAGCACGGTGATCCCAAGCCCCTCTTTTAAGGCGGCGGTAAGGCCAGTTAAGTCGGCATTGCTGTATACAATTCGATATTGTAATCCAGCTTGCTGCAGCGCCTCGATAGCGCGGCGGCGGTAAATACAGCCCTCTGGCGCGGTGACTAAGGTAACAACCGACTGCTGCGCGAGCGATAAATCGCCAACCCAGACCAGCTGGTCTTGCATAAACACTGGGTACTTGGACGAGCTCAGCTCTTCATTGAGCGCTAGCACCAAATCAAATTGATCTTGCCTTACCACAGAAAGTAAGTGTTTACTCAGTCTTGATTTAACTTCCAGCGCCACATCAGGATATAAAGAAACAAAATCGCCAATAATCGACGGTAAGATCCTTGCTGCAAATTCGCTGGGAATACCTAAACGCACTCGGCCCGTAACGCTTTCAGAGGTAAATTGCTGAATAATTGCATCGTTTTGCTGCAGCATTTGTTTGGCTAGAGGCAAAAGTAGCTCACCATATTGATTCAACACCTGCCTTTGGCCCTGTTTTTTAAACAGCTTGCAGCCTAGCAAGTCTTCTAACCTTTTGATTTGCAAGCTTACAGCGGGTTGAGAAAGGCCAAGTAACTCTCCAGCTTTAGCAAAGCCACCTACATCTACTACAGTGACCAGCGTTCTTAGTCCGTCGATTGATAAGTTTTTCATATAAGGAAATACTATTTATAAAACCCAAGTACATTAATATTATTTATCAATTGATAAGTAAATACAATTTGTTGTTGAGTTTGCGCATCCTTATACTTTTGTTCATCGAAATTTCACTAAGGTCGTGCCATGAGCGTTACGCCAATTATCTTTGCAAAGCACCGTCAGGGCAGTGTTCCGGCGCAAAACCATTACATGCCCACTGATGCTGTTGTGGTACTTGATTTCAGTGGCTTTGAGACCACTCCTTTCCTCAGCCAAATTCTTGCACTTAATTTAAATAAGTTAATGGCGCCTGGCTTGGGTTTTCAAGGCAAGCTAGACAGTGGCGAAAATTTCGCCGTGTACTACTTTAGTGAAACGGCTTACCGTTTTGTTGTGAGCGAAAGCGCAGCCGCAGAGCTGGCTACACTGATAGATAGCCACGCTGACGAGTTTGATATTGAACTGGTACGTCGTCACGACTTAGTGGCGGCAACACTAAGCGGTGAGCTTGCGTTTGAGCGTTTAGTTAACGACTTTACATTAACACCAGGGCTTAGAATATCAGACAAAAATGCCTGCTATGGTAAGCAAAGTGGTGAAGTATTTATTACGACCTTGCTGGTGGACGAACAGCAACAGTATCAGTTGATTGCGCAAGCTGCTGTGTTAGACAAATGGCAAACAACGCTCACTGACGCTGGTTTTAAACTCGTTTCATAAATTCCGTGCAGTTATCGTAAGCGCGATAACAATAACCCCCTCAGCGCCCAACCAATGGCGGCTGAGTAAAAAAGTGAAGGATAAGTATGACTTCTAAAACAGTACTACACGCTAAGCACCTAGAAGCTGGCGCAAAAATGGTAGACTTCCACGGTTGGGAAATGCCAATCAACTACGGCTCACAAATTGAAGAGCACCACGCGGTGCGACAAGATGCGGGCATGTTTGATGTTTCACACATGACGATTGTTGATATCGAAGGTGTAGACGCAAAAGCATTTCTACAAAAGCTAGTTGCCAACGACGTAGCTAAGCTCACTGTGGCTGGTAAAGCGCTATACACAGGCATGCTAAACGAGCAGGGCGGCGTGATTGACGACCTTATCATTTACTTCTTCACTGAAACGCAATACCGCATGGTTGTTAACTCTGCAACGCGCGAAAAAGACCTTGCACACATCAATGCAGTAGCAGCAGATTTTGACGTGACAGTTACAGAGCGCCCTGAATACGCAATGATTGCGGTACAAGGCCCAAATGCGATTGCGAAAACAGCTACTATTCTAGACGAACAACAGCGAGCAGCAGTGGCAGGCATGAAGCCGTTTTTTGGTGTACAAGCTGGCGACTTATTTATTGCAACAACAGGTTACACTGGTGAAGCAGGTTATGAGATTGTTGTACACAACGATGCTGCCGCAGATTTATGGCAAAAATTATTAGACGCAGGTGTGCGTCCTGCTGGCCTAGGTGCGCGTGATACGCTACGTTTAGAAGCGGGCATGAACCTTTACGGCTCAGACATGGACGAAACAGTTTCTCCGCTTGCGGCGAACATGGCATGGACTATTGCTTGGGAGCCTGAGGAACGTGACTTTATCGGCCGTGCGGCTATCACTAAACAACGTGCAGAAAAGAGCACTGACAAGCTTGTAGGCCTAGTGCTAGAAAGCAAAGGTGTTTTGCGCGGTGGCTCTAAAGTTATCGTAGAAGGTGGCGAAGGGGTGATTACATCTGGTACATTCTCACCGACTTTAGGCTTTAGTGTAGCGCTTGCGCGTGTGCCTCGTTCAGTTGGCGAGACTGCACAAGTTGAAATGCGTAAGAAGCTAGTTGATGTTAAAGTAGTTAAGCCAAGCTTCGTTCGTAACGGCAAGTCAATTATCTAATTTTAAGAATAACATTGGTGTCGCTCACGGGGTGACACCACAACCGACCAAAGGAACAAAAAAATGAGCAACATTCCTAGCGAGTTAAAGTACGCTACTTCACACGAGTGGGTTCGCGCTGAAGGCAATGGCGAGTACACAGTAGGTATCACTGAGCACGCACAAGAACTTCTAGGCGACATGGTATTCGTTGAATTACCAGAAGTAGGCGATGAAGTTGACGCGGGCGAAGACTGCGCAGTTGCAGAGTCTGTTAAAGCAGCGTCAGACATCTACGCACCAATCGGTGGCGAAATCATTGCAGTAAATGAAGAGCTAGAAGATGCACCTGAGACTGTAAATAACGATGCGTACGGCGACGGTTGGTTGTTCCGTATTAAAGCGTCTGATGAGTCTGAGCTAGACAATCTACTAGACGCTGAAGGCTACGCAAATTCAATCGACGAAGACTAATTTGTTGATATCAATAAAAGCCCCTTTTTAGGGGCTTTTATTGTTGCTTTTTGGGCAAGGGTGCTTGCTCACGGTATGACAGTGTCATGCCAATGTTTTTAGAATACTGCCGTTACCAAGGTATCTCATTTAGATAAAAACAGTATTCACCTTTTTCATTTGGATCATAGGAACCTGGACTAATGTCAAACGCCAAATCTCTTGAACAATTAGAGCAAAAGCAAGATTTCATCCGCCGCCATATTGGGCCAAGCCCGGCACAGGTGAGCGAGATGCTAAACGCTCTTGGAGTGTCTAGTGTTGAAGAGCTGATCGGTCAAACTGTACCTGCTTCAATTCGTTTAGAAGAGGGCTTACAGATCGGTGAAAGCCGCACAGAAGTGGAAACCCTAAGCTACCTAAAATCAGTAGCAAGCAAAAACAAGGTTTTCAAATCTTACATCGGTCAAGGCTACCACCCAACTCACGTACCTAATGTTATTTTACGTAACGTACTTGAGAATCCGGGTTGGTACACCGCTTACACCCCTTACCAGCCAGAGATTGCGCAAGGTCGTTTGGAGTCATTACTTAACTTCCAAACGCTGACCATGGACATTACCGGCCTAGATCTTGCCAGTGCATCACTACTTGACGAATCCACCGCAGCGGCAGAAGCAATGGCGCTTGCAAAACGTGTATCTAAAGCGAAAAAAGCAAACATCTTCTTTATTGCCGACGACGTACACGTACAAACTATTGACGTAGTATCTACACGTGCTGAACAATTTGGCTTTGAAGTAGTGGTAGGCCCTGCTAGCGACGCTGCTAACCATGACATTTTTGGCGCGCTATTCCAGTATCCAACAACATCAGGTGAAGTGGTTGACGTTACTGACCTAATCGCACAAGTACAAGACAAAAAAGCGATTGCCTGTGTTGCCGCAGACATCATGAGCTTAATGCTACTTAAAGCACCAGGTAAACTAGGTGCAGACGTAGTGCTTGGTTCTGCACAGCGTTTTGGTGTACCTATGGGTTACGGCGGTCCACACGCGGCATTCTTTGCTACGCGTGATGCTTATAAGCGTTCACTGCCTGGCCGTATTATTGGTGTGTCTAAAGACCGTTTAGGTAACGACGCACTACGTATGGCGATGCAAACTCGTGAACAGCACATCCGCCGTGAAAAAGCCAACTCAAACATTTGTACTGCACAGGTGCTACTTGCGAACATGGCTGCGTTTTACGCGGTTTACCATGGTCCTCAAGGTCTTAAGATCATCGCTGAGCGCATTAATCGCCTTGCAAGCATTCTCGCAACGGGTCTTAAAGCAAAAGGCGTGGCACTTAAGCACGATACGTGGTTTGACACCATTACCGTTAAAGCTGACGACGCTGACAAACAAGCGGTTGTGGCGCGTGCAGTAGCAAAAGGCGTGAACTTTGCCCTTAACCACAATGGCGAATACTCAATTGCAGTAAACGAAACCACAACGCGTGCAGACGTAGCTGAGCTATTTGATATCATTTTAGGCGACGACCACGGCCTAAATGTAGATGCGCTAGACGCACAAGTGTCAGGCGAGAACATCACAGGTATTCCTGCAAGCCTAGTGCGCGACGACGAAATTTTAACGCACGCAAACTTCAACAGTTATCACAGCGAAACCGAGATGCTGCGTTATATCAAGCGTCTTGAAAACAAAGATTTAGCACTTAACCACTCAATGATCTCATTGGGTTCGTGTACCATGAAGCTAAACGCAACCGCTGAAATGATTCCAGTAACTTGGCCTGAGTTTGCAGAGCTACACCCGTTCTGCCCAATCGACCAAGCACAAGGTTACAAGATCATGATGACTGAGCTGCACGACTGGCTTGTGAACATCACAGGTTACGACGCAGTATCACTTCAGCCAAACTCAGGTGCACAAGGTGAATACGCCGGTCTGATCGCGATCCGTAAGTACCATGAGTCTCGCGGTGAAGGCCACCGTAACATCTGTTTGATCCCAAGTTCAGCGCACGGCACAAACCCAGCGTCTGCACAAATGGCAAGCATGAAAGTGGTTGTGGTTGACTGTGATAAAAACGGTAACATCGATATGGAAGACCTACGTGCGAAAGCCGCAGATGTAGCTGAAAACCTATCGTGCATCATGGTCACTTACCCGTCTACACACGGTGTATACGAAGAATCTATCCGTGAAGTATGCGACATCGTGCACCAGCACGGCGGCCAAGTATACATGGACGGCGCAAACATGAACGCGCAGGTTGGGGTAACTAGCCCTGGTTCAATCGGCTCTGACGTATCACACTTAAACTTACACAAAACATTCTGTATTCCACACGGTGGCGGTGGCCCTGGTGTTGGTCCTATCGGTGTTAAATCGCACCTAGCGCCATTCATGCCTAACCACAGCGTGATCAACGTAGAAGGTACAAACGTAGGCAACGGCGCGGTTTCTGCAGCACCTTACGGCTCTGCGGCTATTCTACCTATCTCGTGGGCATACATCGCGATGATGGGCAGCGAAGGCCTAAAACAAGCAACAGAAATGGCAATCGTGAACGCTAACTACCTAACAGCCAAGTTGAGCGAGCACTTCCCAATTCTATACCGTGGCCGTAACGACCGCGTTGCTCACGAGTGTATTGTTGACCTTCGTCCACTAAAAGAAGCCACTGGCATTACCGAAATGGACGTCGCTAAGCGTCTACAAGACTATGGCTTCCACTCACCAACGATGTCGTTCCCAGTAGCGGGCACACTAATGGTTGAGCCAACGGAATCTGAGTCTAAGGTAGAAATCGACCGCTTTATCGAAGCCATGGTTTCTATCAAAGGTGAAATCGACAAGATTGCATCAGGCGAATGGTCTATCGAAGACAACCCATTAGTATTTGCACCACACACGCAAGCAGACGTACTAAGCAACGACTGGAACCGTGCATATGATCGCCTCGCAGCTGCATTCCCAGTACCAAGCGTAGCAAAAGACAAATTCTGGCCAACAGTAACCCGTATCGACGATGTATACGGCGACCGTAACCTAATTTGTTCTTGCCCTGCGGTTGATACTTACCGCGATGCGTAAGGGTTTGTTGGTCGCGCTTTAGCGCGACTTAGCAAATTTTGAAAAGCCGCCCTTTGCAAAAGGGGCGGCTTTTTTGTGGGTGTGAATATGGTGAGACTCGTGTTTGGCTCTATTCTTGGTTTGTGGGAGCGGCTTTACGCCGCGATCCCTTATAGCGACGAATAACTGCGACTTCTCACCAAATCTCTACGTAAGTCGCCATTTATGGCGACAAATAATATACCTCGCTGGTTTTTCCTTGCCGGCGAAGCGACATGAGGTAAAGTTGAGGGCTGGACTCAAAAATAAGTCGCGACATAAAGTCGCTGCTACGAACTGTTTGTAGGCACAGACGGCGACTATTAAAAGATCGCGGCGTGAAGCCGCTCCTACTTGGTTCGGTGTCGAGTTGTTTTGCGCCTGGGTTTAAACAAGTTGTGGATTTGTAGCTACAACTGGCGACCATCAAAAGATCGCGGCGTGAAGCCGCTCCTGCTTGGCTCGGTGTCGAGTTGTTCTGCTGTTGGGTTTAAACACGTTGTGGATTTGTAGCTACAACTGGCGACCATTGAAAGATCGCGGCGTGAAGCCGCTCCTACTTGGTTCGGTGTCGAGTTATTTTGCGTTTGGGTTTAAATAAGTTGTGGGTTTGGTGGTGGCTCGTGTTTGGCTCTTTTTTTGGCTTGTGGGAGCGGCTTTACGCCGCGATCCCTTATAATGACGAATAACTGCGACTTCACACCAAACCTCTGCGAAAGTCGCCATTTATGGCGACAAATAGTGTACCTCCCTGGTTTTTCCTTACCGGCGAAGTGACATGAGGTAAAGTTGAAGGTTGGGTTTAAAAGACAAGTCGCTGCTACGAATTGTTTGTAGCCGCTGGCAAATATTTAAAGATCGCGGCGTGAAGCCGCTCCTACTTGGTGCGGTGTCGAGTTGTTTTGCGCTTGGGTTTAAACAAGTTGTGGATTTGTAGCTATAGCTGGTAACCATTAAAAGATCGCGGCGTGAAGCCGCTCCTACGTGTTAATGGACGGTAATAGGCAGGTCGTTTACCACTAACGACTGGCCATTTTGCTGAGCACGAAGAAAGCTTGATATCAAAACATCGTTGGATAGGGTGTTAATATCGTTAACGGTTTCAACCATGCAAAACGTAATGGACTCCCAACCTAAATCTTTAATAAAGGTTTTGAGGTTACCGATGTTATCTTCATAGTTTTCGTCTGTGGTTAGCAGGCCGATTGAGTGTTTGTTGCCGAGCTTGTATTTTCCTTGCTGAGTGATGGCGCATTTGGCGTAACCGCTCAACACATAGACTGTATTTGTGCTTTTGTTCATATTGGTGATTTGTTCAAGTTTAACTCTGATTTTGATTTCATATGCATTTTTTAAACCAAGCTTTTAAATATTACTCCACTGTTTGCTTACCTTTTGAAAATATTTAAAAAATAACCTTTTTACCTCTGGTTTTGGTGCTATAAAAGGTGTCAATTTTTTGTTCGGTATTCTTGGTTAGTGATCTTTTACTGTGGCTTTAGTGGCGGGGTTTTTGACTAGAGTTAGCGGCTGTTGCTGTTACATCATCATCCGACTTAAGATGTCCCAAAGTTGGGTGAGTGCTAAAATGTTATGGATAACTTTTATCAAGGGCACAGCAGGCTGGCTCTATAGTTCTTTTTGGCGCTGTTTATATACTTATCGCATACTCCTTGTTGCTGGTACGATGAGTTGTTACTCTTGAATTAAATAACCATAATCAAAGGCAATATCATGCAGGAATTTTTCGAAAAGTTTGCGATCACCACCAAAGTGAATGTGGTATGGGGAGAAATGGATGCGTTGGGGCATGTGAATAATGTGTCGTATTTTCGCTATTTTGAAACCGCGCGAATTGATTTCTTAACTCAAACGGGCTTACTTTCTGTATTATCAGAACCAACCCATAGCCCGGTTCTACGCGATACTTACGCGCAATACAAGCGACCCGTTACCTTTCCAGACACCTTGCATATTGGTTCATATATTACCGATATCAAAGAAGACCGCTTTACCATGCGCTATGAGGCGTTTAGTGAATCGCAACAAGCAGTATGCACAACTGGGTATGCGAATGTGGTGATGTTTAATATGAAAACAGGACAAAAATCACCAATTCCAGAGAATATGTTGGCTATTTTGAAGCAATACGAGATAGGTGATAATTAATAGAAGTTCGGTATTGGGTGTTGTGTTTTAACCGCTGTCGCGGCGTAAAGTCGCTGCTACGGTAGTAGGAGGTTTCGTTATGATCTTGATATCAAAAGGTGAATTAAGTTATCTATGCCAACATTAACGGCGAAACAGAACATTAAAGCGATTGTTTTGGCGATTAAGGCTGAAGAGCAGTTGCTTCGAACGCATTATCCTATTTTAAATCAGCAAAATAGCATTGCGATGGTGATTTTGCTGTTGTCGTTAAGTGCGCTAATTGGCGTTGCGACGCTTTATTATTTTGCCGTTATTCCCTCGTGGCTGTGTATTATCTTAGCGGCTTTTATTACCTCTATTTCTCATGAACTTGAGCACGACTTGATCCATAAACAGTATTTTAGTGACCGCCCATTTGTATATCATTTTATGATGTTGACGGTGTGGCTAATGCGGCCAAATACCGTGAATCCTTGGTATCGTAGAAAGATCCACTTACATCACCATAAAGTGTCTGGCACTAAACAAGACCTAGAGGAGCGCCTAGTGGGTAATGGCATTCAATCCCCTTGGTTGCGAGCCGTGGTTGTTACAGACGGGTTGTTAGGTTTATTAATTAATGCCAAACGTTTTGGTAAAGAAATCAATGGGTTTAAATTTTTAGGGGTCTTTAATGCTGGCTTTCCGCTTGCCACGGCTTATTTTGCGATTTTATATGGTGTGATTGCTTACTACCTGCTGCAATTTGTTCAGCCATTTGAACTACCCATGTGGGGAGCTGAATTACTAGCGGTTGCGGAGTTTTTAATGGTGGTGCTGATTGTGCCTAATATGATCCGCTCAGCGTCTTTAAACCTTGTCACATCTTCAATGCATTATTATGGTGGCGTGAGTAACGTGTTAGAGCAGACTCATGTGATCACCAGTCGTTGGTTTTTTCCGTTTCAGCTGTTTTGTTTTGATTTTGGGCGTACGCATACGATTCATCACTTTGTGCCGAATCAACCGTTTTATATTCGACAATTAATAAGTAAAAAAATACGTCCAGTTATGGCGCAGCATGGCGTGCGCTTTGATGACTTACAAAGCCTAAAGCATGCAAATCACTACCCAGTAACAGGGCGGCACTGATGTTTAGTCTTTCAACTTACCGCCCTAACAACGTCATCACCCAACCGTTAGGCGGTTATTGGTGTCTCGGCTGGCGAGTATTTGACTGGCATCAAACCCCGTTGAGCGTTTTGCCATACGGTCGTATAACAATACATTGACTGTTGCCGCTAAATTCATGCAGCCTGTGGTTGGTACATAAACTACGGCATCGGCGGCATCAACGATTTCTTGTGGCAAGCTGCCATCTTCAGGGCCAAAAATATATAATGCGTCGTCTGGGTGGACAAATTGTGGCAGGGGGATTGCCCCTTCTACCAACTCTACACATACCAAGGCGCGACCGGGGGCTTTTAAAGTGATGAAGTCATCAACGTGTTCAATGGGGATGTTGCTGGCAATATTTCTTGTATCGGTATGATACTTTGCGGCTCGTGCGTAGCGATTACCAGTAAAGTAGACAGCTTGGGCATCGTAGCAGCCAGCTGCGCGTAATACACCACCTACATTCGTTGGCGACTTAGGGTTTACCAATCCAATCGCAGCAAACGACTCGTTCATTTTTTAACTCTCACTAAACTGGCAGCAACGCTACCAAAAGATTTGACGAAGGATTATATCACGCTATTGGCAATTTTGTTTCAGCTTGAACAATAAACCATCGTTGCTTTTTGGTATTTGTACAGAGGAGTGCGGCATTGTTGGGTTTTAAGAGACGTTAAATAGAGAGTTGAGTTAAAGCGCGGCAGTAAGTTGCAGAGCAATGATAAATTATGGTCTGTAAGATGGAGTGATGCTGCGCCGAGCTCAGCATCACTAACAGAGGCTTAGTTTAGTCTTCAAGCTCATCGTCAGATAAGTCGTTTGATTTTCTAAAGCCAGGCCTTGCTAGAATCTCAACATAGAAGGAAGTGAGGTTTTCGGTTTGTGTTTTATCAATCAACTTGTTTAGTTGTGAAACGTGCACTGGCTCAGCTTCAGCTTCAGTGTTTCCAAACTTACAGTCAAAATCCCAATAATCTGCGCCTGTAGGCAAGGTTTTGTTGCGTTCGCGCTTAAGGTACTTTTTAAGCTCATGCTTAACCGCGTCAACGCGTCTTTCAAGTTTGATTTTAGGGTGAATTAGTTCAAATGTCTTTTTCATAGTTGCCTTCAAGCAATAAATACTCAATCAGCAAAACAGTATGCCGGAGTAGGGAATGTGTATTTATTTAAGCGTAAAGGTTACGCTTAAACAAATATAGGAATGTAATAAACCTGATCTTTGGACAATCAATGCCTTTCTAGCAGCCGGCTTTTGCGCTAACTGCGTTGAATTCACTTCCAATAGCCAGCTATTGGTGCGTAAATTCGCCTTGTTATCCCCAAAACTCTCTGGCTAGATAAGGAAATAATTTAATGTGATTTTAAAAACAAGGAGTTAGCTCATTTCTTATCCAAACCTCAGGTTAATACGATATTTTACGTTATATTTAGCGAGCTGGCGAGTGAGTTTGCAAGCGCATAGCAAAAGCGCTTGTGGTCGTGCCATTTTCTTCATTGACTGTGTTTATAGACGGCCTACATACACAGTCATAATTGAGCTAGTTGGTTTAATTATTGCCTTGAGGAGGTTGCGCTGGCGTTGCCGACGTTACCTTTCGCTCCAAGCGCTCTAGCTTTTCTGTAAGTGCGGTTTGCGTCATTTCTATTTGGGCAAGGGTTCCGCCAATCTCAATTTGTTTTGAGTCTCGGCTTTGCGCTTGCGATTTTAACTGATCTACACTGCTGTTGAGTGTGGCTATTTGGTCTTTAAGGCGCGCTGCGGCTTGTTGTTGCTCTTCTAATAAAGACAGCTTCAGCGTCAGCTCGGTTTGACTTTGCGATAAGCTCTCGAGCGTTGTGGCCATACTGGTTTGGCTTTTGGCTGCATTATTTGCTTGTGCTTCGAGTTGTTTGATTTCTGATTGGTTTCTGCGCCATGCCGACGCCCAAAGCTTATCCATTTGTGACCATAACTCGTCTGTGCGTTCAGTGAGTGCTGTTAGCTTTGCTTGCATCGCACCAGCAGACAGGTCCATTTCTTCATCTGTGGCGGATAGGGTTTGTTCAAGTTCGGCAATACGTTGAGTTGAGGCGAGTAGCTGGGCCTGAGTCGCTGCGTTTTGCTGGTAAAGGCCTACACCCGCTGCAGCTAAGCCAACAATAGAAAGTAGGCTTAACCAGTTAACCATACCAACTTTTTTATTTGTTGTGGTGTCTTGTTTGGTATCCGGCTTGGGTGCGCTGGTTTTGTTATTCGGTTGCTTGAGGGAGTCTTTAAAAGCTTCGACCTGATCTAAGTCGGGTGTAATACTTGGTAGCTCAGGTTCAATTCTCTTGTCCAAGGTACTTTCCTCTTTCTTGGGTTATTCTGCGTTTTGGCAGCTTACTTGAAAATAGCGCAATATGGAATTTACAAATAACTGACTTCATACCTTTAACTTAAATAATGGTATGTTGGTGCCACGTTTCAATTTAGTGATCTAGTTAGAGTTATTTGGAGCTAAACTTGAAAAGTGACGAGCAGGACTGAGCATAAATAAGAGGTTGAGCCTGTTACTTGGACCCAAAAAAGCGGTATGATACCCACTAACATGCTGCACTATTCTCATCTAAGTACCGAAGTCTTTTTTGTGAGAAAGCGGCAACAGAGTTGTTGATTATTAACCGCATAAATTTGCTCAAATGGAGCAGGGAAGGGCGGGGGTCAAATTACAAGTAAGGTTACGTTACCATGTTCAGAACACTTTTATTGCTCATCGCTGTTATGTTAACAGGGTGCACTACAACTCCAACGGTTAACTTGAGCGATACGCTACCTGATTCCACCTATACTGGCCGCGGGACAGATGCAGGTCCTATGTTAGTGGCGGCAATGGGCTCTACAGGGCTCGCAGTAGGCTTGGCGATTGATCAAGGTATTGCCAAAGAGTTTGATGAGCAAATTCAGCATTCCAAGGCGGAATATTTACCTAAGATTGGCCGATTATTTCATCGTAATTATGCTACTGCGACGAATGTAGAGTTCAAAAGCATTACTTTTTCAGCGGTAAAAGGCAATGATGACTTGGTCAATGCTGAGGTTAAATTTAAAATAGACAGTAAGAACTCAAATTCATCATTTACGGTTCGTCTTGAAAACATGGATTTCGATGAGTTAAAGGCGACAGATACCTTCTGGAAAGCTCTAGAGACTGAGCTTTGGCAAAGTAACTAGCAATCAAAAAGAGTGTAAAGTGCGCTTTCAGCACCTGTCATAGCATCGGGTTGGCACTAATTTGTGGTTTTATTAATTTAGTACACTAATTCATGGCTCTTGATTATAGCAATTTGGTTAATCTACTGGGTTGTTTTGAGGCGAGTAAAGTATCATCAACAATTTCGCGATAGTACCCTATGAACGCTAAGTGGCCTTCGTTCACGTTGGTAAGAGAAATGCCAATGAGTTGCTCTAAATTAAGAAACTCCAAATGCAGGTAGTGCCAAGTTAACTCTCTCAAATCCATACAGGATTAAGTCAAAAGTGATACTATTTCAGTGTTAGTTTTGCGACAGCATACATTAATATATCAATGTCAAAATACCCTTCAACCTTTAGTAGCCCTTTACTCTGAGCGCTCAGAATATAAGCCGTTTGTGCCTCGGCTCCCCGAATTGAAGAAAAAATATGTTTGCTTCCCGGTATGGCTGTGAAAATATTAGACTCATTGACGAGAGCAAGATTGGTACTGAGCTTTTGTATATCTTCACTTTGTATGTTGTAGGAGCTGTCAAAAAGTTGAGACAGTAACATCAGAGGAGTCAAATCATATTTATTTGTAAGCCCCATCAATGCAGCCTCACTTAGCAGCCAAGTAAACTTTAATTTAGTGGAATTGTTGGTCGCAATCGCGTATATGCCATTGGTAGAGGCGTCAAACGAAACCTTGGTTGATTGCTCGTAGGGGAGGCAATAGCTGAAATGCTTAAGTGATAACTCTATGTGTGAAATTCAACAAGCCGAGCTGGATTGAGCATAAGCAATATTAAAAATACATACAATTGTTAATGCATGGAAGAATACTAAGAACTTTGACACTGTTTTTCCTACTATGAGAAAGGAAAGAAGTAACATAATGAAGATGACTGAGAGGGTAACAGGTAATTAAAGAGAAATAACTTATACTATATGGTGCGGAAAGAGAGACTTGAACTCTCACATCCGAAGATACTGGAACCTAAATCCAGCGCGTCTACCAATTCCGCCACTTCCGCACATCTTTTCGCATTAGTCATTGGAACCTAAATCCAGCGTCTATATCAAGACAACTGCCAATTCCGATGCTTCTGCACATCTTTTCGCATTAGTCATTGGAACCTAAATCCAGCGTCTATATCAAGACAACTGCCAATTCCGATACTTCTACAAAACAGGTATATATTATTTTTAGCTACATCTCGAAGAGATGGCTGGAGTACCAGGATTTGAACCTGGGAATGGCGGGATCAAAACCCGCTGCCTTACCGCTTGGCGATACTCCAGCAATAGAGGTAAGTTCAAGTGTTTTAATTCTACTTGAAAGAATATGGTGCGGAAAGAGAGACTTGAACTCTCACACCCGAAGGTACTGGAACCTAAATCCAGCGCGTCTACCAATTCCGCCACTTCCGCACATCTTTTTGCATTGGTTATTGGAACCTAAATCCAGCGTCTAT